>NZ_JBQVOH010000006.1:0-378642 GCF_052437035.1 Niveispirillum sp.
GGCATCGATCTGGCCGTGCGCGCCGACAAGCATCTGGCCTGGGCCAAGGCGCGGACCATGGGCGATCTGTTCATCGCGCTGGTGGAGGAAAAGCTGGGGTCGGACATGTTCCGCCTGGACAGCCCGCGCGACGGCAGCCTTCGCGGCGGCCATGTGGCGCTGGCACATCCCCAGGGCTATCCGATTATGAAAGCCCTGATTGAGGCCGGCGTCATCGGTGACTTCCGCGCCCCCGACACGCTGCGCTTTGGCTTCTCCCCGCTCTACCTGCGTTACACCGACGTGGCCGACGCGGTGGACATCCTGGCCGATATCATGGCGCGCGGCGTCTGGCGGGACGAACGGTTCCAGGCCAAGGATGCCGTGACCTGACCGGCCTGCCATAGGCCTCACAACACCCTTCACGTGTACGCACTCATTGCCCGATCCACCCATTACGGTTATCAGTTATAGCCATAAGGGCTTAACACCGGCGGGGGATGTCATGTCGCGGATCTGGCTGTGGCGGGCGTGTGTGGTGGGCGTGGCATTGGCGCTGCCCGTGGCGGGGGCGATGGCCCAGGTGGATGGCAGCGGGGCTGCCACCGGAGCGGCAGCGATGCCGCAGATTGCCACCATGGCGGGCGGCAGCAATATCTATGACGCTTCCGTTGCGGCCCTGACCAAACTGGCCATGATCGCGGTGATCCTGGAACAGGCCCTGGCCCTGATCTTCGACTGGAAGCCGTTCCGGGAGACCTTTGACCGGTCGGCGGTGAAGCCCATCGTCAGCTTCCTGTTCGCCGCCGGCATCGTGCATGAATTCGGCCTGGACGTGGTCGCCACCCTGATCAAGGCCTATGGCGGTGATCAGGACGGCATCGGCATCGTATCAAAGCTGGTAACGGCCCTGGTCCTGGCCGGCGGCAGCGGCGGCATCAACCGCATCCTGCAGCGCATGGGGGTTCGCAGCAATCTGAACCTGAAGGATGACAACGCGCCACCGCCGACCAATGCCTTTGTCTCGGTGGTGCCCATGCCGAAATCGGCCAATTGCGACATTGCCTGCGTCACCGTCGTCGGCATCGACAGCACGGGCAGCAGCCATTCATTGGGCACCGTGGCCGGCCCCAGCGTGGGCCGCGACCCCACCGGCTGGCGCGCCTTTTTTCTTCAGGAAAAGGGCCGTTTCCCCACCGATGGCGGCTTTGCCCTGACGCCCGGCCAGTGGTCGATCCGCCTGGACGCCACCGACAGCAGCGGCACCGTCAGCAGCAGCACCATCTGGGGTCCCTATCAACTGGACGCCGGCGCCCAGATCGATCTGACGATCAAGGTGTGAATCCCGTCCGCCCCCTGTCCGTTTCCGGCCTTGCACCCACATCATGCCTCATGTCCAATGCCGGAAACAAAAACGGGTGGGGAACAAAAATGAACTCATGCGACTGCAACCGCCGGGGTTTCTTCGGGCATGCTTTCGGATGCGGTGCCTGGGTTGCCGTGGCGCTGGCCGCTGGCACCACACAGGCACGTCAGGCACAGGCCCGCACCCTGGCCGACCCCGTCACCACCACCCCCTTCGCGCGCATTGAGAAGATTGCCGACGGCGTCTGGGCCGTGGTCAGCACGCCGTTCGGGGCCGATGGCGGGCGCGGCGACCGCACCACCCTGTCCAATGGCGGCATCATCGCGGGCCGGGATGCCGTGCTGGTGGTGGAGGGGTTCTTCACCCCCGCCGGCGGCCAATGGCTGTCGGATCAGGCGCTGGCCCTGACGGGTCGCCGCCCCACCCATGTCGTCGCCACCCATTACCATCTGGACCATGTCGGCGGTCTGGCGGGGTTCCGGCAGGGGGCCGACGGACCGGAACTGCTGATGACGGCGCGCACCGGCGCGCTTTCCGCCGAACGCAACGCCCTGGCCAAACCCACCGACGGCAACCCCTTCCCCAAGGCCCCGCCCATCCTTCTGCCCACCTCGATCCTGCCAGAGGGCGAGGCCAAGCTGGACCTGGGCGGGCGCATCGTGCGCCTGATCGCCCGCACCGGCCATACCGACAGCGACGTGACCGTGGAACTGGATGATCCGCGCGTGATTTTCGGTGGCGACCTGCTGTGGAACGGCATTTTCCCCAATTATGTCGACGCCGATCCGCTGAAGCTCTCAACCGCCGTCACGGCCCTGCTGTCCGACGGCACCGCCACCATCGTGCCGGGCCACGGCCCCCTGTCCGATGCCGCCGACCTGTCGGGTTACAAGGGCGTATTGGACGCGGTGGAGGCGGCGGCGCGGCGCGCCCATACCGCCGGCATGGCCATGGAGGATGCCGCCAGGGCATTCACCCTGCCGGCCAGCCTGGGCGCCTGGACCTTGTTCAATCCCGGCTTTTACACCAATGCCTTCAAGGCCTGGTACCGCGTGTTGGGGTAAAGACAGGCGGGCAAAACCGCGCTACACTCCATCCAAACAAGCGTTTGAATGGGGAGTGCGATGACACAGAGCATGGCGATTGCCGGGGCCGCCGGCGCCGGTGCGGCGGTTAAGGATGAGGCGGCGATCCGCCGTGATCTGGCGGCGGCCTACCGGCTGACGGCACTTTACGGCTGGGACGATCTGGTCTTCACCCATATCTCCGCCCGCCTGCCCGGACCCGATCATCACTTCCTGATCAACCCCTATGGCATGCTGTTTGAGGAGATCACCGCCTCCTCCCTGGTCCGCATCGACATGCACGGGAACAAGCTGGATGACAGCCCCTATCCTGTGAACCCCGCCGGCTTCACCATCCATTCGGCGGTGCATGAGGTGCGGGACGATGCCGGCTGTGTCATGCATCTGCACACGCCCGACGGCACCGCCGTCGCCACCCTGGCCGAGGGGCTGCTGCCCCTGAATCAAACGGCACAGCTGGTCCTGGCCGACCTTGCCTATCATGATTATGAAGGCGTCGCTCTGGACCATGCCGAAAAGCCGCGCTTGCAGGCCGATCTGGGGACCAAATCCACCATGCTGCTGCGCAACCACGGCACCTTGACGGTGGGGGCAACCGTGGCAGAGGCGTTCACCCGCATGTATTTCCTGGAGCGGGCCTGCACCATGCAGGTGCGCACCCTGTCCATGGCCGGGCGCGTCCTTTACGACACCGACGCCGGCGTGATCGACAAGAACATGGCGCTGGGCCGCATGGCCGTGGCCCCTGCCGCCAACCACCTGATCTGGCCGGCATTGCTGCGCAAGCTGGACCGGGTGTCTCCGGGGTATCGGGATTGACAGGGGTACCCTCACCCTCCCACCCGCTGACGCGGGCGGGCCCCTCCCTCTCCCGCAAGCGGGCGAGGGGCGAAATTCAAGCCCCTCGCCCACGAACGTGGGAGAGGGAGGGGCCCAAGCCGGACGGCTTGGGAGGGTGAGGGCAAGCACTCCGCCTCTCACCACCCCTTATCCGCCACATCCTCCACATAGACCAGCGCCCGCCCCTCGGCCAGCAGCACCCCGTCCGGCCCGTGACAGGTCGTCTCCAGATCGACCAGATGCTTATCCGCCCGGATGCGCGTCACGGCCACGCGCGCCGTCAGCTCCCCGCCCAGCGGCACCGGCTTCAGGAACCTTGTCTGCTGCTTCAGGTAATTGGTCCCCGGCCCCGGCACCTTGACGCCCAGCAGGTAGGAGAACAAGGCCCCCACCAGCGGTTCCGGCACCTCCGCCTCTGGCATCTCCGCCCCGCCCAGCGCCCGGTAATCGGCCACATCCTGCGCCGTGAAGGTCCGCTTCACCACGGCCTCATCGCCCAGCCGGATCATGCCGCCGCTCCCATCTCAAACATGCCTTCACAGGTCACCACGCCGTCGGCCACCCGCTCCGCCTTTACGGCCACCTGCGCGACGCCATCGGCCTCCTCCACCAGCTCGGCAGAAAAGCGCATCATTTCCCCCGTATAGGTCGGGGCCGGAAAGCGCACATCCTTGGAAACCTGCCGGCTTCCGGGCCGCACCTGCCCCGCCAGCCCGCGCAGAATGGAACACAGGAACAACCCATGCGCCACCGTCCGCCCAAACCGTGTGCGGGATGAGAAATCGGGATCGACATGGATGGGATTGTCATCACCCGACAGGCGAGCGAACAGGTCGAACTCCGCCTGCGTCAGGCTGCGATCGATACTGATATGGGTGGGGGGCATGGGGCCTCGATCAGTGCTGGAGACGATGTTTCTGCACCTTCCCCGCCGCCGTGCGCGGGAAGTCGGTGACCATGACAAAGCTTTTCGGCACCTTGAAGGGCGCCAGCCTTTCGCGGCAGAAAAGGGTCAGTTCATCCGTCGCTGGCATCGTCTGGCCAGGGCGGGGCAGGATATGGGCGCACCCGACCTCCCCCCATTTCTCGTCCGGCACACCCACCACGGCGGCTTCTAGGATGGCAGGGTGCTGCGACAGCACATTCTCCACCTCCGCCGGATAGACATTCTCCCCGCCGGAAATGTACATCTCCTTGATGCGCCCGACGACATAATAGAACCCATCCGCGTCACAGCGGGCCAGATCGCCGGATTTCAGCCAGCCATCGGCGGAGAATGCCGCCGCCGTCGCTTCCGGACGGTTCCAGTATCCGGGCGTAATGCCCGGCCCGCCGAACCACAGCTCCCCCGCCTCACCCGGCTTCACATCCACCCCGTCCGGCCCCACGATGCGTACGCCGGACAGGACCTGCGGCTTGCCCACCGACCCGATTTTTTCGGCGACCCGGTTGGGGTCCATGATGAAGGCGGTGGGGCCCGTCTCCGTCATGCCCATACCGTTGCACACGCGCACACCGCGTTCCAGGAAGCGCTGCACCAGCTGGTCCGACAGCGGCGCCCCGCCGCAGCCCCAGGACCGCAGCCTTGTCAAATCCACCGACGCGAAGCGCGGATGCAGCGACAGCATCTGATAGATGGCGGGCACGCCGAAAATCGCATCCACCCGCCCCGCCGCCACCAGATCCAGCATCACATCGACATCGAACCCCGGCATGATCAGCACCCGCCCGCCGATGATCAGGGTCGGCAGCGTGTGCAGATTGATGCCCGCCGTATGGAAAAGTGGCAGGAAATTCAAGGTCGTGTCGCGCGCCGTCAGGCCGATGGGCTGCGAGATGTTGATATAGTTCACCATGGCCATGGTGAAGGTATAGATCACGGCCTTGGGCGTGCCCGTCGTACCCGACGTGTACAGCAGGTACCAGATGCCATCCGCCGGCCAGAGCCGCCGCCCGGCATGGGCAGATGTCGCGTCCCGCCGCTGCGCATAATCGGCATCCAGCCCGACCCGCAGGGGCACATCGCCCGACAGGTCCGCCGCGACGCCCGCATCCTCATCGCCAAAGAACAGCACGCGCGGGGCGCTGTCGGTCAGCAGGGGCCGGATTTCCGCCGCCGGCATGCGCCAGTTCAGCGGCACCAGAATGGCCCCCATCTTGGCGCAGGCGAACAGCATCTCGAAGAACTCGATGCGGTTGCGGCACAGGATGGCGACGCGGTCCCCCTCAGCCACGCCCAGCGACAGCAGCAGACCCGCCGCCCGCGCCGCGCGTTCATCCAGGCCCGCATAGGTGACGGTGCGGCCCGTCGCCACCTCCTCCATGGCGATGTCGCTGCCCGCCAGTTCGGCCCGCTTGGCGGTAATGTCGAAGATGCAGGGGATCACATCCCACCTCCCCCGCGCGCCAGGGGCGACAGGCCGAAGGTGATCAGTTCTGCCGCCGCATCGGCCACTTCCTTGGCGCTCTTGTCGCTGCTCCACACGGCGTAACGCATACCCAGAAACACGCTCATCCCGATCAGGGCCCAGGCGCGCTCCTCCTCATGCCCCGGCCTGATCTCGCCCTTTTCGGCGGCCTGGGCCAGGTTGCGGGTATAGGCGGCAGCGAAGACCTTGTAATAATTCAGATAGGCATCCTCAGCGACGAACTGCGCCTCCATGACGATGCGGTACAGGTCCTTGTGCTCGCGCACGAACTCGATGAACGCCTCCAGACCCAACCGTTCCGCCGTCAGACGGTCGACATTGCCCGGCACCCGCTCGGCGATGTGCTGGCGCGTCAGATGGCCCATATCATCGACCAGGGCGCGGAACACCTGCTCCTTGCTGTCGAAGTAAGTGTAGAAGGTGCCCAAGGCGGCACCTGCCCGCTGCGTGATCCCGCTGATCGACGCCTCGTGATACCCGCGCTCCCCGAACTCCGCCGCCGCCGCGTCCAGCAGCTTGCGCAATGTCCGCTTGCCCCTTTCGGTGCGCGGGGCCTTGGACGTTGCCGTCTCTTCGCCGCCCATGATTTCCTCCCTGGCTGCAACTTGAATATTGACTCAGGTTTCGATTTGCCGCAAGCATGGGGGCAAGCCGGACGGAAGATCGACCAATCGATCTCCATCAACCCCAACCTTCCACGACCAGCGCAATCGGTCCAGGGCGGGATAACGAACACCGGCACGGGATGGAAGCTTCAAGGGGGTAGACCGGCGCATGCCGTATCTGGTCACCAGCGATCAGGCGAAAATCGCCTATGATGATGTGGGGCACGGGCGGCCGCTGTTGCTGGTCCATGGCTGGGCCACGCATGCCGGTTTCTTCCGCCCGCAGGTCGAAGGCCTGTCGCAAAGCTTCCGCATCATCAGCATCGATCTGCGCGGCCATGGCCGCTCGCGGGCGGCAGATGGTGATCTTTCCATTGATCTTCTGGCCCGCGATATCGTGGAACTGGCCAACCATCTGGACCTGAATGACCTGCTGGTCGTGGGCTGGTCGATGGGGGCCATGGTGCTGTGGCGCGCCCTGCTGGACGGGCTGTCGTCGCGCGTGGCCGGCATGATCTCCATCGACATGGCGCCCCGCGTCATCAATGGCGATGGCTGGGATTTAGGCCTGCGCGGCAGTTCGGCAGCCAAATCGGCACGGCAGAGCCAGGCCGCCATGGTCGCCAACTGGCCCGCCGTCGGCCCACGTGTTGCCGCCCGCATCTTCGCCGAAGGTCTGGATGTGGAACAGGCCATCCTGCGCCGCTGGGCAGAGACGGAGGTGGCGGACAGCGACCCCGTGGCGATGGCCCGGCTCTGGACCTCGCTGACGGCGCAGGATTTCCGCCCCCTGCTGCCCGGCATTTCCGTGCCCGTCCTGGTGACGCACGGAAAATTGTCGCGGCTTTATTCCCAGGATACGGCCCAGGCGCTGGCAGCGCTGCTGGCCCATGCCATCACCATCGGGTTCGACCGGTCGGGCCATGCCCCGCATCTGGAAGAACCCGACCTGTTCAACAGCACGCTGACCCGTTTCGCCGCCACCCTGCCCCCGCCGGGTGGTGCGAATGCAACCGGCGCCGGGCGGGATGAACCCGCCGGCGCTCAATGAGAATGAAAGGGAGAACCATGAAGACGTCGTTCGGTAAATCCTCCATCACCGCCCTGCTTTGCGCCGGCACGGCCCTGACCAGCCTGGCTTCCCTGCCCGCCCTGGCACAGCAGGCCCCGGCCCAGGAAACCGCCAGCGAAAGCATCCTGGGTGAGATCGTCGTGACGGCGCGGCGCCGCGCGGAAAGCCTGCAGGACGTGCCCGTCTCGATCTCGGCCTTCACCGCCGAGCAGTTGGAAAATGCCGGCACGCAGGACATCACCGCGCTGACCAAGACCACGCCGAACCTGACCATGCAGGTGGCGCGCGGTTCCAACTCCACCCTGATCGCCTTCATCCGCGGCGTGGGTCAGCAGGACCCGCTCTGGGGCTTTGAACCCGGCGTGGGCCTTTATGTCGACGATGTCTATGTGGCCCGCCCGCAGGGTGCCGTGCTCGACATTTTCGACATCGAACGGATCGAGGTTCTGCGCGGTCCGCAGGGTACGCTCTATGGCCGCAACACCATTGGCGGTGCCGTCAAATATGTGACCAAGAAGATCGACGACGAACCGCACATGAAGGCCAAGGTCCAGGTCGGCTCCTATAAGCAGACCGACCTGATCCTGTCCGGTTCCGCCCCGGTTACCGAAACGGTCGGCGTCTCGGGTGCCGTGGCCCTGTACCGCCGCGACGGCTTCGGCAAGAACCTGACCACGGGTCAGGAACATTACAACAAGGACGTGTCCGCTGGCCGCCTGTCGGTGGAATTCAAGCCGAACGAGGATCTGTTCATCCGCGTTGCCGCCGACAAGACGGTGGATGACAGCAATCCCCGCCATGGCTACCGCCTGTTCGCCACCCCGACCGTCCCGGTCCTGGACAGTGTCTATGACACGCGCGCCGGCCTGACCGGAAAGCAGAAGGTGAAGAACCAGGGCGTGTCCGGCACCATCGAGTACAACGTCAATGACAGCGTGACGGTGAAGTCCATCACCGCCTATCGCGATGGCCGCTCCGACACCGTCATCGACTTCGACAATCTGCCCGCCAAGATCCTCGACATCCCCGCCTATTACGAGGATGACCAGTTCAGCGAGGAATTGCAGCTGGTGTATGAAGGCGACCGCTTGAAGGGCGTCGCCGGCCTTTATTACATGGATGCCCATGCCGAGGGTGCGTTCGACACGATCCTGGCGCTGGCTAACCTGACCACGCTGACCTCCGGCTCGGTCGATACCAAGTCCTATGCGGCCTTTGCCGACTTCACCTATGAGCTGACCGATCAGGTCAAGGCCTCGGTCGGCGCGCGCTACACCTCGGACAAGAAGACGGGCACCGTCTACCGCGTGAACTATGCCGGCCTGACCAGCCCGCTGTTCGGCGGGGCGGCGCGCAACCCGACCTTGATCCGCTCCAACTACACCAACCAGCGCACCTTTGACGAATTCACGCCCCGCGTCAGCCTGACCTATGAACCGACCCGCGACTTCACGCTCTATGCCTCCTATGGCCGGGGCTTCAAGTCGGGCGGGTTCGACATGCGCGGTGACGTGATCTCCACGCCGGACACGGCCAATGGCTACGATCCCGAACTGGTGGACACGTACGAGGTCGGGTCCAAGTCCCGCTTCTGGGACGGCCGCGCCACCTTGAACCTGGCCGCCTTCTATTCCGACTATAAGGGCCAGCAGGTGACGACCCAGGTCCCGTCGGGCACCACCGTGGTCAGCTTCGTGGACAATGTCGGCTCCTCTACCATCAAGGGCCTGGAAGCCGAAGGCCTGCTGGCCATCACCGATGAACTGACGGCCAATTTCGCCATCGGTTACATCGACGCGGAATTCAACAAGTTCCTGCGCTACAACCTGACCAGCAAGGTTTACGACAATATCGCCAACACCGCCGTGTTCCAGAACACGCCGAAATGGACGGCGAATTTCGGCCTGACCTATGCTCATGACATGGGCGACGCTGGCACCTTGACCCTGACCGGCAATGCCGCCCACCGCAGCGCCTTCTCGCTGTTCGAATTCCCGAACCCGCTCCTGGATCAGGATGGCTACACGCTCTACGACCTGTCCGCCGTCTGGACCGCCGCCAGCGACAATTGGTCGGTCGGCCTGCATGGCAAAAACCTGGGCAACAAGAAGTACCGCGTCGGCGGCTACAACTTCCCCGGTGCCCTGTTCGGCGACAGCATCATCGGCTATTACGGCGCGCCCCGCACCGTGACCGCCACGGTGGAGTACCGGTTCTAAGCGATGTTGGGGTGGTGCCCCGGCGCCACCCCTCTCGCCTTGGAACGGCATTCATGTGACTATCTCCCTGCCTGGCGCCGCGTCTCCCCCGGGGGACACGGCCCTTCTTTCCCAAGACTTTCATAAGGGATCGTGATGAACAGCGACGCGACCGTGGGCCGCCAAGGCGGCAATGCCTATCGCACCTATGTGCTGGTCGTCCTGATCCTGGTCTATATCTTCAATTTCATCGACCGGCAGATCCTGGGCATCCTGGCGCCGTCGATCAAAGCCGAACTGAACCTGACCGACAGCGATCTGGGATGGCTGGGCGGCTGGGCCTTTGCGCTGTTCTACACCGCCATGGGCGTGCCCATTGCCATGCTGGCCGACCGGTTCAGCCGGACCTGGATCATCACCGTCTCGCTGGCGGTGTGGAGCGGTTTTACCGCCCTGTGCGGTGCCGCCACCAGCTTCTGGCAGTTGTTCCTCTGCCGGCTTGGCGTCGGCGTGGGAGAGGCGGGGGGCGTGGCGCCTGCCTATTCGCTGATCGCCGATTACTTCCCGCCCAAGGAACGGGCCCGTGCGCTGGCGGCCTATAGTTTCGGCATCCCCATCGGCATGTCGCTGGGCATCCTGTTCGGCGGCTTGATCGCGCATCAAATCGGCTGGCGCTGGGCCTTCATCATCTGCGGCCTCACCGGTCTGGCCCTGGCCCCGCTGCTGAAGCTTACGGTGAAGGAACCGGCGCGCGGCGGCCTTGACGCGGCGCAGGCCAAGCCGCAACCCGCCAGCCTGAAGGCTGTTCTCTCCACCCTGTCGGGCAAGCTTTCTTTCTGGCTGCTGGCCTTCGGCGCGTCTTTCTCCTCCGTCATGGGCTATGGGCTGGCCTTCTGGCTGCCCTCCTTCTTCCAGCGCAGCCACGACATGTCGCTGGTCGACCGCAGCCTGTTCTTCTCGGCCATCGTCTTCATCGGCGGGCTGATCGGGGTCTGGCTGGGTGGGTCGCTTGGCGACCGGCTGGGGGCAGGCAACAAGGCGAACTATGCGCGCGTCCCGGCCACGGCCTTCCTGATCTCCCTGCCCTTCTTCTTCGGGGCCGTGAATACCGGCTCGCCCGTCCTGATGTTCTTCCTGTTCGTGGTGCCGCAGGCGCTGGCCCTGATGTGGCTAGGCCCCACCTTGTCGGCGGTGCAGCATCTGGTGCCCGCCAACATGCGCGCCACGGCGTCTGCTATCTTCCTGTTCATCAATAATCTGATCGGGATCGGCTTCGGCACCTGGTTCCTGGGCAAGCTGTCGGACATTCTGCGCGCCGGATACGGGGATGAAAGCCTGCGCTACTCCATCCTCTACTGCCTCAGCTTCTACGCCCTGGCCGCCATCCTGTTCTTCCTGGCGTCACGGCGCCTGGACCGGGACTGGCATCGGGAATAAGACCCCTCACGCCACCCCATTCTCCCCAAACTCCCGGAATCCAGGCCGTTCACGCAGCCGCGCCCACCAATCCTCCACCGCCGGCAGATGCGGCCGCTCGATCGGCGTCATCTTCCAGCGGTTGGTGGACAGGCCCAGGACGATATCGGCCAGCGTGAAGCCCAGTCCCGCCACATAGGCGCCGGTCTTCGCCAACTGCCCTTCCAATATCCCCATCTGCCGGTTCCATCCGGCCACACCCGCCGCAATGGCATCGGGATCGGCAAAGGCCGGGCTCTTGCGGACCAGCGCCATGAAGGCATAACGCCAGGCTTGGTTCAGTTCCGTGGCCTGCCAGTCCATCCACATTTCCACCCGCGCTCGCGCCAGCGGCTCCACGGGCAGCAGATCCGCCCTGCCCGCGTCGGCTGCCAGCCAGCGGCAGATGCTGTTGCTCTCCCACAGATAGCCGTCGGCGACCTGCACCACCGGCACCTGCGCATTGGGGTTCATGGCGCGGAAATCGTCGGTATCCACGGGCTGGAAGCCGCTGCCCCAATCTTCGCGCACGAAATCCCGCCCAACCTCCCGACAGGTCCACAGAACCTTGCGGACATTGATGGAGGATGCCTTGCCCAGGACACGCAACGCTTCAATCATTTCGAACCCGTATCAATTATCATTCCGGAAGCGGAATGAACTCTGTCTCGCCGGGAACCATCGGGAACTTGCCATTCCGCCAGTCGGATTTCGCATCCTCGATCCGTTCCTTAGAGGAAGAGACGAAGTTCCAATAGATATAGCGCGGGCCGTCCATCGGCTCCCCACCCAGCAGCAGCAGGCGCGTATTGCACTCGGCATGGACCGTCAGGGCGTCGCCCTCACGCAGGACCAGCAACTGCCCCTGCCCACCCTCTGCCGTGAACACATCGCCGGCAATATTGATCCGCCCGTCGAACAGATAAAGGGCGCGTTCGGGATGGCTGGCCGGGATTTCCACTTTGGCCCCGGCATCCAGCAGCATCTCCATATAGATGGTCTCGGAAAGGGTACGGACGGGCGATGCCTCCCCGAACAGCTCGCCCGCGATCAGGCGCATCCAGACGCCATGGTCGCTGATGATGGGCAGGCTGTCGGCTGGATAATGGCTGAACCCCGGCTCAATCTCCTCAAACCGCTGCGGCAGGGCGATCCAGCTCTGGATACCGGCGAGATGGTTGCCATTGGCCCGCAGCCCCGCCTCAGTGCGTTCGGAATGCACGATGCCCTTGCCGGCCGTCATCCAGTTGATGGCGCCGGGCCGGATGGCCTGCACGCTGCCCACGCTGTCGCGATGCATGATCTCGCCCTCCGTCAGATAGGTGACGGTGGACAGGCCGATATGCGGGTGCGGGCGGACATCCAGGCCGGTACCGGCGGGGAAGTATCCCGGCCCCATCTGATCCCAGAAGATGAAGGGGCCGACCATGCGGCGCTTGGCGCTGGGCAGGGCGCGGCGCACCTCGAACCCGCCCACATCATGGCTTTTGGGAACGATGATCAGGTCAATGGGGCTGCTGGTCGGTAGGGTCATGGTTCCTACTCCTGGGTATCGGCGGGTGGGATGGCGCGCGGGCGCCCATTCTCGTCGATGGCGACAAAGGTGAACAGGGCCTCCGTCACCTTGAACCGGGCCTCGTCAAACCGCGACCGGCGCCAGGCCTCGACATGGATTTTCATCGACGTGCGGCCAATATGCTCGATGATGGCGTAAAGGCTGACCTCGTCCCCCACCGACACGGGCCGGTGAAAGACCATGCCATCGACGGCGACGGTGGCGCAGCGCCCGCGTGCCCGCCTTGCGGCGGCATTGCCGGCGGCCAGGTCCATCTGGGCCATCAACCAGCCGCCGAAGATATCGCCCGCTGGGTTGGTATCGGCCGGCATGGCGATGGTCCGCACCGCCGGTTCGATGGGACAGCCGTCGCTGGACCGCATCACCTCATCCCCCATCACGCCCCCCGGAATTTCTTTTGGAAAACAGGATGATGCACGGCAACGCCGCCCCTGTCGACCGCCGCCACGCGCAGGCCAGCGTACCACCCATGCCGCAAACGCCCCACAATCTCCCTTGCCACGCCCCCGTGCTATGATCAAATAGCCGTTAAGATTTGCCCTTTGTTTCGAGGCAGCCCATGTCCGCGCGTGTCGCCCCTGTTTCCCAGACGCTTGCCAATCTGGACCCGATCTGGGCCGCCCTGCGGAATGAGGCGGCGCAGGCCGTGGCCGACGAACCGTTGCTGGCCGCCCTGTTCTATGGCGCCATCCTGAACCAGCCGTCGCTGGAAATGGCCATCATCCACCGTATCGCCACTCGTCTGGCGCATCAGGATGTGCAGGGCGAGCTGCTGGTGCAGGCCTTCACCGATGCTCTGAACGCCGAGCCGGAGATGGGCCAGGATTTCCGCGCCGATGTCGCCGCCGTGCTGGACCGCGACCCCGCCTGCCACCGGCATATTGAGCCGGTTCTGTATTTCAAGGGCTTCCAGGCCCTGGAAACCCACCGCATGGCCCACCGGCTCTGGCATCTGGGCCGGCGCGACATGGCGCTCTATCTGCAAAGCCGTTCATCGGTGATCTTCGGCGTCGATATCCACCCCAATGCCCGGTTCGGGCGCGGCGTCATGATCGACCATGCCACCGGCGTGGTGGTGGGCGAAACGGCGGTCGTGGGCGACAATGTCTCCATGCTGCACGGGGTCAACCTGGGCGGCAATGGCAAGGAGGATGGCGACCGCCATCCCAAGATCGGGTCGGGCGTGCTGCTGGGTGCCAATGCCAAGGTGCTGGGCAATATCCATGTCGGCGACTGCGCCCGCGTCGCCGCCGGCTCCGTTGTCCTGCGCGACGTGCCGCGCGCCGTGACCGTGGCGGGCGTACCCGCCAAGATCGTGGGCGAAGCCGGCTGCTCCAACCCCGCCCGCGTCATGGACCATGTCTTTGCCGACTATATGAACGCCGGCGCGGATATTTGAGGGGGATTACCCCAAAACCAAACCGGGGCACCCTTGGGCGCCCCGGTCTTCCTCACTTCTCCACAAACGCCTTTTCAATCACGTAATTGCCCGGCGTGTGCCCGGCCCCTTCCGTGAAGCCGCGTTCCTTCAGCAGTTCCACCGTCTCGGCCAGAACGTCCGGCCCGCCGCAGATCATGGCAACGTCGTTGGCCGGGTCCAGCGGGGCGGCCTTGATATCCTCAAACAGCTTGTGGTTCCGGATCAGGTCGGTGATACGGCCCTGGTTGCGGAACGGCTCGCGCGTCACGGTCGGGTAATAGGTCAGCTTGGCGGCCACATCCTCGCCCAGGAACTCGTCATTGGGCAGGTCGTTGGTGATGTAGTCATGATAGGCCAGTTCACCCACGGTGCGGCAGGTATGGGTCAGGATCAGGCGGTCATATTTGGCATAGACCTCAGGGTCCCGGATGATGCTCATGAACGGGGCCAGGCCCGTGCCGGTGGAGAACATGTACAGGTTCTTGGCCGGGACCAGGGAGCTGGTCACCAGCGTGCCCACCGACTTGCGGCCATGGATCACCGTGTCGCCCACCTGGATATGCTGCAACCGGCTGGTCAGGGGACCGTTCGGCACCTTGATCGACAGGAATTCCAGATGTTCGGCATAATTGGGCGAGACGATGGAATAGGCGCGGGTCAGCGGCTTGCCATCCACCGTCAGGCCGATCATGACAAAGTGGCCGTTTTCGAAGCGGAAGGCGGGCTCGCGTTCGCAGGTGAAGCTGAACAGCGTGTCGGTCCAATGATGGACGGACAGCACCTTGCTTTCGATGAACGCGCTCATATCCAACTTCCTTCGTCACAGGCGACCGGCAGCAGAGTCCCGGCCATGATTCCGCATTGCCACGACAGCTAATGTACATAGGCTGTGCGTTCAACCGGGTATTTCACACCCAAGCGCTCTATCGGCGCATGGCTGCCGTGTACACCCCCGATAAGTGCCTTTAACACCTACTTTACCTATCCACCCATGTCATTGATAAATATCAAAATTTTCCCATAGATTTAATCCCTATATTTAACCTAGGAATATTGGAGAAATAATATTTCACCTCGACACGCCGTAAAAACGGGATCAAATCTCCCTCATTCCGCAGGTGCGGTAGGTGTGGAGCTGAGCGATGGCTTTGCGTGGATTTCCGGTGTCATTGCCTTTGGAAGGGCAGAAGGTTCTGGTGGTGGGCGGCGGCGAACTGGCTCTGCGCAAGGCGCGGCTGGTGGCCAAGGCCGGTTGCCGCCTGACCGTCATCGCCACAGAAATCCATCCCGACCTCGCCAAACTGGCCGATAATCTGATCCTGCGGGATTTCACACCAAATGATGTGGAAGATCACCGGATCATTTTCGCCGCCACCGACGTGGAAGAGATCGACCGCGCCGTGGCCGATGCCGCGAACAAGGCCGGCATCCTGGTCAACGTGCCCGACAAGCCGGCACTGTCCAGCTTCATCATGCCGGCCATCATCGACCGGGAACCGATCACCATCGCCATATCCTCCGGTGGCGCAAGCCCCGTGCTGGTCCGCCGCCTGCGCGAGCGGCTGGAGGCAGCGCTGGAACCCGGCCTGGGCCGGCTGACGACCCTGCTGGACAGTTTCCGCACCGCCGTGAAGGCCACACGCGAGGGCGAAACCAACCGCCGCCGCTTCTGGGAGGCGGTGATCGACGGCCCCGTGGCACGCGACTTCCTGGCAGGCCGCGAACAGGCCGCCCGTGAAGCGCTGCTGGCCGCCGTCAACAACCCCGATTACGGACAGGCCAGGACCGGCACCGTCGCCCTGGTCGGCGCCGGCCCCGGCGACCCGGACCTTTTGACCCTGCGCGCCCTGCGGGTGCTGCAGGATGCCGATCTGGTCGTGCATGACAAGCTGGTGGACGAGCGGATCATGGACTATGTCCGCCGCGACGCCCGCCGCATCTATGTCGGCAAGTCCAAGTCGCATCACACGATGAGCCAGGAAGCCATCAACCAGTTGCTGGTGGCAGAGGCCAAGGCCGGCCACCGCGTGGTCCGCTTGAAGGGTGGCGACCCGTTCCTGTTCGGACGTGGTGGCGAAGAAATGCAGGCCCTGCGCGCCGCCAACATCCCCGTCGAAATCGTTCCCGGCATCACGGCGGCGCTCGGCTGCGGTGCTTCCACGGCCATCCCCGTCACCCACCGCGACCATGCCGCCGGCGTCACCTTCGTGACGGGCCATGGCAAGGATGGGGAACCGGACCTGGACTGGCAGGCTTTGGCCCGCCTGCGCCATACGCTGGTGGTCTATATGGGTCTGTCAGCGGCGGAAACCATCGCCCGCCGCCTGACGGAGGCCGGGATGCCGGCCGACACACCCGCTGCCCTGATCGAAAAGGGCACGCGACCGGATCAGAAGCTGATCACAGGCACCCTTGCCAATCTGGCATCGCTGGCGGCGGCGCATGGGCTGGTGGGGCCGGCGATCATCATCATCGGCGATGTCGTCCGTCTGGCCGACCCCGCCCTTATCACCACGCTGGTGCCCGATCACCTGCGCGAAGCCGTTTGAGACAGGGAAGACCGTAGAGATGTTGGTCAAAGCCAAGGGAACCGAGCAATCCGTCGCCGCCAGCCGTCTTCTGGACGGGGAGGCCGTATGGCTGGGCGCCGGCAACATTTGGGTTGAGGATGTGGCCCTTGCGGCCGTGTTCGACGGGGCCGACGCCATTGCCGAGGCGCTTGCCTTCGCCAAGGCAGAGGAAAAGCGCCAGATCGTGGTCGATGTCTATCCGCTGGATGTGGAGATGACCGAGGCCGGCACCCGCCCCACCCACCTGCGTGAGCGTTTGAAGGGCATCGGCCCCACCGTGCGCCGCGACCTGGGCAAGCAGGCCCGCCAGCCCGCCGCCTGACCCCATTCGAATGACAGAGAAGACAGGCCAAACCCCCATGCCTGATACGCACAGCCCCGCCCTCCGCAGCAATCAGCCGGCCGACGCCCACGCCGCCGTCTATCGCTATGACGAGTTCGACAAGACCTTCATCTTCGAGCGGGTGGAGCAGTTCCGCGCCCAGGTCGAACGCCGCCTGAAGGGTGAGATCACGGAAGAAGAGTTCAAGCCCATCCGGCTGATGAACGGCCTCTACCTGCAGCTTCACGCCTATATGCTGCGCGTGGCCGTGCCCTACGGCATGCTGTCTTCCACCCAGGTCCGGCGTCTGGCCCGCATCGCGCGCGTCTATGACAAGGGCTACGGCCATTTCACGACGCGCCAGAACATTCAGTTCAACTGGCCCAAGCTGGAGGATGTGCCCACCATCCTGCGCGAACTGGCTGAAGTGGACATGCATGCCATCCAGACCAGCGGCAACTGCATCCGCAACGTGACCACGGATCAGTTCTGCGGTGCCGCGGCGGACGAGCTGGTGGATCCCCGCGTCTATGCGGAGATCCTGCGGCAATGGTCCACCATGCACCCGGAATTCACCTATCTGCCGCGCAAGTTCAAGATTGCCATCACGGGCAGCCCGAACGACCGCGCCGCTGTCCAGGTGCATGATATCGGCCTGATCGCCAAAAAGGACGAAACGACGGGCCGCGTCGGCTTCACCGTCTATGTCGGCGGTGGCCAGGGCCGCACCCCCTATCTGGCCGTCAAGGCGCGCGACTTCGTGCCCGTGGAAGAGATCATCGGTTATCTCGAAGCCATCCTGCGCGTCTATAATCAGCTGGGACGGCGCGACAATATCTATAAGGCGCGCATCAAGATCACCGTGAACGAGATGGGGGCTGACAAGTTCATCGGCCTGATCGAAGAGGAATATGCCCGCCTGCCGCGGCAGAAATTCCATGTCGATCCCGCCATCGTAGATGCGATCCAGACCCATTTCGCACCCCCGCCCTGGGTCGACCTGCCCGCCATCTCCGACAGCTTCGAGGCCGCAAAGGCCGCCGACCCGGCCTTTGCCCGCTGGACCCGCACCAACCTGACGGAACACAAGACGCGCGGTTACACCATCGCCACCATCAGCCTGAAGCCCATCGGCGGCATTCCCGGCGATGCCGAGGCCGACCAGCTGGAAACCGTCGCCGATCTGGCCGACCTCTACAGCTTTGGCGAAGTCCGCGTGACCCATGAACAGAACCTTGTTCTGGCCCATGTCCGTCAGGATGATCTTTACGCCCTGTGGAAGGCGCTGGATGCCGCCGGCCTCGGCACCGCCAATGCCGGCCTGATCAGCGACATCATCGCCTGCCCCGGCCTGGATTACTGCGCACTGGCCAATACCCGCGCCATCCCGGTGGCACAGCGTATCGCCGAACGGTTCGCCGATCTGGACCGACAGCATGATCTGGGTGAGCTGAAGATCAAGATCAGCGGCTGTATCAATGCCTGCGGCCATCACCATGTCGGCCATATCGGCATTCTGGGCGTGGACAAGAAGGGCGAGGAGTTCTTCCAGATCCTGCTGGGCGGCGATGCCGGCACCAATGCGGCGCTCGGCGAGATCGTCGGTCCTGGCTTCGACTATGACGGCATCATCGATGCGGTCGAGACGGTGGTGAACACTTTCGTGAAGCTGCGCCAGCCCGGCGAGATTTTCATTCAGACGCTGGCCCGTACCGGCCACGCCCCGTTCAAGGAGGCTCTCTATGCCCGTGCTTGATCGTGGTCTGCCCATCGACGACCGCTGGACCGACCTTGCCGATGACCAGGACATCCCCGCCGAGGGGGCGGTCATCGTCTCCCTGGAACGCTGGCGCAACGAACGCGACGCACTGACCGCCCGGCGCGATGCCGTCGGCGTGCGGCTGAAATCCAATCAGCTGGCTACCGAGATCGCGGATGATCTGGGTTCCCTGTCGCTGGTGGCCCTGGAATTCCCGAAATTCCGCGATGGCCGCGCCTTCTCTGCGGCGCGCGAGTTGCGGGAACGGTTCGACTATAAGGGCGAGATCAGGGCCTTCGGCCATATCATCCCCGACCAGTACCTGTTCCTGACCCGCGTGGGCGTGGATACGGTGGTGGTGCCTGCCGACCGTGTCGGCCCCGCCTGGGCACATGCGCTGAAAGAAATCTCGGTGGCGTTCCAGCCGGCGCTTGGCCGGGAGGAAGGCGTCTCCCTGCTGCGCCGGCACCTGAAAGGCACGGTCCCGGCATGATCACCGACCTTCAGGCCCGCGCCCGCGACCTGAATGCCCGTTACGGTCATCTGGAAGGGGTGGAGCTTCTTCAGCCCCTGATTGAGACGGAGTTCAAGGGTCAACTGGCGCTGGTTTCCTCCTTTGGCACGGAAAGTGCGGTGCTGCTGCATATGGTGGCACAGATTGACCGCGACCTGCCCGTGCTGTTCGTGAACACGCGCAAGCTGTTTGGCGAGACGCTGCGCTACAAGCGCAAGCTTGTCGAAATACTGGGCCTGACCGGCCTGCGTGAGCTGTCGCCCACCACCGAGGCGGAGGAGGCCAACGACAAGGACGGCCTGCTCTGGCGCACCAGCAACACGGCCTGCTGTGATTTCCGCAAGGTGCAGGTGCTGGATGCCGGTCTGGCGCCGTTTGGCGCCTGGATCACGGGGCGCAAGCGTTATCAGGCCACGACCCGCATCGAACTGCCCTTGTTCGAAGCGGCTGAGGGCAAGATCAAGATCAACCCGCTGGCCGGCTATACCCGTGCCGACGTGGAATCCTATCTCGACCGACACGGTTTGCCGCGTCACCCGCTGGAAGAGGATGGTTACCTCTCCGTGGGCTGTATGCCGTGCACTGACCGTGTCGCACCGGGCGAAGACATTAGAGCAGGCCGCTGGCGCGGTCAGGAAAAGACGGAATGCGGGATCCACCTGCCGCTTTCGTCCGCAACAAATCTGGTGGGAGCCTCCTGATGAGCAGCACCGATCAACATCTCGACCATCTCGACCAGTTGGAAGCCCAGAGCATCTATATCCTGCGCGAGGCGCGCGTGCGCCTGAAGCGTCTGGGTCTGCTCTGGTCACTGGGCAAGGACAGCAACGTCCTGATCTGGCTGTGCCGCAAGGCGTTCATGGGCGAACTGCCGTTCCCCGTGGCGCATCTGGATACCGGCCTGGAATTCCCGGAAAGCTACGAGTTCCGCAACCGGTATGCCGAAGAATGGGGCCTCAACCTGATCAAGGATGAGTGCCCGCCGATCGAGATGACGGACCCGACCCTGCCGCCGGGCACCCGCATCGCGGCCCGCAAGTCACTGGGTCTGGCCGCCGCGCTGGAGAAGTATCAGTTCGACGGGCTGATCACCGGTATCCGCCGCGATGAACAGGCCACCCGCGCCAAGGAACGCATCTTCAGCCCGCGTGGCCTGGATGGTGCCTGGCAGGCAGCGCACCAGCCGCCCGAATTCTGGGACCAGTACACGATTGAGCGCCACCCCGGCACCCATACCCGCGTGCATCCGCTGCTGGCCTGGACCGAGGTTGATGTCTGGCGCTACATCAAGCGGGAGGAAATCCCCCTGGTGCCGCTCTATTTCGCCAAGGATGGCAAGCGTTTCCGCTCGCTGGGCGAAATCGGCATCACCTTCCCGGTGGACAGCAATGCCAGCACCATCGACGAGATCATCGACGAACTGGAAACCACGCGCACGCCCGAACGCGCCGGCCGGTCCATGGACCATGAGGCCGAAGATGCGTTCGAGCGCCTGCGTGCGACTGGTTACCTCTAAGAATACGGGTAAAGAAGATCATGGCGAACGCCGCATTGCGGGCTGATATCAAACCGGCCCCGGCTCTGTCCCCGAAAAAGGCCCCCCTGGCCCCCTATCCAATCGTCATTGTCGGCCATGTCGATCACGGCAAGTCGACCCTGATTGGTCGCCTGCTGCACGACACGGACAGCCTGCCCGAAGGCCGTCTGGCGGAGCTGAAGAAGGTCTCCGAACAGCGCGGCCTGCATATGGAATGGTCGTTCCTGCTGGACGCGCTGCAGATCGAGCGGGACCAGGGCATCACGCTGGACACCACGCGCATCTGGTTCAAGACGGCCAAGCGCCCCTATGTCATCATCGATGCGCCGGGCCACCGTGAATTCCTGCGCAACATGGTCACCGGAGCCGCCGCCGCCGATGCCGCCGTTCTGGTCACCGATGCCGAACGCGGCATCTCCGAACAGACGCGCCGCCACGCCTATCTCCTGTCGCTGCTGGGCGTGCGCAAGGTGATCGTGGCCGTCAACAAGATGGATCTGGTCGATCACGCCGAAGACGCCTGGAAGGGTGTGGCCGGCGATGTCAGCGACTATCTGCAAAAGCTGGGGATCGAGCCGCTTTACGTCATCCCGCTGTCGGCCCGCCATGGCGACAATATCGCCGCGCGCTCGGACAAGATGGCCTGGTATCGTGGCCCCACCCTGCTGGAAGCGCTCGACCTCCTGACCCCCACCGCCGCCCGGACCGAGGCGCTGCTGCGCTTCCCCATTCAGGATGTGTACCGCAAGGGCGACACCCGTCTGGCCGTGGGCCGGATCGAGACGGGCCGCCTGAAGGTCGGCGACAAGGTCGAAATCGCGCCCACCGGACAGCCCGCCACGGTCGCCAGCATTGATGCCGGCAAGGGTCCGGTGTCTGAGGCGCGGGCCGGGCAATCGGTCGCCGTCTCCTTCATCGAAGACGCCGCGCTCAACCGCGGGCAGGTCATTGCGCCCGCCGGCCACATGCCGCACATCGCCACCACCATCCGCGTCCGCGCCTTCTGGCTGGACCCGGAAAGCCTGACGGCGGGCAGCCGCATCACCCTGCGCCTGACCACGTCTGAACACCCGGTGGTGGTGGAGAAGTTCGAGCGTCTGGTGGATGTCGAACACCTGACCGATGGCGAAGGCTCCGAACTGGGCCAGGGCGGCATCGCGGAGATCGTGCTGCGTTCTTCCGCCCCCATCGCGTTTGACCATGCCGCCGACCTGCCCATCACGGGCCGCGCCGGTCTGGCGCGCGGTGGCCGCATTGTCGGTGGCTGCATTCTGCTGGGGGCGGCGACCAACGTCACCGTCGCCGGCCCCGTCACCGCCGTCAACAGCTCCGTCGACCGTGACGCGTTTGAAGCGCGCAACGGCCATCGCGGCGGTGTCGTTTGGCTGACCGGCCTGTCGGGTGCGGGCAAGTCCACACTCTCCATGGGCACGCAACGCCGTCTGTTTGATGATGGCTGGCGTGTGACCGTGCTGGATGGCGACAATCTGCGCAAGGGTCTGAACAAGGACCTGGGCTTCACGCCCGCCGAACGGCTGGAAAATGTCCGCCGCGTGGCAGAGGTGGCAAAGCTGATGGCGGAGACGGGCACCGTGGTGCTGGTCAGCTTGATCTCCCCCACCACCGAACTGCGCGATCTGGCCCGCTCCATCATCGGTGACGGGTTCCATGAAGTCTGGGTGAAGGCGGACGTCGCCACCTGTGCCGCCCGCGACCCCAAGGGTCTCTACGCGGCGGCCCAGGCCGGTAAGATCCAGCAATTCACCGGCGTCTCGGCCCCGTTTGAGACCCCGGTGAACCCGGAACTGGTGCTGGACACGTCCGAAATGGACATCACCACCGGCACCGAACTGCTGATCGCCCATATCCGCCGCCACCTGGCCCTCAGCCAGGCCGACGGTCACGCGGTCGGGATTTGATCCTGCTGTGAACGAGAAAGGCCCGCACCGGGAAACCGGCGCGGGCCTTTTTTGCATTAGTAGCCGACCTTACCCAAATCCTTCCACGCCACGACCTCATCCACCAGGACAAGGCCGGCAGAGGCGCCGAAATGACCGTATCCCTCAAGGGGCGGGCGGTTCATGCCCTTGGCCTTCCGCGCGATGATCGTGAATTGATAGGCATGCCCCCGCGCCGGCACAAACCCCGCCGGCTTCACCGTCTGATCATCCATGCTCAGCCAGACACGCGATCTCACCGTTCGCGCCTTCGCCAGATCATCCACACCTTCGTGAAAGACCGAGCCTTCGAACTGGTTGATCCAGATGCCGTTCAGCGTTTCCGGCTCCCGCAGCTCAACGCATTTGCGGTCGCCGATATAGACCAGGACCCGCGTGGTGCCGTGAACCTCCGGCACGAAGCAATTCTCCGGTGCCGCCGATGCCGGCAGGGCAGCCACGGCCAGCAACAGGCCCGATACCGCAAGCCGCATCACATCCCCCCTCACCCCACCGGGCGGTCGCGCTGTTCCACCAGCACCAGCCCCATGCCCAGACACGCCCGCAAGACGCCGGCATCACGCGGATGGATCGCCACGACCCGCCCTACCCCGAAGGTCCGCATCCAGTCGGGCAGCGGCGGCACCGCCCCCTCCCCGCCGATGCCCATCAGGTCCAGCTTCAGATAATCCACAGCTTCCAGCGGCAGATATCCCGGCTCCTCATGGCGCAGCGACAGATGGTCGATAGCGATCCGGCAATCCCACAGGCGCAGCGTGTCGATGGCCTCATTCAACCCCTCGGCGGTGAGGCCCGCACCGATGGCAGAGATTTCCACGATCAGGTTGCGGCGCTGGTCATAGGTCAGGTCGCGTACAAAATCCAGGAACAGCGGGTCCAGCACCGAACGCCATTGCAGGTTCATGCTGTGTGGGCTGTAAAGGCGTGATGGCTCATGCTGGAAATGCCGGATGGTGCGGCGGTCCAGGACGGGTGTGATCTGTTCCAGCAGCCAGGGGTCACGGCGCAGCGGCGTGCCCACGGCACGTTCCAGATGGTCCAGCGCCACCGTCACCTCGCCGAACTCCAGGTTCCACACGCCTGACGGCGTCCACCGCCAGACCGGGCTTTCCCGGACCAGCGATGACACATCTGCCCCGGCCAGCACCTGTTCATAGACGGCGAGCTTCTGCACACCGGCCAGTTGCTGATGCTCAACGGCACTCAGGGCCGGCGCCTCCGCCTCATCCTCTGCGTTTGCGGCCCCCACCGGCACCAGCCTTTTCAGCAGGGCCGACAGCCGCCCCGCCTCATGCGGCAGATGGTGGATGGAAAAGCGCGGCGCACCCATATGCTGCTCGGCGAAATCCGCCGCCACGGCCTTCAGCTTGGCGATGAAGGGATGGGCGTTGGTATCGGTGAACAGGAAGACCTGCGCATAGCGCCCGACATCCACAACTTCCGGCTGGAACTGTGCCGCGAAATTATCCAGCAGATGCACGATGGAATGCCGGAACAGCGGGTTCTCGGCATAGGGGACATCGCGCAGATCGACCAGCACAGCCGTCCCCCGACTGTCCCCCTCGGCCAGCAACCGCAGCAATCCGGCCGTACCCGTCAGCATTCATCCGCTCCCGATCTTGAAACCATGGTCAGAGTAGCAGATCAGATATCAGCGCGTGTATATGCCGAAGGTGGCGTTGCCTTTTACGACCCAACAGCAAAGGTCAGGGTGGCGCTGTGGCTCTTCACTGCCACCGGCCCGTCCGCCGCCTCCACCCGGTGCCGGGCCAGCAGCAGGAAGGTGCCGTCGTGCGGCAGGGCGATGCTGGCCTTGCCATCCTTGTCGGTCGCCACCGTCACGGCCTTGGCATCCTCCTCATCGGGCAGCTTGGGGCCTTGCAGGCTGATCGTCACGCCGGCCACCGGCTTGCCATCCAGCAGCAACCGCACCGGCAGCGCCCCGCCCGCATCCAGCCGGTTGGGATGGGCCATCGGCACAATCTCTAACCCCACCCCGGCGGGCACCAGCGCCTTGTCGCTGGCGGGACCCTTGCTGACATAGACATCTGACCGCGTGATGCTCTGTGCATCCGCCACCCGCGCCCCTGCCGGCGCCCCTTCGCGCTCGCGCACCGGCTCCCACTTGCCGGCCACCAGCGCCATCTTGCGCGTGGCCCCCGCGCGCAGACCCGTGGAAATGCGATAGGTACCGGCCTCCGGCAACTCCACCTCAAACACCGCCAGATCGCGCAGATAAGTGACGGTGGGCTTCACCTTCGCCCCCGCCGGCGTGACGACATGATATTCATCCGCCTTCATTACGATGTCGGGCGTGAACATCTCTTCGGTGAACGACGCCTCCACCGTCACATGATCGCGCTGCGGCGTGTTGAACAGATTGGGCAGCAGATAGCCGGTATGGGCTGCAGCGGGGCCGGTGAGGGCTAGCAGGGCAGCAAGATATCCGGCGGAAAGGATGCGCATCACGCTCTCCGGGCAATAGGGTTAAACTGGAAAACAGAATATGATATTAAGAATGATTTGCAAGTAAGATAAAGTGATATTCCCCTCAATAAACATCCCGGCAGTACCGCCGCGTCGCCGCCAGTTCCTCCAGCGTCTCGGCCCCCAGCAACTCGGTCAGAACGGCATGCACCCCGCCCGCCATGCCCTCCAGGCTGCCGCAGACATAGATCGCCGCTCCCTCCGCGACCCACGCCGCCACCTGATCCCCCGCTGCGGCCAGCAGATGCTGGACATAGAGCGGCTGTTCCCCATCGCGGGAAAATGCCAGATCCAGCCGGTCCAGAACCCCCGCCGCCCGCCATGCCGACAATTCGTCCGCAAACAGACTGTCATGCGCCGCCTTGCGTTCCCCGAACAACAGCCAGTTGCGCCCCCGCCCAGCCGCCGCCCGCGCCTTCAGATGCGCGCGCAGCCCCGCGATGCCGGTGCCATTGCCGATCAGGATCAAGGGTCGGTCATCGGGCGGCGGGTGGAACCCGGCATTGCGGCGCAGGCGCAGGCGCACCGTGCCGCCCGGCGCCGCATGCCGCGTCAGCCACCCCGACCCCAGGCCCAGCCGCCCATCCGGCCCCGTCACGCGCCGCACCACAAGGTCCAGCGTGCCATCGGCGGGCAGGCTGGCGATGGAATATTCGCGGTGAGGCAGCGGGTCATGGCCCCCCGGTAGGATGGTTTCCGACAGCCAGCGCGACAAAGGCCGCGTCACGCCGTCCCGCGTCTCCGCCCGCTCCCCACCCGCTGCGATCAGGGCGGCAGCCACGGCGTCGGGCGGGTTGCAGGGGCCGATCTCGGCAATGTCCCCGGCCTGCCAGTCCACCTGCCCGCCCGCCGGCGGCGTCAGGCGCAGGTGGAAAACCGGCCCGCCCGGACTGCCGGGATTCAGGTGCCGGCGCTCGCTCAACACCCAATCCTGATAATCCGGCGGGGTCCAGTCGGCCAGATGCACATGGCCGGCCATCTGGCCCAGATGATGCTGCCAATGGCGCAGCGCGCCGGCATCGCCATCATCCACCTCAACCAGATCGAACAGGGGCTGTGCCCCCTGCCGCCGCAGCCAGCCGTCAAGCGCATGCCCAAAGGCGCAGAAACCCGCATAATCCCGGTCGCCCAGCGCCAGCACACCATAGCGCAGGCCCGACAAAGCCGCCCCTGCTCCCATCACCTTGCGCACGAAGCCCGCCGCATGGTCGGGCGCGTCCCCCTCCCCCGTGGTGGACACGATAAACAGGGCGCGGTCCAGACCCGACAGGCGGACGGCATCCAACCGGTCAATGGCTTCCACCCAGGCCTTCTGCCCGGCATCCAGCAGACCGGCCACCGTCCGCCGGGCCAGTTCCTCGGCAAAGCCCGTCTGCGTGGCATAAGCGACCAGGATGCCCTCCCCCGCCGCCACCGGGCGGTTGCGGGCCGCATGCCGGCGAAAAATGACGGCGCAGAACAGGGCATAGGTCAGCAGGACCAGTGCCGCCAGCAGAGTGCGGTCCATCACCCTTCCTCCGCCAACGCGGCCAAGGCCGGGGTCATGATCTCCACCACGCCCGCCCCCACCCGCCGCACGAACAGGGCCATGATCCCCCGCGCCGCCGCCCAGTCGGGGCCTTCCTCCGGCCCCAGCACGGTCAGGGCAGTGGCCAGCGCGTCGGCCATCATACAGTCGGCATGCAGCACCGTAACGGCGGCCAGATCATCGGGCACCGGCCACCCCGTACGTGGGTCCAGCGAATGCGACAGGCGCCTTCCGTCGGGACCCGTCATGAACCGGTTGCTGTCCCCGCTGGTCGCGACAGACAGTCCATGCAGGGCGATACGCGTCAACCTGCCGCCCGGCCTGCCATCGCGGCCTGTGGCCCGGTCCACATCCACCCACCAGGGGGCCGCATCATGCCGGATGCCCCAGCCCCGCAACTCCCCGCCAATGTCGACCAGATAACTGACCACGCCCTGTTCCATCAGATATCGCGCCACGCAATCCACGGCATGGCCCTTGGCGATGGAGGAAAGGTCCAGGCGCAGGCCCCCCGGCTGCCACAGCCTTCCCGCATCGATACGGATATCGGCCCAGCACGGCCCCGACAGCAGGGCCGATATCCGTTCGTCGGGCGGCGGGCACGCCACCGGCCCCGGCGGACCAAAGCCCCAGGCATCGACCAACCCACCGATGGCCGGATCATAGGCACCCCCGCTATCCGCCGACAGCTGCCGCGCCGCCGACAGCACCGCGCACAGCGACGGATCAACCGGCACCCAGCCGCGCGGGCTGTCATTATACCGGCACAAGTCGCTGGCCCGGTCCCAATGGCTCATCACCGCCACCACCCGATCCAGGATGCCAACGATCCCTCGCCGCAGGACCAACGCCTCCGGCCCCGTCGGCGCGATCAGGGCGACCGACCAATAGGTGCCCATGGCCGTCCCCGACAGGCGCACCACAGGCGCATCCGCCGGCGGCAGCATGGCCTCTGGCGCGTCAAGGGGCAGGATCAGGCGCAGGGTGTTGGGTTTCATCGTGGATCGGCCAACTGGCACCGTCGCTCCCTCACCCTCCCACCCGCTGACGCGGGCGAGCCCCAAGCCGGAAGGCTTGGGAGGGTGAGGGCAACAAGCGCCGTTCAAAGCCCCTTACTGCGCCAGCACCTCGAACGTCGCGGTATAGCTGGCCGAGCGCTTGTTCGCCTGCGGCACGGTCGTCTTCTTGTCCTCGGTCTGGGCGGTCATCCAATACATGCCCGGCGTCGGCCAAGTGATGGTAAAGGCGCCGTCCTTGTCGGTCTTCACCTTCATCTCGCCCAGATCGTTGCGATAGCGGATGCCGCCGGGAATGACCGTGACCTCCACCTCCGATGCCGGCTTGCCATCCAGCAGCAGCTTGAAGCTGGCCTTCTCACCCGCGAACAGGTCGTTCGGATGGGTGACGGGCGACAGTTCCAGACCCTTGCCCGTGGGCTTCAGCACGGTTTCGGTGGGCTTGCCCGACGTGGCGAAGAATTCCAGGCGCCGCGCCCCTTCCGTCACCTGCAACTTCTCGGCATTGGCCGGCACTTCCTTGGCGAAGGTTTCCGCCGTACCGCGCCAGCGCTTGCGCTGCCCATTCTCTTCCCAACTGGCCATGATGCCGCCGCTGGCCAAAGCCACCTTATAGGTGCCGGGCTGCGTCAGATGGACATCGAAAGTGCTGCGATACTTACCCGTCGCCTGGTTCTCCGCGGTACCGACCGACCCATCCGGGTTGGTGACGGTCAGACCGTCCAAGCGCAGCGGCACATGTTCAAAATAGAACAGGTCGTTGGACACGGCGGCATCGACCGTGATCCACGGGTCCTGACCCGACAGGACGGTGGCAGACGGCAGCATCCATTGCCGATGCGCCGCCGCCGGACCGGCGATGGAGATGGCAAGCGTCAGCGCCAGCGTGGCGCGGGTCAGCAGCGACTTCATGGGGAAAACTCCTTGATCCATCGATTAACAAAATTGGGGGCTTTTAACCCTTAACCTCGACCGCAACACGGCCCAGCTCCGTCTCGCCCTTGGCCTCTGCCTTCACAGGCTTGCCGTTCCAATCAAACGGCACGCGGATCAGCTCGCGCCCGCCCACCTCGCGCGCGGCCTCAACCACCAGCGCATAGGAACCGGGCTTCAACCCGTTCAAGGGCGCCTTGGCACCGTCCCAGGTCAGGCGGTTTTCGCCCACGGGCAGGGTTGGGGCCGACACGCCATCGACCGGCATGGTCAGGTCGCGGCCCGACCGGCGCCACCATTGGCGCATATCCTTCAGCCACTTGGTCCCCTCATTGTCGCGCATCTTCACGTCATAGCGGACGGTCAGGTTGGCGACGAATTGCTGGTCGGGCGTTTCGATCCAGGCCGCGACATAGGGGCGGTGATATTCCGCCACCTCCAGCTTGGGGATCTCCACCGTCACGGCCAATTCGCCCGCCATGGCGGGGGTGACGGCCAGACCGGTCATTGAGAGCGACAGAAGCGTGCGCATCGGTTCATTCCTGAAAGATCAGTGGATAAGAAGGATCAGCAACAGCATGGGCGCCACCAGCCCCAGCCCAACCAAGGGCCAGGTGCTGGGCCGCTTGCCCGCATGCAGATGCAGAAGGAAAAGCCCGGTGATGCAGAAGATCAGACAGGCGACGGCGAAGATATCCAGGAACCAGGACCACACAGTCCCCGTCCCCCGCCCCTTGTGCAGATCATTGAGGTAGGAAACCCAGCCTCGGTCCGTCACCTCATGCAGGACGGCGCCGTCTTCGCGGGCGATGGTGGCCCAGCCATCGCCGCCGGGGCGCGGCAGGGCGATATACAGCTCATCGTCGGACCATTCCGGCACACCGGCGGACACATCCACGCCCATCTCGGCGGCAAACCAATCAACGATGGCCGCCGGCACCGGCCCCTGCCCCACCGACAGTGCGGCGCGCAGCCCCTCAGGCAGTGCCGCTTCCTTGGTCACCGTCGTGGGCTTGGCCTCGACATGGCGGGCATTGTTCAGCGTGATACCGGTAATGGCGAACAGCAGCATGCCGATCAGGCACAGGGCCGAGCTGACCCAATGCCATTGGTGCAGATGCTTCAACCAGAAGGACCGCCGCCCCTGCTGCTCCACCCCCGCCGCCATAACTCACATCACCCGCGATTGATAATGGCTCGCAAATAAGCACGAGTGCGAGTTATTCGCAATAGCGAAGCTGGGGGCAGGCTATGCGGTTTTGGGATGAAGGGTTTGGCGGGGTGGGGCGTAGGTTGGGTTCAGGCGACGGCGGACAAACCCCGTCGCGCGACCAGGGACAGCAATTTCAAAGATGCACCCTGCGGATGTCGTTCTCCGCGCTCCCACTGGCTGACCAAGCCGGTGGTTACGTTCAGATAGCGGGCAAAGACAGCCTGACTGGCCCCTTCCCGTTCGCGCAAGGCCTTGATCTCGTCCGGTGACAGCGGCTGCACAGGCGTCAGACAGGCCTCATCGAACTGCCGCATGGTCTGCTTGTCGATCAGACCAGCCCCATGCAAACCCTCGGCGGTTTCGTGAATGGAAGCCATCACGTCACTGCGATATTGCTTCGGCATCCTGCGAAATCTCCACAAATGTCCCAGACCGCACCGCGGCCTCCAACCTTTCATCCTCAAGGCCCAGCACCTGTTGAGCCAGTACCTTGAACATATCCACTTCGTCTTTGCGGATATTGCCCAGATCATTCTTGGCAAACCCATGGACGAAAAACGCCCGGCTACCAATTCTTAACAGGATGATGGTACGGAACCCGCCGGATTTACCCGCACCAGGACGGGCAATCCGCTGCTTGATCACGCCGCCGCCAAGGTCAGCATCAACCAAACCAAGCGATGCCCGCTCGACCGCATCCGTCAGATCAGCATCGGAAATGCCGGCCTTCCTGGCAAAGCGGGTGAAGGGCTTGTTCCTGAATATCCGCACATCGACCCATTATTGGTCAAATCCGCCTCACTATAACACTCTGCATTATAATATTCCACACGCTCCTACCCCACCCCCAGCACCCTCTCCACCACCCCCTCAAGGATCGCCGTCGCCGCGACCAGCTCGTCCAGCGGCACATATTCGTTGGCCTTGTGGCCTTGCCAGCCGGCACCCGGCCCGAAATTGACGATCTCGATCCCGTCATCGGCGAAGTAGCGGCCATCGCTGGCCCCGGTATCTTTCAGGAACCGGGCCGGTGCGCCCGTCACCCCCTCGATGGCGGCACAGAGAGCGCTGACCAGCGGTCCGTCATGCGGCGCGCGGAATCCGTTGGTACCGGTCAGCAGACGGCAGGACAGGTGGTCTGCCTCCGGATGCGCCGTCACCAGCGCCTCGATCTCCGCAAACGCCTCGACGATCTTTTCCTCTGGCAGCAGGCGGCGGTCGATTTCCACGCGCGCAAGGTTGGGCACGACATTGGTATTCTCGCCGCCGCGGAAGATGCCGATATTCATGGTCGATTGCTGCTCGCCCACGCGGCGATCCCGCAATCGTTCGGCCATGACCCCATCAATATGGGTCATCACCCGCATCAGGCGTAGGATGGCATTGTCGCCCGCCGCCGGGTTGCCGGCATGGGCCGACCGCCCCCGCGCCGTCACCTCCACCCACATCACCCCGCGTTCCGCCGTGATCAGCTGGTTTTCGGTCTGCGTGCCGACCACCAGCATGTCGGGCTTCACCGCGCCGATCTCGCGCAGGTAAAATGCCCCGTCCGGCCCCAGATTTTCCTCATCCCCGCAAAAGGTGAACACGATCTTGCCGCGCGCCGGCCCCCCACGCTGCGCCACCTGTTCAGCCAGCCACAGCTGTGCCGCCATCGACCCTTTGCAGTTGCCGGCCCCCAGCCCATGCACACGGCCCTCGATCAGGGTGGCCACCAGCGGTTCCGTCTCCCACATGGCACGCTCTCCAATGCCCACCGTGTCGGCATGGGCATTGAACATCAGGGTTGGGCCGGGCGCTGCCCCTGCCCACTCCGCCACCACATTGGCAATCTGTGGCCGGTCACGATGCAGCACCTGCACCTGATACCCCACCTTTTCCAACCGGTCGGCGGCATAGGCGCAAATCGCCGCCGTATCGCCGGGCGGAAAGGTGCTGGGGATAGCAATCAGGTCGGACAGGATAGAAAGGACGGGATGGGTCATGGGAAGGGCCTGAGACCTTAATTCTTCGTAGGTCGCATAAGCGCCAGCGCATGCGACATTGAGATGGATTTTCCGGGCGTCGCATGCGGGCCATCGGCCCTTATGCGACCTACGCCCCCTACCCCGCCAGCCGCGCCAACGTTTCCGCCAGCACCGCCGCCCCCGCATGGCAATGTTCGGGCGACGCATATTCCACCTCATTATGGCTGATCCCATCCTTGCAAGGGATGAAGATCATGCCCGTGGGGCAGCGGGGCGCCATGAACTTGGCATCATGATTGGCGCCCGACGGCATGTCGCGGTTGGCATAGCCCAGGCCCAACGCCGCCCCTCGCACGGCATCCACCACGGAAGGATCGAAATCCACCGGCGCCGTCGTGCTGGTCTCCTTCACCACCACCGCGCACGGGGCGGCCAGGGAATAGAGCAGCGGGGCCACCTTATCCCCCCGCTCCGTCACCAGTTCGGCGTCGGGATGGCGGAAATCGATGGTGAAGATCACCTTGCCGGGCACGGTGTTGGGCGATCCGGGCAGCACCTCGAACCGGCCAAAGGTGCAGCGGATGATATCGTCCGGATCATGCATCAATTCGTTCAGGGCATTGACCATTTTCAGCGCCGTCTGAAACGCATCCTTGCGGGCACCGTGGGGCGTTGTGCCGGCATGCGCCTCCTGGCCCGTCACCTCCACCTGGAACCAGCGGCTACCCTGGATGCCCTGCACCACGCCGATGGTTTTGCCTTCCGCCTCCAGGCGCGGCCCCTGCTCGATATGCGCCTCGACATAGGCGGCGGCCGGCGACCCGAAATCCCGCACCGGCATGGCGGGCGCCAGCGACAGCGTCTCGGCCAGGGCATCGCGCACGCTCACCCCCTTCGCGTCGGTGCAGGACAGCACCATCTCCAGATCCATCTTGCCCGCAAACAGGGCCGATCCCATGCAATAGGGCTGGAAGCGGGAGCCTTCCTCATTGGTCCAGGCCACCACCTCCACCGGGTGCCGGGTCACCGCACCCGCATCCTCCAGCGCCTCCAGCACCTCGAACCCCGCCAGCACGCCATAGACGCCGTCATAGCGTCCGCCCGTCGGCTGGCTGTCCAGATGGCTGCCCGTCATCACGGGCGGCAGGGTGGGGTCGCTGCCCTCGCGCCGCACATAAAGGTTGCCGATGCCATCCGTGGACACCGCAAACCCCCGCGCCGTGGCCCAGCTTGTCAGCAGGGCGCGGGCCAGCCCATCCTCCCGGCTTAGCGCTTGTCGATTGACGCCCCCCTTCTCCGTCGCCCCGATCTTCGCCATATCGGCCAGCCTTTGCGCCAGGCGATCCTGGCTGACATGGGCTGCGATGGAACCGAAGGACCGGTTGCTGGGATGGGTCATGCGCGGAAATCCCTGTTCATGTTCGATTGTTTCAAGGGGACGTTTCCGCCCCAGAACAAAATGTTGCACCGCATCATTGTTCTGTAAAGCGACTTGACAGGGGGCGTTTCCTGTTCTGCCATGCTTTCTTTTGGAACGAACTGGTAGACCATGGCCGATTGCGTCCGCTTCGTGCACCAAGGACAGGTGGTGACCCTGTCCGACGTCCCGCCCACCCGCACCGTGCTGGATTACCTGCGCGAGGATCGGGGGCGGCGCGGCACCAAGGAAGGCTGTAACGAGGGGGATTGCGGTGCCTGCACCATCGTGCTCGGCACCCGTGTCGGCGTGCTGGGCATGGCGGAGGCGGAAAGCATTCAGTACCGCGCCGTCAATGCCTGCATCCTGTTCGTCACGGCCCTGGACGGCAAGGAGCTGGTCACCGTGGAGGATCTGTCCTCCTCGGACGGCACGCTCCACCCCATCCAGCAGGCGATGGTGGACCATCATGGCAGCCAGTGCGGTTTCTGCACGCCCGGCTTCGTGATGTCCCTGTTCGCGCTTTATCACACCGACGCTAACCCCGACCGAACCCGTATCGACGCTGCCCTGGCGGGCAATCTCTGCCGTTGCACCGGCTATCGCCCCATTGTCGACGCCGCCCGCGCCATGGGCCGCGCGCCCGATACTTATACCGCCCAAATGACAGAAACCCTGGCTTTGCTGCGCAGCATCGGGCGCAGCGAAACCCTGTCTCATCATGGCGGCGCGGCCTTCGCCCCCGCCACGTCCGACCAACTGGCCGACCTGCTCCTAGCCCACCCGGACGCCACGATCGTGGCCGGCGGCACCGATGTCGGGCTGTGGGTGACCAAGCAGATGCGCGATCTGGGCACGATCATCCATATTGGCGGCATCCGCGATCTGGCCGCTATCACCCACGCCAACGGCCAGATCACCATCGGCGCCGCCGCCACCGTGACCGACGCGGCAGAGATTCTGGCCCCGCTCTACCCCGACCTGGGCGACCTGTTCCGCCGCTATGGCTCTGAACAGGTGCGCAATTCCGCCACGCTGGGCGGCAACATCGCCAATGGCTCCCCCATCGGCGACAGCATGCCGGCCCTGATCGCCCTGGGTGCCACCCTGGTCCTACGGCGCGGTGGCGTGACGCGCGAGATGCCGCTGGAAGATTTCTTCCTTTCCTATCGCAAGACCGCGTTGCAGCCGGGCGAATTCGTGGCCGCCATCCGCGTGCCCGAACCCAGCGCCGACCGCCTGTTCGCCTGCTACAAAATCTCCAAACGCTTTGATCAGGATATTTCCGCCATCATGGCCGGCTTCGGCCTGACCCTGTCGGACGGCATTGTGACGGAGGCCCGGCTGGCCTTCGGCGGCATGGCCGGCACACCAAGGCGGGCCGGCACCGCAGAGGCCACCCTGATCGGCCGCCCCTTCGACGCCGCCGCCGCCAAGGCCGCCGCCGCCGCCCTGCCCCAGGATTTCCAGCCCCTGACCGACATGCGCGCCAGTGCTGAATACCGGCTGGTCGCCGCCGGCAACCTGATCTTGAAATGGCAGATGGAGCAGGCCCTGCCCCCCACCGCCACCCGCGTTCCCGCCTTCGCCCGCGCCATCGGGGGTGCCGCATGAGCGCCCGTCCCCCGCGCAGCCCCGCCGCTGTCCCCTTCCCCGCCGCACACCAACCGATCCGCCATGACAGTGCGCCGCTGCATGTGGCCGGCACCGCGCGCTATGTCGATGACATGCCGGAACCGCCGGGCCTGCTGCATGTGGCGCTGGGGCAAAGCGCCAAGGCCCATGCCCGTATTCTGTCCATGGACCTGTCCGCCGTGCGGGCCTATCCCGGCGTCGTCGCCGTCCTGACATCCGTCGACATTCCGGGCGTCAACGACGTCGGGCCGGTGGTGGCAGATGACCCGATCTTCGCCGAAAATCTGGTTGAATATGTCGGGCAGAGCCTGTTTGCGGTGGCCGCCACCACCCGCATCGCCGCCCGCGCCGCCGCAAGGCTGGCCAAGGTGACCTATGAGGAACTGCCGGCGGTGATCAGTATCGCCGACGCCCGCGCCGCCGACAGCCACATCCTGCCGCCCAAGCGTGTGGAACGCGGTGATCCGCTGGGCACGCTGTCGACATCCCCGCACCGCATGTCGGGTCACCTCGCCATGGGCGGCCAGGATCATTTCTACCTGGAGGGCCAGATTTCCATGGCTATTCCGGGGGAGGATGGCGACATGCACATCCTCTGCTCCACCCAGCACCCGTCAGAGGTGCAGCATCTGGTGGCCCGCGCCCTGGGCCGGCCCGACAATCATGTCGTGGTGGAGGTACGGCGCATGGGCGGCGGTTTCGGGGGCAAGGAAACCCAGGCCAGCCTGTTTGCAGCCGTCGCCGCCCTGGTCGCCGACCGCACGGGCCGCCCGGCCAAGCTGCGCCTGGACCGCGACGACGACATGGTGATGACAGGCAAGCGTCATGATTTCGAGGTCGCCTATGATGTCGGCTTTGACGCCGATGGCCGCATCCTGGCCCTCGACCTCACCCTGGAAAGCCGTTGCGGCATGTCGACGGACCTGTCGGGTGCAATCAATGACCGCGCCATCTTCCATGCCGACAATTGCTATTACCTGCCCAACATCCGCATCACGTCGTACCGCTACAAGACGCACACCGTCTCCAACACGGCCTTTCGCGGCTTCGGCGGGCCGCAGGGGATGCTGGCGATTGAAGGCGTGGTCGATGATATCGCCCATCATCTGGGCCTGGACCCCCTGGCGGTCCGCCGTGCCAATCTCTATGGCGGGCCGGGCCGTGACCTGACGCCCTATGGCATGAAGGTGGAGGATTTCATCGCCGACAGCCTGCTGGATCGGCTGTCCACCACCGCGCAGTATCAGGCCCGCCGCACCGCCATCGCCGCCTTCAACGCCGCCAGCCCCGTGCTGAAGCGCGGCATCGCGCTGACGCCGGTAAAGTTCGGCATCTCCTTCACTACATCGTTCCTTAATCAGGCCGGCGCCCTGATCCAGGTCTACACCGACGGTTCGGTGCTGCTGAACCATGGCGGCACGGAGATGGGCCAGGGGCTTTACACCAAGGTGGCGCAGGTGGTTGCCGATGTGTTCGGCATCGGGCTGGACCGGGTGCGCATCACATCCACCCGCACCGACAAGGTGCCCAACACATCCGCCACCGCCGCGTCCGCCGGGGCCGATTTGAACGGCATGGCCAGTTTCAATGCCGCGCGCGCAATCCGCGACCGGCTGTCCGCCTTCATCGCCGCCCGCTGGGGTGTGGAGCCGACCACCCTGTCCTTCGCCCATGGCAAGGTGACGGCGGGCCACCATGCCATGGCCTTTGATGATCTGGTGCGTCAGGCCTATCTGGCCCGCGTCTCGCTGTCGGCCACCGGCTTCTACGCCACGCCGAAGATCGATGTGGACAAGGAGACCCTAATTGGCCGCCCCTTCTATTATTTCGCCTATGGCGCCGCCGTGTCAGAGGTGGTGATCGACACGCTGACGGGTGAGACCAAGCTTCTGGCCGTCGATATCCTGCATGATTGCGGCTCCTCGCTGAACCCCGTGCTGGACCGGGGGCAGGTGGAAGGCGCCTATGTGCAGGGCATGGGCTGGCTGACCATGGAGGAACTGGTGTTCGATGCGGCGGGCCGCCTGCGCACGCACGCGCCCAGCACCTATAAGATCCCCGGCTGCGGCGACATCCCCGACCATTTCAAGGTCGACCTGCTGAACCAGCCCAATGTTGAGGACACGATCCACCGCTCCAAGGCCGTGGGGGAGCCGCCCTTCATGCTGGCCATCTCCGCCTATCACGCCATCAAGGCCGCCGTGGGGGCGGCGGGCGGCAGCGGCCCGGTGAAGCTGGACGCGCCCGCCACGCCCGAACGCGTCCTGATGGCCGTGCGGGCCCGCCAATCGGGGGCCGTCGCATGAATATGGACTGGATCACGGCCCTGGCCGATTGTCAGCGGGAGGGCCGGCCCAGCGTGCTGGTCACGGTAACGGAGGTTGCGGGTTCCGCCCCCCGCGCCGCCGGCACCAAGATGCTGGTCACCGCCGACGCGCTGCACGGCACAATCGGCGGCGGCGCACTGGAGTTTACGGCCATTGAGACGGCCCGTGCCCTACTGGACGGGCATGTAACGGAATTACGCACACAATCGTATCCCCTTGGCCCCGCCCTGGGCCAATGCTGTGGCGGGCGCGTCACCCTGCTGTTCGAACCGCTGCTGCCCCCGCACCTGCGCATCGCCCTGTTCGGTGCCGGGCATGTGGCCAAGGCGCTGGCCGCCATTCTGGGCACACTGCCGGCCCGCGTCACCTGGATCGACAATCGCCCCGACCTGTTCCCCGACGTAACGCCCGCCAATGTCACGGCCCAGATGTTGGAGGAACCGGAAGCGGCGCTGACCCGGGGGTACAGCCACATCCTGATCATGACCCATGATCACGCGCTGGATTACCGCCTTGTAAAATCAGCGCTCTGCCTGCCCGGCCAGCCCTTCGTGGGGGTCATCGGATCGGATACGAAACGCGCGCGATTCGCCTCCCGCCTGCGGGCCGACGGGCTGGACCCCGACCGCCTCACCTGCCCCATCGGGGTCGCGGGCCTCACCGGCAAGCATCCAGGCGAAATCGCGGTGGCCGTGGCCGCACAATTGCTCAGCCTGCCCACCCCCGCCGCCATCCCGGCACCAAGTGATTTTGTTAGCGATAACAATTGCCTGGGCTGCGCCACGCCCTGCGGCGATGCCTTGCCATGAGAATTTGTGAATTAATAAAATGATTTTCATTTGTTTACGCATAGCTAAATACCTGTGCGTAGTGAAATTACCGACATATGCTTGATCTTATAAACGAACCGCCGGCCCACGGGACTGGCGGCACTGTCGGGGGAAGCGAGCGAACAAGGCAACCATGACGGCATGTCCTGCCGTCCGGCTTTGTGAGGATCGCGATGAAGAACCTGTTTTCCGCCTTGATCCTTTCCACCCTTGCCCTGGCCATCACCGGCCCCGCCCTTGCCGATATCACGGGCCTGAACGCCGCCTGTGGCGGCCTGCCCACCGCCCCCTCCGTCACCCAGGGTGACAGCGCCGATGAAACGGCCATGCGTGCCTATGGCGCCGGCATGCGTGACTATACGGCCCGCCTGATGACCTATCTCACCTGCCTGGACAATCATCCGGCCAGCAGCGCCGACATGGCGTCGGCCAGTTACCGGCGCGAGGTGATCAGCCATCGTCAGCAGGTGGTGGATCAGTTGGAAAAAACCGTCACCCGCTTCAACGCCGAACTGAAGACTTTCAAGTCGCGGCAGGCCCAGGTGGCGGCTGTTCCGTGAACCCATGCAGCACGCGCATGACAGATTCCTGTGTCAGCGGTGTCATTAACGATCTTTCCCTCTTTCGCTGCACCGCAACCGCTTTATACTGCACCGCACAAGAACACGGTACCGGCCCGATCCGGACCATTGAAGGGAGCGAACGTACAAGGCCCGAAACGTCGGTGGCATCCCGCCCCGGTTCCAGCTTTGTGAGTATCGCTATGAAAAAGCTCTATTCCGCTCTGATCCTCTCCGCCCTGGCCCTGCTGGCTGCTGGTCAGTCCCAGGCCGCTCACCCCGCGCTGAAGCGCCTCTGCGGTGAGGCTCCGGCCTCCCCGCAGCTGATCGAAGGCACGACCGCCACCCGCGACAGCATGGTGCAGGTCGCCGGCTCCGTCCGCGGCTTCGCGGACCAGTCGCTGAACTACCTGTCCTGCCTGGACAGCCAGCCGGCCTCCACCTCCTACATGGCGCAGCCGTCCTTCCGGGCCCAGCTGTCCGCCTATCGCGATCAGGTGGCCGACCGTCTGGAAGAAACCGTGAACGCCTACAATGCCGAACTGCGCGACTTCAAGGCGCAGCAGGCCCAGGTGGCACAGAAGTAAGGACCGGCACCGACCGTTGGTCCTGACAAAAGGGCGGGTGGCAACACCCGCCCTTTTTTGTTTTGGCCCCCTCACACCCCCAGCAGGAACCGCAGCGGCACCTCCACGCGCTTGCGCCACGCCACCTCATTATGCGGTTCGCCCTCATACAGCGTCGTCACCCAATCCTTGCCCTGGACATAGCCCAGGCCCGGCATGAAGGCGTCCACCTTGGCCTGAAACGGCGGATAGAAACTGTCCAGCTCGGCATTGCCCAGGTCGAAATAGATCCGGTTCCCGCCGGCGCGCAGCAGGTTGGCTTTCACCCAAGCGATGAACGTATCGGCGATGGTCACCATCCGCGCGTCACCCGTCCTGATCCAATCGAAATTGGTGACGCTGGGCCAATGGGTTGAAACACACCCCGCCGCCCCGAACACCGCCGGATAGCGGATCAGGGCGTAAAGCGAGATCAGGCCGCCCATGCTGGACCCCATGATGGCCGTATCCGCCGGGCCGGACCGCGTGCGGTATGTCGCGTCGATGAAGGGCTTCAACTCCTTCACCAGGAAATCGACATAGCCATCGGACAGGGCCGGCCCGCCCGACCCCTTCTCATAATCAGCCCGAATATCCGCCGGCACCGTCTCATAGGGCGCCTGGGGCAGATATTCCCGGCTGCGATATTTGGTGTTCCACACCCCCACCACGATGGCGGGCTTCACGGCCCCCTCGCCCAACAGGCGCGCCATGGCCTCATCCACACCCCATTCCCCGAACGGGGTGGAGGCCGGGTCGAACAGGTTCTGGCCATCATGCATATAAAGCACGCTGAAACTCTGCGTGCCCCCCTCATACCCCGGCGGCAGCCAGACATCGACACGGCGCGGCGCCGTCAGCGCGCTGGGGAACAGGTCGTACCGCCACAGGCTGCCCGCCGATACCGGCACCGGTACGGGCTTCGGCACAACCCCACCGGCGGCCAGCACCGGCAGCGGCAGAAACGGCAGGGACAGCGCCCCCAGCAGGGCGCGGCGGCTGGGCTGAAACATCATGGCGGTCCTCCGTTAACCTTATCGTTGCCCCCAGGATCACCGCTTTCTCCCCCACGCCAACCGTAAATACGTATGCGTCGCAGCGCAGCATGAAGGCGCATACGTATGCGCCCCATACCCGTCTGACGCTGCCGATTTTACGATAGGGGCAACAGAACAAGCGTTGAGTGCCGGGGGGAGTTCGATCATGAGTGTGACGGCAAACATGGTTCGCGCCGACGGAGCGGCGGGGCCTGACCAGGGTGTCGTGCACCCCTGGTGGCGGGGTGCTGTCATCTATCAGATCTATCCGCGCAGCTTCGCCGACAGCAATGGCGACGGCATCGGCGACCTGAAGGGCCTGCTGGCCCATCTGGACCATGTGGCAAGCCTGGGCGCCGACGCCATCTGGATCTCGCCCTTCTTCAAGTCACCCATGGATGATTTCGGATACGATATATCCGATCATTGCGATGTCGATCCGATTTTCGGGACGATGGCGGACTGTGATGCGGTCATCGCGCGGGCGCACGCGCTGGGCCTGAAGGTCATCATCGATCAGGTCTATTCCCACACCTCCATCGAACATCCCTGGTTTCAGGAAAGCCGGCAGAACCGCACCAACCAAAAGGCCGACTGGTTCGTCTGGCAGGATGCGAAGCCCGATGGCACGCCGCCCAACAACTGGCAATCGGTGTTTGGCGGCCCGGCCTGGACCTGGGATGCCCGGCGCCGCCAATATTACATGCATAATTTCCTGTCCAGCCAGCCGGACCTGAACCTGCATAACCCTGAGGTGCAGGAAGCCATCAAGGGCGTGGCCCGGTTCTGGATGGACAAGGGCGTGGATGGTCTGCGCGTCGATGCCGCCAACTTCTTCATGCATGACCGGGAATTGCGCGACAATCCCATCAACCCGGAAGCCACCGCGCCCAAGCGCCCCTATGAGTTCCAGCGGCAGGTCCATAATATCTCGCAGCCCGAGAATCTGGGCTTCATCGAGGATCTGCGCACCCTGTTGGACAGTTACCCCGACCGTTTCATGGTGGCGGAGATGGGGGAGGCGCCGTTCGACATGGTGGCCGACTACACGCTGCCCGGCAAACGCTGCCATTCCGCCTATAATTTCTCCTTCCTCTATCACAAGCAGTTGGATGCCGGTGTGCCGCGCCGGGTGATCGGCGGCTGGAATCAGGCGTCGGGCGGGGCCTGGCCCTCCTGGACCTTCTCCAACCATGACGCACCCCGCGCCGTTTCCCGCTGGGGCGGGGATGTGCCGCCGCCGGCACTGGCCCGCTGCCTGAATACCCTGTTGGTGTCGCTGCCCGGCTCCGTCTTCCTTTATTACGGGGAAGAACTGGGCCTGCCACAGGCGCGGGTGGCGTTTGAGGATCTGGTCGATCCTGAAGCCATCGCCAACTGGCCCCACACATTGGGCCGCGACGGTGCCCGCACGCCCATGCCCTGGTCCAAGGACGCGCCCCATGCCGGCTTCTCCACGGCCAAGCCCTGGCTGCCCGTGGACAAGAACCACCTGCCGCTGGCCGTGGACGTGCAAACGGGCGATCCCGACAGCACCCTGTCGGTGACAAAGCGGCTCTTGGCCCGCCGCCGTGCCGAACCGGCCCTGCGCTGGGGCGACATCCGCTTCCGCCCGCCCGCCGATCCGGTGCTGGCCTTTGAACGCATCCACGCCGATGGCGACGTGCTGGTGGTGATCAACCTCTCCGCCGAACCCGCCGCGCACGGCCTGATCGATGCTGCCAACTGGGTGCCTGTGGAAAGCGTTAACGGTGCCGAACTGTCATCCGGCACGCTGCCTGCCTATGGCGCGGTCATCGCACGGCGGGGGTAGCGGCGAAGAAGTTTTAGCCCCTCGCTCACGAACGTGGGAGAGGGAGGGGCCCAAGCCGGAAGGCTTGGGAGGGTGAGGGCAACTCCGCCGGCGCCCCCCTACCGCCGCAACCGATCCCGTATCTCCGCCTGGATCACGGGCCAGGCGCCTGATTGTGGGTCGATCAGCTCGAAATGTCCGGCACCATCAATCTCCAGCTCCCGCAGCCCCGGCCCCAGGGCCTTGGCGCCATAGGCCTGAGCGAAGGTTGGCGGCACGATGATGTCGCGCGTCCCGGAAACCAGCGTGAGAGACAGGCTTTTCGCCGGCGCCTCGCCCGGTGAGGTATCGGCAAAGGCCGCCTCCCCTCGCGTGGCGGCCCCGATCAGCTTGTCCACCGTTTCCGGCCCACCACAGGCTGCCGGCCCCCGCGCGCGGTAATCGCGCAGATCGACGATGCCGGCCAGCGACACTACCCCCGTCACAGGCAAGGCGTCCGCCTTGTATAGCGGGCTGCCCTTGGGCAGCAGCGCGCGCCCGGCGGCCCAGACGGCCAGATGCCCGCCCGCCGAATGCCCCGCGACGGCGACCCGCGTCAGGTCCAGCTTGTGTGGCCCGGCCAGGGTGCGGACCTGCTCCATGGCCGCCGACACATCCTGGAAGGTTCCGGGATAGCCGCCGCCGGCCTGCCCCAGCCGGCGATATTCAATATTCCACACAGCGATGCCAGCATCCGAAAGCGCCTTGGCCATCGGGTTCATCAATTCGAACGCCGGCACATCGCCCAACCAGCAACCGCCATGGATCAACACCAGCACCGGATGCGGTCCCGCCCCCGCCGGCAGCCACAGATCCCCAAATTGCTGCGCATCCTTGCCATAGGCCACCCGTACCCCGCCCGTCACCTTGGGCCGGGCCTGCAGGTCCTTGTATGTGAGGACCGGCGGCGGGTCGGCGGCCAGGGCTGGCACGGATAACAAGAGGGCGGAAACGGCAAGGGCAGGAAGCAGACGCACCATGGACGGCACCCTATGATGGATACCGCCCATGGTGACCCGCTTAAAACACCCGCGTCAACCAGTAGAAGCCAGCGCCCACGGCGGCGGCGGCCGGCATGGTCAGGACCCAGGCCACCAGAATGCCCTGCGCCAGACCCCAGCGCACGGACGAGGCCCGCTGTGCCGACCCGACGCCGACGATGGCGCCGGTGATAGTATGGGTGGTGGAGACGGGAACGCCCAGATATGTGGCCGTGAACAGGGTGATGGCGCCCGCCGTCTCGGCACAGCTGCCATGGACGGGCTTCAGTTCCGTCAGGCGCGACCCCATGGTCTTCACGATCTTCCAGCCGCCGAACAGCGTGCCCAGCCCCATGCAGAACTGGCAGGAGATGACCACCCAGAACGGCACATGGAACCCGTCAGGCATATAGCCCTGGCTGAACAGCAGCACGGCGATGATGCCCATGGTCTTCTGCGCGTCATTGCCGCCATGGCCCAGGCTGTAGAGCGAGGCCGAGACGATCTGCACGCTGCGGAATACCTTATCCACCTTGAACGGGGAGAAGCGGCGGAATATCCAGGAGACGATGATCATCAGGGTGATGGCCAGCACGAAGCCGACGGTGGGCGAAATCACGATGGCCACTGCCGTCTTGATCAGGCCCGAACCGACCACCCCGAACCCTGCCTTGGCGACGCCCGCCCCGACCAGACCGCCCACCAGCGCGTGGGAGGAGGAGGAAGGGATGCCGCCCAGCCAGGTGACGATGTTCCAGATGATGGCGCCCATCAGGGCCGCGAAGATCACCGAGGCATCAATGATGCTGGCATCGACAATGCCCTTGCCGATGGTGTTGGCCACATGCGTGCCGAAAAAGATGAAGGCGATGAAGTTGAAGAAGGCCGCCATGATGACGGCGTTGCGCGGCGACAGCACGCGCGTCGAGACCACCGTCGCGATGGAATTGGCCGCATCATGCAGGCCGTTCAAAAAATCGAAGGCCAGCGCCAGGGCGATCAGGCCGATCAGGATCGGCAGGGAGATCAGTTCCATGGGAGGCGCCGATCAGACATTATCGACGATGATGCTGTCGACGATGTCGGCGACATCCTCGCCCGCGTCCAGCACGGCTTCCATCAGTTCCAGGATCTCGCGGATCAGCGCCTGGCGATAGGTGATGGGGGCATCCAGACCGCCGCTTTCCTGACGCAGGCGGGCCTTGGCGGCGCGCAGGATCTTGTCGCTGTCGCTCTCCAGTTCGGAAATCTCGCGCGTCATGCGGGTCATTTCCGCGACATGGCGGGGAATGTCGCGCAGCTTGGGCAGGCATTCCGGCAGGATGGCGGCACAGCGCACGATCAGGTCGGAAAGCGCATGCATCTCGGCCGTATATTCCATCGGGCCGGCTTCCGTCATGTGCCGGGCCACGTCCTGGATCAGGTCGATGATGTCGTCCATGCGCTTGGCCAGATCCTGGATGTCGGACCGGTCGAAGGGCACGATGAAGGAACGGTGGACAGCCGCCTGGATCTCCTTGGTGATCTTATCGGCATCGTTCTCCGCCTGATGGATACGCTGGAACCGCATCTCCAGCTGGTCACCATTCTTGACCAGATCACGCAGCGCCTCGGCGGCGACGAGAATCAGACGGGCATGGTCGGTGAAATGGTCGAAAAACCGTTCTTCGCGGGGCATCATGGCCCGGAACAGGCTCAGCATCTTCTATCCCGATAACGCAATCGCAGGGGCACTGCCGGCCTTCACGCCGCAGTCTGGCCCCCATGTAGCATTGAATGGCCCGTCTCTGTAATGTTAATGTCACAAAACGGTCATGTTGAGCCAAGATACTGGGTGATTATCCGTCGCACTAAGAACGGATAGCTATTCAGGCAGTTCGTTCAGGGTGTAGAAGCAATAAATGGGTGATCGTAAAAACACAGTCCAGCATGCGGCCCTGCCGTTCCGCATGACCGAAACCGGCCCGCAGATTCTTCTGGTCACCTCGCGTGAGACGCGGCGGTGGATCATCCCCAAGGGCTGGTCGAAGAAGAATGTCGAACCGCATGAGATGGCGGCCATCGAAGCGTTCGAGGAAGCGGGCGTGCGCGGCAAGGTGAAGAAGAAGGCCGTGGGCGAATACCGCTATGACAAGCGGCTGGACGATGGCAGCACCATCACCTGCGACGTATCGGTCTTCCCCCTGGAAGTGTCCACCGAACTCCCCGACTGGCCCGAACGCACCCAACGCGACCGCCGCTGGTTCCCCCCCGCCGAAGCCGCCATGGTGATCAGCGAGCCGGGACTGGTGGATATTTTCCAGAAACTGGCGGTGAAGTGGGAGGATTGAGCTGTTTTCGGTTAGGTCATCTCATCCCATCTCGTCATCCCGGCGAAAGCCGGGACCCAGGGGCCAAGTGCCCAATCTATCGGCGGCGGCGATAACGGCGACCTAAACGGCTATTCCTCTGGCCCCTTGGTCCCGGCTTTCGCCGGGATGACGAAGGAAACAGCGTTTCGGTTTTACTCTGACACCGCCCCAAACCACCCGCCCAATTTCCCGCCACTTGCCGCTTTTCCTGGCACCCTTGCCGCAACAGGCGTAGCATCTCCCCAGACCGGTCACGCGCCACGACCGGGCTTTGCCTTGATTTCCGCCGTTCACACGCCCTTGGCACGGAACCTCGAAGCTGATCGGCTTTCCCACGTTTCGACCCAAGGTCACTTTCAGGGGAGGCAGGATGGAGATCGGTATATTCATTCCCATCGGGAATAATGGCTGGCTGCTGTCGGAGAACGCACCGCAATACAAGCCCAGCTTCGATCTGAACAAACAGATCACCCAATCGGCGGAAAAGCACGGTCTGGATTTCGTGCTGTCGATGATCAAGCTGCGCGGCTTCGGCGGCAAGACCGAATTCTGGGACCATAATCTGGAAAGTTTCACCCTGATGTCGGGTCTGGCCGCCGTGACCAGCCGCATCAAGATCTACGCCACCGCCGCGACCCTCGTCATGCCGCCCGCCATCGTGGCCCGCATGGCATCCACCATCGACAGCATCTCCGGCGGGCGCTTCGGCGTGAACCTCGTCACCGGTTGGCAGCGGCCAGAATATTCACAGATGGGTTTGTGGCCGGGGGACGAGCATTTTGCCAACCGCTACGACTATCTGGCCGAATATGCCACCATCCTGCGCGAGCTGTGGGCCAATGGCCGTAGCGACCTGAAGGGCAAATATTTCCAGATGGATGATTGCCGCCTGTCGCCGCGTCCGCAGGCCGATGTGAAGCTGATCTGTGCCGGGTCGTCCAATGCTGGCATGGCCTTTTCCGCGCAATATGCCGACTATAATTTCTGCTTCGGCATGGGGGTGAACACGCCTACCGCCTTCGCCCCCACCGTGGACCGAATGCGGGTGGCCGCGGAAAAGACGGGGCGCGACGTCTCCTCCTACGTCCTGTTCATGATCATCGCGGATGAGACGGACGAGGCGGCGCGGGCCAAGTGGGAGCATTACAAGGAAGGCGCCGATCAGGAGGCGATATCCTGGCTGGGCGTACAGGGGGCCGCCGACACCAAATCCGGGTCCGACACCAATGTCCGCCAGATGGCCGACCCCGTCTCCGCCGTAAACATCAACATGGGCACGCTGGTCGGGTCCTATGAAACCGTGGCCCGCATGCTGGACGAGGTGCCGACGGTCCCCGGCACGGGTGGCGTGCTGCTGACCTTTGATGATTTCGTGAAGGGGGTGGAAGATTTCGGTACCCGCATCCAGCCCCTGATGAAATGCCGTCAGCATATCAAGGGGCCGGCATGAGCAGCGCCGGCTACGAACCACCCAAACCCCGCGCACAATCCGTCACCCTGCCCGCCCGCCCGGAACCGATCCGCCTGAACCCGGCGGAAACCGCCGTCATCGTCGTGGATATGCAGAATGCCTATTCCACGCCCGGCGGCTATGTCGATCTGGCCGGGTTCGACATTTCCGGCGCGCGCGGCACCATCGCCAATATCAAGCGCACGCTGGATGCCGCTCGCGCGGCGGGCGTCCTGGTCGTCTATTTCCAAAACGGCTGGGACCCGGACTATGTGGAGGCGGGGGGACCCGGCTCCCCCAACTGGCACAAATCCAACGCCCTGAAAACCATGCGGGCAAGGCCCGAACTCCAGGGCCAGTTGCTGGCCAAAGGCACCTGGGATTACGCGATTGTGGAGGAGTTGCAGCCGCAGAAGGGCGATATCCTGATCCCCAAGACCCGCTATAGCGGCTTTTTCAACACCAATGTCGACAGCGTCCTTCGGGCACGCGGCATCCGCAATCTGGTCTTTGTCGGCATCGCCACCAATGTCTGCGTGGAAAGCTCGCTGCGCGATGCCTTCCACCTGGAATATTTCGGGGTGATGCTGGAGGACGCGACCCATCATTTGGGGCCTGACTTCATCCAGAAGGCGACCGTCTATAATGTCGAGAAATTCTTCGGCTGGGTCGCCACTGTCGATGATTTCTGCGGCACCATCTCCCAGGCCGCCCCCCTGTCCGAATAACACACCAACAAACAGGAGCAGCAAACCATGCCCAAGCAGATCATCGTTCCCGAAGGCACGCAAAAGCCCATCGCCCCCTATTCGCCGGGCACGCTGGCCGATGGCGTCGTCTATGTCTCCGGCACCCTGCCGTTCGACAAGAATAATGACGTGGTCCATGTCGGCGATGCCGGCGCCCAGACCCGCCATGTGCTGGAGACCATCAAGTCGGTGATCGAAACGGCGGGCGGAACCATGGAGGATGTGACCATGAACCACATCTTCATCACCGACTGGGCCAATTACCAGGCCGTGAACAAGGTCTATGCTGAGTACTTTCCGGGCGACAAGCCCGCCCGCTATTGCGTCCAATGTGGTCTGGTAAAGCCCGACGCGCTGGTGGAAATCGCCACCGTCGCCCATATCGGGAAAAAGTGATGCATGTGGAAACCCATGGCCGGGGCGACAGGGACGCCCCGGTCCTGATCTTGTCGTCAGGCCTGGGCGGGTCCAGTGCCTATTGGGTCGCCCAACTCCCCGCCCTCACCCCGTATTTCCGCGTCATCACCTATGACCATCGCGGCACGGGGCGCACGGGCGGGACGGTTCCCGAGAATGGCGGGATCACTGCCATGGCCGATGATGTGCTGGACATCGCCGACCGCCTGGACGTGCCACACTTCAGCCTGATGGGCCACGCGCTGGGCGGCCTGATCGGGCTGGATCTGGCCCTGCGCGCGCCGGATCGCCTGGAAAAGCTGGTGCTGATCAATGCCTGGAGCAAGGCCGACCCCCATTCCGGCCGCTGCTTCGATGTGCGCCTGGAACTGCTGGAAAAATCCGGCGTGCCGATGTTCGTGAAGGCACAGCCCCTGTTCCTCTATCCCGCCATCTGGATGGCCGACAATGCTGACCGTATGGATGCGGAGGAAGCGCACGCCATCGCGCATTTCCAGGGTGCCGACAACATTCGCCGCCGCATCGCCGCCCTTCGCGGCTTTGATATCGATGCAAAGTTGTGGTCCATCCCCCACCCCTGCCTTGTCATCGCCACCAAGGATGACCTGCTGGTCCCCTACAGCCGCTCCCTGCGTCTGGCCAACGGCCTTCCCAACGCACAGCTGCACCTGACTGATTTCGGCGGCCATGCCGTGAATGTCGTGGACCCGGTCGGGTTCAATGCGGCGGTGCTGGGTTTCTTACGGGTGTCCGATCATGGTTCTTCGTAATAGGTCTCAACATCTCGGTGCGCCTCCAGGATGTTGATCACCTCCAACCGATCCTCAACATACTGAAAAAACACCACATATCCCCGAAACGGCGATGACCGCATGCCCGCGCGCAGTTCCGGACGGGGCCGACCCAAGGTACCGGGCAGCCGGGCCAGTTTGCGGCAATGGTCGCGGAGTGCCTCAACGAAATTGCGGGCTGTGGTGCGACTGCCGCTTTCCTGGCTGATATAACTGAAAATCGTAGTCAGGTCGGCAACAGCATTGGCGAGAAAGCTGAGCCGCCGCATCAATAGCCCGCCTGCTGTAACTTTGCCTCTTCGGCATCCAGGATCGCGGTCAACGCATCATCATCGACGGCCCCGCCCCGCTCAACCGATGCATTCAACGTATCGCGCAGCGCCTGCAACCGCGCCTCGCGCTCCTCCACCAGACGCAGCCCCTCGCGGATAACCTCGCTGGCGGAGCCATAGCGGCCGCTTTTCACGGCATCATCCACAAACGTCTCCCACCGGCGACCGATCGACACATTCATGCTGCCCTCCCTGGCGCTGATCATCACAGCATAACATGGATTGCGCATTCTTTGTTATCAACCGGTCGCCAACCCTCACATCCTGACGGTCAGCGACAGGCGCCAGGTCCGCCCTACCATCGGCTCATATTCCCCATCACCCTCGACAAAGAACCCCTGCGAATCGAACAGGTTCTGCACCTGGGCGCGCAGGCTGGCCTCCTGCCCCCACAGGCCGAATTCCTGGCGCAGGCCGGCATCGACCAATGTATAGGCCGGCGCATCGGCCAGATTGTCGCCGCGCGCCGTCGTTTTGGCGCTGTGATCCACGGTCATGTCGACAGACAGCCCCTCCACGATGCCCGGCGCATAATCGAGGCTGGCCTGCCACTGCATCCGGCTTTGCCCGACGGGCCGCCGCCCGATCAGGCCCCGTTCCACCTCGTCCCCTCGCACCTTCGGGTCCAGCAGGACAGCGCCCAGCACCACCGACAGCCCCTCCACTGGCTCCCCCGACAGCGATGCCTCCACACCCCGGTGTCGCACCTCACCCAGGAAGCCATAGCGGTCACCGGCATCCATCCCGTCATAGGGCCGGCGCACATCGAACACCGAACTGGTCAGCGTCAGCGGCCCGACAGCGGTACGCACCCCCGCCTCCCGCTGCGTCGTCTTCACCGCCGGCAGTACCGCATTGCGGTTCACCGCCGTGATGGGCGCCGATCCGCTTTCCTCTAACCCCTTGGAATAGCTGGCATAGGCGATGACGCCATTATCAAACCGCCAGGCCGCGACCGCATTATAGAGCCAGGGCTTGGACCCGCCCCGCGCCTCCCCGCCCGTGCCCGGTCGCGCGATCTTGGTATAATCGGCCTTCTGTACCCCGGCCCCCAGGTCCAGCCGCCCGTCCCAGGACAGGTTATAGGCCAGGCCCAGCGTATGCTGCTTCACCTCGTTGCGGTCCTGGGGCTGGTCGAACCGCACCACCGGCTCCGCCACATCGGGCCGGCGGTCCATGGCCCAGGGGCCGTAATCCACCTCGACATCCCCGCCCTTGCGGCTGCGCTTGGACAGGCCACGCCCGGCCAGACTGATTGTCTGCTGTGTCTGGCCGTCCACCCATTCATAGGCGACCGACGCCTCACCCGACCATGCCGCATACCGCGTGGCCGGCAACAGCACATGTAGCATCCGCCCCTGCCGGTCCTGATCGACCGACAGCAAGGCAAAGGCGTCATAGGGTAGGCGATGCACCGACCGGAACAGCCCTGCCCGTGCCGTCAGCCCGTCCATCAGTCCCGCATCAACGACCACGCCCTGGTTCTCTGTCTCATAGGCCCAGTCGGCCCAGGGCAGCGTATGATCGACGCTCTGGTCCACCCGCGGCGGCAGATAGGGGCCGTCGGGCAGATAATTGGGCACAACCTCGCTGTCATGCATCTGGTCCCAGTCGGCAAAGCCCGTGACCGACACATCCTCCGTTACCTGCCAGCGCGGGACGAAGCCGGCGGACCAGGATCGCTGATCCCCGCCGAACGCGCCATTCTGATCGGGCCGCGCTGACACGCCCGCCGACAGCTTGAACCGCCCATCCGCCGCGACATAGGCCGTGTCCAACTCCATGAAGGGCGATGTCCGGGGATCGATCCCCACCCGCATCTCCGCCCCCGTCCGGTCCGGGTTGCGCAGCGACAGGTCGGCAATGCCCGACGGGGCGGGGAACAGCAGACCGACAGTGTTCAACCCCACGCGGATGCTGGTCGCATCCACCACCCGGTCCGACAGCGATCCCTGCTGTGAGATGAACAAGCCGGCCAGACGGACATTGCCGGCACTGTCCGGGCTGAACCCGCGCACATTGCCGGCATCATAAAGGCCGATGGATTCGGTTCCGACGCGCAGGCCGAAGGCATCGGTGGCATTGCGCACGACGTTATCGTCGCTCTGCTGCGCCGTCACCGGCAGGGCGGACAGCAAGGCCAGGGCGCAGACGCCGCCCCCGGCAAAATTCCTGATGGACATGGATCACTGCCTGATTTTGTTCTGGTTGGTCGTTTACGGCAACAATAGGCCCCTCACTACCACAGGCTTTTTACATCCGCCATAGGATATATTCTTTGATCGGTGCAGTCATCCAACCTTGATCCGGTGATGGACCCGGCCTGTCCTTTCGGTCACCCTATGCCATTGCACAGTTTCGAAAGCTGCCATCCTGGGTTTACCTGACACTGATCGTTTCATGGGTGCAGGAGAACAAAGGTGGCAGGTGATCGCAATGTGGTGGGCCGGCTGACAGCCGCCTATGTGATCGCCCTGACGTTGATCGCCATCCTGTCGGGCGGCGTGCATCTGCTGCTGGACAATGTCATTTCCGAACAGCGTGACGCCGCCACCATCATCAATGTTGCGGGCCGGCAGCGCATGCTGTCACAGCGCATTTCCCTGCTAGGTAACGACCTGTACCAGGGGGATGAGACGGCGCGGCAGCCGCTGCGCGACGCCATCGCCCTGATGCGCCGGTCACAGGATGCGCTGGTGCATGGTGATGATCTGGGCATCTCCAACCCGCTCTCCCCCGATGCCAGCGCCCATTATTTCACCGGCCCCAGCCCGCTGGACGCGCGCGTCCGCGTCTTCCTGGACGATGCCGACCGGTTTGCGGAAACCGGCGACGAGACATCGTTCCGGCAGTTCCACCTGGCTGCCCGCGATACGCTGCTGCCCGCATTGGACCGGGCCGTGACCATTTTTGAGAATGAAGCCAATGGCCGCACCCATTGGCTGCGTCAGGCACAGAAGGTGGTGCTGGCCATCCTGCTGACCACCCTGCTGGCAGAGGCGGTTTTCATCTTCCGCCCTATGGTTACGCGCATCCGGCTTTATGCCGGTCGCCTGTTCGATCTGGCCAGCCGCGACAGCCTGACGGGCCTGCCCAACCGCCGTTTCCTGGTCGATACCGGGGAAGCGGCGGTGATCCAGGCCCGGCGCGAGGGCACGGAACTGTCCTGCCTGCTGGTCGATCTCGACCATTTCAAAGCTATCAATGATCAACATGGCCACGCCACCGGCGACGCCGTCCTGGTCCGCTTCGCCGAACTGGCCCAAACGGCCCTGCGCCAGGGCGATATGGTGGGCCGCACAGGGGGCGAGGAATTCGCCATCCTGCTGCCCGGCGCCGGTGAGGCGGGGGCTTTGCTGGTGGCCGAGAAGCTGCGCGCCATGCTGGATGCCGACCGCAGCGCAGGCCTACCCCATTTCACAGCCAGCATCGGCGCCACCACCCTGGCCCCCGGCGACCGTGGCCTGCCCGACCTGTTCTCCCGCGCCGACGCCGCGCTTTATGTCGCCAAGGGCCTGGGCCGCAACCGCGTACGGTTTGAAGCGGGGCACAGCACGGCCCGCACCGAGATGATGGAGATGGCGTAAGGCTGTCGCCCCCTCACCCTCCCAAATTTCTCCCCTCGCCCACGAACGTGGGAGAGGGGGGGGCCCGTCGGCGCCAGCCGACGGGAGGGTGAGGGCAACACGCGCATCACTTCCCCTCGCCTCCACCCCCCATCCTTACCCCCACCCCCGCCAATATCCGCGCCGCCAGCGCCTCATAATCCCCGTCGAAATGATGGCCACCCTCGGTCGCCACCACCTCCACGCCTGTACCGTTCAGCATCTCGCACGCCCCATCCGCATCCTCGCGCCCTTCAAAACATTGCAGTTTGCCGGGCGCAATGCGGTCCAGATCGGGCTTGGTCGGCTGGGTGCTTTCGCTGTTGGCGGTCAGGAACTCGCCCACCGTCACCTCGAAATTGGCCTTGGCCGACAGGGCCAACAAGGAGACCTGCACCACGCTGTCCCGCTGCTCCGCCGGCAGCAGGTTATAAAGGGCGGGCATGACATCGGCGCCGAACGAATATCCGATCAGCACCACCTTCTCCACGCCCCATGACTTGCGGTAATGCGCGATAAGGCGGGACAGGTCGGTGGCGCTGTCTTCCGGCGACCGCCAGGCCCAGTAATAGCGCAGCATGTCCAGACCGACCGTGGGCACGCCCTGGGCCTGCAGATATTCCGCGATATCCTTGTCCAGATCGCGCCAGCCGCCATCCCCGGAATAGACGATGGCCAGCACCCCGTGCCGGGCGTCCGCCGGCAGTTCGGTCAGCGGCAGGTCAGACAGTTCGTCCGCCCCCTGCGCGTCGGCCCGCCGCGTCATTTCCGCGATCAGCCTTTCGCCCGGCCGACCGCCGCCGCTGGGGCGCACCACCGGCACCTGCGCCCCTTGCGGGTTGGCGCAGAACGGCTTGGGCAGCGGCCCCTTGGCCTCGTCCACGGCGACCGCCCCCCCCAGGATGGCGGGCGTGCCCGTGCCGGCCATGGCCACCGCCATATCCGCCCCCGCCCCGATCCCGGCCAGCACCGGCAGCTGATAGCGTTTCAGCCCCAGCCCCCGCTGCGCGGCATGGGCCACATCTTGCAGGGCCCAGCTGGGGTCCACACATTCCCCATCCGCCGCCGCCACCCGCGCCGTCACCTCCTTCAGGTCTAGGCCGATGACGACAGTGCCCGCATGCACCAGACGGCGGGCCAGATGCAAGCTGCGCGTGTCCCATCCTTCCGGGCCGGACAGCAGCATGACCACCGGCCCATCCTGTCGCCCCATGGCCTGCATCACCCGCACGGGTCCCAGCAGCCCATCCACGGGCAGATGCACCCAGGAAGGCGCGATATCGTAACGATGCACCCACCAGGCGGGCACGGTCAGCGCCGCCAGCCCCGCGACCAGCAGGCCCATGATCACGCCGCGCATCGTCATTTCCCCACCACTCCCCGCAATCCGCCGGCAATCAGGACGGTAATATCGGCCAGGGCCAGCATGGGGTTCAACCCGCCCGGCACCGCCATATAGCGTGCTTCCCATTCCGGCCCGAACTTGGACTTGAAGGTGCGCAACCCGCTGAAATTATAGAACCGGTCCCCGCGTTCATAGACGGCCCGGCCCACCTGCTGCCACAGACCCACGGCACTGGCCGACAGGCCCGATAGCGGCGCCATGCCCAGGTTGAAGCGCTTGTATCCCTGTTCCTTGAACATCAGGATCAGGCGCATCAACAGATATTCCATGACGGCGGGCGGCGCCTTGCTGGAAAACCGCATCAGATCGATGCTGGCCTCTTCCGCCTGCCCGGTCAGCATCAGGCTGGCAAAGGCCACCACCTGCCCGTCACGGCGCAACACGGCGACGGGCCGCAGCGCGATATAGTCGGGAATGAAGGCCCCCAGGGAAAACCGCTTCTCCCGTACATTATGCGCCGCCATCCAGTCATCAGACACGGCGCGCAGTTCATCCAGAAGGGCCGGAACCCCCGCCGCCGGCACCATCTCAAACTGCACGCCCGCCTTTTCACAGCGGTTGGCGGAATTGCGCAGATTGGCCCGCTTCGATCCTTTCAGATCAAAGCTAGTGAGGTCCACCTGCGCCTCCTCCCCCAGCTTGAAGGCCACCAGCCCCATATCGGCATAAAGCGCCAGGTTTTCCGGGGCCACCTGATAGAACACGGCCCGCCCGCCCGACGCCCGCGCCATCTCCACGAACCGCCAGATCAGGGTTGCCCACTCCACCGAAGGCCCCACCGGATCGAACAGGGCGATCCAGGACCGTCCCTGGCGGGCATACATGATGAAGGCCTGACCATTCTCGGAAAAAAGCAGCTTCTTGTCGCCCAGCAGCGCCAGCTGCGCCCCCGGTCGGCGCTGCGCATCCACAACGGCCAGCGCGCGGGCCAGCGCGTCCTCGTCCGGGTCCGGAAGATCGGCCATCACGGCGGGCCGCAGCAGTGCCCACCCGGCCCCCAGCCCCGCCAGCAGCGCCACGCCCAGCAGGGCCCGCAACCCCCGCGGCGCCTCGCCCGAAAACTCGAACTGCCACCACAGATCATGGGTGTAATCGACGCTTTTATAGACAAAGAAGAGCACGGCCAGCGCCGCGATCAGCAGCAGGCCAACCGCCACCAGCCAGGGCCGCGTCAGGGCCGAATGCAGCAGCGAGGCCTTGCGCGTGAACTCCCGCCGCGACAGCAGCAGCAGGCCCAGCAGCACCGCCAGCAGCACCATCTCCGTCAAGGCCAGCGCCTTGGCCAGCGCCAGCACCATGGCCGCCAGGACGATGGACACCGCCGCCCACCACGCCCCGTCCAGCCGGTATGTCACCCCCCGCGCCACCACGAACAGCATCAGGCCCAGCACCGACGACAGGAAATGCGCCCCCTCGACCAGGGGCAGGGGCAGCAGGCCCGACAACAGGTCAAGGCGCGCATCATCGGCGGGCGTGACCCCGGAAAAGACCAGCATGCTGGCCAGCAGCAGGGTCAAGGCCCCCAGCACGGGCGGAGCCAGCCGGCGACCGGCCCGCACCACGCGCGTATCGGCCAGCATGACCGCTACCCGCCGCGTCTCCAGCAAGGCCACGGCAACACCCGCCAGCAACAGCGGCACGACGTGATAGACCACCCGGTACAGCAGCAGCGCGCCCAGCACCTGTTCGGTATCGGCCCGTCCCGCCACCGCCGCCATCACCACCGTCTCGAACACGCCCAGCCCGGCGGGCACATGGCTCAACACGCCCAGCCCGATGGCGACCGCATAGATGGCGATGAAGGATGGCAGGTCGATAACGGCACTGGCCGGCAGCAGCACCCACAGCACGGTCCCCGCCGCCGCAATATCCACGATGGTCGCCAGAAACTGGATGATCAGCAGGCGCGGCGCCGGCGGCTCCACCGACCAGCGGCCGATCGTCACCGCCTGATGCCGCCCCGACGCCACGACCAGAGCCGCCAGCAGGCAGAGGCCGACCGCCCCAACCCCATGCCCGATCCAGCCGGGCATCCCCATGCCCGTGACATCGCCGGCAATAAACAGGCCCAGCGCCGTCACCCCCGCCACGCCCAGCCCGAAGGTGGCGGTAACGAACCCGACGATCCGCGCCACCTCCTCCGGTTCCAGCCCGTGCGGGGTGTAAAACCGATAGCGGATGGCGCCCGCCGTCAGCGGCCCGAACCCGACCGTGTTGCCCACCGCATAGGCACAGAAGGAGGTGAGGCCGATCACCGGATAAGGGACCCGCCGCCCGACATAGCGCAGCGCCGTCCAGTCATAGAAGGTCAGGGCCAGGAAACTGACGCAAGTGGCGGCCAGCGCCACCCCCAGCGCCCATCCCGGCGTGGCACGCAGGGCGTCAACCACCTCCTGATACGAAATCTCCGCCGCCAGGTGCGACAAGGCCGTCCAGGCCAGCGCGCCGACAGCCAGGATGACCAGCCCCGTCAGCCCACCCTTGACCCAGCCGCGCCAGGGAACACGCCCCGCCTCACCCGCCACATCCGCCATGATCCGCGATCACCCCTCTGGACCTTGCTGCCTGCGGGTCCTTTCCGGTTGTCATCGGCCAACTTCCTGCACACGGCAAATTACTTCTATGTCATCCTATGCCCATCGTTAACAAGATGGAGCCACCGTGTCGTGACCGGAACCGCGCACCCGTCCACCAACAATCTCGATGCTTTCTGGATGCCGTTCACGGCAAACCGGCAGTTCAAGCAGACGCCGCGCATGCTGGTTTCGGCCAGCGGCATGTATTACCGCACCGATGATGGCCGCCCCATTCTGGATGGTACCGCCGGCCTCTGGTGTGTGAATGCAGGCCATTGCCGGCCGGAGATTGTGAAGGCCATTCAGGCACAGGCCGCCGAAATGGACTATGCGCCCGCTTTTCAGATGGGCCATCCTGGTGCGTTTGAATTCGCGTCACAGCTCACGGCCCTGCTGCCCGCCGGCCTGGACCATGTGTTTTTCACCAATTCCGGCTCAGAATCGGTGGATACCGCGCTCAAGGTGGCGCTGGCCTATCACCGCGCGCGCGGAGAGGGGCAGCGCACCCGCTTCATCGGGCGCGAACGCGGTTATCATGGCGTGGGTTTCGGCGGCATTTCCGTCGGCGGCATCGTCACAAACCGCAAAGCGTTTGGCACCATGCTGCCCGGCGTCGATCACCTGCCCCACACCCATGACCGGTCACACCAGGCCTTCTCGCGCAGCCAACCGGAATGGGGCGCTCATCTGGCGGATGAGCTGGAACGCATCGTCGCCCTGCACGACGCCAGCACCATAGCCGCCGTGATCGTCGAACCGGTGGCCTGCTCCACGGGCGTGCTGGTCCCGCCCAAGGGTTATCTGGAACGATTGCGCGCGATTTGCGACAAGCATGGCCTGCTGCTGATCTTTGATGAGGTGATTACCGGTTTCGGTCGCCTGGGCACGCCGTTCGCCACCGATTATTTCGGCGTGGTGCCCGACATCATTACCGCGGCCAAGGGCCTGACCAACGCCACCGTCCCCATGGGCGCTGTTTTCTTCCAGAAGAAGATCTACGACGCCTTCATGACAGGGGCGGAACATATGATTGAGCTGTTCCACGGCTACACCTATTCCGGCCACCCCTTGGCCGCCGCCGCCGGTCTGGCGACGCTGAAGGTCTATAAGGATGAAAGCCTGCTGACCCGCGCGGCGGACCTCAATGATTACTGGGCCGACGCAATCCATTCGCTGCGGGATGCGCGCCATGTCATCGACATCCGCAATCTGGGCCTGATCGGCGCCATCGAACTGGAACCCCTGCCCGGTCAGCCGACCAAGCGCGCCTTCTCCACCTTCCTGAAATGCTTCGAAAAGGGCGTCCTGATCCGCACCACGGGCGACATCATCGCGCTCTCCCCACCGCTGATCGTGGAGAAATCCCAGATCGATCAGATCGTGGAAACCATCCGCGACGCGTTGGCAGGTATCGACTGATAGACCGTTCCCTTTGGCCAGGATACGCAGAATCCAATATGAAAATTTCGGTCAGAACATGCGTATCCTGGTGGGAAGATACGGGTAGACAAGGAAAAATAGGCGCATGATTTTCGATCACAATGTTGAACCGCTGAAAGCGGCAAGACAGCGTCAGGCACTTGGCCTGTTACGGGATAGCCATACCCTTTACGGACTTGCACTTGCCACCTGCGCTACAGAGGCGGAACGGGAGTCTGCCCGTTATGGATTAAGACAGACGGCCCGCATTCTTGCCCGCCGGGATTGCCCTGCCGAATGGATTCTGACACGGCATTTCGACGATCAATCGGCAGAGCACCAGGAAAGCAGCCGGAAATATTATAACCGTTTCGAGGACTTTGCCTTGAGCGGCGTCAAGGTGGACAAGATCGCCGATCCCAATCGTATCCATTTTCCGTACCGGCACGTATTCTATAGCTTTAGCGACGAAGCGCAGGAACTGGAATATGTAAAAACCTCGTTCTATCGTGGCTTCTCCACAGTCATGATAAAATCTGACGAGTGGTATACTGCTGAAAACAATATCGACGAATTCATCAAATATGTTGACGTTGTTATTTATAGCTATTTCTCTGCTGAGATAGCCAAATACAAAAAGTGCATTTATATTCCCCTGATGTTCCTCATGAATGGCTTTCTGCCTCCCTCTGATGAACAGAGTGAGAAATATGATAGGCCTGCAAGCGCCCGACCCTACACATGGTCGTTCATGGGCGGCATCAATAAATCCAGCCGCAAGCAAATGTTTGATTCTATGCAAGCAGTCCCCAACGGCGCCCACCATCTGACCATGGGCTGGATGACGGAAGATGCCTTGGGCCCCCGGGATTACAGGAAGGTCATGGATAATAGCGTCTTCGTCCCATGCCCCGCGGGATGGAGCAATCTTGAATCCTACCGGGTATGGGAGGCTCTGGAGGCCGGATGCATTCCCCTGGTGGAGCGGCGGGAAGGGTACGATTATTTCTCCCTTGCGTTGGGAAACCATCCCCTGCCAACCTTCGACTGCTGGGATCAAGTGCCGGGATTCATCGCCGGCCTGGATCCGTCTGCTGTCGAAGGTTTGCGATCCACTTGTTCGGCATGGTGGAAGAATTACAAATTGTCACTGAAGGACAAGATCGCGGCGGAAATGCTGAAGCTGTAATCCGCTAAGGGGCCTCGGTCGCCCTGCCTGCCATCATCCGGATGGTCTCGGGCCAGATGCATTTCGGTTCAATCAGGAACGGGGGCAGGCGCACGTGACAGGAACCATCGACAGCAATTCGGAAATCTGGAACCCCGATCTCGCCCCGGTCCCGGCAGAACGGCGCACCTGGACCTGGGTGCATTACGCCTCGCTGTGGATCGGGATGGTCATGTGCATCCCCTCCTACCTTCTGGCCTCAGGCCTGATACAGCAGGGCATGTCGGCGGGACAGGCGGTGACAACCGTGCTGGCCGGCAACCTGATCGTGCTGGTGCCCATGGTTCTGATCGGCCATTCCGGCGCCCGATACGGCCTGCCCTTCGCCGTCATCGTGCGCTCCAGTTTCGGGACACGCGGCAATAAACTGCCCGCCGCCCTGCGCGCGCTGATCGCCTGCGGCTGGTTCGGCATCCAATGCTGGGTGGGCGGCAGCGCCATCTATGCCATCGCCAACATCATGACGGGCGGCGCCCTGGCAGGGGACAAGATCGCGGCGCTCGGCATCGATGGCGGACAGCTGACCTGTTTCCTGTTCTTCTGGGCCCTGCATCTCTGGTTCATCAAACGCGGGCCGGACAGTATCCGCTGGATCGAAACGGTTACCGCCCCCTTGAAGATCCTCATTATGCTGGCCCTGCTCTGGTGGGCCTGGGACAAGGCCGACGGCTTCGGCCATCTCCTTTCCGCCCCCTCTCAGTTCGTGACCGGTGGCGCCAAGGAAGGGCAGTTCTGGGCCGTGTTCTGGCCGGGACTGACGGCCATGGTCGGCTTCTGGTCCACGCTGGCCATCAATATCCCCGACTTCACGCGTTTCGCGAAAAGCCAGAAGGATCAGATGCTGGGACAGTCGGTGGGCCTACCGATCCCCATGGCACTGCTGGCCTTCGTCTCCGTCGCGGTCACCTCGGCCACCATCATCATCTATGGCGAAGCGGTGTGGGACCCGGTCGATCTGGCGGGACGGCTGGAGGGCATTGCGGTTGCCATCGGCCTGATCATCATCACCATCGACACTTTGTGCGTCAACCTGGCCGCCAACACCGTTGGCCCCGCCTATGATTTCTCCGCCATCTTCCCCCGCCATGTCAGTTTTGCAACCGGCGGCTACATCACGGCGGGCATCGGCATCGCCATGATGCCCTGGAAACTGATCGAGACGACCGACGGCTATATCTTCACCTGGCTGATCGGCTATGGCGCACTGCTGGGTCCGCTGCTGGGCATCATGCTGGCCGATTACTGGCTGATCCGCCGACAGGTGCTGAACGTCCCCGCCCTGTTCGATGCGCAAGGCGAATATCGCTTCCGGTCTGGCTGGAACCCTGCCGCCCTGATCGCCTTTACGCTCGCCGTGCTGCCCAACCTCCCCGGCTTCCTGCACGCTGCCTTCCCTGGCGCTTTCGCGGGCGTGCCGGGCTTCTTCGTCGAACTCTACAACTACGCCTGGTTCGTGGGGCTGGGCATTTCGGCGTTGGTGTATCTGGGGCTGATGCGGGGGCGATCCGGTTAGGGCGCTAGAAAGCCACGATCACCCACTAGGAACACTTCCATAAGCGTCCGATCCTTGGTCGGGTTCGGTTGCTCGTTCCAGGCACCACCGGAGGCCGTGACGCCGTATAGCTCATGATACAGGAAATAAACGACCGGACCCGGTTTCGGGCTTTTGCGACGACCACCATCAACTGCACGGCAATATGGGGGTCCATCTTCATCTAAAACAAGCCACTGGCAATCAGCCATGATCAAAGCCGACTCACATTTCGGCTTGCGCTCGGGCGGATAGGCCATGTGAACATCAAGCCGCTCCTTGCATTCCAGCACCGTGAAGAAGGTGTTTTCCACGCGATAGGTGGCACCGGTCGACAGCTCGCCGCGCGGTACCGCCATGAGATTGTGCATGCTGGCGACACACCGGTACTCCGCCGTCGAACAATCCCGCAATAACGGATCGTCTCCCCGCGCGGCTGGATCGAATGGTGAAAGAGTCAGAGTGCCGTTGCGGTAATATTCTATGTAGAGCCGGCTGGGATCTGCATAGACATAGTCACCGGGATAAGGGCGAAAGGTCTCGGCCTCGACATTTCCTGCCCAGCATATCATCGATATTGCCAACAGCCCGAAGAACCCGCGTCGCATACGCCCCTCACATCTCCCGAAGCACCGCCCTGACCGGGGCCGCATCCGCACCCTCCAACCGGATCGGCAGCGCGATCAGCTCATAAACCCCGTCCGGCACCCCGTCCAGGACCAGCCCTTCTAAAATGCGCATGTCATGCCGACGCACGGCATGGTGGGCGTCCAGGGTCTTGCTGTCCTGCGGGTCCACCGATGGCGCATCCGTGCCGATCAACCGCACGCCCCGTTCGGCCAGTGCCGTGATCAGGCCCGCATCGATGGCCGTAAAGTCACTGACCCAACCGTCCGGGAACCGCGCGAACGTATGCAGCAACACCCGCGTAATCCCCGCCCGCAAGACTGGCACCACATGCTCAACCGTGACCAGTCCGGCAGCCAGCGGCACCGTCACCACCTGCGCCGGCCCCAGATAGACCTCCAGGTTCAGCGCCCCGATCCCCGCACCATCTGCATCATAATGTAGGGGCGCGTCGGCATGCGTGCCAGTATGGGTGGACAGGGTCAGGCGGCTGACATTGACGGGACATCCCGGCCCAATGGCCCAGGTTCGGTCCTCCTGATAGGCGGTGTCGCCCGGCCAGACGGGGATGCCCGGCTGCACCTTCTGGCTGATATCCCAGATACGCCTGCTCAAATCGCCGTCCTCACACTCAGCAGTTCAGGGAAGAAGGACAGGCTCAACGCCTTGACCAGATAGGAGACGCCACCCGTCCCGCCCGTGCCCATCTTGTACCCGATGATGCGTTCCACGGTCTTCATATGGCTGAACCGCCATTGCTGAAACCGGTATTCCAAATCCACCAGCTTCTCGGCCAGCTCATACAGCTCCCAATGCGCATGCGGGTCGCGATAGACGGTGGACCACGCCGCCTCCACCCGCTTATCCGCCTGATAAGGCTGTGACCAGTCACGATCTAGCGCCTTTTCCGGCATGTCAAACCCCCGCCGCGCCAGCAGCGCCAGGCATTCATCATAAAGCGAGCGTTCATTCAGCGCCGCCGTCAGGCGCGCATGGATCTCCGGCATGCCCTGATGGACCGTGATCATCCCGGCATTCTTGTTGCCCAGCATGAATTCCAGCAGCCGGTACTGATAGCTCTGAAAGCCCGAACTCTGGCCCAGATGCGGACGGATGCGGCTGTAATCGGCCGGCGTCATGGTGGACAGCACGTCCCAGCCCTGGATCAGCTGCTGCTGGATACGCGCCACCCGCGCGATCATCTTAAAGGCCGGCCCCAGATCATCCTGTTTGATCTGCTGCCGGGCCGCCGCCAGCTCATGCAGGCACAGCTTCATCCACAATTCGGACGATTGGTGGATGATGATGAACAGCAGCTCATCATGCTCACCCGACCGCGCATGCTGACACGACAGCAGCGGTTCCAGCCCCAGATAGGCGCCATAGGACAGGTCGGGCGCCTGATGCACCCCCTCCTGGGACAGATCGACGGCATTGGGCTTCATGGAACCGGGCACCCCTAGGGATCAGTGTCGCCCGACCATTTCATCTGCAACGATTGTCGTCAATCACCAAGCTCGCTCCCTCACCGTCCCAAACGCTTGCGCGTTCAGGCCCCTCCCTCTCCCGCCTAGCGGGCGAGGGAAGAAGTTTCAGCCCCTCGCCCACGAAGGTGGGAGAGGGAGGGAACCCCGCCCCCCCGCCACCCTCACTTCCCGTACCGCGCCACCACCGGCGCATACAGGTCCCACACCTGTCGGTCGCGCACCGACCGCAGCAGCTTCACATACTCGGCATGGCTCCAGGCCAGCGGCGTGGCACTGTTGGTGCCCTCGCCCAGGTGATAGCCCTTGGGCATAACGCCGACCCCGTCCCACACCTGTTCGGGGATCATCATCCCCTCATTGGCGAACTTCTCCATGCCGCGGACATAGGTCATGCGGATGCTGTCCAGCTCTGCCGCCGTCATGCCGCCGGGCTTGGCACTGGCACGGGCCAGCTCATAATGCCCGCGCTCACCGGTAAAGATGGGCCAGACGCGCCCGCGCTGCCCCACGCCCATGCCGCCTTTCAGCTCGCCCGTGCCGTAATTGCCGCCATTGCGGATATCCTCGCCATAGCCGTCATTGCCATAACGGCGCCAGCCGGGATATGTGGCCGGGTCACCGGCAAACTTGAACTCATACTTCACGCGGAAATGGTCCGGGATGGACATGTCGTCCAGCTCACCCAAACTGTCCACGATGCTGTCGGCATTGGGTGCCCGCACGCCGTAGCGCACCAGTTCCAGGAACCCGCCATCCAGATAGACATTCTCCGTCAGGCCCTGCTGCCCATTGGCAGCATTCACCGGCCCCTTGTCATTGGGATTGTCGTTCTGGTTGACGCGCAGGAAGTAGCGGCCATTGCCATAGATACCGGTCGTCGTGAACATCCGCGCCTCGATGGCGCTATTGATGGCATCTGCGGTCGCGCGATAGGTCTTGGCGTCGTCGGCCTGGCCCAACTTGTCGGCGATTTCCGCCGCACTGATCAGGCCCGCCACGATGGCGGCGGTGGTGGAGGGCGAATGGCCCGGCTGTTCTTCCCAGCGTTCCTGCTGGCTGTTGGGCGGGGTGATGGTCTTGTCGTTCCAATCCAGCCCGATCTTGCCGCCCTTGACCAGGAAATCCGCCGCCGGCTTCAACATGGTCGGGTACATGGCCTTCAACGTGGCCTCATCCACCACGCCCGCCTGCCACAGCTTCCAGCCCAGCATGATGGGCATGGCCGTCTGATCCAACTGCACGCCAACCCATTCGATGGTGCCATCCACATGGGTCTTTTGCAGGAACCAGCCATTGGCGCCCTTATTGCCCTTGGTCTGGGCCGAAACCTGCACCGTCTTCAGATAGTTGAAGGCGGCCAGCGGCGTCTCCTTGTCGCCCAGCGCCAGCAGCGCCATGGCGCATTGATAGAAATCGCGCGGCCAGACGGCCTTGTACCCGGTGGCCAGCTTCTCGGTCGACACCGTATCGCCCCACGGTGCCGACAGCGACGCGATCAATGCGCCGGCATAGCTCTTGTCTTCCTGCGCCTTCAACACCAGGGCCGACACGAAGGCCAGACTGCCGCCGTCCGTCGCCATGGCCGCCAAATCCTTCAGCGGGGCCAGACCCTGGATATAATCTTCCCAGCCCACGGCCTCGCCCTGGCCGTTAAACTTGGCCAGCGTGGCGGCATATCCGGCCTTCAGGCTGGCATCGGCGACGGCATTGGCGGCGGCACGGTCGGCCCCGAACGCCACCACCACATCATAGGTGGCCTCCTGCCCGGCGGTCAGGGCCGGCAGTTCGCCCGCCAGCGCGACATTGCCGGCCTTGGACCCCGTGGTGTCATAAACGGTCAGCGCCCCATCCCGGCGCAACTGGCTCAACCCGTCCGATGCGCCGACAAAGCCGACGCTGGCCTTCACAAACGGCTTATCGGCCTTGATGACCAGCGTGTGCGTGCCCTCCACGGCGTTCAACGTGCCGCCGACCGTGTCGGCTTTGTCATTGCTGCCCGTGCCCGCCATCTGCGGATCGGCCAGCAGGACGGGCGTGATCCCCGTCTTCAGGGCGCGGAAAATGGTCCGCACGAACAGCGTGTCGCGGTCGGGATCGGTGAAGACATGCTTCTCGATCTCATACCGGCCCTGACGGTCACGGTTCACGATCCTGTAGGCCAGCGACAAGGGTCGCCCGGCTGCATCCTTGTGCAGGTAATCGACATGGGTTTCCATGTCGTCATATTCGGTATGGACGAACCCGTCGCCCTTCACAGCAAATTGCAGCTCGCGCAGCTGCGCCTCATGGATCATGCCCTGCATGGTCTCGGTAATGACACCATGGGCCAGCGAGAACCAGACCTTGGACACCGGACCGGTCACGCCGCCATCCTGATACCGGCCCTTCACATAGGCCTCGTACGAGGTGCCGATCCCGTCCTTGCCGGAATAGGAGAAGGTGGGCTTGGCCCCCGGCGCGCCCGGTGCCGTCGCGGCCAGGGCGGTGCCGCTCATCAACAGGGCGGCAAGGGTGCCAGCGGCGGTGAGTGCGGCGGCGCTGCGCAAGGTCCTGGACATGTCTCTCCCCAATCCAACCGATTTCCGCCCGGCTTCAGGGCCGGCGCGTTTATCGTTCATAGATCGGGTATCAACGCCGGTTTTACCGGCTGAATACGTATGTTGTGCGCTGCGAAGCGTACTGAAATACGTATGCGGGCGGGCATGCACCATGCCACCCGCCCCGCACCTTACTTCGTCATATCCAGAACATAGACCTGCCCGATCTCCACCACCTGCTTGGCGGCGGCGATCTGAAAGCCCAGGACGCCCTTGCCGGCATCAAGGGTCATGTTGGACCGCATCTTCACCTGATGCAGTTTCCAATCCGCCCCCACGGACAGCATATTGTCGCCGAACCCGGCATAGGGGGCGGCATTCTCCTGCATCCGCAACCCGATGCGCCCCTTGCCGTCCGGGGTTTCCGCCGAAATGGTGCGGGCCCAGAAGGCCACGGTGATATCCCGCTCGGGTGCGATGGCGGCGACCAGCGGCACCGACACGCCGATATTATACGGCTTCTCGTCCGCCGATGGGCTGCTCACCCGCAAGGCATAACCGCCGCCGGCATCCGGTGTCTCCACCTTGGCATTGCTCTGGTTGGCGCCATAGACGGGCCAGTCGATGCTGGCCGCATCGTTCAGCAGCTTGCCCGGAAGACCCTGCGGCACCGGCATGCGGATGGATGTAGCCCCACCGCCGGTGGGCGCCGCCGCCGTGGCTTTCATACCCATATCCAAGACGAAGATTTGTCCAATCTCCACCACTTGTTTGGCGGCAGCCACCTGAAAGCCCAGAACGGCCTTGCCGGGATCGACGCTGATGCTGGCCTGGGCCTTAACCTCATACATTTTCCATTCCGGACCGATGGCCAGCATCGTGTCTCCAAACCCGCTATAGGGCGCTTCATTCAGCTGCAGCCGCAGGCCCAGCTTGCCATTACCGTCCGGCGTGTCGGCTGACACCGTCCGTGCCCAGAAGGCCACCGTGATGGCTTGGCCCGGCGTGAAGCCCGCCGTCAGGGGCACATTGATACCGATATTATGGGCCGCATCCGACGCGGATGGCGACGTCACCTGCATCGCGGCCCCACCGCCAATGCCCGGCGTCTTCACGCGCTTGTTCTTCTGCCCCTGGCCATAGACGGTCCAGTCCAGCACCGTCGGATCATTCATCAGCTTGCCCGGCAGTTGCGCCTGCAAGGCCGCCAGGGCCGCCGCATCCGCCATGGCCCGCGTGGGCACAGCAATCCCACTACCCGCCAGCAGGGCAAATGCCACCACCGGCAGGACCCAACGCTTCCCGCACATGTTTCCTCCCTTATCCCGTTCCCCGGGTTCTTGGACAGGAGCAGTAAAGCGTTCCTTTGGACCTGGATCAATCAAAAATGTGAGCGCTATCATCTACAGCGGGATGCGAACTCATGCCAACCGGCTCTTCCCATAAATAGCGCACCCTTGGATACTTTAATCCTATGAGAATTTACTTATATAATTTCCACCAAAAATCAGGAACCGCAGGCCGATCCTGACCACGGATTTGTCATACATGTCCACCTGTTGGCCGACTATGCTGACAACGCTGGCAATTCTTACCGCCGCCCCAACCGCTCCACGATGCCGGCATGGCGGCGCAGGTCCAGGCGGTAATTGCGCATGATGAACATGGCGGCCAGGATACCGGCCAGCGGGATAACCCCCATCACCACGCGCAGACCCGTTTCAGACGCCTCCCCCTGCCCCTTGGTCACGTCAAACCCGTGGAAAACCGCGGCCATCAGCAGGCCGGACAGGCCCAGGGCGGCCTTTTGCAGAAAGGCGGCCAGTCCGAAAATCTTGCCCTCATCGCGGCGCCGGAACCGCCATTCGCTCCAATCCACGGTATCGGGCAGCATGGCCCAGATGCACACGGCATAGGCGGTATGGCCCGCACAGGCGACGGCCAGCGGGATGAACCCGCCCCAATAGCTCCATTCCGGCATGACTGCGAATCCGAGAGAGCCAATGGCGAACAAAGTGCCCCCCACCATGAAGCCCGTCAGCTTCTCCGTCCGCCGGATCAACCAGACCCAGAGCGGGACGCACAGCACATTGATGGCCCCGAACAGCGCCATGGCCTGGTCGGCGCGGCTCATGTCGCCAATGCCATATTTGAAGAAATACAGGTAGTTACGGGCCTGCAACGGCACCATGATCTGGGAAATCAGGATACAGAGGTAAAGCTGCACCGTCGGCCCGCCGCGCCGGACCAGCGCCAGAAAGCCCTTCAGATCGTCCCAAAAACCCTCATCCCGCGCCATGCGCGACGCCGCCACTGGCTGTTCCCGCACGATCAGGAAACACAGGACAAAGGCCACCGCCGACACCGCCCCGATGATGGATGCCGCCACCGCATAGCCCTGGGCACCGTCCAGATCGGCGAACTGCTTGGCCAGAACCGGCATCATCCAGGAGACCACCGCCCCGCCCAGAAACGCGAACTGCATGCGCCATCCGGTCAGCGATGTGCGCTCGTCGGCGTTACTGGTCATGCGGGCCGACAGGCTGGAATAGGGGATGGCCACCACCGTATAGGTGGTGCGCAACAGCATATGCGTGGCCAGCCCGTACATCACCGCCGCCGGGCCTGTGAAGCCGGGGGCCGTGAAGGCCAGGGCCAGACTGGCCGCCAGCGGCACCGCGCCGAACAGCAGATAGGGCCGGTGGCTGCCCCATCGCCCACGCGTGCGGTCGGCGATCAGTCCCATGATCGGGTCAGTGATCCCGTCCCACAGGGCCGCCACAAAGAAGGTGACGCCCGCCCAGACGGGCGAAATCCCCATGATCTCTGTCTGGAAAAAGGTCAGGAACAGGCCCATCCCCTGCCAATGCAGGTTCAGACCGAAATCCCCCAGCCCATAGCCGAATTTCCGGCCCAGGCTCAACGTGCCAGCCTTACTCTCCAACGGCTTGTCCTCCCAGGGACGCCCCGGTAGCGGTGGTTTCCACCTGTCCCCAGGGCTTCTTGTTAGTCATCACTGAACATGCTTGGCATCGTTCTGCCAAGACCGTTTACGAAATTACCCGATCTTCCCCCTTTTCTTGTTGCATCATTACGGATTTCGGCAGAAAACAAACCGTTCATGCAAAACGGTGTCGACAGCGTTGTCAATTTCTGCGACATGTCGGGACAAAATCAAAACGATGGGAGGTCGCCTTGGCGCAGTCCGGTCCTATTGCCGCATCCGGGGGGGACAGCACGTTCCCGGTGGCCCGTTCGATGCTGCCTTTCACCTTCATGCTGTTCTTCGTCGTGGGTTTCGTGACCGTTCTGGTCGATCCGCTGGTGGCGAAGTTCAAGGCGGCCTTCAGCCTGGGCTATGCCGAGGCGATGCTGACGCAGTTCTGCTATTTCCTGGCCTATTTCCTGATCTCCCTGCCGGCCAGCCGCGTGCTTGACCGTCTGGGCTATCTGCGCGGCGCCATTGTCGGCTTTGTCACGGTCGGCCTGGGCATCCTGTTGTTCGTGCCCGCCATTGAGATTGCCCAATATTGGGTGTTCTTGTTGGCCCTGTTCATCATCGCCACCGGCGTGACGATGATCCAGGTGGTGATGAACCCGCTGACCTCGGGCCTGGGCTCGCCGGAAACGGCGCCGCAGCGTCTGACCCTGGCGCAGGCCTTCAATTCGGTCGCCACCTTCATCGGCCCGCTGCTGGCCGGCGCCATCATCTTTGATGCCGTGACAGAGGTTGTGCCCGCCGGTGAGGGGTCGGCCACCACCATGCTGCGCGTTCTGGAAACGCCCTGCATCGTGCTGGCCGGCATGATGTTCGCAGTGGCCGCCTTGTTCTGGGCGCTGCGCGGCAAGGAAAAGGTGGTGCGTCGGGAGACGGCCCACTGGCACATGCCGTCCTTGAAGGAAAATCCGCGTCTGGCCTTCGGCGCGCTCTGCATTTTCGTCTATGTGGGCGCGGAAGTGGCCATCGGCTCGCTGATGATCAATTACTTAGGCCTGGAAAGCACCCTGGGCCTGACCGAGGAACAGGCAACCAAATATCTCGCCTTCTATTGGGGCGGGGCCATGGTCGGCCGTTTCATCGGCTCTGCCGCCATGTCAAAGATCGCGCCGTCCCGCGTGCTGGCTTTCTGCGGTATCATGACCGCCCTCCTGGCCGCCATCTCGGGCTTCACCACGGGCCCGGTCTCGGCCTACAGCGCCATCGCCATCGGCCTGTTCAACTCCATCATGTTCCCCACCATCTTCTCGCTTTCGGTGAAGGACATGGACGACCAGACGCCCGCCGCGTCCGGCCTGCTCTGCCTGTCCATCGTCGGTGGGGCCATCATCCCGGTGCTGACGGGCCTGTTCGCCGATGCCACCAACCTGCATCTGTCCATGATCGTGCCGGTTGCCTGCTATCTGGTGATCGTGGCCTTTGGCCTGAAATGCACCAACGGGACGCTGGAAAACGGCTACGGTCGCATCCGCTGACCGGGTCCGGGCGGTACGCTGGTGGCGGGGTCTTCCAACCCCGCCACCTTTGCGGCTTTTGATAGTGGACCCGGCAACCGAATAAGCAGACAATTGCACCGGTCAAACCGGGGGAATCTTCAAAGATGGCGCAGCCGCATCGCAAGCCAACGATCAATGACGTGGCGGCCCTGGCCGAAGTGTCGATCAAGACCGTCAGCCGCGTCATGAACAAGGAACCGAACGTCCGCGACGTGGTACGTCAGCGGGTGCAGGCCGCCATCACGCAGCTGGGTTATCAGCCCTCCCTGTCGGCGCGTAGCCTTGCCGGCGAACGCTCCTTCCTGATCGGCCATTTCTATGGCGATACCGGCGGCCAATATACGCACGATATTCAGCTGGGCATGCTGAACCGCTGTCGTGCCGCGGGTTACCATCTTCTGATCGAGGAAATTGCCTATAACGCCCCGGATGTGGAGGAACGCGCCGCCGCCCTGGTCAATCAGGTGCGCATGGCCGGCGTGGTGCTGACCCCGCCCGTGACCGACAATCCCATCGTGCTGGGCGTGCTGCAACGGGCCGGCGTGCCCTATGTCCGCATCGCGCCTGACCGCGATATCGACACCTCGCCCATCGTCCGCATCGACGAATGGAAGGCGACGCGCGACCTGACCGAACATCTGATCAATCTGGGCCATCGACGGATCGGCTTCATCAAGGGCAAGGCGCAGCATGCCGCCACGCGCCTGCGCTATGCCGGCTTCTGCGAGGCGCTGGCCGATCACGGCCTGGCCCCCATGCCCGACCTGATCGAGGTGGGTGAATTCAACTATGCCTCCGCCCTGCCCGCCGCCACGCGCCTGTTGGAACGGGCCGACCGGCCCACGGCCATCCTGGCATCCAACGATGAAATGGCCGCCGCCACCCTGGCGGTGGCGCATGGCATGGGCATCACCGTGCCCGAACAGCTTTCGGTGGTCGGGTTCGATGACATGCCCATCGCCACCATGGTCTGGCCACAGCTTGTGACCATCCGCCAGCCCGTGATCCAGATGGCAGAGGCCGCCGCCGACATTCTTCTGGAACTGATCAAGCGTAAGGATGCGGGCGTATGGGAGAACCCCATGCCCCACCGGCAGCTTGACCATTCTCTGATCATCCGCGGGTCCACCGGCCCGGCCCCCGGTCAGCCCGGTGCAGCCTTGCGCCCCGTGCGCAGTGCCTGACCCATCGTCAAACCACACCTATCTCCGCCTGCCTGGAACGACACCATGACCGACGGTACCGCCCCTTTCCTGATCGCCGATATCGGCGGCACCAACGCCCGCTTCGCCCTGGTCGGGCCGGCCGGCGCCCCCTATAATGAACAGGTGCTGCGCTGCGCCGATTATCCCACCTTGCAGGATGCAGCCTTCACCTATCTGAAGATGCAGGATCTGGTGGGCAAGGTGCAGGTTGCCACCTTTGCCGTCGCCTCCCCCGTGACGGGCGACCTGATCCGCATGACCAATCTGGCCTGGGAATTCTCCATCAAGGCCGTGGCCCATGATCTGGGTCTGGCTCGCCTGGACCTGATCAACGACTTCACCGCCGTGGCACTGGGCATCCCGGAACTGAAGCCGGAAGATTACGTGCAGGTGGGTGAGGGCGATCCCATCGGCGGCGCGCCCATCGCGGTTCTGGGGCCGGGATCGGGCTTGGGCGTTTCCGCCCTGGTGCCTGACAGCGCTGGTCATTTCACGGCGCTCGCGACAGAGGGCGGGCATGTCACCATGGCCCCCATCACCGACCGCGAAAGTGCCGTCCTGGGACAGTTGCGCAAGCAGTTCGAACATGTCTCCGCCGAACGCCTCGTCTGCGGCCCCGGCCTCGTGAACCTTTATGAGACGCTCTGCTTCCTGGACGGGGTGGAGCCTGAAAAGCTGACCGCCGCCGAAATCTCCGACCGGGCCGTGGGCAAGCGTGACGCGATTTGCGTGGAAGCGCTGGACATGTTCTGCGCCATGCTGGGGTCCGTGGCCGGCAACCTCGCCTTGTCACTGGGCTCTAGAGGCGGCGTCTTCATCGCCGGCGGCATCATCCCCCGCTTCATGGCATGGTTCCAGCACAGCCGCTTCCGCAAGCGCTTCGTGGAAAAGGGCCGCATGCGCGCCTTCCTCGGCCCCATCCCCACCTATGTCGTGACCCACCCCTACCCGGCCTTCTTGGGCCTCGCCGCCCATGTGCGGCGCGTGGGGCGGTAACACCAACGGTCATAACGAATGACCGTTGGTGCGGCGGCGACCGCCGCCGCACGGCCCATGCCGCGTGAAGCCAAGCCAACGGATGTTGGCGCCGGCGCTTGAGGCGCTGAACATAACTGTGTGACGGGGGTGTGTGACGTCACACCCTCGACCGTTGATCCCTCACCCTCCCAAACGCTACCGCGTTCGGGCCCCTCCCTCTCCCGCCAAGCGGGCGAGGGACTAAGTTTCGCCCCTCGCCCACGAAGGTGGGAGAGGGAGGGGCCCATTGACGCCAGTCAATGGGAGGGTGAGGGCTATACCCTACCCAGGGCAGTGCCCTACCCCGCCACCCCCATCGACACGATGAACACCACAAAGGTAATGCTGGTCATCAGCGTGATGAACAGCAGCGCCACCGTGCGCCACAGTGCCCCGAAATTGGACAGGCGATAGGTGCCGCGCAGCTGAAAGAACATGTGCACCGGTGGCGCCAGCAGGATCAGTGACGCAATCGTCCCTTCCCATGTCGGCAAAAACTTGATCACCAGCGAGATGACGATGAACAGCAGCGACATAAAGGACAGGGAATAGAGCGAGAAGATGGCATGGTCATACATGGCCACACCACGCTTCCAGAAGAACAGCAGCCATAGGAACGGCAGCGAGATGGGGATCAGAAGCCAGGAGAACTTATAGGCCGTGTTCTGCATCTTATAGAGCAGCAGTTCCGGATTCTTCAGCTTCTTCTTGATCTTGGTTTCAAGCTCCGGGTTACCGATATTGATGTTCAGGTCTTCATCGAAATTACGGACCAGCATGTCCGACAGGTTCTCGGTGGTGACGGGGCCATTGGTGACGACCTTGGGCAGGTCAGGCACACCCGGCTTCTCCCCCGGCTTGGGCGGGGTGGGGGGCACGATGGCGACACCGGCGGCGGCCAGGGCCGCATCGATGGCCTCCACCGATTTCGTCGCCGTTTCCAGGCGCCGCTGCGCCCGGTCGCGCTGCTTGGTCTCGGCCTTCACATCCTCTCCGGCGCCAAGCGCCTGGGCCAGCTCCGCCTCCGCCTCCGCCAGATCGGCGCGCGCCTCTTCCAGACCCTGGCGGGCATGAGTCAGGGCCTCGCGCTGTTCCTCTGCCGGTATGGCCACCGGCACATTCGTGCTGATGCCCAGCAGGGAGAAACTCATGAACATCACGAAGACCGAGAACAGGAACATGGCCATGGGCGTGACATAGCGCGCCCGGTGGCCATGGATGTAATCATAGGTCAGTTTGCCGGGCTTGAACGCCAGCAGCGGCAGGGTGCGCCAGGCCTTGCTGTCGAAATGCAGGATGCCGTGGAAGAATTCCTCCACGATATGCAGCATGGACCGGTGTAGATGACCCGCCTGACCACAGGCGTGACAGAAATTGCCAGTCAGTCTGGTGCCGCAATTGGCACAAGCACCATGCGCCCCGTGCCCGTGCTTGCCGCTTTCGCCCTCAATGGCCGCCGCCGCCATGCCCGCCGTGGCCATGGCGCCCACAGATTCGATCCCGTCGCTCATGCAATCCCCCGTCCCCACGCAAGGCGCAGGGTGCCAGGGAAACCCTATGAAGATCAAGGACAAGCGTGGGGCAACGCCCGTCTACATGACCGATCAGCTCACCTTAGGGTCCAGCTCAACCTCCTGCCCCTCGCGCAGCCTTTCCGCCCCACGCACCACGGTGCGGTCGCCATCGCGGACATCGCCCGTCACCTGTACCCAGTCGCCGATGCTGGTCCCGGTCTTCACGGCCACCCGCTCGGCCTTGTTCTGGGCATTGATGCGGAACAGCCAAGTGCCGTCCCCGCGCAGGACCAGGGCGTCGCGATGCACCGCCACCACCTGTTCGGCGGTGGCCGAGGGCAGGCCGACCTTGACCGCCGACCCGACGATCCAGTTCGCCTCCCCGCGCGGCAGGGCCACCCGCACCTCGAAGGTCCGCGACTGCGCCTCGCCGATGCCGATGATGCGCGTCACCTTGCCCTGGGCCGGCTGGCCTTCGACATCCAGGGAAACGCTGATCCCTTCGCTCAGGTGGCGGGCGATGGACACCGGCGCCTGCGCCCGCACCTCCACCTGATCAACCGCCACCAGCCGCGCCACCTTCACGCCGGGGGCGGAATATTCACCGACCTCCAGCATGCGCGCCGCCACTTGGCCCCCGAACGGCGCCTTCACGACGGTGCGTTCGATCTCCAGGGCGGTGCGGTCGCGGCTGGCCTGGGCGCGGACCAGATCCTGGACCAGGACGTCGCGGCGGCTATTGGCCTCCTCCAGCTTGACGATGGTCGCCGTACCGCGCTCGGCCAACTGCCGCTGCCGCTCCAACTCGCGTTCCTGGAACGTCAACTGGCTTTGCAGGCTTTTGATCTGCGCCTCATACTGGCGCAGTTCCAGGCGCAGCAGCCGGTCATCGACCCGCGCCAATGCCTCGCCCGCCGCCAGCTTCGTGCCGGCTTCGGCCACCCAGGTCACCCGCCCCGACACTTCCGCTGCCACATCCGCATCCTGGCGCGACATCACGCTGCCCGGCACCTGCAGCACCGGCGCCATCTGCCGCAGGCTGGCCGCCTCCACCTTCACCTTGGCGGCGGGTGCCGGCGCCTGCTGCGCGCTTGCCGGCAGCACAAAAGCACCCAGCAACAGGGCGGCGGCGATCTGATGCGCTATGCGGCGGGTCATGGCGATGTCCTCGAACATGGTTTACAGCATCCTTGTAATCAAAACCCCGTTACCTGCGGGTTTCGAACTGTAACGGGGATGTAAAGCCGTCCTTCCCTCACCCTCCCGTCAAGCGGGAAAGGGGCCAAACTTCACCCCTCGCCCACGAACGTGGGAGAGGGAGGGGCCCAAGCCTGCAAAGGCTTGGGAGGGTGAGGGATCCACGCCTCCCATGTCACTCCGCCGCCAGCCGCGTCACCTTCTGCCCATAATCCGGCGCCGGCGCCGCTTCCGCCTTGTCCTTTTCGCCCAGCCGCAGCAAGGCCGGCAGCAGCAGAAGCGTAAACACCGTCGACACCGCCAACCCACCCGTCAGCACGGCGGCGATGCCGCGATAGATGACACTGCCCTCCCCCGGCACCACGATCATCGGGGCCATGCCGGCCACGGTCGTCAGGGTGCCCATGAAGATCGGCTGAATGCGCGACCGCAGGGCCTGATGCACGGCCTCCGCCCTGCCCTTGCCTTCGGCCTCGCACATACGCGTCTCATCGACCAGCAGGATGGCATTATTGACCACGATGCCCAGCAGGATGATGAAGCCGATCATGGTCAACAGGTCCAGCGGCTGGAACGTGAACAGGTTGGTGACATCCAGCAGCGCCAGCCCGCCCACGGTCGCCAGCGGGATGGAGATCATCACCATGGCGCTGTCCTTGGCCGACTTGAACAGCAGCGCCATCAACAAGAACAGCAGGCCCAGCGCGATGATGAAGTTCTTGCCCATGGCCGCAACGGTGGCGTCCAGCCGGTCCGCCGACCCGCCATAGCGCAAGGTGCCATCCGCCGGCAGGAAGGCGCGAAGCTGCGGTTCGATATCCCGCTTCAGCATGACCATCACATCCTCCAGGGCGATATTCTCGCCGGGCTGAAGGTTCAGCGTGATGGTGCGGCGGCCATCAACGCGGGTGATGCCCGACGGTCCGACTTCACGGGAAACATTGACCAGTTGGCCCAGCGGCACCACCGTTCCCGACGGTGTCGCCACCGGCACCTGCTCCAGTTCCTCCGGCCCCGTCCATTCGGGCGAGCGCAGGATGATGTCCAGCCGGTTCTGCCCGTCAAAATGCTCACCCAGCCACAACCCGTCGCCCAGCGCCCGGACCACCTGTCCCACCTGCACGCGGGTCCAGCCCACTTCGGAGATGCGGCGGTCATTGGGCATGACGGTCAGTTGCGGCTGCGCCATTTCCGGGTTGGGGTTGGACCAGGACTGCACATCCGGCAGCTTTTCGCGCAGCAGCGCCAGACCCTTGGACGCCGCTTCCGACAGGGCCGCCGGATCGCTGGATTGCAGCAGGATAGAGACATTACCCTCCGCCCCCAACCCACCGAACAGGTTGCCACGGTTGGGGAAGCCCTGCACATCGGGGAAGCCGGCCAGAATCTCGTTCTTGACGATCCCCATCATCTCATCCAACCGCTCCGGGTCTTCCAGGCGCACCGCGATGGACCCGCCGCCCGGCCAGCCGATGAAGTAGAAATTCTTGGCCTTGGGCTGCTTCTCGCCCGTGTAATAGGGCATGAACCGGTCGACCACGACCTTGGCCACCTCCTCCTTCGCCAGATCGACCGAGGTGCCGACGGGGAAGTTCAGGAAGGCGTCGACACTGTCACGCTTCACGGGCGGCAGGTACGACATGGACGGGAACAACAGGTACGACCCGCCCAGCGACAGGGTGACCAGCCCGGCGATCACCGCAGCCCGCTTTTTATTGTTGCTGGTCAGGTCCATGATCTTCAAGGACAGCCACTCGACCCAGCGCGCCTCGCCGCCCATGCGCGGCGTCACCTTCATCAGCTTGGCCGCCGCGACCGGCAGCACCGTGGCGCAGACGATCAGGCTGATCGTGACACCGACCGCGATGGTCAGCGCCAGATCGGCAAAGATCTGCCCCTCCACCTCGCGCATGAACACGATGGGCACAAAGGTGATCACGGTGGTGGCGGCCGACGCGAACAGGGCGGAAATGACACGCCGCGTGCCCTCATGGCTGGCCTCGTCATTGCCCATGCCCCGGTCGCGCATCCGCACGATATTTTCCAGCACCACGATGGCACTGTCGATCACCATGCCAACCGCAAAGGCCAGACCGGCCAGCGAAATGACATTGATCGACCGCCCCGTGATGGAAAGCACCGCGAACAAGGACAACAGCGAGATGGGAATGGTCATGGCGACCAGCAGCGTCAGCTGCGTGCGCCGCAGGAACAGCCACAGCACGGCCACGGCCAGCAGGATGCCCGACAAAAGATTACCAGTCAGCAGGCCGATGGCGCTCTCGATATAGACGGACGGGTCGAAGCTCTGATTATTGGTCAGGCCCTTGGCCTTCATCTCCCCGTCGCGCAGCTCCGCCATGAGGTCCTTGACCTCGGTCAGGGTGGCCAGGACATTGGCGCCTTCCCGGCGGATAACGCGCAACCCGATGGCTTCATTGCCGTTCTGGAAGGCATATTGCCACTGCCGGCCCAGCTGCACCTTGACCTCGGCCACATCGCCCAGCTTCACCGGGCGGCCATCGCGCCATTCCAGGACCAGATCGCTGAACTGTTCGGGCTTGAACCGGCCCTTGTAGCGGACGGTATAGATGCGCCGTCCATCATCGACGAAACCGCCCGTCACATCCTGCGCCCGGCCGACCAGGCCCGACACGGTGGGGATGGTGATGCCATACTGCGCCATCTTGAACGGGTCGAAGATGATCTGCACTTCCTGCTGCGGCGCCTCGGCCTGTCCGCCGAAATCCACGCGCGCCACGCCCTGGATCGCCTCGATCCGGGGGATCACATCCTCGATGAGGTAATGGTAATGGTCGGTCAGGGCGCCGGGCGTGCCCGGCATCTTCTGCACGAAGTAATAGATCAAGGTCTCATTGGCATTGTCGCCCCCGCCCATGATCAGGCGCGGCGGATCGGCATCGGCGGGGCGCGAGGGGATGCGGTTCAACCGGCTGATGACATCCAGCATGGTCTGCTGCATGTCGGTCTTGGCATCAAACTCCAGGCTGACAAACGCCCCACCGGGATTGGCAAAGCCCTGCATCTCGGTCACACCGGGCAGGCCCTTCATCACATCCTCGATAGGCTCCAGGATCTCGCTCTCGATCTCCTGCGGGGACGCGGCGCGCCACGACGCCTCAATGCCCAGCGTGGGCTGCTTGACCTCGGGGAAAAGCTGCACCGGCAAGGTCAGGATCGACCAGACCCCCAGCCCCAGCACAAGCAGCACCGAAACCGCCAGCGCCGCCGGATTGCGCAGACCCAGCTTGATGACATCCATAACCAACCCCTGTCCGTTCGGGACTTGTGCAAAGGGGCGGTTACAGCCGTCCGAAACCGACCCGCCCATGGGACCACCATAGGCGGGACCGTGTAACCTGTCCGTTGGGCTTGGTTAATGGATGGTAGGGATTTGTAACGGGGTGTTACAGGGGGGCTTTGGGGCCGTTTGCGGACTGGCGGGTATTCGAGCTCGGATAATGGATTCCGGACATTCCCGCCCGCCCTAAGGCCGTCACCTTCTCTATACCCTCTATATCTCCGTCGTCTCCGGCAAACTCGGAGCGGTTCACGGTTCACTTTTCGGCAGCCCAGGTCGCCAGGACCGAGAACAGGAGGTAGTCTCCATTGATGAATCCTTAGAGCCAACTGGGCGCGGGGTCTATCAACTTCGAAAACTCAGTGAGCGGAAAAAAGCACCGCGAACCCTGACTTATCCGGGGCCTCCAGTGCGGGGAGCGAAGTGGCGGAGTTGGCCCCCGGTTTGGGCGGGGGCTGCTGCTATGTGAAGCCCGGCGCATATGGCTACTTTTGTGTCCTGAATCCAATTGAGGTCATTTACTTGTTGGAAATGACCCGAAAATTGCGGAAATGCCCTACTGTTCCCGACTCAATCCAGATCCCTACACCTCCCCTTTGGTCGGCCGGCAATTTCATGTCATTTACAACGAATGCAGGACGATTTGAATGATTGAGATACAGTTTGGCAGATACACCATTCACTACAAGTCGGAGATGAATCCAGCGGCCTATCTCGATATCTGCATAGGTTTCGTACTTTTCCGGAAATTGCGCTCGTAATGTGTCGAACCGGAAATCAGGATAAGCTGCATATTGGATCGTATGATTTCGTCGGATCTGGTCGGACGACGTGCTGTTGAGAGGGCGCAGGTATATGTTTTCGAACCGACCCTGTGCATCAATCCTGAAGGCAAGTCCGATAAAACCCCTAGCATATTCAGGAGCATCTGGTGCTAGATCACTTGCTAACTCAACTTCAATTGTTCCGTCCCCGAAGTCCAGCGGCAGCCAAGCCATGAAATTTCGATCGGTAAGTTTCTCACGTAAGGGATCTTGGTATGAGGATGACGGCATAGTGATTTCAACAGCTGCGTCACCGTTGTAATTGGAATTTCTGATGCTGACACCAGAGATCTCAAATTGATCGATCGTATACTGCGCCATAGCCGAATATGATGTCACAAGAACAGCGAACAATGCCAACATGAATGTTTTCATTGTAGAGGCCTTTCATTCTAAGATAAAAACTGCCAACTAACATAGCCCTTCAGAGATGCTATACGATTCTGGGAGATCAAGGAACTGGGTGACGAGGTTAGTTAAACACGAGGGTGTGTTGAGATTCAGGGTGTAATTCTTCTAACCCATTGAAACTCATAGATTATCCATCAGCGAAGGCCGTGGTACAGGGACGAAGCGTCCGACCTATCAACAGTGTCGAACAACGCAGCTTCGAGGTTTGAGCCTGTAACCACTGGGCCCCGGCCTTCGCCGGAGAAGCAGATTTTCTCAAGCTCCAGTGAATCTCAACAGTCCCTAGTGAAGGTCTTTATCTGTTCCGTACGACCCACGCCAGCCAGACACTCTGAGCGCCGGATTGAGACGCTGCCGTGCTAGACGACCCGGGGGGATTGCACCAATTGGCAAGGCACCGCTTTTTGCTCGGCGGGGACTTGGTCTAGAACGATACCGCCCACCCGGCACTACCTGCCTACTAAGGCTTTCGCCAGCGTCGGATCCCCGTAGGTCGCCGCTGCTGTAACCTTCGCTTTGGAATCCGCCGAAGACAGGCACAGGCTAGTTTGACGCGGTTCACGCCGCTTTTGCCGCCGCGACCAACTGAGAGCGTTCTTAGCTAAGCCACCGTCCTCAAGGCAGTTTGTCGGGGAAGTTAGCGATGCGATGATTTGCTGTGAAACCGAAGACGTCCGAATGTGGCAGTCGGGAGTGGCCTGAATCCACGCCAGCATCCACGGCCGGGCCGAGGTCGTTGATGATGTGCTTGTACCCACCCTTCGTGAAACCGCCGCCTGGGATTGGGTAAAGGATCGACGCGGCCGTCAAGCCGTGGAAGCGAATTGTCGGCGATACTGGCGTCTCGATCGCGCTCCATACGAAGCATTCACAACCGTTCGAGAAACGCGTGTAGGTACTGAACCCGTCCAGGCGGAACGACTTCACATGATCTGCAATCTTGAGACTGGGATACCCTGGCTTGTCCCCGTTCATCCACACCGCTTGGCTCGGGGGTTCGTAAGGCGGTTCGTTCTGGAGGAAGACTACGCGCCCACCGTCCCCGTTCCAAGTGATCTGTGTCTTCTTGAAATGCTCGACCCACAGCCCGGTCCAGCTGACATTATTCCCATTCACGACGACCCCGAACGAATTGGCCGCGTCGGCCCATTCGATCTTCCCGTCACGCCAAGTCCTGATCCATGCGCCATCCACCAAGACGTGATCCTGATCGATAATTTCTGTGGTGACAGCATTGCCGGCGATGTGTACGTCGGATAGCGTCGTCGGATTTGAGGCGTCTCCACTGCGGACGCCAGGCGTGCCAATCCTCACCAGCACGTCGGAGGTTTTGTGGCCGGTGCCGATGCCGAATCCTGAAAGTACGACGCCGGGCACGTCAGCGACAATCAACGCCTCAGTTCCGTTTACGGCGTTCAGCTGCGCAAAGCCCAGGCCTAGGATAACCGCGTCTGCCCGCGCAACGCGAAGTGGAGCCGTCAGTTGATAGTCGCCCGGCGTCAAGATGATGTCTTTGCCCGATGCGAGTGCTTCGTTGAGCTTCTCTACCGGGTCCCTCGGCTGTGCGATCAGGAAGCGGTCGATCGGCATCGAGGTGCCGACATCCTTCTTCACGGACCAGTTCACACCTGCGCTGTCGCGCCGCGCCTTTGGGACAAAAACCTTGTATTGGCCCTCCTCAACGTAAAGGAATGGGGCTTCGCGAGAGAGCGGCGTCGTCGGGAGCGTAACCTTGTCGCCTGCATTGGAACGGTCCGGGCCGCCCGGCCCAAAGTTGTCGGCGGGAGCCCCCATGACGCCAGAGAACACCATCTGGGACGCGAAGCCCTTCCATCCGCCAATGGCGCTATCGCGGACATAGTACATCGCATTAGCCTTGCCGCCTGGACCGGAAGTTGTGTTCCGAGAGTCCCCCACGTCCACTATGCCGGTGATCCGCGAGTTCGCGATCACGCTGCCGAACGCATAGGTAGGCGGATTGCCGACCACGTCGAGGCTGCCAAGGAGATTCACGCGGCGCCAGTGCGCTGTCTGCGACGTCTGCCAGCGCATTGTGTTGGGGGGCAGGCCCCTCTGGATCGGATTGATGGTGAGATTGGACAGGCTACGTGCGAAAGTCACCAAGGCCGCGAAGCCGGCAACATCGATGTGAAGCGCGCCGTTGATGCGGACACCCTCGGGCGATTTGCCCAGCCCCGCCATCGCCGTGTTCGCATTAAGGTGCGCAGCGATGATATTTCGCGCGGTATCGGGATTGGCGGCTCCTTCAGCGCTGCCGTAGGTTCCCGGCATAAAGAATATCTGCCGCCTTGGGTCGTTCGGTAGCGGGGCGATTGCGGCGTTGATTTGTTCAACGGTCATCATGGGGGTGACGACAACAACGTTCGGGCCGAAATCCGGCGCGTCGGGCACGATGACGGATTGCGCGTGACTAGCGGTGTTCGTCAGCATCAAACAGGCTACTCCGGTTGTCCAAAGTGATCGCCCCCAGCGGCCTCCACGGCGACCTGATCGGACCGCTGCGGCTGGTTTCCGGCAATTGTCGGTCATACAAGCTCTCCTGAATGGTGGGATTCAGCTCAATCTGGTTGCGCCGGGGCGCCCAGATTCCTCGGGATGTCGATGGGAGCAGTTGGCGGGGCTTTCAGTAGGTCAGTCCGGCTCCGCGCCCGTAAAGAGGTGCCTCGCTATCGTCGGGGCGAGCTGGGTCCTGCCCCTCCACAGCTGCCATACTGCCGGGCAGTTCGAAGGGTAGCCTACCCCGCGGTTCGGCCTTCCCAACCACCAGATCGAGCAGGGCCGCATCGCTGGCGCCGAACAGGGCAATGATGCCGCGTGCCTTGTCCTGAATATTGGATAGGATCGCAGGACGATCCATATCGACGGCGAAGAGCGTCGGCGCGTGCCTTGAAGCCTGCTTAAGCGCTTCATAGGCCGCATCTCCGTCACGGTAATCCAGTCGCCCTTCATGCTGGCGCGATCCAAAGAAGTGGTGCGGATTCAAAGTCTCGAATGGCGTTCCCGCCCTTACGATAGCCAGATCGGCGTCCTGCGGAGCAGTTACCACGGTCAGCCCTACGGCCCGCGCCGCCGCCTCGTTGACCCCGTAAAGCCAAACGCGAGTACCAGGAGCATTCAACGGCAGCAGTCCCGCGTCGTTGCGGAGCAGTACCGCCGCCGCCCGTTGCGCAGCATCAGCTTCGGCCTGTGTGGCTTCGGCACCGACCATAGTAGCGGCGTGGGCAGGATCGACATACGGATGATCGAAGAGTCCAAGTTGGAATTTGAGGACCATGATCCGCCGAACCGATGCGTCTAGCCGACTTTCGGACACCCGGCCGGTGCGAACTGCCGCAAGCAGCGGCGCCGGATCGTCCACACCACCGAACTGGTCGATGCCCGCCGCAACAGCCTTGGCGAAGCGCTCTTCACGGCTGAGCGCTTCGACCCCCCAAGGCATGGCGATAGCCATCGGCGACTGCGGGGACTCCGCAGTTGGGTTTCGGCACACCTCAAGGCAATCGTTGGTGATCGCCCAATCAGACACAATCAGGCCGCGATAACGCTGCGTATCGCGGAGCAGGCCCTGGATGAGGTTCCGGTTGTACCCGGCTCCCACCGGCTCGGAATGTGCTTCACCGAATTTGACGCCCTCAATAATGGGATAACCAGGCATGATTCCGGCTGAACGCGCCGCGAAGGCACCGCGGAATGCCGCGATATGCTGCGTGAAACTTTGACGGTCGAGCTTCGCAACCCGTCCATAGTAGTTGTGCGCATCGAACCCTTCAGGCTGGGCGCCGTAGCCCACCCAATGCTTGACCACGGTGGCCACGCCTTTGGAGGTGACACCTTTGCGGCTCCCCTGAAATCCTTCGACGTAGGCACCTGCGAGACGTGACACCGACCGGGGATCGGATCCGAAAGTGCCGGTAGCGCGTGACCAACGCGGCTCGGTCGCAAGATCGGCCTGAGGCGACAGCGCCATATGGATGCCGACCGCACGATATTCAACCGCGACCAACCCACCGAAGCGGCGGACCAGTTCGGCATCACCAATCGCCCCGAAGCCAAGGGGCTCGGGCCATTGCGAAAACCCTTTTGCTGCCACACTCGCGCCAGCCATTGCCTGGAAGTGGTTGCGCGGATCGGTGCTGATCGTAACGGGGATGCCCAAGCGTCCTTCCGCCGCGATGCGCTGAATGGCGTTGTTCTCCTCCGCCATCCGCGCCGGCGTCAGTTCCACGCGGGTCAGGAAGCTCGTAATGTTGCCCTGACGGATCAACTGGGCTGCGAGCCCATGGTCATAGCCCTCGCGCGAGATGCCCGCGAACCCGCTCCGGCCGGGTAGCGTGCCATGCATCATCGCACCGACCTTTTCCTCCAGCGTCATGCGCTGCACAAGATCGTCGGCGCGTTGATCTGGCGTAAGCCGACGGTCCTCATAGGGATCAAGTTGCAAGTTGCGGTTGAGGTCACGAAAATCGGGTGTCACGCCGGACGTGGGAGAGTGCTTCGCCTGCGCGACACTTCCCCCGCTCAAGGTCACGGACATAGCGGTTAGCAACAAAAATAGCCGGAACATTCGACCTATCCATTCTGATGGCTCGCAACGGCATTGCGCCGGGCCGTTGGCGACAGGGGTGGTCTCGCGGATCACAGACCCTTAACTTCGATCTTCCACTCGGCGTCGGTGCAGAGCTTGCATTTCGTTCCGACGAACCATGCCGCGCCTTCCCTGCGCCCCTTCAAGCGCCAGTCGAGCCAGGCAAGCGCAACCTGGGCGGCCTTGCCACCGTTCGGTTGGAAGAAGGTACCGGTGTGGCCAACCGCAAGGTTCGCCACTGCGGCTGGTACACCGCCGATGCGGACGAAATCGTCCATGCCGTTGGCATAGGCGATGTCGGTCGGGCCGCCGAGGATGTAGATAACCGGGGAGCCGAGCTTAGCCAGTTCCGACTTGGTAAGCTCCATCCCGCGCATCCTGGCCTGCCCGTCAGGGAACAGCCCGCTATTGTGGATCACTGCGGTCTTCACGCGTGGATCCCGCGTGGCGATGGTCAACGCCTGAACGCCGCCGCAACTCCACCCGGAGACCGCCACGGCGTTGGTGTCGAGCTTGCCGAAATAGGCACTGCCCTGGCGCGCATTCTCGGCAATCGCCCAGTTGATCGCCTGCGTAAGTTGCTCGGCGCTGCTCTCCGGCGGTGGTGGCACGAACCCGGCGGCCTGCTCCGGCGGCGGCGTTCGAGGACGCGGTATCGGGGTTGTGCCGGGGCCGCTCTTTATCCCGCCATTCGCGATCACAAGATAGCCGTGCGAAGCTATCTCAGCCAGATGGAGACGCTGGCCGGCGCCGTCGCCAGCGCACCCGCCATTGCCCCAGACCACGATCGGCAGTCGTACCTTGCCGAGACTGGCGACGTCCGCCGGCCGATAGACCGTATGCTCTGGCAGCGATCGGTCTTCTTCTTTCAGCGCCGGATAGGGTCCAGACCCAGGCGTGTCCGGCATCGCCTGATAGGCGGCCTCCTCACGCTGCATTTGAGCGAGGATTTCGGGCGGAATATTCGGGCGGGAGCCGGGGATCGGACTCGACGACGATCCCTGTTGCGCCAACACCGCCGTCGCCGTCGACAGGGCGAGTACCATGCACATCATCTTCCTAAGAGGCATATTTCTCTCCTGCCGCTGATGACATCGGGGATTCTGATACGCGACCATGTGTCCAACCGTTCATGGCCCGATCACCAGTCGCCACATACAATCATTCTTGAATGTATGTGAATTTCCTTGATCTGTAGTGGAGTCAATGCGAAGAAGCCGGGTTCTTGACGATGTTGAGCAGAAGTAAGTTCAGGGTGGCGATATGCGCGGTGTACGGGTCCGTCGGACCCAAGAAGAGCGATCGACGCAAACACGCCTAGCGCTGATCGAGGCGACCATCGCGACGATCAGCGCCACAGGTTATGGCGGTGCCACCACGGCGCTGATCGCCGAGCGTGCCGGCGTGACGCGCGGTCCGCTGCTCCACCATTTCGGCACCCGCGCCGCGCTGATGGCCGAGGTTGTACGCCATGTGTTTGAGCGTGAAATGCACGAATATGAGCAGGCGCGCAGAGATACCGGCCTGGGTCTGAATCTGCACGACTGGCCCAAATTGTTGTGGGCGGTGCTCGGCAAACCCTCCGGCCTAGCGGTCCTGGAGATATTGCAGGCGACGAGCAGCGATGCTGAACTGGCGGCGGTCGTGGTGCCAATGCAGGTAGAGGTCGAACGCAACGCGCTGGCAGCGATGCAGCGCGCTTTTGGCGGCAACGAGGAGTCCGCCCTGGCGGTCATGCGGTTGATGGTCTGGGCTGTCCGTGGGCTTTCAATCGCCGAGAAATTCCTTCCGAACCGCCGTGCAAGCGACGGTGCGATTGACTGCCTGTCAGCACTGCTGCGCCACGCCGCACCTGGTGGCAATTTGGTTGAACTGGCGGATACGCTCGACCGGTTTTCCATTAATCCGACTCCTGTCATCGACTGACCATCGACTGGCACCAAATTTCGATGAGTTCGGCTGATCGGGATTTGGGTCACGGCAGAGACTGTCGCCGGCCCAAAAGCTGACGACAGTCTTCTTTGGCCCCAACATCCGCAATCAACGCTGGATGTCTGAAATCATCTTCAGGTTCGCCTCGACGATCTTGTCCTCGGCGCACCCAGGCTTGAGCCGCGAGGAAAGCACCTGAAAAGTTCGCCGCTCCGATGCCGCATCCGAGTAGATATAGCCGGATGCGGCAAGGCCGTTGGCCAAGGTCACTATCATCAGCTTCGACACCGGTGCCTGTCGCTTGAGCCGCATTCCGATCTCATTGTAGACTTCGGCATTCACGCTTCCGAAATGCACGTCGCCGATCCGCAACATGCCCAGCTTGATCTCGATTGGGTCAGCATCGGCATATTCCGGGGTCTCATTGATCCCGCCCGGCATGATGGGGTGGCCTTTCGGGACGCGCCCAGGGCAGGTGATGCGCGTCTGTACGCTGTGGATATCAGCGGATTCCATGAGCTGGAACTCCGGGCTGCTCAGCAATCGCGCTGCCGACTGTCCGATCACCCACGACATCGCATCGACCCCGGCGCTGACCTCGGCATAGGCGGCGTTGTAGCGCTGAGGGTCTCGGGTTCCGGGCTGAGGCGGCGCGCCGCTCCCAGGACCGCTTTCCCAGGGCGGCGGCGCCCCGACACGCTCGTCGATCGGCGGGGCGTTGAGGGCCGCCATTATCAGTTGATTGGGCAGGCCCAGAAGCCGGGGGTTCTGGTCACCCGCCGCACCTTCGGCAAAGATCGCCACGGTGTCCGCGCCGTAGCGACCCTCAAGGAAGCGCGAAGCGCCGCCCGCAAAATCGGCACTGATGACGCCGCTCATGAAAAAGTTCACCGGGTGCATTGCGTAGTTGAGGTAGAGCGCGATGGGACGTCCATCGGACGCAATGAAGCCAACAACCGACATTTCCTTGTCCGATGGCCCTTCCGGGTTGTTGGCTTGCACCCAACGTTGTTTATGGTCGTAGAAGTCGCGGTTCGAGTTGAGGTCGACGTCAACCTTGCCAAACCCAATCCGGACAGGCTGCTGGCTGGCAGCCGCCTGAGTTACAGCTGCGATAATTCCTGTCGCGACGCGCTTGGGGTCACCGTCTGGCCCCATCGCGCTGCCGCTGTGCGTGTGGGTGGCGGACACAATGATGCTGCTTTCTGGACATCCGGTGATCTTGCGAACCTCCGGCAGGGCCAGGTCCATGACCGCATTGGTAGTGCCACCTTGATCGACCCCCACCAGCACCGCGCAGGTCATGCCGCTGCGCACCAGGATAGCTCGTGCGCCGAGCGGATCGCGGATCATCATCCCGGGCGGCAGTTCGGCCTTGGGCGGGGTAATGTCGGACTTCCCCACGCCGACCGTCAACCCAGGCTTCTCGTCCGGCGTCGCGGACGCGGCGTACCCCGTCGGCCATAGGACCGCCGCGCTGGCAAGCGTGGCCGCAACGATGAAACGCTGACTCATCTCTTCGTTCCTCTCAAGTCCGATGTATCGTGGCGGCGCAACGACGGCGCCGCCTCTCACCGTGCTCATAGGCCGGGCGCCAGTCGCCCGGCCACGGCTGTCACTTAGAAGCGGTAGCTGATAGACAGGCCGATGTTGCGCACCGAGCTTTCGCCGAAAGCCTGTGATGTTGTTTGCAAACCAGTATTCGCAGCGTCGCCTGCCCAGAGGATGAGGCCGGTGGGAACGCGCTCATCGAAGCAGTTCTTGCAGAAAAGCGAGACGCGGATGTTGTCAGTGTTGAAGCCGACGCTTGCGCCGAAGAAGTCCGCCGGTCCGATCAAAGCCGAGGGCGCACCGTTCACTGTGAAGTTGATCGACGACCGGTGATACCAGTTTGCTTCCAGGAACATGTCATACCCGTTGCTTACCGGGAATTCATACATGCCCTGAACGGTGGACGTAAACTTCGCCGACGCAGGTAGCCGCTGGCCGGCCGCATTGAAGCTGCCGGTCGGGCAGTCGGGCTGTCCGGGGTAGCATTCAGCACCGGGGAAGTCACGGAAGATTGCATCAACGACCGTCGCGCCCGCGTTGAGCGTCAGTCCCCGAACCGGACGCGCAATCAACTGGGCCTCAAGCCCCCTTGAGCGCAGCGAACCTGCATTCTGCAGAACGAAGGTCTGCAGTTCCAGATTGAAGGTTTGGGACTGGTAATTACTGTAGTTCGACTGGAAAGCTGCAAGGTTGAGCATCAGCTTGCGGTCGAGGAAGGTGGCTTTCATGCCAGCCTCCACATTGTTGTTCGTCTCCGGTTCGACCACCCGCAACGAACCGCCGGGCGCCGATGCGACGTCCGCGAGCGCCGGCCCCTTGTAGCCGCGCGCGTAGAAGCCGTAGAGCATCACCTCCGACGTGACGTCGTACTGGCCACCCAGCTTCCAGGTGAAGTTGGTGTTTCCCACTTCCCCACGGAATGTGCCCGGCGCGCCGAGTGCGATGCCGTAACTACCGAGCTGCATCTGTGCGACTGTCTGGCGCACCTCGTCGCGGGTGACGCGGGCGCCCCCCAGGAGCGTCAGCTGGTCCGTGACTTCGAAGTTGAGCTGGCCGAACGCAGCGTAGCTCTTCGAGTTCAAATCGACCGAAGAATCGCGACCGAGCGCGAAGTCGTTGTCGACCGGACAGTTGGGCGGCGGTCCAGGTACGGTCGCGGGCGGGTTGACGCAGAAGGGGAACCCGGCGAGTACGAACGGCGGGAGGCCGAGCATACCGCCGAGTTGCTGTGCAGCCTGGTCCTTGATCTGGAAGTAATAGAGTCCGACTTGGCCATTGATCCGGCTACTCGCAGGAATCGAGAGGCGCAACTCGTTCGAGAACTGCGAATAGACACCGCTGGCGTGGTTGGTGTTCAGGAAATCCCGGCTCACATAGTCGGTGTCCAGATTGGAGTTCAGTTTCGAGTATTTCCAGGCGGCAATGTTACTCAGCTGCCAGTCGTTTTCGAACCAGTAGGCGATCGTGCCCTGAAGGCCGCCCTGTTCCCCGTCGGAGAAGGTGCGACCGTCGCTGGAATAATAGAGATTGTCGGGACCGGGCGTGATGCCGTCGGCGATGATCGCACCATAAAGTTCACTGTTCGACCTGACTTCGCGGAAGGCTTGTCCCGGACGGCCCGTGCGTTCACCATATTCGCCGATCAGGTAGATTTCGAGACTGTCCGCCGGCTGGCTGAGGAACTTGAAGCGAACGCCCTTGTCGCGGGTATTCTCGTCAACGGGACCCGGTCCGATATTCTTGGCGATCGGGTTCTGGTAGGAGTAGCGTGTATTGACGCGTAGCGCCGAGTTTTCGCCAACCGGGATATTCAGCGTGCCGCGGGCAACAACGCCTGTGCCGTTACCGGGTGTCGTGTCACGCACCGTCGTTTCGAGGTCGAGCGACCCGCCGAACGTGCCGAGTTCCGGTCGCTGCGTGACAATATTGATCAGGCCGGACGAGGCGTTCTTACCGAATAGTAGGCCCTGCGGGCCACTCAACGCTTCGATGCGGGCGACGTCATCGAAGGTGCCGACGCCCAGTCCGGGTCGGCCGAGGTTAACGTCGTCGACCGCGATCGCGACGCTGGATTCCAGTGACGGCGCGAAAGACAGAGTGCCTACACCGCGGATCGAAAAATCGCCCTCGCCGCCAAACTGGACACTGGGTGCAGCAAGATAGATTTCTGCCGCGCTGTCGATCTGCCGGCTGGCAAGCGCGTCGGCGGTGATCACCGTCACCGCCACAGGCACATCCTGAATGCTTTCCTCACGGCGCTGCGCCGTGACGATAATCTCCTCAAGCACCAGATCGCCAGCCTGCGGCGCTGCCGATGCAGCCTCAATTGCCATTGCCGGCAATGCGAGCGCGGCAGTACTGACCGATGCCATCAGCAGCATGGTACGAAAATTCGTCATCCTGTTTCCTCCCCCGGGTTGCTTTCTTGAGTTGAGATTGATGCGGCGTTTCCCGCAGTCGCTGGTTGAATTTCAGATCGGAGTGCGGCGGCTCCGGTCGGTCGAAGACTGCTTTTCTTCACTGCGGCCTTGCGAGCAGATCGAGTAGTTCGGATTTATCTCTGATGGCTGCGCGCGGGCGGATATCGCGGATCATCGTTGTCGGCTACGCGGCGCTGAAGGCCAGCCGTTTTGGGCAGGGTCTACGGACCGGGATTGCCAGTACGACCAGGGGCGATCCACACGCACCGCGCATCGTTCAGCCAAATCTCGGTGGCGCACTTACGGCGCCCATTCAACATTTCCTCAACATGCCGCGAGCGCCAGCGAACGCGTCCTGTCTCACTGATCCCATGCCTTGGGCGCCTCTCCTCCCAACAGGCGATTGGTCCGCATCCACTCGACAAGTTGGCCGGGCCACAGGACCGTACTTGTGTGGGTGTTGTGGATGCCAAAGCCGTGCCCGCCGGTTTGATAGACGTGCAGCTCTACCGGTTTGCGCGCGCTGCGCCACGACTCTACGATGGCGAAGCCGGCCTTTCCGAACAGCGGATCGTCAGCGGCGATGGCAGCGAACATCGGGGGCGCCTCGGCAGGCACTTCGACGGCATTCATAGGCCCGTAGATCAGCCCGACAAAGTCAGGGCGCGATTCCGGCTGATTGGCCAGGGTGACGCCCAGCGCGGTCATAGCACCGGCAGAGAACCCGATCATTCCGACCCGCTTGGGATCGACCTTGAATTGTGCCGCACGCTCCCGAACGAACCGCATCGCGGCTATCCCATCGTCAATGGCCGGCTTGAATGAAGGCGGAGGCCCGCGATCCACGTCGGACCGTGCAGCCGCCGCCATTCGGTCACCCATCAGGCGCACATAGGCAGCCTCTTCCGGCGGCGTCGGCTCAAGCCGGTATTTCAGAACGAACGCGGCGACGCCCTGGCTGGCCAGGAATTCCGCGACCTTGGCCCCTTCGTAGCGCATTGACAACTGCATGAAGCCACCACCGGGCGCCACAATGACGGCAGCCCCGTTCGCCTTTGCAGGGTCGGGCAAATAGGGGGTGATGGTTGGCTGCGTCACGTTGCGGACGATCATCTCGTCCAGCATTTTGCCCCACCGCTCCGCGGCCGCAGCGCCCGGAATAGTCGGTGCTCCAGCAGGATAGAGTGGCAATGCGCCGGTCTGAGCGGGTGCCTCAACCGGAACGATCGGTGGAAGACGAAAGGCCCCCTCTTGAGCGGTCGCGGCCCAGACACCAGTCAAGCCGATCAATCCCGCACATAGTAAGCGTGGCAGCCGCATAGTTCCCCCCGTTTCTTAATTTACATTCACCAGAGAATGTAAATTACCTGCGGCCATCCGAGAAATCGATTTATTAGATTAAATATGATCGATCCAGTAGATACATCGGACACGCGGTCGACGACCGGGCTGCCATAATGCATCACCGAATTCGATCGTTTCCAACTCAGCCAATGGATTTCACGTGGCGCGCGCCTTGAGCTATCCAGGTACCCTGTATGCGCGACTCACGAATGGAGAGCGAGATGGAGCGATACGACAGACATGCCCTGCTGAACCGGCGCAGCCTTCTCGTTGCGGGCTCGGCGGCTACGGTGGCGGCGGCGGCGCGTGTGGACGCGAACGAAGGCGGCTACCCTGAGCCCAAACTGCAATTCGCATTTCAGCTCGATGTCGATCTAGGTCCAATCCAGGAGCTTGGCGAGATCGACGGTATGCGCCGCAGGATCATCCCGATTGTCGGAGGCAAGGTCCATGGGCCCAAGTTGCGCGGCTTAGTGATGCCGGGAGGGGCCGATTGGCAAGGCGTGCGCCCAGGCGACGGTCTGACACGGGTCCACGCCCGATACTGGATCAAGGTGGAGGACGGTACGGTCATCGGAGTCGAGAATTCTGGACTGCGTCGGGCCCCGGCCGAGGTCATGCGGCGGCTTTTGGATGGTGAGGACGTATTGCCGTCCGAGTATTATTTCCGCACCGTCCCCTTCTTCGAAACGGGCGAGGCATCGCATAGTTGGTTGAATGAGACGATGTTCCTGTGCGTGGGTGCCCGCAAACCGGGCCGCGCTATCATCCGAACCTACGAGATACGATGACCTTGAGCACGATGCGATGAAGCCGGTTGCCGGTTGACGGCAGGTGGACCGGGTACGCGATGGTCTAACTGAAAGACGCTCCTTCGGCGGCCACCCGGATCTGTTCGATCAGCCAGCGCACACCGGCATCGCCGGACTTGGTGCGGTGATACTGGACCATCTCCTGCATCTCGGGAAACTCGAACGGCAAGGGTGCGAAGGCGAGAGGGAGTTCAGTCGCCAGCACTCGGGCCAAGCGTTCGTGCATCAGGGTGAGGCGGTTCGTGCCGCGCAGCATCCAAGGCACGACGGCAAATGACGAAACCGTCGCCTCAATGCGCCTCTCACCAAACAGTAATCGCATGTGATAGTCGGCGAATGTGCTGGAGCGACGACTGCCGATCTCAACGGAAATATGGCCTGAGGCGAGGATATCTTCCGTCGTTATCGTGCGGCGAAACAACGGATTCTCGCTCCAGCCCGCGACGACGAAGCGCTCCTTATACAGCTCTTCGACCGGCAGGGCCGGGGACAAATATTCCCGAGGTGCTATCATGATGTCCATATCGCCTTGCATCAGGCGATCCAGAGCGGCTTCGTCCAGTGCGATATAGTTGAGGCGAATGCCCGGTGCCGTAACCGTGAAGCGCTCCGCCAGTCTGCTGAGGATCGCGGTTACGATATAGTCCGAGGCAATCACCCTGAATGTCCGCTCGGCCGTTTCGGGCGTAAAGTTGCGTGAAGTCAGGAGCAATGTGTCGATGCCGGCGAGGGCGACGCGCAACTGGCTCGCGAGTTGTTCAGCGAACGCGGTGGGATGCATCCGCCGCCCCTCAAGCATTAGCAGTTCGTCCCCGAAAAAGTCGCGCATCCTCGACAGCGCCGCGCTCAATGCGGATTGGCTTAGTCCCAACCGGTCGGCGGCACGGCTCACATTGCGCTCCTCCAACAACACGTCGAGAGCATGCAGTAAATTGAGATCAAGCCCTTTATACCGCACTCGCGCTCTCCCACAGCGCGCCAATGCATGGCGCATAAGACAACGAAACTGATTTGGACCGGCCTGCGTTTCCCGAAAATGTTCCACTTTACCAATAAAAACACAAAACCTGCGGGTTGCGAGTTACGCTACTTATTTGCAGGCGAATTTGGTCCCGGACGCGGGTAAAGGTCGGTTAACGGAATCGCATCTTTCGTTCTTGTATCTACGCTGCGCACTTTGCGCTTGTCACCTGTTTACGTTGCCGGTCTGTTTGTAAATAAGGGCGGCCTTGGTTCGCCGAAGGGAGTGGGTTCCATAATCCTCCCGGCGCAGGCCGACCCCGATCACCCATTCCTCGACGAGGCGCGCATACTGGCGGGTGCTGATGGGTTTTGCATGATCGACCGGCTGGGAAAGACACAATCAGTCAGCGACCCACCACGCCGTTCCAGCACCAGCGTGGCATCCACGATCTGGCCCGACATCGGCAGGTAACCCGCCGCAACGATCGCACGGGGCCAGTCGCGTGAACAGCGCGTCCGGCGCCCGGGCGGCGATCAACGCCTCGCCGAAATCCCACAGCATATTCGCATCCGGCGTCCCGTCTCCCGGACCCAACCCGCAGAACCGCATCCAGCTCAGCCGGTCACGCACCAGATACAAGGTCTGTTGCAGCGACAGCCCGTGCAGCGCCTGCAACACCAGCATCTTGAATCTCAGAACCGCATCAAAGGGTGGATGCCCGCCCTTGCACGGGTTGCTGCGGCGCAGGGCCCTGGCCAGAACCGACCGGAACTACTCAAAATCAACCGTCGCCGACAGCCGCTCCAGCGGATCACCCCCTGCCGACAACTCACGCAGACTATCCTCAAAATCCCAGAAACCGCCCTGTCCCAACATGACCAACCTAGCTAAAGGCTGTATGCTATATCATTGCAGAAATTGGCGGTTTCCGGAGGAATCCAGGTGCCATTCGCTATCTTTCAGCCAGAACATTCCCCTGGCGGTCAAGAATTTGAACCTTGGTAATTTCAGCCTTGACTATGGGGCTGCCCAGTTCAGTGCTGGAGGCGAAGAAATAGACTTTCGTCATCAGGCCCCTGGCCTGCGAGCGCAGCTTCTCGATCAGCCGCGCCCGGGTCTCGTCAGTCACTTCGACCCGGCTGAATTCAACTGGATTCGAGTACTCCAGCTTAAATGAAGAATTGTCGTAGAAATAGGTATAATTTCCACTTGTGGACAATCTGGGTATTTGAAATGATTTCGTTGCAAAATCATAACTGCTTACCCCATCATCATCCATCATGTAATAATACATATTGGATTTTGACTTTGTTACCTCGGCATCAATGGCGGGTTTAAGCGCCTGAAGCAGATCATTTTTCTTAAATACATCCTCTTCGCTTCGGTAGTCATCAGAGATACGGGCAGCAATTTTTTCATAATCCAATGGTAGCGTATCGGCCGCCAGATGGGCGAACATTAACGCTCGACCGCTTTCCATTGCTTTATAGCTGCTCAGGGGAACAGACTTGTCAGCCATCGGCACGGCTGCGGCTTGTTTTTCTTCAATCGCTTCCTTCGCTTTGCTGGTCGATGTTGCGTCCGAAAGACTGACTGGCGAGTCCTCCTGCGCTTGCGGGGTCTTTTCTTCCGTCTTCGAACATCCCGGCAGGATGGTGGCTGCGCACATCAAAAGAATGGCGGCTTTTTTCATCTTGATCATTCTGGTCAGACCTTTGCGCTAGAGGCGAGGAATTTGCGGATGCCTAGGAAGGCCAGGTAGAGCGAGACCGCGGCGGCGATATAAAAGCCCGCTCCAAGCGTGACGGCCTTGAGAGCCATATTCATCATTTCCGACATCATTCTTTCGGCCATGGCCGCGCCCTTCGCGCCGCCAAATCCGCCCGCCAAGTCCCGGGCCTGGGAGACGCTGTCGCGGATGGAGATATAGGTCTGAAGGACCACGACCAGGATCAGCATCAGCGGCGCGGCATAGCCAAGCGGCAGATACTTGTTTGAATGGAAATGCGGCAGCAGCGGTGCCAGCAGGGCAGCAAACATCAACCAGCCCCACACTCCCGCTGACAAGGCATCGAGATTACCCAGGGAATCCAAGCCTGCCGAATTGTTGATGACCTTGAGGACCTCGTAGAAACTGATGCTTTCCCGATAGGCCGATGACACCTGGATCGAGAAAGTGGGTAGGATCAGCCAGCCGAGCGCCATCAGGGCGACGGCAACCAAGGTGGGAACGCCGACCTTGCTGATCAGCATGCCGGCATATTTGCGCCCTTCCGTGCTTGCTGTATCGAGAGCCTTTTGTGCCTGTTCCTTGGCAAGGGCAGCATCGTCCACAGCTGTAACACTTACGATCTCGCCAAGCTCGTTCAACTCCACATCAACAATGCCACCGACCTTTGGAGGTGTGCTAGAGCGCCAATGTTGCTCCAGCATAAATGCCTTCTGTAATCCGTTTACAGAAACAATGCCGGGACCGGCATTTGTATCTCGGAGAACTCTACTCCTTACCATCGTATCCTCTTTTCTAGTTTATTTTGGAATTCATGCCTTGCCCGCTAACCGCATTCAATTGAGGGAAATACGGGGTTTTTAGCTTTTGGCTTCTGGAGGCGGTATCCGCCGCTTAGGGCGGCGACATCGTGATGATTGACAGCACCTGTGTTCGTGTGAACCAGCAGGCGGCCACGGGAAAAAAGGGGCTGGAGACGATGGCGGCATGGGACGTTCCCGTGGGGGCCTCACCAGCAAGATCCACGCACTCGTCGATGCCGAAGGTCGCCCCGTCCATCTCCGCTTAACGGCCAGGCGGGTTGCCGACTGCACCGAGGCTGACGCACTGACAGAGGACCTTGGCGAGGGTGCCATTCTGCTGGCCGACAAGGGCTATGACAGCAAGGCTATCCGCGCCAAAGCTGCCGAGCGGAAGGCCTGGGCCAACATTCCACCCAAGGCCAACCGCAAGGGCAGCTTCGTCTTCTCGTCCTGGGTCTATCGGCAGCGGAACCTTGTCGAAATGTTCTTCAACAAAATCAAACAGTTCAGAGGTACCGCCACCCGATGTGACAAACGACCAATAAGCTGATCTTTGCGAAAAATTGGATAGTTATTTTATATGTGACTGAACTATTGAGCAGAATAATTGTGGCGACCCGTCGATAATGACGCTGGCGGGCCAGGCGGCACGGGGCTGACGAGACAGCCAGCGTGCGAACGATGTCGGGTCCTCCTCCGTATAGACACCGACGGAGAAGCCATGGTTGGACGCGTGGCGGAGCAGCTGCGGATCGTTCATGAAGTCGGCGGCGGCCACATGCAGACCCAAACTGCCTGCTCCAACAAGGCGGCGGGCGGCGCCGGATATTCCCACTTCCGTCAGGAGAGCCCGGTTTGCCTGGTCATCGTAGCCGCTTTGCAGCCGATCCTCGACCTTGGCCCGCATGTTGGCGGGCAGACCGGACAGAAGCCGGGAAGCCGTTCCACCGGAAGGAACCACCTTTCCCGATGGTGGACCGACGACGATGCCGACATAGTCCGCACCGGCCTCGGCCAGGCACTGGGCCACACTGTTGAACACCGTCGACCAGATTACCGTGGCGCCAGATGATGCGGCCATGGACAAAGCGGGCGTCAGGCTGGCACACCCGCCCACAGGCTGCTTAATCTCGATATTCAGTGCGATTCGCTCAACCTTTGCGATGAACAGGGCATCGGCGAGAAAGGAGGGTGAACCCTCTACCTTGCCGTCGGCGCCGACGATCGTCGCGGCGCGCCAATCCTGCGCGGTCAGGTTTCCTACCGGCACACGGCCCCGCGTCTTCACCACGCGACCGGTAACGGCATCATGATGGAGGACCCATTCGCCGTCGCTCAATTGCTGGATATCAATTTCAGCCGCCCCAACGCCTTGTGCGGCGGCTTGCCGGATGGCGGCAAGACTGTTCTCCGCATGGTCATCCCCCCCGCGGTGCGCCTGTACCGAGAGGCCGCCACAAGCCACACTTCCCATCGGCAGATCGGCGGCGGGACTGACCGTGCTGGCCAGCAAGGTGGCGACGAGTACACACCATTTACGTCTCATGACACTCTCCGGCGGTCGGTATAGCCGAACTCAACACTACCCATGATGGAGGTTCGGATTTTCTCGTTGATTGGATAGGCATATTGCTGGGCCCGGATGGTCCATTCCAGCAGGCCCGCCGTCAGGCCGCCGGCAAACTTGCCAAGCCGTGCCCCCACATGGGCGGCGACATAGCGGTCTAGGTTGGCATAGGCCTGACTTTGCGTGACGGTATTCGGCGCGGTCATAGGCATATAAATAAGATAGGCGACAACGCCGATGCTGATGGTGGCACGAAACGGCCAGTTGGTCGTCAGGATGCCAGTCAGCAAGATCAACAGTTTCAGAAGATGGCCAGCACCGCCGACCAGGGAGAAGAACAGAGCGATTGGCGGCACGATCAGGCGTTGGGCAGCATCACTGCCCAGTTGTTCGCTTGTGCCTCCGGGACCAAAGGTGCTGGCAGGAGCACCGATCTGTTCCAAGTAGCGGTTCACAGCCTGCATCACCAACGGACGGTAAACCGCCGTCTCGATCTGTGCCGCGTCGATCGTGGGCGGGAAGGTTCGGCTTTCTCCATTGAATCCAAGCGTCGCGCGGATCTTCTGCTGGACATGTCTTTGCGCGAAGAATTTCTGGAAACTGTCGATAGTAGCATCCATGTCGAAGCGCTTCAGTTCCTTGCTCAGGCGACTATCCGCCTCTCGCAAAACCTTCAGTTCGACAGCACGATAGAAGGATTCGCGGTCGTCCAACTGCCATGTGTCATGAAGGATCAAACCCTTCTGACCGAGCTTCTTGCGAACATCGTCATGCCAGCGCTCCGGCACCGTTTCCGGTGTCCAATTACGCTTTTTCAGGTCGCTGACATAGTTGCTCCATGCGCGCTCCTGTTCGGTGGCGACACCCTCCACCGTGTTATGGTGTTTCTTGATACCGCTCTTGTATTGTTCCCAACTGTCTCTGACCTCCTTCATGATGGGCAGCCAGACATTATTGGAAAAATGATTAAGCGTGCCGATGCAGCCTTCGGTGCCCGCGTCACATTCCACGGTGAAACGGTTGGCCGCCTGACGGCGGATCACCGCGAGACCTTTGCTTTCCAGATCGGGCAGGCCCAGCGCCAACATCGGGAACACCGCCGTAAAGGCCTTACCCGACGGTGACTGTTCACCATCGCAGAGGAAGATATCGTCGACGCGCAGACGACAGCCGGATAACCTTGCCGCCGCGTCGGCAAGGATGACGGCATTGCGCCGGTCCGTATCGTCAAGGCGGGCGACCATGTTGTTCACCAGACGGGTCTGGGCGACGAACATGGTAGCGACGCTGGTCAGTATGAAAAGTCCTGTGGCCAAAACGCTGCGCAGAACAACCCAATCCCCAACGTGGCGCAGGAGAAGCAACGCGCAAAGCCCGGCGATAACGCCGGCTACGCTCAACCCCGCATGTAAAGGATCGCTGTTCAGGTCCAGTAGCAGCCCTGCAATCATGAGGATCAGGCTGGCCCCGATGAACACGCGGCCGCCGCCCGTCAGCGGCCGCCGCCGCAGCAGGAAGCCGGCGCCAACCAGCCCCAGCGCGACACCCGAAAGGACACGCCCAAAATTCTCCAGGGAGTGGATCTCCTGGATGGTCGCTGTGCCGCCCGCAGCATCCAGCAGTCGGGCGGAGAAGGACAGCTCGAACAATAGATACGCCAGCGTCAACCAGAGCAGGGGTGACACAAGCAGGGATCGCATCCGCCCAGTGGCGGAGGCAATGGCATGCGTGTTCATGGCTGTTAGTTCCGCTGCGACGGTTCGGTGGAAAGATTTTCGACACCCACGGGCTTTGCGTCAGGTGTCTTGATCGTGGAGGGAATCTGCATGTCGGTGAATACGGGCTTCGGCTTTGGCTGGGCCGGGCGGGTGGCGCCGGAGGCTGCGCCCGATACGGTCGGCGCGCGTTTGCCGGCGGACTGGTTGGCCTGTTCCACTTTCTGACGTTCGCGTTCACGGGCCTGGGCGCGTTCGGCCTCCTGCATGGCCTGCAATTCGCTGAAGCGTTTGCCGCCCAGCAGGCCCTGGGCTGCCGAGAAGGTCCACAGTCTGGGGTCGTCAGTGCCGGTTTCGTTCAAAAAGAAGTCTTTGTGATTTTTCCTGTATTCAATCTCGACCGGACGCGTGCAATCGCCCACATTGAAGGTACTGGCACTCAAGTCTTCGATGAATAACAGGATATTATCAACAGCGCAGTTCGGCGACACGCCTGTTATCAAAATCGCCGTAGTCTTCCCCACACGTGAATGCTGAACACCAGTAATCTCAGTTAGGTCGGGAATCGTACTGCCGCGCCAACCCGTCGCTGGCGCGAGATCGAATCCTTTTTTGGAGCCCAACCCATAAACACGTCGGATCAGCCCTCTGCCGTCCCCCAGATGTGTTTCAACTCTGGCGACAGGTTCATAAACACTCAGAAGATTATCAACGATCTGCGATACGGGATTATTACCCACCACTTGCGTACTGACGCAGCCTGACAGAATAATGCTGCAAATACATGTCAATAATAAGTTAAATTTTCCCATAACTCACCCCTCTGATTATTTATCAATCTTGTCTTCTTAGAGATATTATTGTATCACTACAATTGGCTATCACCTATATTATTTAAAACATTTTTAAGAATATGAAGGTGGTCAGGCAAAAAAGATTAGTAGATGACAAGCTGGTTTTCATTTGAGGATTTTTCTAGTCCGGATTGAGCGCCGCGGTGGCAACTCTGATAGGCTGTTGTAGAACATGCCAATGATTGGGGTTAAGATTCAGTGGCCAACACAAATCCGTCCGATCCTATGAGGCTGCACACGCATGCGAGATAATGTGTCGCAACTCCCCTCTAGCCGAGACGGCCAAGGACCACCCCTTACAGCACCCGCCGGACTTTGGCGGGCGCGCCCCACCAAAGTCCGATCAGTGAATTTGCACCATCGCCTTGAACGTTAACATGCGGATACCCGCATCCAACTTGCCGAGGCTCACCGGTACAAGCTTGTGACACCGAAAAATCCGACACGGCTCACGACGGCCTCAAATGCTATCGGCATATTTAGACGACTAAGGCTACTTTGATGTGTATAAGAAATTTTATTTACCTCTTTCTGCAATCATAGCCTTTACCTTTTTATAATCAGATCGAGATTTTAGCCCAATAATACCATATGCAATAGGGAAGCTACCAATGAAAACGACGAATAATAGGGGTAGGCCAATTAATATTAAAAACCAGTAAATTATAGAACTTCCCGTGGCGTCACACTCATCTCCGTCAGCATAAAGATATGTAAGATATACACCAACAATAATAAGTGTAGCTTCAGATCCATTAGAATACGCCTTATTTAAATATGTTGACATTTCGTCACCATATTTTATTCCGCGAAATTTCTTACCACCAATTTCAATTATTGATGCGGTGTTTTCGCCGTTCTTCCAGCTGCCCGCACCAATAAGCGTAATTTTTCCTGTGACAATCATTTTTTATTTCCATCTAAGTTGGTGATTATTAATTTTCTGCAGTCGATAAAACAGCGCTACCGCCGAGAACTAGGCTTTTCCGTCTTGCCATTTCACCACTCCTCTTTCAATTCTCTGCTTTCCGGTGCTGTGGCGCCCCACGGCTGTTATTCATGTGTGCGCCGCCTGTAGGCATCCCACGTGATCGGACCGCTTTCAATTGGGGGAAGTACCGGGTTATACAGATGGGGTCATGTCGGGTGGGGGCACAACCGGCGGTGCAATTTTAATAAAAAGCCATCAATTTGGCAGCCTTGCAGTTGGATCATGTGCGGAGTGGGGAATTGACTGGGCGTTATCGGGACTTCTTTTCTGACACAACCGACATACTGTCAGCGTCAACCTGTATCGAACTGTTCAAGGAATTGGATCAGCATGCAAAGGATGCGGGCTTCGCCGCTGTGAGCTATGCGGCGATGCGCCCTCCGCTTCAGGGCCAGCCGGGCGCCATCCTGTTCGATAGTTCATCCCCGACCAGCTTTATCGAGACCTACAAGCAGGAGGATTTTATTACCTGCGACCCGGTGGTGGCGCGCGCCGTTCGCAGCCCGCTCCCGTTCAGCTGGATGGATTGCCCGGAATTCACCGGCTTCGACAAGCCGCGCCGCGGTCGCCGCCCAAGGGCGCTGACCGTCCTGGATCACGCCTCTGATTTTGGATATCAGGAGGGCCATGTGGTCCCCTGCAGTACAATCGTCGATGGTTTGACGGTGCCAGGTTTTGTGACGTTCTTCTGGCCGGAGGGGCGGATTATCCGGCCAGTCCTGGAATCACCACTATGGTTTCGCTATCTGGTGCAACTCTTCCACGAAAAGTATATTTCCCTAAGCGGGATCAGTTTTCGCACCGTGGCGACGGTACCCCTGACGGACCGGGAGAAACAGTGCTTGGTCTGGCTGGCCATGGGCAAGAATGCGTCCGATCTTGCGACCCTGATGAATATCAGTGAACGCACAGCGGAGCATTATTGCCAAAGTGTGGTCACCAAGTTGAATGCAGCCAACCGCGTACAGGCCGTGGCCAAGGCAATCCTGCTGGGTGTCATTTACGTCTGATCCTGTTCAGGCGCGGTTCTGTCACCGGCTTCACAGCCGCGTTGACAGGGTCAAGCCATAGGTGCGCGGGTCACCATAGGCTGTGGTCTTGCCAACCCCCACTGTGGAGCGGTCGTCATGATAGGTGGTGTAGACCTGATCGAAAATGTTCTTCGCCCATAGACGGATTTCCCAGTCATCACGGGAAAGCGACAGGCTGGCATTAACGACATCATACCCGGTTGTTTTGAACCGGGCCGCATTTGTTGCGTCCATATAGGCACCCGACGCGCCCATATATTGGGCACGTGTGGTTACCGTATACCCGTTCACCGGATAGACATAATCAACTATCGCCGCGTAGTTTGATGTTGGTGCGGCAACGATCCGGTTTCCCGAACATTCGGCGCTGCCACCTCCCAGCGACAGGGGAACAGAACAGTTTGTGTACCGGTCATAGGTCGGGTCCAACAGCCCAAGCGATGCGCTGGCCGTCAATCCGGTCGTGATCCGCGCGGTTAACTCCAGTTCAGCACCGCGGATGGCTGCCTTGGCGGCATTATCCAGCGACGGCCCGGAGCCCAGCAGCTGCGATACCTGGATATCATCATAGTCGGTCTGAAACAGCGCAGCACTCACCCGCACCCTCTGGTCGAGCCACAGCGCCTTCAGCCCGGCTTCATAGGTTGTAGCCCGCTCAGGCCCGGCGGCAAGATCGGCACCCTTGGACGCCAGATCGACATTGAAAGCCGATCCTTTGAACCCACGGGCAATGCGGCCATAGGCGTGAATATCCTGGTCGATATCGTAGCGGGCGGCGATCGTGGGCGACAGGCTTCGGTCATTGACCCTGTTGCCATAAGACAGCGAGGGAAAACCAATGGCGGCAAGGATACCGCTCTCGTCGATCTGGTCAAAATCCACATTCTTGCGCTCCCAGTCGTACCGGACGCCCAGGGAAAGCATGATGCGGTCGGTCAACGCGTAGTCCGCATTGCCAAACATGGCGACAGTCTGCGTGTCCATCCCGCCAACGGTTTTCAGGGCCGGCAGGACGGGCAGACCAAAATCCGGTCCCAGAGCCAAAACCCGATCGGTGTCCACGCTCTGGTTCAGGTAAAAAAGCCCACCGATATAAGTGAAACGGGTGCCGATCGTCCCATCGACCCGGAGTTCCTGCGTGATGAAATCGGTCCTGTCCGACCAGGCATCCTTTGACAGGAAACGGCGCGGTGACTGATCGTCATCCAGCGATGCCTGATATTCTGCCCGTCGATAGGCCGTGATCGCGACAAGAGCAGCCTTGTCCATCTCGTGACTGACGGTCAGAGACAGGCCGTGATTGTCGCGGTGAAGATAATTGTCGCCGTCGGGGTCGATGACATGGGGTCGCGATGCCATCGGGTTGTTGGCGTAACCAGCGACCTCGACAGACTGGAAATAGGCGGGGCGACCCCGATCCCTCAAGGCATCACCAGCCAGAACGACCCTGGTTCCGGAGCCGCCGTCATAGACAAAGGCGGTCCGGGCCGACAGCAGGTCAATCTTATCCCCATCCGGTCCGCCCGACAGATGGCTGTAGGTCCCGCCCCGCCCCACGTAACCGACCGATAGTTTTGCGCCGATATCGGTGGTCAGTGGTCCCCTGGCAGAGGCCTGCACACGGGCCAAGCCATAATTTCCAACCTCGGCAAGGACCTGGCGCTGCGGCCTATCCTCAGGCATCAGCGTGGTGATGTTCACTGCCCCTGCGATGGTGTTCTTACCGAACATCGTCCCCTGAGGACCCCTGATAACCTCCAGCGACGACACATCTAGGAACGGCTGGAGATAGGTGTCAGAGCGCCCCTGATAGACACCGTCAATAAAGATGCCAATCCCGGACTCAACCCCGATATTGCGCTGAAGCGTGGATATTCCCCGGATGCCGATCTGTCCCTGGAGCGATTGTGCAATCCCTCCGGGTACCGACAGATTGGGCAAAAGAGGCAGGCCATCAAAAATCGAACGTACGCCAGCACCCGACAGGTCCCGTTCGGTCAAGACCGATACAGACACCGGCGCGCGCAGCAGGTTCTCGGGAATTTTGCGTGCCGTGACAATGATCTCATCCAGCATCGTCCCTTCTGCCGCCGCATCCTGAATAACCGCAGCACAAAGTAGGAAAGCCATGCCAGCGAAACTGATTTTATTGCGCATTGTCAGGTCCCAATTACGCATACCCATAGAAGTCAGGGTGCCCCCTGGGTTTGCCAGGATATTGGCGCGGCGGTGATGTCGCATATCCGGGGTCCTCTTCCAAGGCGGTTTTTAGGCTGCATGCCATGCTACCCGCCAGAGAGTATGAGGTGGAAGCTTGCTGGCCAGTGGGGTCCATCACCTCTGGAACAGAAAACGACCAGGTTCACACCGACCATATGCCGAGATAAGGGCTGGATAACGCTTTGGATGCTGAATATCTGTCACACTTCCGTTCACCCACCGATTGATGTGGCGGCTAACCGGGTCGCACAGATTGCAGAGGTTAAATGTGTAGAAGCAGCGGCATCACACCGCTGCTTCCAATTTTTTCACTGTGCGAGTTCAGCCGCCTTGCCGAAGATTACGGGCAGACACCCAGCCCTGTTGGCCAGCGCTATTGGTCACTTTCCACCAACCGGCATTCTGTTCGCCTACGGCCGTGACAGTCTCACCAGCAGCCAGCTTACCAATGACAGGGTCGTTGGTAGACGGACCGCCTCGCAGATTCAGGTTTGTCACCGTCTTGTAGCTGCTGCCGGCCACCAGTGACGGCGCCGTCGCGGGAATGGGGGGAGCGGAACTGGACGGCGACGCTGCGGTCTGGGTGGCCGGAGGGGCTGCCAGTTTAGCCTGGATGGCTGGCATGGCGCGGACCTGATCCACCAATTTGTTATGGGCGTCCATGAAGGCAGCGGCAACCACCTTACCGATATCGGTGGAAGCGTAAGAACCGCCGACGCCGCCAATGGGCAGCGCGCCTAGTCCGCCTGCGCCAAAGGCAAAACCAACATCTTTATGCTGTGCCGACCCCTCGGCGACCGCCTCTTGCACACCCGTGCGGACATCGGTCAGGGTCAGCATTGTCTGCGCCTGCAGGTTGGTGGTCTTGATAGCGCCGGCCACCACCCCGGCAATGCCGGGTAAAAATGCACCCAGACCAGCGCCGCCCCCCCCCGCATTGGTGTCCTGGAAGATGACATTGGGTGTAATCATAAAGTCGGCGGCCACCATCTGCCCGCCGCCGATATTCGACCCGCCCTGCAAGGTGCCGCCCGCCGCCAAGGCGCGCTCCTGCTGCATGCGCTGCATGGCCTGGCCCCGGTCAACCACCCGGAAGCAGCCGGACTGTGTCATCATCAAGCGCAGCAAAGGCACAGGTGAGGTCAGCCCAGCCTGCGCCAAGCCTGGAATATCCTCCTCCACCAAGGCAGCGGTACCCAACGGACGGTCGCACTTTGTCAGTTGGGCAGCTGCCTGTGAATTACCTGCCGCTCCGCCGGCGCCTGACACCATCGAACCACCGGAACCAAGTTTGGTACCAGATGACACGCAACCCGACAGGGCGCTGGCAGCCATCATAAGGGCTCCAAATTTTACCAATAAATCCCGCATTATCAGCATCCCTCTCGAAAGACGCCATGATCAGCGCCGTAATTTGAACAGGAGGCATTCAATCAATGCCCAGGTTATTTAGCCTGAGTAATGATTTATTCCTCTTTATGGCGCACTGACGCCAGCCGTTGTTTCGCTCAATTTGAAGCGTTTGTCCGTTTGGCTTCAATCCGTATTTTTACGGATATAATCATCCTGAAAAGATACTGACGATCAGCACCACCTTTTTCTGAAAGATGCCGCTTCGGATGGAGCACAATGGAAGCGGGCATTTCCATGATCGGCGGTGACCTGCATTGGGAAACGTCTGCTTTGAGGAACTGTTACCGCTCCATTGAACGACCACAACGGGGCGCAAACCAGCCGTTCGCCATCATCCCTCAAATCCCCCGTAACCTTTCCCCCATCCCATGCGAATATCCCACGGTCCGCCCCCATCGGGACCCAGCCCTTGCGCACCCTGCTCCTGTTCCTGCTCCTGGCCCTCCTCCCCCTCCCCGCCGCCGCGCAAACCACCGACCTGCGCTGCGGCCCCGATCTCTATCGTCCCGGCATCATCCTGACCGCGTCCCCCGTCTGCGGCGGCGTCTACAGTCAGCATGTCCCCGACCTGGGCCGCCTGCATCTGGGCATCTTCCATTCCCTGGACCGGTCAAAGCCGGACGAGGCGGCGGGGCGGGTGATCAACCTGACCGCCGGCACTTTCTACCGCCTCTCCGACGACATCGCCGCCTTCACCGATTACGGCTTCCGGATCGAGGATGGGCACCCGGCCGCCGCCCTCTACCATGACTTCATCCATTACGCGTCCGACGACCTGCGCTTCTTCGCGGGCTATGAGGGGGTGCGCTTCTTCAAGGGTTTCACCCGCGCCTATGACAGCCTGCACATCGCAGCCGAACAGAAGCTGCGCCTGGATGAAGGCCGGCTGGTCATCGATGTCGTCGCCATGGCCTATTGGACGCGCAAAGGCGACGGTCCCGCCGCTGACAGTTTTTCAGGACTGAACCCCTGGGTGGAGGCAACCTATCAACCCTGGCGCACCAAAGGCCCCCGCTGGCGGCGCGTGCTGCGTTTCTATACGCAGGTGGCGGGCTTCACGGGACAGCCGGGCCGCCCCGGCCTCACCTTGACGGGCTTTGTCGGCATCCGCACCAGCTTCTGATCAGGGCTGGCGCCGGCCCGCAACCCATGGTGAAATCAGCCATCCCCGGTTGCGACAGGCCCATCATGCGTGAATTGCTCTATGCACTGCCCGCCCCGCTGATCGCCCTGCTTCTGCTGGTCTCGCTGGCCGGCATCACCTGGGGCGGGTTGCGCCTGGGCCGGCGGCGGGCCGGCACGGGGACCGAGGCTTATCGTGCCCATGTGTCGGCTGCGCAGGGCTCCCTGCTGGGTCTGCTGGCCCTGCTGATGGGTTTCACCTTCTCCATGTCGTTGCAGCGCTATGACGCGCGGTCGCAGGCACTGGTGGAGGAGGCGAACGCCATCGGCACCACCTGGCTGCGCGCCGGGCTTCTCCCCGAACCTTTGGCCGCGCAAACCAAGGCGCTGCTACGCGATTATACCCATCTGCGGGTGGAGGCGGGTTCCATCAGCCTGGACCAGGCCGGCGACCGCGCCGCCGTCAACGCACGTGCCATCGCGGTGCAGGATCAGCTCTGGCAACAGGCCCGACAAGCCGCGGAACTGGACAAAAGCCCCGTGACCAGCGGGCTTTACATCCAGGCCCTGAACGGCATGATCGATGCCTTCGGCGCGCGTGATGCGCTGCTGGCCCGGCATGTGCCGGAGCTCGTGCTGCTGCTGCTTTATGGCACCATCCTGCTCACCGGTGCCGTGACCGGCTACACCTGTGGCCTGAATGGCCACCGCCCTTCGACCGTGGCGCACATGTTCGGCCTGCTGATCGTGCTGGTGGCCATGATAATCATTGATGTCGACCGCCCGCGTCGCGGTTTCATTACGGTCGATCCCACCCCCATGCTGACCTTGAAGGACAGCATCGACGCAGCGTTGAAATGATTGCCACCCACCCCGCCCCTCATGCATGGTCGCCCGCGACGACGATTTGGGAAGGATGCGATGTTGGACAAGCTGTTGCGCGGCGTGACGCTGACGGATCTGGAAGCGGCCCTGGAACAGCTGGGCCTGCCCGCCACCCAGGATCTGACGCCCAGCGGCGCCCCCGTCCTGCGTTCCGCCATTGGCGGCCTGACCTTCAATATCCGCCCTGGCGCGCAGCTGGCCCCCGAGGCCGCCCGCTTCGGCGATTACAACTTCAACCTGATGTTCCAGGTGCAGGACAGTTTCGACGCCGCCATCCTGAACCAATGGAACCGGCACAAGCGCTTTGCCCGCTTCTCCCTGCGCGATGATTTCCTGGTCCTGGAAATGGACAATCTGGCTGTCGGCATCACCGGTGATCAGATATTGGCCAGCCTCGAACTCTGGGGCCGGCTGGTGGTGGAAGCACTGACCTTCCTGCGCACCGCCCATGGGGCCGAAGCCGGTCATTCGTAACCGGTTACACCCTCAACTGACCGAATACGGCACCACCCGCCGCTCATGCGCATCCACGCGCAATGCCTTGCCGATGGGTGGGAAGGCGCGGTGGCGGCAATCCTCGCGGTCGCAGACCTTGCAGTTGGACCCGATGGGCACCGCGGCATCGACATTGCGCAAATCCAGCCCGGCGGAATAAACCAGCTGGTCGGCATAGGCGATCTCACAGCCCAGCCCCACCGCCGCCTCGCGCGGCCTGGACAGATAGGAGTTCCCCTTCGCCACCACGGTCCGCGCGATGCACAGATAGGTGGCCCCATCCGGCATGCGCGCCTGCTGCACCAGGATGCGCCCCGGCTGGGCAAAGGCCTGATGCACATTCCAGAGCGGGCAGGCCCCCCCGAACCGCGCGAACTGGAACCGTGTGGCGCTGGACCGTTTGGCGATATTGCCGGCCATGTCCACCTTCACGAAATAAAAGGGCACGCCCGGCATGCCGGGCCGCTGCATGGTGGACAGGCGGTGGCAGACCTGTTCGAAGCTGACGTTAAAATGTGCCGACAGCCGGTCAATGTCGTACCGCATCCGTTGCGCCTCGGTCAGGAAGCGCTTATAGGGCAGGATCAGGGCGCCCGCGAAATAGTTCGCCAGCCCCACACGCAGGATCGACCGCGCCTCGATGCTGGAAAGTCCGGCATCGGCCACCAGCCGCTCGATCTCCACCCCGAAATCCAGCAGCGCGATCTGGTGCGCAGCAAAGAAGGTGCGGCTTTCGCGCGGCGTGCCTTCCGAAACCAGCAGTTCCTTGTCGTCCGGATCGTACCGCCACAGCACGTCATGGCGGGCCAGCATCGGTGACACCCGGATGGTCACCCCATGCCGGTCGGCCAGATGCTGGGCCAGATGTTCCAGCAGCCGATCCTTGGAGAAATGCCCGCCCTCAAACAGATCCTCGGCCGAACGGTCCAGCGTCTCGAAATGGTTGCGCTGCGCCTGCACGTAATCGCGGACCTCGTCATAGGGGAAGGCAGCCGGCCCCGCCACGGCATCCCCGCCCCCCACCTTGTCGACCAGCGCCTTATATTCCTCGTCCAGGCCCTGATAGGCGCGATACAGCTTCAGCAGCGATCCCATTATGGCGGGGGCGGCCCGCACCGCATCGCGGATGCCGGCAAACGTCACCGACGCGTCACCAAACAGCGGATCGCCCAGCACCTCGCGCAGTTCGGACGCCAGCCTTGTGTCGCTGTCATCGGCAAAATGGCTGGGCTCCACCTGGAAGAAGGTGGACAGGCGGATGACAGCGGCGGCGGACAGGGGCCGCTGGTTATTCTCGATCTGGTTCAGGTACGACGTGGACAGCCCCACCTCGGTCGCCAGTTGCGCCTGACTGATGCCGCGTGTTTCCCGCAGGCGGCGGATGCGTTCACCGGCATAGATTTTGGCGGTCATGCTGCGGCGCTCTCCGTTCCCCGTACGCTTCCCTCTCGGGCGGGGATGTTACCCGGTCTCGGGCACAGCGCCATAGGGTTTCACGCGGACAGGGCGACAGCGTTTCACGCAGGCAGCGCCACACGCCCCCGCGTGATCATCTCCCCCACCGTATGCACGCCCAGCTTTTCCCGCGCCCGCTCGCGGTGTTTTTGCACCGTCAGGGGGCTGATCTTCAACAGCCGGGCGATCTCCTTGCTGGTACAGCCCGACACGATATGCCGCACCACTTCCGCCTCGCGCGGGCGCAGCTGGTCCCAGGACAGGGGCGCTGGCTCCACCGGTGCCTGCTCGTCGGCCAACGACGGGGTGCTGCCCCCGGCAAAGGCGATCAGCTGTGCCGTGGACCGCAGCCCCGCCTTCTGCATGATGGAGGAGCGATGCTTGCGGATGGTCAGTTCGGAAACACCCAGCTGTGCGGCGATCTCGCCATTCTTCAGCCCACGCCCGGTCAGCGTCAGAACCTGGCGTTCTCGGGGGGTCAGCATCGGCGACATGGCGGAAAATCCCTGGCTGGTTGGCGATGACCAGACCCTGCCAGGGATCGGAAGAATTCTCTCTTCTGTTATCCTTCCGAAAATCAATGCATTGATTTTATTGAGTTTTAATCGGAAGAAAACAGGAAGGAAGCCGGAATGGAAAAGGGGCGGACCGGGGCCTGATCCGGCCACCAGTCCGCCCCTTGGAATCGGGAGCGCGGTTACAGCAACCCGTCAAACAATGCTGCCATCATTCACCACTTCCGGGTCGGAGCTGTAAACCACCTTACTGCCCGCCGAAATCAGGGATGCCTGCGTCTCGGGGTCTTCGACCAGGAAGAACAGGGTTATATTGCCGACCGCCTGCTTGTTCTGATTCTCCTGGCCGTCGGATATCTTGACCTCCGTTTCGCTGACACTCACGATCTTGAGGTCTTTGAGTATCTTCGACCCATCAACCGCCGGCGTCACATTCACGCCGGTGAAGATGAAATCGATCTGGGTGGTCGGATCTTTCGTGAAAACAATCTGGCTGATATTCGCATTCGCCGTGATCACATCATTGGTAGAGACATTCTTCTCATAGAAAAGGGTCGGCTGCGGCAACCCACCGCTCGTTCCCTGCATTTTACACGTCACCGGAATGGTCAGAACATGATTGACGACGTCCTGGCTGCTCATTTTACGTCTCCTTGTTTGAGGGTTGAACTGATCAAGCGTTGGTATTGGACATCGGCGTAGCCGATTTTCTCCAACCTGCTCATGCCTCCCACGGCAGCGGAAAGGGTGCCGGCGCAGATATTGGCCCGGACCCAGGGATCGAGGATCTTGTAGTCATGGGTGGTTGCCGCGATGGGACCCAGCAGCCGGACCGCCTCTCCGCAGAAGGCGGCGGCGGCGTCCACGTTGCGCCGCGCCCGTTCGACGGCGGCCTGAACCAGCAGGATATTGGCGGTCAGAACCGTACGGCTGGCATCCTGCGGACCCTCGCGAACAATCGCTTCGGCTTTGGCGGCACTGGCGCCCGCCCCCTTCACATCGCCGGTCAGCAGCAGCAATTCCGCGCGGTTGGCCAGGGCCTGCCCCAACAGGCGGCGGACATAGCCGTCGCCCGGCTTTGCGGCCAATGCCTGCTCAAGCCAGACCAGCGAGCCGGACAATCGGGACGACGCCCCCGTCAGGTCATTTGCAAACAGATGGAACCGCGCGCCCAGCACGTCATTCTCTGTCTTCTGCCGCTGCCACAGGCTGTTTTCCGGCTCCTTGTCCAGCAGATAGCCGATCAGGTCGGATGACATCTGCAAGGAGGCCAGGGCCGCCTCGGTCCTGCCGCGCGCCGCCAGCAGGATGGCTTCCAGCTTATAGGCCAGGGCCAGCCGGTTGGACCATTCAAGCGCGTCCGGCTCGGCCTTGCGCAGCCCTTCCAGCATGTCCTTCTGCTGGCCATACAGCGTGACGGCATCGTCCAGGCGGCCGTCCTGCGCGCGGGCATTGGCCAGCCAGGACAGGCCATTGGCCATGCTGACGGCCAGGGCGCGGTCATCCGGGCGCTTGGCCATGACCGCGCGCTTCAGCCGGTTGGATTCCTCAAAATCCTGGGCGGCCTCGCTGACCTGATCCCGGCGCAACCGCAAACTGCCCAGGCTGGCCAGGGCATAGGACAGCTCCAGGCTCGCATCCTCGTCCGCGGCGTTCAGCGCCACCATGCTCTGGGCCAGATCGCGATAGCGGATGAAATGCCGTTCGGCCTCATCCAGATTGCGGCGATCCAGCGCGATCTGCCCGAACCAGAAGGCAACGGCCCCCGCCGTTTTCAGCAATGCCCCATCCACCGGCCCCTCGGCCAGATTGACCCGCAGCAATGTTTCCGCCCGGCCCAGGGCGGTCAGGGCGGCATCGACATTGCCGCGTGACCGGTTCACATCCGCCAGCGTCAAAAGCGCCTTGGCTTGGCGCAGACGCAGCGGCCCCGGCACCCGCCCGGCATCCTCCTCCGTCAGATAGGCGAGCGCCTTTTCCGCCACCCCGCCCAGCAGGTCGAGACGGGCCAGCGGCTGCAATTTCTGGGTCAGGTCGCCCAGCATGAAATCGACCAGCCCCTCCGCCTCCTGTCGGCGTTGCGCGGCCAACGCCTCGGCCTGACGGGCCTGATAGCCCTGCACAACCGCCACCATGGCGATCACGGCAAAGCCGACCACCGCGCCCAGGCGCAGGCGGTCGGCCCGCCGCGCCTGCCGGGCCGATGCCGTGATCAGCGCCGATATATCGGGTGACAGCGGTACCGCACGGGTTTTCAGCAGCTCGCGGGCCTCTTCCAATGGCCGGCCCTGTCGCAGCAGGCGGTCGGTCCGGCGCCCATCCGCGATCCATTGCTGCGCTTCGGCCTCCAACCGCGCCCGGATGCGCAGGGCCTGGCGGTGTTCGGCGATCCAGGCGACGGCGCGCGGCCATTGCCGCAGCAATGCCTCATGCGCGACCCCGAACACAGGCTCCCGCCCATGCGAAAGGCTGACGAACAGCCGCTGATCGACAAAATTCGTGACCAGTTGCCGTTCTTCCGCCGTGGCCAGAACGGACCAGGGCGCACGCAGGCTGCGGGCATTGCCATCGGCCCCGCCCGCCGCCACGATCAGGGAGAAGATGCGGGGAAGGGCCGCCTGGGCCTGTGGCGGCAACCCTTCCAGGATGGCTTCCGCCCGCCTTCCGATGGCCCCGTCAATGCCGCCCAGCTTGCGGTACGCCTCAATGGTCAGCTCGCGCGTCGGGCTGCGCTGAAGGTAGAGCTGTTGCAGCGTATATTGCAGAAGCGGCAATGCATCGGTGTTGTTGGCAACCCCCTCGCACAGAAGATCATCCAGATGTTCGTTGCTGTTCAGATCGATACCGAAACTGAGGCCGGCCATCTCCGCCGGCCGGCGGATCATCTGGGCAATCTCGGCGCGGGTCGGCGGTTCCAGATCGAAATGCGCGCCCGTTTCCTTGCCGGCCATCAACAGCGGCTCGCGCGCCAGATCGGGGTAGAAATCGTTGCGACAGGCGCCGATCACGGCAAACGGCCCCAGCCGGGCCAGCCGGTCCAAGGCTGTCAGGAATTGTGAGCGCTGCAGAATGCCCGCCATGGGCGTGTTGAACAGGGCCTCCATCCGGTCGATGAACAGGATGAAGCGCGCGGGATTACGGCCCGGCTCGTTGGGATGCCGGGCACCGGGCGGCAGGCTTTCCCCCTCGCCAGTCAGGGCGGTACCGACGCTCTCGGCGCTGTGGCCCGCAAATAGCGGCTCGCCATCGCGCTCCAGGTCAAGCAGCGCGCCCCCCAGCGCCGTGGGCAGCGGCAGATTGGCGACATCGCCCAGATCCAGGCTGGCAATGCCCTCCACCCGGAATCCACCGCTTCCGGCGATCAGGGCCGGCAGCAGCCCCGCCTGGATCAGGGAGGTCTTACCACTGCCGCTGGGGCCTAGGACCAGAACGAATGGCCGCCCCGCCGCCAGCCGCCCCGCCATCGCCGCGCAAAGCCGCGTGACGGCGGTTTCCCGCCCGAAAAACACATCGGCATGGGCCGCGTCGAACGGGTCCAGTCCGATATAGGGTGATGCCCGCGTCCAGGTTTCCTCCACCACGGCGGCCCCATATCCCGGTGGGAACGTCACCGGAGCCAGGGTGCGATAGCCGCGTTTGCGGATATTCTCGATATAGACGGGGTCGGTGGAACTGTCGCGCAGGGCGCGGCGCAGCTGGGCAATGGCCTTATGGACCTGATTTTCCCCCACCACCACACCGTCCCAGCACAGATGCAGCAGGTCATCGGCGCTCAATATCGTGCCCGCCCGGTGGCAGAGCGCCGACAGCACATCCATGGCGCGGGGTTCGATCTGTGCTTCGGCGGTTTCCGCGACATGGCGGACCCGACACATCCTTACATCCACCTGCCAATCGCCAAACTTGAAGCTGCTGCTTTTCAAGGGAGATCCTTTGCCGTCAGGGGACAGGCGCTAAAATTATTGTTGGCCATATGACTATTAGACGGGCCAGACCTGCGAATGCCACTGTTTTGAAGGCTTTTGTAAAGTGATGCCCCCGGCAAACCGTACAAACACGCCCCCACTCATTCTCCCATGAATAGTTTTAGGAATAGAGCCGTGTATAGGGCCGCGCCATGCGCTTCGTTGCGTACCGCCCAAAGAAATTCGGCTCATGTGCAGGACGGCGGGCGCCCTCATGATCATTTCGTTAAAATAGAATACAGTAATATAAATACGCGATTAAGAGCATATAGTCATATTACCAGCGGCGCTATAAGTCAAACCGCACCCCACGAGGTGCCCGCCGGCGCTTCGCCTTGAACCGCCAAGACCAAATCAACAATTTACAATTGGAGCATGGGCTATGTCTCAGCAGAGCGTGAATGTGATCTGCGTGTTCGACACCGAGACGACGCAGGAAAACGGCCCCAATGTTGGCGCCACCGTCTATATGATCAGCGACCAGGGCCCCCATGCGGCGGGCCAGGGCACCAATGAACTGACGATCACCGTCAATGTCGGTGACGTCATTACCTGGAATCTGGACCCTCTGCTCAACTTCATGACGGTGTCCTTCACCAGTTTCGTGCAGACCTCCGGCACCGGCGTGCTGTCGACGCGGCAGCTTTCGTCGACCCAGTGGACGGCCAACTGCCTGGGCAGCGGGTCGGTCACCTATCATTTCAACCTGCAGATCGCCAACGACCCCAACACCTATAGCTGGGACCCGTTCATCAACATCAATCCCTGATGAACCTTGCGGCGACGCCGCACGCCGCAGCCGCCACCCCTTTCTTCGGAAAGGCGGTGGCGGTTTTGTTTTGGGCTGTTGGGTGCTCCCTCACATGAACGATTTGCAAATTCGCAAAATTTGCAATCTCTGCCGATCATCTTCGCAAATCCACACCCATCCACGCCTTCCCCTGCTGCGGCATAATTCGCAAACTCCGCCCAAACTCCCATGAACCATTCTACGGGGCGGATTTCCCATGCAGGACGTGCTGGTACGGTTGGAAAAGATGCGGGCCGGCGCCCGCCTGGGCGGCGGTGAAAAGCGCATCGCGGGCCAGCATTCCAAGGGCAAGCTGACCGCGCGGGAGCGGATTGAGATCCTGCTGGACGAAGGTTCGTTCGAAGAATGGGACATGTTCGTCGAACATCGCTGCGCCGATTTCGGGATGGAAACGCAGAAGGTTCCCGGTGACGGCGTCGTCACCGGTCACGGCACCATCAATGGCCGTTTGGTCTTCGTCTTCTCCCAGGATTTCACGGTCTTCGGCGGCTCCCTGTCAGAGGCGCATGCCGAGAAGATCTGCAAGATCATGGATCAGGCGATGAAGGTGGGTGCCCCCGTCATCGGCCTGAATGACAGCGGCGGTGCCCGCATTCAGGAAGGTGTGGCCTCCCTCGGCGGCTATGCCGAAGTGTTCCAGCGCAATGTCCTGGCCTCTGGCGTCGTGCCGCAGATCAGCCTGATCATGGGTCCCTGTGCCGGTGGTGCCGTCTATTCCCCCGCCATGACCGACTTCATCTTCATGGTGAAGGACAGCTCCTACATGTTCGTCACCGGCCCCGACGTGGTGAAGACGGTGACGCATGAGGTGGTGACGGCCGAAGAACTGGGCGGGGCCGTGACCCACACGGCCAAGTCCGGCGTGGCCGATCTGGCCTTTGAGAATGACGTGCAGGCGCTCCTGGAAACCCGCCGTCTGGTCGATTTCCTGCCGCTGTCTAACCGGGAAAAGCCGCCCTCGCGCCCCACGCCTGATGTGGCCGACCGGCCGGAGATGAGCCTGGATACCCTGGTCCCGGCCAATCCCAACAAGCCCTATGACATGAAGGAACTGATTTCGAAGATCGTGGACGAGGGCGATTTCTTCGAGATTCAGCCCGAATATGCCAAGAACATCATCACCGGTTTCGCCCGCATGCAGGGTTCGACCGTCGGTTTCGTGGCGAACCAGCCCATGGTGCTGGCCGGCTGCCTTGATATCGACAGCTCGATCAAGGCCGCCCGCTTCGTGCGTTTCTGCGATGCCTTCAACATCCCCATCGTCACCCTGGTGGATGTCCCCGGCTTCCTGCCCGGCACGTCCCAGGAATATAATGGCATCATCAAGCATGGCGCCAAGCTGCTGTTCGCCTATGCCGAGGCCACCGTGCCCAAGGTCACCCTGATCACCCGCAAGGCCTATGGCGGCGCCTATGATGTGATGGCGTCCAAGCATCTGCGCGGCGATGTCAACTATGCCTGGCCCACCGCCGAAATCGCGGTGATGGGGCCCAAGGGCGCGGTGGAGATCATCTTCCGCGGCGATATCGGCGACCAAGCCAAGATCGAGGCGCGGACCGAGGAATATCGCCAGAAATTCGCCAACCCCTTCGTGGCGGCGGGTCGCGGCTATATCGACGATGTCATTATGCCCCACAATACCCGCCGCCGCCTGTGCAAGGCGCTGTCGATGCTGAAGAACAAGCAGCTCCAGAACCCCTGGAAAAAGCACGACAATCTGCCGCTGTGACGTAACTAGGGGGATGTCTCATGGATGCGACTGCCTTTCGACAGAAGTTACCAAGATTTGCCGCGTGCCTGCTAACCATCGGAGGACTGGGGTTCCTGCCGCCCGCACTGGCTGACTCGCCCAACATCAATTTTAATGGTGACGTGTTCAAGATCGGGCCTATCAAGTTGTCAGAATCCTTTGGGGTTTTCCTGGATACGTGCCCAAAGATATCAAAGACCTACTGGTCTGAACTTGAAGATATCGATGTGACTTTTAGGGATAACTCAAAGCGGGATAAGTCCGACCCCGTTGGCTCCGACCTTGAAATGGTCGTGAATGTAAAAGTAAAAGATAAAGCAAATATCCCTGATGGCCCTTCATACGGCTCAGTAAAGGGAAAAATACTTTCTTATCAGGCCTTTGGCGGGAAAACTCCAGGTCTGTTTATAGAAAATAATGTTTCTGCATTCATGTGTGATCAGAAGCCTGCTCCCGCTGGAAAGAAAGCTTTCCTGATTAATGAGGCATTTCGTGTCTTAGACAAGCAGTAGCAAGCCAACGAGATACCTAAACATGAAGACGCCACAAGCGTCCTTGAAAAGGCCCCGCCCCATGTTCAAGAAAATCCTTATCGCCAACCGTGGCGAAATCGCCTGCCGCGTCATCAAGACTGCCCGCCGCATGGGTATCAAGACGGTGGCCGTCTATTCCGACGCCGATGCCGGCGCGCTGCACGTTGAGATGGCGGACGAGGCGGTGCATATCGGCCCCGCCCCGTCGGCCCAATCCTACCTGATCGCCGACAAGATCATCGCCGCCTGCAAGCAGACCGGCGCCGAGGCCGTGCATCCCGGCTATGGCTTCCTGTCGGAAAAGGCCCCGTTCTGCGAGGCGCTGAAACAGAACGGCATCACCTTCATCGGCCCCGATGTCCACGCCATCGGCGCCATGGGCGACAAGATCGAGAGCAAGAAGCTGGCCAAGGCCGCCGGGGTCTCCACCGTCCCCGGTTACCTGGGCGTCATCAAGGATGATGAGGAAGCGGTCGCCATCGCCCGCGACATCGGCTACCCCGTCATGATCAAGGCGTCCGCCGGCGGCGGCGGCAAGGGCATGCGCGTGGCCTGGAACGACGCCGAGGCGCGCGACGGCTTCCGCTCCGCCACGAACGAGGCGCGCAGCTCCTTCGCCGATGACCGTGTTTTCATCGAAAAGTACATCACCGAGCCGCGCCATATCGAAATCCAGCTTCTGGCCGATGCGCATGGCAATGCCGTCTATCTGAACGAGCGTGAATGCTCGATCCAGCGCCGCCACCAGAAGGTGATTGAAGAAGCGCCGTCGCCGTTCCTGGATGCCGCCACCCGCAAGGCCATGGGCGAACAGTCGGTGGCACTGGCCAAGGCGGTGCAGTACCGTTCCGCCGGTACGGTGGAATTCATCGTCGACAAGGACCGCAATTTCTATTTCCTGGAGATGAATACGCGGTTGCAGGTCGAACATCCCGTGACCGAAATGATCACCGGCCTCGACCTTGTCGAACTGATGATCCGCGTGGCCGCCGGCGAACATCTGCCCGTCACCCAGGCCGATGTCGGCATCAATGGCTGGTCCCTGGAAGCCCGCGTTTATGCGGAGGAGCCTACCCGTGGCTTCCTGCCCTCCACGGGCCGCGTTACCCGCTACCGCCCGCCCACGGAGGGCACCCGCCCCGATGGCTCCATCGTCCGCGTCGATACCGGCGTGTATGAGGGGGGCGAGATCAGCATGTATTACGATCCCATGATCGCCAAGCTGATCACCTGGGCCCCCACCCGCGATCAGGCGACCGACGCCATGGCCGATGCGCTGGACGGGTTCCAGATCCGGGGCGTGGGCCACAACATCTCCTTCCTCACCTCCTTGATGCAGAAGCAGCGCTTCCGCGACGGCCGCCTGACCACGAATTTCATCGCGGAAGAGTATCCCGACGGCTTCCACGGCCTGACGCCCGACCCCGCCGTGCGTGACCGCCTGCTGGCGCTCGCCACCGTGCTGCACCATCGCCGCGCCAGCCGCGACGCCATGATCTCGGGCCAAGTGGCGGGCCACGGCTTCCATGTGGCCCAGGACTGGGTGGCACGCGCCGACCGCCAGAACCACAAGACCCACCTGTCCTTTGCCGGCGGTGCCGCCACCGTCACGCTGGACAGCGGCCCGCACACCGTCCTGGGCGACTGGGAAATCGGCCAAAGCCTGTGGCAGGGCACGGTAGCCGGCGTCGCCATGACGGTACAGGTCGATATCAAGGGCACATCGTGGGTCCTGACCCATGGCGGCTTCGCCTTCGTGGTCGACGTCCTGACCCCGCGCGCCGCTGACCTTGCCGACCTGATGCCGGTGAAACTGCCCCCCGACATGTCCAAATACCTGCTCTCCCCCATGCCCGGCCTGCTGGTCTCGGTGTCGGTCAAGGAAGGTGAAGCGGTGAAGGCCGGTCAGGAACTGGCCGTGGTGGAAGCCATGAAAATGGAAAACATCCTGCGGGCCGAGGCCGACGGAACCGTGAAAAAGGTCCACGCCGTGAAGGGGGCGAGCCTCGCGGTGGATGAAAAGATCATCGAGTTTGAGTGAACCTTAGACGCACGCTAGTTTCTTTCACCGTCATCCCGGCGAAAGCCGGGACCAAGGGGGCAAAAGCCTGACGTTACACCGCTTGCCACGGCAGACCCAGCCGAAGCGCCTGTAATCCTGGGTCCCGGCTTTCGCCGGGATGACGAGCAAAACGCTGAAGCCCGGAGCCTCCAGATGACCACCTTCCCGCCCAAGACCCTCGCCGACCGGCAGACGCTGGCTACCACGGGCGTCACCGTCAAACATTTCATCGCGCTTAGGTAAGAACAGACCATGGAGCGTTGGGAGGAAGGGGCTAGCGATCTGGAAAGGTTTGTCTTATCGGTGATCCTCGGGGTCCCCGGCCAATTCCTGCTGCTCACCCTCTCTTTGCTGATCGTCACCTTGCCGTTTCAGATGGCCAGCGATTGGACATGGGCGATGCCATGGTGGGGCATACCCGTGGTCATGGCGCTGAACCTTGCATCCGCCTTTGTCACAGGGCACATCCTGCACCGGGCCAATCCGCGACGGGCTATGACGGCGGTGCGCTGGTGCGGGGGCTTGATCACCCTGTGTTGGGCGGTGTTGGCCGTGGCCATGCTCATCCGGGACCTGACCTCACCCCGCGTCTCCGCCCCGCCATTTGACCGCATAACCGACTGGGGACCGATCTCTTTTTTGATGATCCTGACCACTATCGCTGGCCTGTACGCGGCACGCCGCGCCAACCCTGCCGCACCCGTCATTACAGGGCGAGAGGCCGGGATGAACCCGCACAGCCATAGTGACCGCATCGCCGAGATAATGGCCCTGTCCGGCACAGGGTTGCTCTTTGCCTTTGGGTTTCTGCTGTCCTATGGGTTGCTGTCTGCCGTGATCGGCATGGTTCTGCCCTGGTCGACGGATATGGTGGCACCGGCCTCAGCGGCCCTGGTCGCCGGTTACGCCATGCTGAATGTGGGATTGACCGTGTCCAAACATTACCCGCCGCGCCACGCCGTAGGTTACATGCTGGCGGCCCTGGTGCTGCTGCACGCTGCCGCGCTGTGGAAACTGTTCGTCCAGGCGGGGCGCGATCTGGCGGAGGCATGGCCGACACAGCCGCTGATCCTCGGCGCGGCCCTGTCCGGCATGGCGCTGGCATGGCACCGGTGGCGTCCCTACCCTGCCGCTCTCGGACCCACAGATAAGCCATGAACGCCGCCCCCTTCAAGCAGCAGGGCCAAGTCGATCCAGCCGCCCTGACCCTTCTCGCCCTTCTCCCCATCTTCCTGGCCTGGCGCACCGCGCCGCCCCATTCCCCCGGAGCCTTCCCATGACCACCTTCCCGCCCAAGACCCTCGCCGACTGGGAAGCGCTCGCCGCCAAGGATGCCGGTGCCGACGCGCAGCTCTCCGACCTGACCCGCACCACCGCAGAGGGTCTGGCGGTCAAGCCGCTCTATACCGCCGAAGACCTGGAGGGGCTGGAGACGACCGGCACCTTGCCCGGCTTCGCCCCCTTCGTGCGCGGCCCCCGCGCCACGATGTATGCGGTGAAGCCCTGGACCATCCGGCAATACGCGGGCTTCTCTACCGCTGAGGCCAGCAACAAATTCTACCGCGCCAATCTGGCGGCGGGTCAGATGGGCCTGTCGGTCGCCTTCGATCTGGCCACCCATCGCGGTTATGACAGCGACCATCCCCGCGTGGTGGGCGATGTCGGCAAGGCCGGCGTGGCCATCGACAGCGTGGAGGATATGAATATCCTGTTCGACGGCATCCCGCTCGACAAGATGTCCGTCTCCATGACCATGAACGGTGCCGTCCTGCCCATCCTGGCCATGTATATCGTGGCCGGGGAGGAACAGGGCGTGGACACGGCCAAGCTGTCCGGCACCATTCAGAATGACATTCTGAAGGAGTTCATGGTCCGCAACACCTATATCTACCCGCCCGAACCCAGCATGCGGATCATCGCCGATATCATCGAATACACGGCCAACCACATGCCCAAGTTCAACTCCATCTCCATCTCCGGCTATCATATGCAGGAGGCAGGCGCCACGGCGGTGCAGGAGCTGGCCTTCACGCTCGCCGACGGCCTGGAATATGTCCGTGCGGCGCTCGCCAAGGGCCTGAACGTCGACAAATTCGCCCCGCGCCTGTCCTTCTTCTTCGCCATCGGCATGGATTTCTTTATGGAGGTGGCGAAGCTGCGCGCCGCCCGCCTGCTCTGGGCCAAGCTGATGGCCAAGCATTTCCAGCCCAAGGATGCCCGCTCCCTGGCGCTGCGCACCCATTGCCAGACCTCGGGCGTGTCCTTGACCGAACAAGACCCCTACAACAACGTCATCCGCACGACCATCGAGGCCATGGCCGCCATCATGGGCGGCACCCAGTCCCTGCACACCAACAGCTTCGACGAGGCCCTGGGCCTGCCCACACCGTTCAGCGCGCGCATCGCCCGCAATACCCAGCTGATCATCGCCGAGGAAACCCGCATCCCCCACGTGGTCGATCCCCTGGGCGGCAGCTATTACGTCGAACACCTGACCGCTTCCCTGGCCGAGGCGGCGGAAAAGCTGATCGCCCAGGTCGAGGAAATGGGCGGCATGACCAAGGCCGTGGAAAGCGGCCTGCCCAAACTGATGATCGAGGAAGCCGCCGCAAGGCGTCAGGCCCGCATCGACCGGGGCGAAGAAGTCATCGTCGGCGTCAATAAATACCGCCCCCAGAACCCCGAAACCGTCGATGTGCTCGACATCGACAATACCGCGGTCCGCGAGGCTCAGGTCGCCCGCCTGAAACAAATCCGCGCCAGCCGTGACGAAGCCAAGGTCCGCGAAACCCTGGCCGCCCTCACCCAGGCGGCGGGTGAGAAATCCGGCAACCTCCTGGCGCTCGCCGTCAACGCCGCCCGCGCGCGCGCCACCGTTGGGGAGATTTCCGACGCCATGGAAGAGGTCTTCACGCGCCATCGCGCCACCATCCGCTCCGTCTCCGGCGTCTATGGTGCCGCGTATGAGGGCGATGCAGGCTTCCAGCAGATCCAGAAGGACGTAGCCGACTTTGCCGAGGCCGAAGGCCGCCGCCCCCGCATGCTGGTGGTGAAAATGGGCCAGGACGGCCATGACCGCGGCGCCAAGGTCATCGCCACCGCCTTCGCCGATATCGGCTTCGACGTCGATGTCGGCGCCCTGTTCCAAACCCCGGAAGAGGCCGCCCGCCAGGCCATCGAAAACGACGTCCACGTCGTCGGCGTCTCCAGCCTCGCCGCCGGCCACAAAACCCTCGTCCCGCAACTGGCCGCCGCCCTGAAGGAACAGGGCGCCGGCGACATCCTCATCGTCTGCGGCGGCGTCATCCCGCCCCAGGATTACGATTTCCTGCTAAACGCCGGTGCCGCCGCCATCTACGGACCGGGGACGAACATCCCCAAGGCAGCGGCGGAGATCATGGGGATGATCAGGGGGAAGCACGCTCCCTAACCCCCAAAGCCCCGCCATCCATGTAAAGAGCAGCGATCGAGCGCAAGACGCGATCAGCGCCAATGGGGCCTGCTTCCATTCTCCATGACACCCACCCCGGCGAATCATTGTTAGTATTGTAGAGCGACGGCCCTACTTCCGGCGAAGCGTTTCCAGAACCATCGCCCGGCGCTCGTCGCCGGGCAGACCCTTCGTCAGCCCCTGCCGCTGACTATACCATTTTAACAACACATACTGAAAGTGGATTGACACGAAACTTAAAATCAGGACTACTCGAATTCTATTATTTAGGGACGCGAGCAACGATGACTATTCAGTATTCATTCTCCAATTTTGTAGAAAAATTTAAATCAACGCACCCTTCTTTACCGCTAATGCACACAACAGATGCATATTCATCAAGAGAAATTATAAATACTGAAGAGTTGTCTGTGCGAAATTGCAAAGTATTAAAAGACAGGTTTATCTATTTTTTTTACGGAAGGCCTTCATATAGGCCCAACCAAGGCTCCGATCCAACATCCAACATGGCATATTTTCCCGTTTGCTTTGTTTTACAATCAAATTGCGCAAGGAGAGATGGAACACTCCCGTTCGACTCAGGGGCATTTGCTGGAAACTACTTTAGTAGGTATTTTCATAAAAATACAAACGTATTGAACTTCGACATGTCCTTTCCACTTGCCGCTGAGAAGACGGTCACAGCCTTTTTTGAAAATAATAGACTGTATCTGAACGGCAGTTGCAATGTTGACGAGGATTCTTTGCCGCCATTTGAATTTGAAGTCCAGGGCTATGTAGATTTAATCAAATCGAAAGGCTCAAACGTATTTGACCAACGGGCAACATCTATAGAAATAAGGACAAAGGAAAATGTAAAATTACATCAAAATCTAATTGCTATTATTGCACCACGACCAATTGTCGGAGACATTAGCTTTAGAGATTCGATTACAAAATTCGGTAATGTAGACGTGATTGATTATGAGGTAACCCCCCGCAAGAAACCCGAAGATTATCTCTTAAAAATAGAAGAACTTGCCATGAGTTATTTGCAGAAAAAAGGAATCATATAATGAGCGCCGAGTACAAATATGTCTATCACTACAGCGCATCGGCTCAAAAATATGGATTTTTGCTGCCTTTGTTTGCAATACCAGGTAAAAATTCGACATATATACAGTGCATAGACGATAATCATGAGATAATTGCAATGGAAGAATATAATGTTGAAATGTTGTCTGAGTGTTTCTATTTAGGAGAATCAATATCGGTCAAGATTTCAGATGAAGCATTTTATGTTTTTCGTACTGACAGAAGTGACGAGTTTTATGGAAGCAGGGAGTTCATTATTCCGAATATACGACAATACATTGAAAGCTATGATAATTATTTTAACCCTCTTTTGGCTTTAGATATAGCTGTTTTCTGCGACGATAGAGATAGTTACATAAAGCACTTAAGTAATGCTGTTAATTTTATGAGTCAATTCTCGGATTTTAGTTTTGATTTTTGGAAGGAAAACTCTATTTTGTTTCCAGAGGTAAAAAAGGTAGTTTCATCGACAATAGGAAAAAAGGGCATAAATTTAAGCAGTGTAAAAATACAAAATGAACTAGTTGAAATCTCCCTTACTGGGCATATTACCAAAGAAGTTGGTCAAACGCTAATAAATTCTATTAACTCTAATATTAAATCAAGCATCATTTTATTGATTGGAAGTTCGTATGTTATTTCACTTAAGACAGAAATTGGCATTATCTCACAAAGCACCACTCGACTTACAGCAGATGACAATTTGAGAGAAGTGCATGAGAGCAGGGAAGATTTAGATAAGTTGTTCATTAGTACAAAAAATATTGAGGTGAAACAGCTGTTAGCTGGGAATCCTGGGGTTTCTCTATCTCTAATTAAGAATGAGGCGCTATCATATAGCTCCTCAGTCAGACTTTCTGCTATCAGGAATTCAAGTATTGGCCCTGATATTCTGATGAAGTTGGCGGAAGATAAGAATTATACTGTCAGAGCTGTGGTGGCAGAACACCCGAATATAGACGGGACTACATTAGAGAAATTAATGAAAGATAATAGAGATGAAGTTCGTAATGCTGCTTTTAGAAATATCAATGCGGATTTCGTAAATAGTAAACTAACTGCAGATGAAAAATCGTTCTCACAATTTTTAGCCCATAACAAGAATATACCAGATTCGATGATTATCGAGGCGTCCAATAGTCAATTTAATGAGGTACGGCAGGCAGTTGCCAGCAATACCATAACGCCTGCAAGCGTACTAAGTAAACTCTCTACAGATAAAAATGAACTTGTTAGATACTCTGCACTATCAAACCCTTCTATCGACCCAAGTATACTTTATCAAGTGTATCAAGTTGATGACGCAAAGACACGAGCAGCTGTTGCAAGGAACGAGCTCTGCCCTACAGACATTGTATTTGCCTACTGCGAGGATGAATCCGAAATTGTTCGTGGTATTATAGTTAATAGGCATCAGAACATAGCGGGTGTATTAGACATTCTATGCAATGATAGATCAGAATTTGTTCGCACCGCAGTCGGGCGGTCAATCTATTCCAAAGAAAAAATACTGAGAAAACTGAGCAAAGATAAGGATGATTCTGTTCTTTCAGCTGTAGCAGGAAACTCCAGAACCGCTCCTGAAGTTTTATCATTTCTTGCCAAGAGTTCCTACAGTAACGTAAGAGAAGCCGTTGCGGGCAACAAAAACACTCCGCCTGCGACTCTGGAAAGATTATATTACGACGGCGACATACTTACTAGAAGAGCAGTATTGAGGAACCCATCTATTCCAATTCGTATAATTTCAAAGAAATAGTGTTATTGATAGTCCTAGTGATTTGCCTGAATTAAAGGCATATGTTCAGAACCTCAAACCGCTCCTTCATCAGCCTCGTCCCCGCAGCGGCCAACAGGACCGCCTGCGGTAGGCCCCTGCCATGGCTCCGCCAGTCCCGATCCCCCTAATGTGGCGTGAAAAATTCACCCCGTCCACCCCTACCCCACCACCCGCACCCCCGCCGCCCCGCGCTTCAAGCGCAGCACGAACCGCACAGTCAGGACCAGCACCGCCACTGCCAGCCCGCCCAGAGCCAGCAGCATCCAGGACACCATATCCGCCTTATCCTCGTCCTGCGCGATCATCACAATCAGCCCCGCCAGCGGGATCAGCGCGCCCCACAGCCGCAGCAGTTCCAGCGCGGTCAGCCCGCCCGGCTGCGGCACGATCAGGCGCAGGGGCCGGTCCATGGGCACCTGCTTGGCAGCCAGGGACAGCAGCGGGAAATAGCCGACATTGAGGATCAGCCAGATGCCGATCATCACCGCCACCGCCGCCACCGGCCCCACCAGCAGCCAAAGCGGCACCAGCGCCGCCAGCAGCAGCACCGACAGCGCCACCAGGGCCAAGGCGGCGCGCGGCAACCGCTGCACCCAAGCCGGATGCACCCGTGCCACGCGCAGCCACGCATCCTCGGGCATGGCGATCGGGCCGGGCCGCACCGCCTCTCCCGTCAGCAGCACGCTATGGGAATGATAGATATTTCCCCGATCATCACGGTACAGCGGCATACGCCCCCCAAACCAACAACGGCCTCACCCCTACATTACCCCATCTCCCCCACCCCGCGAACCCCCGGCAACTCTTGCCCCCTGACCGCCCCCAATGATAGGAATGTAATCTGCGATTATCATCCTACCTGCCGGAGCACCCCCATGCCCAACCCCGCCTATCCCCAACCGATCCCCACCTCCCCCGCCCTTGACCCGGCCTTTGATTCCCTGACCAGCGCGGAGCAGCGCGAGGCCTGGTGGCGCGGGTCGGATGATGAACAGGCGGTGCAGGCAGGCGATGATGTGGAATGGGCGACGGAGGAACATTTTCCCTCCGGCCTGCACCGCTCCCGCTTGAAGGACGAGGATTGGGCGCGGGTGGCCTATTTCATTGCCAAGGGCGTGTCGGTGACGGAGGTGGCGAAACATTTCGGCGTGTCGCGCACCACCATCTGGCGGGGGATGCAGCGCTCGTCCGGTCTGCGCCGCCGCATCCTGTCGGAACGGCGGATGTTGCAGCGGGAAAGCGACAACCGCTTTGCCGCCCTGCGCGATGCCGTGGTTACCGGCCTGATTGAGGCGATCAGTGCCGGCAATGTCCGCGTCCTGCTCTGGGCCGCCAAGCGCATGGATCTGGGCGGGTCCATCCTGCGCGCCGCCGCCGGCGATGCCGCCCCGTCCCGCCCCCGGCGCGACCGCGCCCCCGCACCGGTGCGCGCCATCCTGAACCGTGCCGCCGAACAGGCCGACGCCCCGGTTCCGCCCGCTCCACCGCCGCCGGCACCCAAACCCGCCCCGGCCCCCGCTCCCGAAAGCCGCGCCGCCAAGCCCGCCAAAGGCACCAAACCCGCCAAACCCGCTGCCTCCCCCCGCCCCGCCAACAGCCCCCGTAAGCCTGCCAGCCGCACCCTGGCCCCCCGCCGGGCCTGGGAACCGCTGCGCCGCTTGCTGGCCTGCCGGCGTCCGCCCTGCCCACCGCTGGCGGACCATCCGGATAGTCGCGTCACCGACACCTTGCTGCAAAACTGCCGGTATCAGGGGCTGGGCCGTCCCGTCTGTGACAATGACGGGCCGCTCAGCCCCTATCGCCCCTTGCGGGATTACAGCTGGCCCTGACCGCCGGGGCCAGACCCGTCCGCCCCTGCAACAGGGGGTGTTTTTCTGTTGCATCCGGTTGCACGGAACCGTCCCCGTCTATCCCTCTGTATACATTGTGGCCTAGACCGAACGTCGTATCTCGCCATCCTGAAAACGATTGGCCGGGCGAAACAGGTGGCAACGCCGGGCCGATCACGGGCGAACCAGTGCATATCAGGGGGAAAGGGTCATGTTTGGATTGGCAAAGGCGGACAATCAGGGGCGGTTGAAGTCACAAGCCATGGATCTGGTGCGGGCGAACATCATGATCGCGAACGCGGATCTGGTGATCACCTATGTAAACCCGTCGCTGCAGGGTTTTCTGTCAGAGGCGGAGGCCGATCTGAGGAAGGAGCTGCCGCGCTTCAGCATGGCCAGCCTGATCGGCTCCAACATCGACATTTTCCACAAGAACCCCACGCATCAGCGCACCATGCTGTCGGCACTCACCCGCGCGCATGAGGCGACGATCAAGGTCGGTACCCGCATGTTCGACCTGCTGGTCAGCCCGATCACCACCAATGGCGTGCGCTCCGGCTATGTTGTGGAATGGGCCAATGCCGCCGAACGGCTGGCCAACCTCGCTTATGCGGCGCAGAGCAAGGCCATTGGCCGCAACGCCGCCATCATCGAATTCACGCCCGACGGCAATATTCTGGAGGCCAACGAGATTTTCCTGACGGCCATGGGCTATCGCCTGGATGAGGTGAAGGGCCGCCACCACTCGATCTTCATGGCACCGGACCAGCGGGATACCGACGCCTATCGCATCTTCTGGGATAAGCTGCGCAAGGGGGAGTTCCAGTCGGGCCGCTTCCGTCGCCTGTCCAAGACCGGGGCGGATGTCTGGATTGAGGGTTCCTACAACCCCGTGCTGGACGGCAACGGCAAGGTGACCAAGGTGGTCAAGCTGGCCAGCAACGTCACCGATCAGGTGCGCCTGCTGGCCGATCTGAAAAGCCTGATCGACGAGAATTTTGCGGAGATCGACGGCGCGGTTCAGCAATCCTCCAAGGATTGCAGCGGGGCGACGTCCGCCGTTGCCGGCTCGCTGACCAATATGCGCACTGTCCTGGACGGCGCGCGCGACATGGCCAGTTCCGTGGCCGAAATCGCCCAAACCATGACCCACTCCCGTACCGCGGTAGAGGCGGCGGGCAAGGAGGCCGAGTTGGTGGCACAGCAGGCCGACCGCCTGATCAATGCCGCCCAGGCCATGAACAGTGTGGTGGAACTGATCCGCGACATTGCCGGCCAGATCAACCTTCTGTCGCTGAACGCCACCATCGAGGCGGCACGCGCTGGCGAGGCCGGCAAGGGCTTTGCCGTCGTGGCATCAGAGGTCAAGGGCCTGGCCAATCAGTCGGCCCGCGCCACCGAACAGATCTCCGCCGAAATTGAGAGCATTCAGCGCACCAGTGCCGAGGTAGCCAGTGCCGTCCGCGGCATCACCGGCGCCATCGGCAGCGTCAGCGGCTATGTCAATTCCACCGCCGCCGCCATGGAACAGCAAAGTGCCGTAACCCGCGAAATCAGCAGCCGCATGGACGTCACCTCCAACGCCGTGACCCAGGTGTCGGCCAATATCGACACCATCTCGTCGGCGGTGGGCAAGGTCGCCGCCGCCGTGACCAAGACACGGCAAGCGGCGGAGGTGCTGGCGCGGTGATGCCCGGCAGGTGTAGGCCTTAAACTACCATTCCGCGTATGATGGCGTGACTTGTTCGCCGACATGCCCTATCCTCCCCTCCACCATTTGGCATGGGGAGGATAGGGTTATGCGCGTATCACGACGCAATGTGCTGGCCACCGGCGGGGCGCTGGCGGGTCTTGGGGCGTTCAGCGGGGTGGCCGGTGCCGCCACCAAGAAGCTGCCCGCACCGTGGGTCCGCTATGATGTGTGGAGTGAAGATGGCCAGCGGATGCTGAAAGGCTACAAGACCGCTGTGGAGGCGATGCTGGCCCTGCCGCCCACCCATCCCCATAACTGGTTCCGCAATGCCTTTGTGCATTACATGGATTGTCCGCATGGCAATTGGTGGTTCTATGTCTGGCACCGGGGCTATCTGGGCTATTTCGAACAGACGGTTCGCAAATATTCCGGCATGTCCGATTTCGCCTTCCCCTATTGGGACTGGAGCCAGAAACAGGCGCTGCCCGATGGCATGTTCGACGGCGTGCTGACGCCCGTCGCCGATGCCTTCGCCCGATACGCGCGCGACCTGCCGACCTTCACCAATTTCATCCAGGCTCCGCTGGAAAGCTATTACAGCCGCATGACCGCGGCGCAGAAAAACCAGCAGAACCTGCGCGGCAACACAACGTTCCAGAAGCTGTGGGACGGCGTGGCCGGGACGGGCGGGGTGGATAAGGGCGACCGCGCCTTTGCGCCCACCGACCTTTCGCCCACCCTGAAGGCCCGTTACCCGACCCGCAGCAATCCCGACATCGCCCCGTCGGTCGCCAAATATTGTCTGCCGGCCAACATCGCCCTGGGTCTGGCGCCGAACCAGTTCAACAGCGCCAACATGGTGGACAGCTTCACCAGCGTGAAGACCGCATCCCACAATGCCATGCCGGCCAGTGGCTCCGTCTTCTCCAAGCTGGAGGGAGAGCCGCATAACAAGGTCCATAACTTCATCGGCGGCGCGTTCGATGGTCCGGGCAATTGGGGCAGCGGCCCCTTCGGCAACATGACCAACAACCTGTCCCCCGTTGATCCCATCTTCTTCCTGCACCATTCCAACATGGACCGGCTGTGGTGGCTGTGGGAGGAGAAGCAGAAAGCCAAGGGCCTGCCCACCCTGCCCACCAACAAGGACGAGTTGGCGCAGTTCGAACGCGAACCGTTCCTGTTCTTCTGGAACGAGAAGGGGGAGCCGATCCTGAACGGCAAGGCCGGGGATTACATCGATCCCAAGCAGTTCTGGTATTATTACGGCCCGCCGGTGGACAAGACGCTTCTGGATCTGGTGGAAGAGCTGAAGAAGCCGACTGCGGCGCCGCGCCTGCTGGCGGCGGCATCGGATGAAAAGTCCGTGGATGGGCTGGCGAAATGGCCCATCGGCCTGAATGCTCGTCAGGTGCAGGCCATCATCACCTTCACCCGCCCCGCCAGTTCGGCCCGCGAATATGCGGTGGTCATCAATGCGCCGGCGGACCTGAAGGTGGCGGGCTTCGACAGCCCCTATTATGCCGGCAGCATCTCGTTCTTCGGCAGCCACACATCCGACATGCAGCACCGCGTCACCTATGCCGTGTCTCTGGACCCGGCGGTTGTGGCCAAGGCCGGGGGGCAGATGGACCTGCGCCTGGTCCCCACCCCGGCCTGGGCCGACCGGGCGGAACCGCAGATCGAAAACCTGGAAATCCGCGGCTCCTGATAGGTCAAGTACCCGGCGGCATCCCCACGGATGCCGCCGGGCCGTCCTTCAACCAATCCCCTCCTCATACTGGCGCAGCAGACGGCGCAGCCGGTCTGCCTCCGGCTTCAGCACCCGGAAATACCGCACGGCCATGATGCTGCCCGACAGGCCAAATCCCACCGTCGCCAGCAGGGCGAAATCCCGGATATTGCCGCCTGTCATCTTGCCGACATCGCCCAGCTGCATGACGGCCAGCCCCAGCGCCGACAGAAAGATGGGCACCGCCACCCCCATCACCCGCAAGCGCCCCATGGCGCCTTCCACCTGCGACAGCAGGGCGCGCAGGCTGCCCGGCAGGTTTTCGGGCGGCGGCGTCACCGCCCCCTCCCATCCCCGCCGCACCACCAGGGCCAGGACGGCCCAGGCAATGGCCAGCAGCAGCAGGCTGCCCCATTCCCGCGCGGGATCGACATTGCCACGCCCGACGATGCCATAGGCCGCTACCAGGCTCCATCCGCCCAGCGCCACACCGATCAACCCCATACGCAGGCGGAAATCCCGGCCCCGCCGCGCCACCTCCGCCATGGCACTGTCGATCAGGTACAGGCCCGCCACTTCCTCTGCCCGGTTGGCGGCCCCGGTCCAGGCACGTTCCAGCCTTGCCATATCCATGCTCATTTCTCTTCCTCCTGCGCTTCGATCTGGGATATAATTCCTGTCAAACGGGCCTTGGCCCGTGTCAGGCGAACGCCGACATTGCTTTCGCTCAAATCATGCATCTGGCCGATATCGCGGTACGGCACCCCGTCCAGCGACAGCAGCAGGATCGACCGGTCGAGCGTCGGCAATTGCCGGATGGCGGCATAGAGCCGGTCCAGCATCCGCACCTCATCCGGATCGGCGGACAGGGCGTGGCGCCGCATGGCCTCTGCCGCCGCGTCGGCATCACGCCGCGCCTTGCCCCCCTGGCTGCCCTGCCAGGTCAGCGCCCGGTTATGGGCAACGCGATAGATGAAGGTGACGGGCTGGCTGTCGCCGCGAAAGGCCGGCAAGGCCCGCCAAACGGCCAGCATCAGTTCCTGCATCAGGTCCGGCTGGTCGGCAGGGTGGGCAAAACCGCGCGCGATCCGGTGCAACAGGGTCAGATGCTCCCGCATCCATTGCCTGAACATCGCCTCGCGTCCCGCATCCATCATCCGCTCCCGTTCGATCCGATGGATTAGACAGGACCCAGCATCCGTTCCTTACAGGGAAAGGACAGAAATAATGAAAATTGGCGGGATATCAGGCCGCCGGGTCGCGCACGGGCGGCAGCACCGCCGACAGGGTGGCGATCAGATGATCCAGCTTGATGGGCTTGGCCAGGAAGGCCTGCATGCCGGCATCGCGGCATTGCTGGCGGATTTCCGCCGACAGGTTGGCCGTCAGGGCAACGATGGGCACCTGCGCACCCTGTCCGCCCATGGCACGCAGCCGTCGTGCGGCCTCCAGCCCGTCCATGTCGGGCATAGACAGGTCCATGATGATGGCATCGACGGGGCGTTCCTTGACGATGGCGATGGCATCCCCGCCATTGCCGGCCTGCAGAACCTGCGCCCCGCGCTGGATCAGCAATTCGGTGGCCACAAACCGGTTCACCTCGTCATCCTCCACCAGAAGGATGACGGGGCGGCCCGTGCCAACGGTGGGAAGGGCGCCCTGGATGGGGGCGTCCTGGCGCGGACGGTCCACAGCCAGCGGCACCAGCGGCAGGCACAGGGTGAACTGGCTGCCTTCCCCCGCCTCACTTTCCACGGTCAGGCTGCCGCCCAGCATGTCGGTCAGGGACCGGGCAATGGCCAGACCCAGTCCCGCCCCGCCGAAGCGGCGGGTGCTGGAACTGTCCGCCTGGCTGAACACATCGAAAATCTGGTCCAGTTTTTCGGATGGGATGCCGACACCGGTGTCCACCACTTGGAACCGCACCCAATGCATGGGCGACGGCACGGCCAGGCCCGGCACCGACCCCGGTGCCTCCACCCGGTCCACCGACAGGGTGACCCGGCCCTGGTCGGTGAACTTGACGGCATTGTCCAGAAGGCAGAGCAATATCTGGCGCAGTCGCTTGGCATCGGTCACCACGCCCGACGGCACCCCGTCCCCCGTCCGCAAGGACAGGATCAGGCCCTTGCGCTCCGCCCGCGGCCCGACATTGGACATCAGATCGCCCAGCAGCAGGCCCAGATCGACAGGCCCCTGCTCCATCTCCAGCCGCCCGGCCTCCAGCCGCGCCATGTCCAGCACATCATCGATCAGCGTCAGCAGCGAGGCGCTGGAACTGCCCATCACCTCCAGCAGGCGGATCTGACCTGCATTGAGATTATGCGTCTCCAATATCTGGAGACAGCCCTGGATGGCATTGATGGGGGTACGGATTTCATGGCTGATGGTGGCCAGGAATTCGGACTTGGCGCGGTCGGCGGCGCGGGCCTGCTCGGCCGCCACCTCCGCCGCTGCGCGTTCAGCGGCCAGCCGGTCCGTCATGCGCAGCAGGGCACCGCCCGCCGCACCCATGGCGATGGCCATCACCACGAAGGGCTGGATATAATCGATGAGACGGTTGCCTAGTGTGGCCGGGTCGAACGCGTCCTGCGGCCGGTTCAACAGGATGTCCAGCCCATAGAGCGTATTGGCTACCAAGGTGGCGGCCACCGCGCCCAGCAGCACCCATTCCGGCCCCCGGCGGGGACGTATCCGCAGCAGCGACAGCAGCGCCATGGCCAGCACCGCCTCGATGAAGCCGACATTCAGCAGTTCGCGCAGGACCCCGTCACGGCGCAGCAGGGCCAGCCCGACCAGAAGCGCCACCAGCGCACCCGCCGACAGCCAGCGGCGCCAGCGGTACCGGTGGCCGGCATAGATGGCGACCCCATGCGCGAACAGATAATAGGCCAGATTGTAAAGACAATCGGCCAGCAGCGCGGCACCGGCCATGACCGGGTCCATGGGCGTGCCGACAGTCTCCAGCAAGGGGACGGACAGCATCACCGTGACAAAGGACAGCGCCCACCACAGCGCATAGGTTTCCCGCCGGCTATTCCACCAGATCGCGGCCAGCAGCGCTGCGGCACCCAGAAGGGGGGCCGCATTCACCAACAGCAAAGCGCGTTCAAGATCGATGTTCGTCAAAATGGCAGCGACAGCCATAAACAGAAGATTGAGCAGGGCCGACATCTTGCAACAAAGGCGACGAATACGCAATCTTAACAGGCAAGATGGCCGCTCATGGCCCCATCTATATTCGCGGATGCTTTTAGCGTGAATCCGTGCGTGAACACATTAACATGTATTTTCGTCATTTTTTTCTCATCAACTTGAACAATGCGCCGGTTCGCGGCTATGGTGGGCGGGCGGGATGCCGGGCAGGGCTCGCGCGTTGCGACCCTCTTGTCCCACGCTTCGTTGTGGCAAATCCCGCACGCTTATGATTCAAAGGATTCCCCGATATACTTAACCCATCGGGACAGGTCATGCCGCCGGCGGGGCGGCAGGGGGAACGCCAATGCGGGGCGCGGTCATGAAACATTATCTTCGCGGTCTGATGCTGATGCTGGGGGCAATGCTGCTGGGCACGCTGCCCGCATCTGCCTTCCGCCTGATCCCGATCGAGATGGAGTTCGAGCCGACAGGGCGCGGCGCCACCCAGATTTTCCGGGTGGAGAATGATACCCAGCTGCCCATCGCCATCGAAATCCACATCACGGGCCGCAAGATGGGACCGGATGGGGAGGATCTGCCCGCCGAACCGTCGGATGAATGGGTGATCTTCCCCGAACAGCTGGTGCTGGAACCCAACCAGAATCAGTCGGTGCGCGTGCAATGGACCGGCAATCCCAAGCCGGATCAGGAACTGGCCTACCGGCTCATTGCCGAACAGCTGGATGTCGATATCGGGCAGGCACCGGTGGAGGGGGGCAAGGTCAAGCTGCTGGTGCAGTACAAGGCTTCCATCTATGTCACCCCGCCCGGTGTAAAGGCGCAGATCAATGTCGCCTCCGCCGGCCCGCGTCAGCTCAGCGACGGGGTCGTGATGGAGGTGAAGCTTCGCAATGACGGCACCGCCCACAAGATCCTGAAGGACCCGACCCTGGTGGTGGAGGCGGGCGGCAAGTCCGTCTCCATCCCGACCGACCGTCTGGGTGGTCTGGCTGGCGAGAATGTGTTGCCCGGTGTCACGCGCAGCTTCCTGTTGCCCTGGCCGGGGGACCTGCCCAAGGGTCCGCTGAATGCCAAGCTGAACCTGCCCTGATCGCGCCCGGTCACGCCTTCCCGCCATGCCCCGCCCCCTGCGCTCACGGTATCGACAATGCTTGAGGCTGGCTATTGCCGGCCCGTCGGCATTGGCGCTGACCCTGGCGCCGGCCCGGCTGGCCTCCGGCGCGGGGCCTGAAACGCCGACGCCGACCGCCGCCCCGGCCCAGCCGAAGATTTCGGCGGATGAGCTGTTCAAGAAGGCGTTCGGACAGAAGAAGCAGGCGCAGAGCAGCCAGAAGGCCGACCTGCCCGTCTATTTCGACGGGTACGAGATCGGGCAGGTGCCGGGCCAGGTTTCCATCAACCCCGCCGACACGCTGGTCGATCTCAACAAGCTGTCCGAACTGCTGCGCCCCATCGCACAGGAAGAGCCGATCAAGGCGCTGCTGGCCCAGGCTGGGCCGGACGGCAACGCTGCGCCTGCCCGCATGACCCGGTCGGGCATCCAGCTGGCCTATGATGGCGGCGACCAGATCGTGAAGGTCACGGTCCCCGCCGCCGCCCGCCGTCCGCGCGATCTGTCGGTGCTGGAACGCGGTGCTGCGGCGCGGGCCTATACGGTCATCCCGCAGGCCGATCTGTCGGCACAGATGAACATGCGGGCCGCCATCGAATATCTGTCCGTCCCCACCGGCTTTGGCAAGGATGGGCTGGGGCCCCTGTCCGTCTCCATGGAACCCGCCATCAACTGGAAAGGCTGGGTTGTGGAGGGGGAGATCAATTACCGCGAGGATGCGGTCCGCACCTTGTCGCGCGGCCCCGTCCGCCTGATCCATGACTTCACCGATGCCGGCATCCGCACACAGCTGGGTGATTTCACCATGCCGGTGATCGGCAATCAGGTGGGCCGGGCCGTGGCCGGCATCTCGGTCGCCAAGAATTTCTCGATCCGCCCCTATGACATGGTGCAGCCCGGCGGTAACCGTGAATTCATCCTCGACAATCCGTCGATGGTGGAGGTCATCGTCAATGGCCGCCCCACCCGCACCTTCCGCCTGGAACCCGGCCCTTACAATCTGAACAATTTCCCCGGCGCGTCCGGCACCAATGATGTGCAGATCCGCATCACCGATGCCTATGGCCGCGAACAGACCATCGACTTCCCCTTCTTCTTCGACAGCCAGTTGCTGGCGACAGGGGTGCAGGAATATGGCTACTCGATCGGTGTGCCATCGCGGATCGACAATGACCGCTATGTCTATGACGAAAAGGACCCGGTTCTTTCTGCCTATCATCGCGTGGGCGTGACCGACAATTTCACGTTTACCCTGGGTACCCAGACCGACAAGACGGAAACCACGGTCACGGCAGAGGCGCTGGTGGCCACCGGCCTCGGCACGTTCAGTGTGGAGCCGTCGGCCTATTTGCGGCGCAAGGATTGGGGACCTACCGAAACAGCCGCCGACAAGAAACAGGGCTATGGCGGCACCTTGCGCTACCGCTCCTATTCCAACGGTGCGTCCGTCCTGGACAGTCAGGCCATCACGGCCCAGGTCAGCTGGTACGATCCCAATTACCGCAGTTTCGGATCGACCTTCGTCTCCAACACTAAGCTTGACGCGGCTGTCCGCATCTCCCAGCCCTTGTTCGAGAACCTGACCACCTCGCTGGGCGGGCGCTACCGCGAAACGCGCGGCAGCTCAGAAAGGGACAGCTATTCGGTGGATCTGGCCCTGCGCCGCCGCCTGTTCGAAACCGGCAGCGTCGACCTGACCTTCAGCCATGGCAAGGACGGGTTCGGGGCGAAGGATACGGGCGTCTATCTCACCACCCGCTTCGTGTTCGACAGCGGACGGCAGAGCGCAGGTCTGAATGTCGACACCATCTCAAAGCAGCAGCGCCTGGATTGGCGGTTCCAGTCGCTCTACGCCGTGAATGCCCTGTCGGGCGGGCTGGAAATGCTGAACGAGGGCGGGCAGGCCGGGGACCGGGTTCAGGGCAACCTGAACTACACGCATCAGCGCTTCGAAGCGCAGGTGCGCCAGGATACTGTTCGTCGGTCGCTGAATGACAGCAAGGGCATCGAAAGCCGGACCTCCATGACCTTCGGCACGGCACTCGCCTTCGCCGACGGGCATTATGGCGTCACCCGCCCCATCACCAACAGCTTCGCCATCGTCACCCCGCACCCGCGTCTGGCGGGCAAGGATATCGGTGTCGATCCCGTGGATGACCGTTACGCCGCCCAGACTGACTGGCTGGGCGTGCCCATCGTCCCCAACATCTCGGCCTATCTGGTGCGTCCCATCCTGCTGGACGTGCCCGACGCACCGGCCAATTACGATCTGGGCGATGACCGGCCCGCGGTGCAGCCGGGATACAAGTCCGGTACGATCATCACCATCGGCACCGATGCCGTCGCCTCGCTGGTCGGCACCCTGCTCGGGCCGGATGACAAGCCCATGGCGCTCTTGTCCGGCACCTTGCGACCGCAGGGTATCAAGGATGCCAAGGATCTGGCCTTCTTCACCAACCGAAGCGGCCTGTTCCGGATCGACAGCGTGCGTCCCGGCGACTGGCTGTTGATTGTGGCCGGCATGGAAAAGACGCCCCTACCCATCACAGTGACCAAGGAAGCCGAAGGTCTGGTCAAACTGGGGCCGCTGCGCCTGCCGGCCCGGCCTTGACCAACGCCTCCAGGTCCGGGCGACGGTCGGCCCAATCGGTGGCGCACTGGTACGCATGGCCCAGCGTCACCAGCGCCGCCTCCCGCCAGGGCGTGGACAGGATTTGCAGCGACAGCGGCAAGCCACCGGCATCCGCCCCGCATGGCACCGCCAGCGCCGGCAGGTTCAGCCAATTGGCCATGCGCACGAACCGGCTGAAGGGCAGCCGCCCCTCATCCGCGTCGGCCAGGGCGGGGGCCGGAATGGGCACGGTTGGCGTCAGGATGGCATCATATTCCTGAGCCCAGGCATGAAACCGGGCCTGTTCCTGGGCCTGAATCCGGATAAGCCTGGATAGTTCCGCTTCCGAAACATCCTCTCCTGCCCGTAAGCGCCCCAGCACACCTGGATCCATTTCGGATTCAAAATGATCTATCCGCGGTTGCCACAACCGCCAGGCCCGACCCGCCATCAGAAGGCCTGACGGCTCCACACAGGCAGGCGGATCAATGACGGGGGCCGCCTCCACCAGCTTGGCACCGAGTGCCTCCAACTGGGCCAGGGCCGTCAGATAGGCGGTGCCCACGGCCTGATCGACCCCGTCCAGGAAGCGGTCAGGCAGCACAGCCAGCACCAGACCGCGCGGACTACCGGCAAGGGCGGCGTCGGTGTCGAAGACGGCTTGTTGGGCCAGCTTGCGGCTGGGCCATGCCGGTCCCGCCTGCGGATCGCGCATAATGGCCAGCATCCGCGCCACCCGCTCCACCGTACGCGCCATAGGGCCGATCGTATCCAGTTCGGGACAGAGCGGTAGACAGCCGCCCATCGGCACCCGGCCCATGGTGGGCTTCAGGCCCGCCAGATTGTTCAGGGCGCACGGAATGCGGATCGACCCGCCCGTATCACTGCCCAATGCCGCATCGGCCAGCCCAGCGGCCACCGCCACCGCCGACCCGCTGGACGATCCGCCCGCCACCCGCACCGTCTTCGCATCCCACGGGTTGCGCGGGCTGGCGGTGGCACGGTTGATCCCCCAAGTGCCGAAGGCCAGTTCCACCGTATGCGCCTTGCCCAGCGCCAGCATCCCCGCCCCGATCAGCGCACCGACAGCCGCCGCATGCGCCGATGCCTCCCCCACCACCGGGGTACGGCAGCCGCCACCGGTGGGCAGGCCGCGCACATCGAGCAGATCCTTGACCGCCAGGGTCAGACCGGCCAGCGGCCCCGTGGCCCCCGCCTTACCCTGCCGCCACGCCTCCTCCCGCACCCATTCCGGCTCCACCAGGGCAAAAGCCTTCAAATGCGGATCAAGCCGGGCGATGCCGGCAAGCGCGGTTTCAGCGATGGAGGTGAAATCGGTCATGGTGCTTTCACTCTTCGGACCTGAGCAGTGGCAGCGGCCCCAAGGCCAAGCCGGGCCAACTATTGCCGGGAGATGGGACACCGTAATGGATTTGACAACAGAAGCCCGATCTTATCACGGTTTCCACTGAAAACCTTGGATCACCTTCCGTCTGCTGGCATTGTCATTGCATCCATCTTTGGTGGTGCCGATGATGCTGGAATGAAAATGCCGATCCTGTTCCGCCCCCTGCCGTTCCTGTCCGCCCTGGCCCTGGGTCTGCTGGCCGTCCTGCCGGCCTGGTCCAAGGATAAGGACCGCTGCGAGATCGATATCAGCAGCATCGACCGGATCGAGCCGACGGATGAGTATGATCCCTATTCGGGCGGCGCCACAGGCTATCACCAGATCGAGCTGGAACATGATGACGGCCCCGCCTGCGCCATCCTGGTCGGCATCGATGATGGCGGCAATGGCAGCCGCGTTCTGGAAAGCTCCAAGGACCGGCTGGTCTATGATCTCTACAAGGATAGCCGCCTCAGCCAGCGGGTGGACGATGTGCGGGGCAGTGAGTCCAACATGTTCGCCCTGTCGATGGACAGCAAGAATGACAATGCCACTGTCCAGTTCTTCTCCAACATCCCCGGCGGGCAGTTGGTGCAGAAGGGCACCTATTCCGACCGCGTGACCGTCAATGTCTATCAGTTGATCGACGGCACCCCCTATGGCCCCATCGCCTCGCGCACGGCACAGGTGCGGACCAAGGTGCGGTCGGTGGTCAGCGCCAGCGTAATCGTCGATGGCGTCACCCGCCCGCTGAACGGTTCCGTCGGCACGCTGGACCTGGGTGACCTGACACGCGGCGGCGGTGGCCGCTTCGATCTCGATATTTCAGGCAATGGCGACTATTCCCTGTCGCTGTCCTCCAGCAATGGCGGGCGGCTGGTGGGTACCGGCGGGGACAGCATCGGCTATCAGCTTTATGTTTCGGGTCGCGCCGTCTCGCTGGCACGCGGCACCACCGTCGATCTGGGCGGGTCGGGTCGCTATGGGCTGCAGGTACAGACCGATGGTGCGGCACAAGCCCTGGCAGGTACCTATTCGGACAGCTTGCTTCTGACCATCACCGCCAATTAAGATCAGGCCATGATTGACCGTCACGGCGCGGACAAACCGCCGTGGGTGCCCAGAATGGGCGGAAAGGATCGCCATGGCTTGGCGTTTCACAGGACGGGGATATGGTCCCCTGATGCTCATGCTTCTGCTGTCCGCCGGCCCCACCCCGGCCCAGAACAGCGCTCAGGGCACCATCACACTGCGGGCGTCTGTACCCGCCACTTGTGCCGTCAGCCTGTCGACCGAGAATATTTCCCTGAACCTGAGCAGCGCCGCCATCGTGCCCGTGGCAACGGTGGAGGAACGCTGCAATGCCGCCAATGGCTATACGGTCAGCCTGTCCTCCAAGAATGGCGGCGCCCTGTCCTCCGGCACATCCAGCATCGCCTACACCCTGCATTATGGTGACAGCAGCAGCACCGCCGATGGCAACCTGACGGCGGGAAGGACCGTCTCGGGCACGGCGCGGCAGACGGTTCTGTCCGTCTCCGTGCCTGCCGGGACCCAGCGTCAGGCCGGCGATTATGAGGATACGGTCACCATCGCCATCGCCGCCAAGTAACACCACCGGAGTCAACCTTTCCCATGTCCCATCCCCGCTTCCACCTCGCCTTCCCCGTCCATGATCTGGCCGCCGCCCGTGGCTTCTACGGCGATCTGCTGGGCTGTCCGGAAGGGCGGTCATCGCCGGAATGGGTGGATTTCGACCTGTATGGTCATCAGATCGTGGCCCATCTGGCGCCTGATGAATGCGGATCGGCCGATACCAACCCCGTGGACGGGCATGACGTGCCCGTGCGCCATTTCGGCCTGATCCTGGATTGGGACGCCTGGCACGCCCTGGCCGACCGGTTCCGTGCGGTGGGTCAGCGCTTCATCATCGAACCCGGCATCCGCTTCAAGGGCCAGGTAGGCGAACAGGCCACCATGTTCCTGCTGGACCCGTCCGGCAACGCCCTGGAATTCAAGGCCTTTCGCGACGAGGCGATGATCTTCGCGCGTTAATCCCAAAACTTCCAAAAGGTCTATGTCGCACGCAAGGGCAGGAATACGACCTACGCACTTGCGGTAAACGCCATACGCGATAATCTATGGACCGGGCGGAATGGTTTATTGTGGGCCCGACAAGCCAAGAGGCGGTCATGATGGCTGGTGACGAAGGTCGGGGCTTTGGGACGATGATCAAGCTGGCCCGCATGGGCGACGCGCCGATTGAGCATGTGGCGGGCGACCGGGCCGAAGCCCCGGTCAGCGAGGTCGCGCTTTACGCCGACATCGCGCGCGTCATCGATCATATGCAGCGCCGCCTGCATGATGTGGTCCGGGTCGAACTGGGCCGCATCGGCGTGGATGACATCAGCCCAATGCAGGTTCTGATGCTGCTGAATATCGGCAGCGATGAACTGACCGTCCGCGACCTGATGGAACGCGGCTATTATCTGGGTTCCAACGCGTCCTATAATCTGAAGCATCTGGTTGAACAGGGCTATGTGGATCGCGGCGCCTCGGCGCGCGACCGCCGCGCCGCCCGCCTGCGTTTGTCGGAAAAGGGTGAATGGCTGTGTGCGGAGATCGGCAAGTTGGAAAGCCGGCAAGCGGCACAATTGCTGCGCACCAACACCGATGCCACCGACCTGGAAACCACCTATCGCATGCTGCGCCGGCTGGAGCGGCTATGGGGAGATGTCGTACGCTACGACAACCGCGGCCAGGACTGATCCGATGATGCCCCCCCCGAATTCCGGGGACCCCGACGCGCCCATGCGTCCCATCCTGCGTTCCCGCCTGAACAGCAGCGATGTGGACCGGCTGCTGCATCAGCCCGGCGCCAAGCCCCGCATCGACACCATGACCAAGCTGGTCATGGAGATGGAGGAAGGCGACCTGACCGACGCTGAAAAGCGTCTGGCGCTGGATATCCTGCGCGCCTTCGCGTCGGATGCGGAGGCAGAGGTGCGGGCCGCCGTTGCCTGGCAGATCCATAACAGCCCCATCCTGACCGCCAACATGGCGGAAAAGCTGGCCCGCGACGTGGCGCAGGTGGCGGTTCCCATCCTGAAATATGTGGATGGCCTGCCCGAAAAGCTGCTGCTGGAGATCGTGGCCGAACGCGATCCGCAAAAGCAGCTGGCCATCGCCGGCCGCCGCACCGTGTCAGAGGCGGTGTCCGCTGCCCTGGTCGAAACCGGCAATGTCGTCACCGTCGTCCATCTGCTGCGCAATCGCGGTGCCGCCGTGCGGGAGGCGACGCTGACACGCGCCGCCGAACGGTTCGGGCAGTTCCGCATCGTGGCCGACAGCATCGCCGCTAGGCCGGAAGTGACCATCGCCATCGTGGAACGCATGATCGCGCTGGTGTCGGAGGATGTGCGACAGCAGCTGATCCGCGATCACAATATCGAACCGGCCCTGGCCAAGCGTCTGGCCGAGGGTGGGCGCGAGGCCGCCACCCTGCGCGTGCTGCAGCCCCTGCTGCTGTCGCGGGAGGATGCGGAGATGGTGGCCAAGCATCTTTACCGCCAGGGCCGGCTGACGCCACAGGTCCTGTTCCGCGCGCTGTGCGCCGGTGACCTGGAGTTTTTCGTGGCCGGCATGGCGGCCCGCGCCAACATCACGCCACAGGCCGCCGGCATCCTGGCCTGGGATGACGGTATCCTGGGCCTGCATTGCCTGATGGAGGCAGCGAATATCCCCGGCACCCTGACCGGCCCCTTCCGCACGGCGCAGCAGGTGGCGCTGGAGACGGAGTTTGCGAGCGGCGACTGTCCGCGCGAACATTACCAGCAGCTGGTGCTGGAAGCCCTGTTCGACAAATTCGCGGACACGGCGGAGCGGGAGGTGGATGAACTGCTGATGCAGATCTCCGATCAGCCCGGCATCGATATCGGCGCCGCGCTCAACCCCATGCGGTCCTGAGCCATGAAGCTCACCTGCTTCGCCATGCACGGGGAACCGCCGCTGCTGCGCGCGGCCCCCGCCACCCGTGACTGGATGGATGGCACGCCGCAGGCCTATGCCTATCGCTGCCTGCCGCTGAATATCGCCAATGCCCATGGCTGGGAGATTCTGTGCCGTACCGGCTTTACCGCCCATTGGGATGGCGGCGCATCCAAGGATGCCATCGTGATCACGCCCGATCCCGGCACCGTGGCGCCGGCCATCAGCCATTTCGGCTCCGGCGTCCTGACCTTCCATATCGAGGCGGTTTTCCGTACCGAACCAGGATGGAGCCTCTATGCCCAGGGCCCCGTGAACGCGCCCAAGGACGGGGTCGCGCCTCTGACTGGCATTATCGAGACCGACTGGGCCCCCTACAGCTTCACCATGAACTGGAAATTCACCGCCCCCGGTCGCGTGGCCCGGTTCGATGCCGGTGAGGCTTTCTGCGCGATCTTTCCCATCCAGCGCCGCCTGCTGGAAAGCGTGGAACCGGAAATCCGTTCCCTGAAGGACGACCCCGAACTGGAACGCCGTTTCCAGGAATGGTCCACAGGCCGCCTGCGCTTCAACGCCGATCTGGCCCAGCCCGGATCGGCGGCCCAGGCCGAGAAATGGCAGAAAAGCTATTATCTCGGCCTCAACCCCGACGGCACCCCCGCCGACCCCGACCATTTGATCAAGCTGCGCCCGCCGGGGTTCGTGGATAAGCGCGGGACGTAGGGGCACCCCCTCACCGCTCACTATCCATATGCGCCAGCAACGCCGCTGGATACCGCTCCCCCGCCGCCGCATCCTTCGGCACCGCCGCCTCGATGGCCGCCAACTCCGCTGCCGACAGCACCAGACCTGCCGCGCCCAAGCTTTCGGTCAGCCGGTCCCGCCGCCGCGCCCCGACCACCGGCACGATATCAGCCCCGCGTGAGGCGACCCAGGCGATGGCCACCTGCGCCACGCTGGCCCCGATCCGGTCCGCCACACCGCGCAGCGCCTCGACCAGGGTCAGGTTATGATCCAGGTTCGGACCCTGGAAACGCGGGCTCATGGCGCGGAAGCCGGCATTGTTGGTATCCTTCGACCAATGGCCGCTGATCAGCCCGCGTGACAGCACGCCATAGGCCGTGATGCCGATGCCCAACTCGCGGCAGGTGGGCAGGATCGCGGCCTCGATCCCCCGGCTGATCAGGGAATATTCGATCTGCAGGTCACTGATCGGATGCACAGAGGCGGCGCGGCGGATCGTGTCCGCCCCCACCTCCGACAGGCCGATGTGGCGGACATACCCTTCCCGGACCAGATCGGCGATGGCGCCCACCGTCTCCTCGATCGGCACCTCGCTGTCCAGGCGCGAAGGACGGTAAATGTCGATATAGTCGGTGCCCAGTCGTTTCAGGCTGTAGGCCAAGAAATTGCGCACCGATTTCGCCCGCCCGTCATAGCCAAGGAAGGCCCCGTCCGGCCCGCGCACAGCCCCAAACTTCACCGACAGCACCACATCCTCACGCCGCCGTCCCTTCAACGCCTCGGCGATCAGCATCTCATTATGGCCCATGCCATAGAAATCGCCCGTATCCAGGACATTGATGCCGGCATCCAGTGCCGCATGGATGGTGGCGATGCTTTCGGCCCGGTCGGCGGGGCCATACATGTCGGACATGCCCATGCAGCCCAGGGCCAGGGGCGCGGTGGCAGGCCCATGGGCCCAGATAGTGCGGTGCGTCAGCATGATGCGGCTCCCTGTTCAGGTTTTGATGCCCTATCGTGCCATCGCCCCCACTGTGCGATAATCCATCCAAGTCAACATGACCCGTTCGGAAATCCGTACAATGCGACCCCACTCCCTTGCCGATCTCGATGCCTTCCTGTCGGTCGCCCGTCACCGCAGCTTCCGCCGTGCGGCCCGTGACCGGGGCGTGTCGGCCTCTACCTTGTCCCAGGCCGTGCGCGATCTGGAAGAAGCCATCGGCATCCGTTTGCTGCATCGCACAACGCGCAGCGTAACCCCGACGGAGGCGGGCCAGCGCCTGATCGACAGCCTGTCCCCGGCTATGGATGCCGTGACCCAGGCGCTGGACGGTTTGAACGATTATCGCGACAGCACGTTCGGCACCCTGCGCCTCAACGTGCCGTCCATCGTGGCGCGCACGGTCCTGCCCGATCTGCTGGCCCCGTTCCTGACGGCCCATCCCGGCATAAGGCTGGATGTGGAGGATAATAACGCCCTGGTCGATATCTTCGCTGCCGGCTTCGATGCCGGTGTGCGGTATGAGGAGGCGCTGGCCCAGGACATGGTGGCCCTCCCCATCGGCCCCCGCATGCAGCGCTACATCCTGGCCGCCGCGCCATCCCATATTGCGCAGCATGGAATGCCGCAACACCCGACGGACCTGCTGTCCCGCCCCTGCCTGCGCCACCGTTTCCACGATGCCGGCCCCCTGGCCTGGGAGTTTGAAAGGCGAGGGGAAGTGCTGAAACTGCACCCGGAGGGACCTCTGATCAGTTCCAACACGCCGCTCCTGCTGCGCGCCGCCCTGGATGGCCTGGGCTGGATCTACACGTTCGAGGATTTGCTGGCCGACCATTTTGCCGCCGGTACCTTGGTCCCCGCCCTGCCCGACTGGTCGCTGTCCTTCTCCGGTCCCTTCCTTTATTACAGTAGCCGCCGGCATGTACCGGGGCCACTCAGGGCGCTGGTGGGCTGGCTGCGCAGCCATGGATCCTGAACTTAGGCGCCACTTCACATTGACTGGAAACACCCCACACCGTCATCCTGGCGAAGGCCGGGACCCAGCGTGAGGCGCGGTCAGCGCCGATATCACTCTTGTTGCGGCGGCAGGTGCGTCTATCAACAGCCCCTTGAGATTGGCTAAACCGCAATCAATCTCCTCATTCCCTACGCCCCGTCAAACGCCGCCCGCAACACCCGGCTCTCCCGCCTGACCGCCTTCACCCGGCCCCACAGTATCCAGGCCCAGACCAGCGCCAGGAAAATGGACGGCCCGTCCCCGTCCATCACATCCAACCCCTTGACCCAGGTCAGCACATAAAGCGGCCCCGCCAGCGACAGGATCAGGACCAGCCGCAGCAGGCGCGGCGGCCAGGGCTGCTCCGGGGCAAGTGTCACCGCCCTCTCAAACGGCACACCCCGTGCACAGACCTCCGTCACAAAGAACAGCCGCAGCGCGGCACACCACAGGAACCCCGCAACCGCCAGGGCCAGCGCCAAAGGCCAGTCCCGCTCCGCAAGCAACAGCGACGCCAGCGTTAGCCCCAGCCCCGCCGCCATGGCCGCGACGCAGCCACCTTGCAGCCAGCCCATCCGATCACTCCGAATGCGGGCAATACGCGGCCTGATCCCCTGCGCCACCCGCTCCGCCGACAGGACAGGCGGTTCAAGCAGCGGCGTGACACGCTCATGCCAGTAAAGTTGGCCGTGATTATCCTGATAAAGCGGCATGCCCCGCGCCCACTGAAGTTTCAGCCGTCCCGATCCGTTGCCCCGTCGGCCCAGCCCATGATATAGGTTTATTATCCTGCAACCACCTAGGTCCGTTCACACCGAAAATCCAGGTTCCGTGCAACAGAGGTAAAAATCATGTTTCACACCGTTGCATATGCGCCGAAAATCCGGGGTGGCACCGCGCACCGCCCCGGATTTTCGTCCCACATCAGATCTTCGGCACGAACGTCACGGGCGCCCCGTCCTGCTTGTGCACCGTGCCCCGGCGCATGACGAACTGCACGCGGCTCAGTTCGGTCACATCCTCGATGGGGTTCTTGGCGACGGCGATGATGTCGGCATCCTTGCCGGCTTCCAGGGTGCCGATGCGGCTGCCCCGGTCCAGAAGGTCGGCGGCATTCACGGTGGCGGCCTTGATGGCGTCAGCAGCCGGCATGCCGGCATCGACCATCAGCTTGAACTCATAGGCGTTCTCGCCATGCTGCGACACGCCGCTATCGGTGCCGAAGGCGACCTTGACGCCGTTCTTCACGGCATTGCCGAAGCTGACCTTCATCCGCTCGCCCACATCCAGGGCCTTGGCGGCCTGGGCCGGGGTCAGGGTGGTGCTGTTCTTGGCCATGTTCACAACGGTATGACCGGCCAGCAATGTGGGCACCAGATAGGCGCCGGACTGCTTGAACAGCTTGATACTGTCAGCATCCATGAAGGACCCGTGCTCCACGCTGTCCACACCGCTGCGCAGGGCCAGGTTGACGCCGCCTGCCGCGTGGGCGTGGCTGGCGACCTTCTTGCCCATCATATGGGCGGTGTCGATGATGGCCTTGGCCTCATCCTCGAACATCTGCTGGCCGGTGCCCGCGGCGATGTTGGACAGCACGCCGCCTGTGGTGGCCAGCTTGATGACATCGGCGCCCTTGCGGATCTGCTCCCGCACGGCGCGGCGGCAATCATCGGCACCGTTGCAGATGCTTTCGGGCCGCAGGGCGTGGGTCACTTCCTCGCTGAAGCCGTTGACGTCGCCATGCCCGGCGGTGATGGAAATCATCATGCCGGCGGCCAGGATGGATGGCCCCGCGACCTCACCCTTATTGATGGCATCGCGCAGGGCAAAGCCGGTGCGGGCGGGGGAGCCTAAGTCACGAACCGTGGTAAAGCCGGCCATCAGGGTGCGGTTGGCATAGACGACACCGTCCAGCACCGTCTCCTCCGGATCATCCTGCACCTCGGCCAGTTGCGACCGGGCATTCAGTTCGCCTGTGATATGCACATGGCAATCAATCAGGCCGGGCAGGACAAAGGCATTTTTCAGGTCGATGGTCCGCGCATCGGCGGGCGCACCGGCGGAGGTGGCATCCATATAGCCGGCCTTGACCGCGCTGACCTTGCCGTCGGTGACGACCAGGGTCTGCTGGCTCAACGGCTTCTGCCCCGGCACGGCCAGCAGGGTACCGGCATGGATCAACACCGTTTCGGCCCCCGCCGCCCCGGTCAACAGCGCAACAGACGCCACGGCCCCTGCCAGACGGCGGCGCCAGATGGAATGCATGGACATGGATTGCCTCACCCGGTGTTGTTATCCGTTACGGATGGAATGACCGGGTTCAGCAACAAAGGCAAGTGGCTGATTTCGGGCGCGGATTTCGCCGCATCGCACCATGACTTGAACTGTTTTCGGTTGACCGGAAACAGTTCCGGCGGCGACTGCCGACGCGCCGCACATGCGGCCCAAGTCAAGCCGCCGGATGGCGGCGCTCGGCGCTTGAGGGAAAAGGGCAGTGTAACAGCCGTCAAAGACGGCTGTTGACCTTACACCTCGTCCTTCACGGCCAGCATCGACAGCGCCGCCAGGATCATCGACACCCCACCCAGAACTAGGGCCCAGATGGCCTCACCGCCGAACGCCGCGCGCAGCACGGCACCCAGGATGCTGGCGGCCAGGACCTGCGGCACCACGATGAAGATGTTGAAGATGCCCATATAGACACCCATCTTCGCCGCCGGCACCGCCGCCGACAGGATGGAATAGGGTGAGGAGAGGATCGACGACCAGGCAAAGCCCACCCCGATCATGGGCAGCCACAACAGGGCCGGGTCCTTGATGAACATGAAACTGATCAGGCCGACCCCACCCAGGCACAGGCTAAGCATATGCGCGCCCCGCCGCCCGATGCCCCGCGCAATCACGGGCAGAAGGAAGGCGGCGATGGCCGCCACGCCATTATAGACGGCGAACAGCAGACCGACCCAGTCGGCCCCGTCATTATAGGCCTGGGACGCCGTATCGCTGGTGCCATAATGAAAGCCGGTGACGGCAGAGGTGGTGTAGATCCACATGGCGAACAGCGCGAACCAGCTGAAGAACTGCACAACGGCCAGCCGGCGCATGACCGCCGGCATGGCGAACAGGTCCTCCATCACCTCGCTGAACCCGTTCTGGCCGTTCCCGGCGTTCTTCAGCGCAGCATGAACCAGCAGGCACAGGCCAAAACCGATCAGGCCGGCCCCAAGGATATAGACCTCTTTTTCCAGGCCCAGCAGGCCGACGCCCACCGTCACAACGGCACCGATAATGACCGACATCAGGCCCCAGCGGCGGAAATCGCCGGCAGGACGGTCAGGGCGCGTCGCGGCATCCACTCCGCGCTGCGCCAGCCGTGCAGCCTCGAACGCCGCCATCTGTTCGGGCGAATATTCCTTGGTGGTCAGCACCGTCCACATCACGGCGATGAAGATGGCGGCGGCCCCGACATAGAAGGCGATATGCACCGTCAACGGCACGACGCCCGGCGCCGCCGTATTATCCATGCCGAACCAGTGGGTCAGCATCCAGGGCAGGGCCGAGGCACCGACGGCCCCCACCCCGATGAAAAAGCTCTGCGCGGCAAACCCGCTCATCCGCTGCTCATCGGGCAGCAGATCGCCGACAAAGGCGCGGAACGGTTCCATGGTGATATTGATGCTGGCATCCAGGATCCACAGCATCGACGCTGCAAACCACAAAGCCGGCGATGACGGCATGATCAGCAGCGAAAGCGTGACCAGGACAGCGCCCACCAGGAAATAGGGCCGCCGCCGGCCCAACCGCCCCCAGGTCTTGTCGGACATATGCCCGACAATGGGCTGGACCAGCAGGCCGGTCAGCGGAGCCGCGACCCACAGGATCGCCAGCTCGTTGATATCCGCACCCAGCGTCTGGAAAATGCGGCTGGCATTGGCGTTTTGCAACCCGAACGCCACCTGGATACCCAGGAAGCCAATAGACATGTTCCAGATCTGGATCAGGCTCAGCCTGGGCTTCTGCATGGTCCCGTTTCCCCCCGAAGGATTATGTTTATTGACCGCGACCATGCGGGGGGTGTTTTCGCCCGTCAACGGGCACCCGGCTTGAATACGTAGTCAGTTGGCGCAGGGTACCGGGCGGCGGCGAAGGGGGCCATGGCGGGTGTTTCATTGCCCGTGACGCGATATTGGGACGTGTACAGGCTGCACCCATCCATCGACGACTGTTCCCGGTCAACATGGCGATATGCTAACCTTTTTATGCTGTTGCGTGGCTGGAGGTTTCTTCCTTGTCAACCTATGTCCAGGCCGGGGGCTCGGGGCGCAAGCCCACCTTGCTTCTGATCCGCTACCCGCTCACCGGCGGCCTGCTGCATCAATTGTGGGAAAAGCCCTACATCACCGCGTTCAGCCGCCGGTTCAATGTGGTTCTGGTGGAAGAAGACTGTGATCTGGCGGCATTGTGTGACCGGCACAGCCCCGACCTGATTGCCTATCGCGGTGCCTATTCGGCGCCGCACCACCGGATCGAGGTGTCGAACCCTCATGTAAACCGGCATATACCGCGTATTTCGCTATGCATGTGCGACAGCTTCTGCACCAGCCGCATTCCGCATTTCCGGGATATGGATGCGTGGGGTTGTGAGATCGTGATGGCCCATACCAGCATCACGGAACAGACACCGGAAGTGGCGCACCGGACCTTTGGCATGCCCCATGTCTTTGACGATGTGATGTGCATTGATCCGGGTGTGGAACGCGACATTCCCATCTGGCTGGTGGGTGCCATGTCGGCAGACCGGCCCTGGCGCGTTCGTGCGGCGACGGGCCTGTCCGCCCGGTTTCCCGATCTCGTGCAGACCAGCCCCCATCCCGGCTATGGGCGTGAGGTGACACAGGGTCTTGTGGGAGAGAACTTCTTCCGCACCATGGGGCGGGCCCGCATCTCCCTCACCGATGGCACGCTGTTCGATTACGTGGTGCGCAAGCATCTGGAAATCCCGGCCTGCGGCACGCTGCTGCTGACCCCGCCCATCCAGAATCTGGCGGATTACGGATTCCAGGACATGGTGAACTGTGTCATGGGGGAAGGCGATGATCTGACGGACAAGGTGGATCTGCTGCTGCGGGATGAGGCGCGCCTACGCACCATTACCGGGGCCGGCCACGATCTGGTCCATCGCCGCCACGCCGCCTCGAAAAGCGATTTTCTCTATGATTGGTTCCTGGCGCAGTCCCGGCTGCTGCCGGGACAAACCCTGGTCCAGCACGGGCTGTTCGGGCCTTATGAGGCGGTGTGGGACGGGCGGCAGGGCCTGATCTCCAGCTATCAATGGAAACCGGACCTGCTGACACTGACCACACGGGCAGCCGGGGAGGATTATGCCAGGGGTGACTATGCCGCCTGCATCAACCGGGCACAGAAGGCGTTGGAGATGCGGGTGGAACATGCGCCCGCGCGTTTCATGCTGAACCGTGCCCTGTTGCGGACAGGCCGGGCGGCGGAAGTGCTGCTGCCACAGCATGGCCTGTTCCAGTTCAATTTCTGCCGCACCTACTATCAGACACCGGAAGCCGACCCGGTGGAACTCGCCTGGTGGGTGCTGGCCCATATCTGCGGCAGGCAGATCGATGAAGCCGAGGGATTGCTGAACCTTTATGCCCATGTCCGCCATGCCGAACTGCGCCGGGTCCGCTGGCTGATCGACAGCCTGCGTGGACGGGCGGCGGCAGTGCCTGCCGAAAGGCGCGCCGATGACCGGCCCAGCGTCATGCACATGACCGCCGCCAGCTTCTCTGAATGGATGGCCGACATCATGCCGATGATCGCAATTCATTGGCAGGGCACACCCGCCTGAATTTTGCCCCCTTCACCATCCTATCCTGCCGGTGCATGCCAAATATCGGGGATTATGAATGACCACCCGCTCCTTCAACCGCCGCACCCTGATAATGGGGGGCGGCAGCACCTTGATGGCCGGCATGCTGGCCGGCTGCGCGACGGGGCCGGCCAAACTGGCGGTGGCTCCTGCGCCCAAGGGCCCGGTGCTGGCCTTGCCGCCCCTGCGGGCCAGCATTGACCGCATCACCCAGATCACCGTCTGCACCCGGCCCTTCCGGCCGCAGGGACCACGGATTGAGCGGGTGGCGTTCGGGGACAAGGCGCTGGTGCATCATTATGGCCATGGGGGTGCGGGCTGGTCGCTGTCCTGGGGGTCGGCGGCCATCGCCACCGATCTCGCCATGCAGACCGGCGCGCGCGATATCGCCGTCATCGGCTGCGGCGCTATCGGCCTGACCACGGCGTTGCAGCTGCAACGCGCCGGGGCGCGGGTCACCATCTATGCCCGGGACCTGCCGCCCGCCACGCGCTCCTCGCTCGCCACCGGCGTCTGGTCGCCGGAAAGCCGGCTTGCCCTGGAACAGCATGTGACCCCGGAATTCAAGGCGCAATGGGCCGGCATGGCACGGGCCAGCTTTGACCGGTACCAGACGCTGCTGGGCCTGCCCGGCACGCCCATCGAATGGATCGACACGCACAACCTGTTCACCAATGCCCCGCCCGTGCCCGATGACCGCCCGGCCTTCGCCCATGGCCTGACACGGGAGATGGCGCCCGAGCTGCGCGCACCCCGCATCACCTATGCCGCCGGCAACCACCCGTTCGGGGACCGGGAGGTGCTGACCACGTCCGGCCTGATGTTCAACATCGCCGCCTATTCCGACTATCTTCTGTCGGGCTTCCTGTCGCTGGGCGGCAGGATCGAGGTTCGGGATTTCCACAGCGCGGCGGAACTGTCGGCCCTGCCGCAGAAGACCCTGGTCAATTGCACCGGCTATGGCGCCAAGGCCCTGTTCGGCGACGACACGCTGGTGCCGGTGCGCGGACAGCTGGCCCGCATGATCCCCGACGGCGATATCCGCTACGGCCTCTATTTCAACCAGACCTCCTTCGTGCCGCGCCGCGACGGTTGGGTGTTCCAGGTGACGGGGGCGGATGAATATTACGGCTTCGGCATCGAAGACGCCGTGCCCGACCGAGCAGAAGCAGAACGCGCCGTCACCACCATCGCGGGTCTGTTTGCGGGTGTGTGATGTCCCCACCAAACAATTGATCCCCATCAACGACCCCGCCCCGCCGCCTATGCCATAACCACCCTGTACCAAGGGGAAAATCATGGATTTCATGGTCTGGTCGCTGGCGGCGGCGATGTTCACGACGGGGATGCTGGGCGGGCTGTCGCACTGCGTGGGCATGTGCGGGCCGTTCGTGCTGGCCCAGGTCGGGGCCTGCGCCAATCTGCCGGGTCCCGTCCTGTCACGGGCGCGCGGGTCGATGCTGCTACCCTATCATCTGGGCCGTATCACCACCTATGCCGCCCTGGGTGCCCTGGTGGCGGCGGGCGGCGGGGCGGTGACGCGGATGACGGGCGTGTCCTGGTTGCTTGCCTTCATCCTGTGTCTGGCGGCCTTGCTGTTCCTGCGCCAGGGGCTGGTCGGCCTGTTTCCTCGGCTGGCGGGCGGTACGGGCGGGGGGCTTGCCATCGGGCTGGGACAGCGTCTGACGGCCCCCTTACGCCCGCTTTTCGCGCGTCCCATCGGCTTGAACGGCTATCTGCTGGGCCTGACCCTGGGACTGCTGCCCTGCGGGCTGGTCTATGCCGGCCTCGCCTCCGCCATGGGCACGGGCGATCCGCTGGCGGGGTTGATCATGATGGCGGCCTTCGGGGCGGGCACGGTTCCGGCCCTGCTGGCCATCAGCCTGCTGGGCGGGGCCGCCGCCAACCGCTGGCGCAGCACTGCCGCCCGCGTGACACCCCTACTGATGCTGGTGAACGCCTTTCTGGTGGGGCGCATGGCCTGGCACATGCTCGGATGATGCGGCACCAACCGCAATGATCCGCATGAACAGGTCCACGACCTTCTGCACATGCCGTTCGATCTCCTCTGCCGCCGGGATGGGACGCATGCCCGTCACGGTGCGGTAGAAAAGATCGCTCTGGATCATCCCGCAGAAGGCATTGACCACAGAACCCACATCGGGGCACTGCACCACGCCGCGTTCATGCAACTCGCCCAGATACCTGATCATGGCTGCCTGCAACGGGTCCGGCCCGCAGCGGAAATAGATCTCAGGCAGGCGTGGGAACTTGATCCCCTCCCCCATCACCATCCGCCACAGCCCCTGCGCCTCCGGGTCCATCAGCACGCCCATCAGGCCGCGTGCAATGCGGGTCAGGGTTTCGCGCGGGCATTGGTCAGGCAGATGTGGGGCCGTCAGTGGCTCCATGATCTCCGCACAGCGCTGCGTCACCATGGCCTCGAACAACCCCTCCTTGCTGCCGAAAAGCTGGTAGAGTGTGGAGAGTGAGCCGCCCGACCGGCGCACGATGGCCGAAAGACTGGCCCGTTCGAAGCCCTGTTCGAAAAACACGGCGGCTGCGGCGTCGATCATGGCCTGACGGCGCGCTGCCATGCGGGGCGTATGGTCGGCGGCATCGATATCGGCTTCGTTTTCTATGCTCATGTCGCGATCATCGCATTCGGGGTGCCAGTCCTGCAACGGGGCGTGATGGCCGTCACTTGAAAACTGTAATGTACGTTACATTATCCTGCTCGATCATACAGGGTTCTTTTGGGGGTACTATCATGGTGGGGGTTCGGGGCACCGGTTTCATCCGGGGGCGGGGGGTGGTTCTGGCCGTCATCCTGCCATTGGTTCTGGCCGGTTGCGGGGCGAAGGAGGCTGAACAGGCCACGGTTCGCCCCGTGCGCGTGGCCCCGGTCAGCTTCAAGGACGCCGACGCTGCCCGTTCCTTCACGGGCACCATCGTCCCCCGGACGGAGGTGCAAGCCGGTTTCCGCGTCGGTGGCCGCATCGCGGCGCGTCTAGTGGAGGTGGGTGACCGGGTGAAGCCCGGCCAGGTTCTGGCCCGCCTGGACCCGACCGACCTGGAACTGTCGCTGAAGGCCGCCGAGGCGCGGCTGGCCCAGGCTGAGGCGCAGGCGGTGCAGACCGCTGCCGAGCTGAAGCGCTACACGCCACTGCTCTCCACCGGCGCCGTCTCCCAGGCGCAGTTCGACCGGGTGAAGGCAGCCGCCGATGCCGCCGCCGCACAGAAGCGGGAGGCCTCGTCGGCCCTGTCCATCTCCCGCAATCAGCGGGCCTATGGGTCCCTGACCCTGGATCAGGGCGGGGTGATCACCGCCGTCCTGGCCGATGCCGGACAGACGGTGGGCGATGGACAGACCGTCCTGCGCCTGGCCACCGACCTGGGCCGTGAAGTGGCCATTGATGTGGCGGAAGGCGACCTTGCCCGCCTGTCGGTGGGCGGTACCGCGACTGTGGCACTCTGGGCCGATGGCGATATCAGCCTGACCGGTACCATCCGCGAAATCACGCCGGTGGCCGACCCGGCCAGCCGCACCTTCCGCCTGCGCGTCACCCTGCCCGCCGATGCGCCGGATGCCGTGCGCCTGGGCATGACGGCTCGCGTCAGCTTCCCCGAGGCGGATGCCGCAGCCCTGGCCCTGCTCCCCTCCTCCGCCCTGTTCCATCAGGGCGACAAGCCCGCCGTCTGGGTGCTGGCCCCGTCCAAGGACCGGGTGCTGCTGCGCCCGGTGGAGGTTGCGGCCTACCGTCCCGATGGTGTGGCCGTGAAGGCCGGGGTGAAGGAGGGTGAGTTGGTGGTGACCGCCGGCGCCCACCGTCTGGATGCCAATCTGCCCGTGCGCGTCTGGGATGGGGGCCTGCCGTGAGCGGATTGAATCTTTCCGCCTGGGCCATCCGGCATCAGGCGCTTGTGCTGTTCATGATCATCATGTCTTTGGCTGTCGGCGCCTATTCCTTCGTGACCTTGGGCCGGGCCGAAGACCCGCAATTCGCCATCCGCACCATGGTGGTGACGGCGCAATGGCCGGGCGCCACCGCGCGCGAAATGCAGGAACAGGTCACCGACCGCATCGAACAGACCTTGCAGCAGGTGCCGAACTATCACTTCACCCGGTCCTATGCACGACCGGGCGAAACGGTGATCTTCATCAACCTGCATGATTACACCCGGTCCGACACCCTGCCCGATATCTGGTATCAGGTGCGCAAGCGGGTGGGCGACATGGCCCACACCCTGCCCGCCGGCGTGATCGGTCCACAGTTCAATGATGAATTCGGCGATACGTTCGGCATCATCTATGCCTTCACGGGCGACGGGTTCAGCCAGACCGAGATGCGTCAGGTGCTGTTGGCCGCCCGCCAACGTTTGTTGACCCTGCCGTCGATCGGCAAGGTCGACCTGCTGGGCGTGCAGGATGAGAAGATCTATGTGGAATTCGATACGGGCCGCCTCGCCTCCCTGGGCGTGACGGTACAGCAGATCGGGCAGGCGCTGGCGGCGCAGAACGCCGTCAGCCCGACCGGCCTGATTGATACCGGCACCGACCGTATCCGCGTGCGCGTCACCGGCGCCCTGACGACCGAGGAACAGGTGGCACAGGTGCCGATCCAGGCTGGCGGCCGCCTGCTGCGCCTGGGCGATATTGCCAGCATCCGCCGCACCAGCCAGGAGCCGCCCGAAACCCTGATGCGCCATAATGGCCAACCGGTCACGGGTCTGGCCATCGCTATGGCCGCCGGTGGTGATATCCTGAAGCTCGGCGACGCCGTCAAGGCGGAGATGAAAACCATCCAGGCCGCCTTGCCGCAGGGCATCGACATCGCGCTGGTCGCCGATCAGCCGACCGTGGTCCGCAGCTCCATCGATGAATTCGCCAGCGCCCTGGCCGAGGCGTTGGCCATCGTGCTGGTCGTCACCTTCCTGTCGCTGGGCGTGCGCACCGGCATCGTGGTGGCGCTGTCGGTGCCGCTGGTGCTGGCCGTCACCTTCGGCGTGATGAAGATGGCGGGCATCGATCTGCACAAGATCTCCATCGGCGCCCTGATCATCGCGCTGGGCCTGCTGGTCGATGATGCCATCATCGCGGTGGAGATGATGATGGTGAAGCTGGAACAGGGCTGGGACCGGGCCAAGGCCGCCGCCTTCGCCTGGACCTCCACAGCCTTCCCCATGCTGTCGGGCACGCTGGTGACGGCGGCGGGTTTCGTGCCCGTCGGCTTTGCCCATTCGGCGGCGGGTGAATATACGGGCGCCATCTTCTGGGTGGTGGCCACGGCCCTGCTGGTCTCCTGGCTGGTGGCGGTGATCTTCACGCCCTATCTGGGCTACAAGATGCTGCCGCAGAACCTGGAAGGCGCGCATAGCGAGGATCATAACGCCGCGTATCAGAAGCCGCTCTACCGACGCCTGCGGGCCAGCCTGGTCTGGACCGTGCGCCACCGCTTCATCGTGATCGCGGCCACGGTCGGGACCTTTGTCCTGTCCATCGCCGGCTTCGGCTTTGTGCAGCAGCAATTCTTCCCCAATTCCGCCCGCCTGGAACTGGTGGTCGATCTGGAACTGCCCGAAGGCACCTCCATCAATGTCACCCAGGCGCGCGTGAAGGAGTTGGAGGCGGTATTTGCCAAGGATGACGGCATTGCCAGCTACAGCGCCTTTGTCGGCAATGGTGCGCCGCGCTTCTATCTGCCCCTGAACCAGGAGCTGAAACGCCCCAACTTCGCGCAGTTCATTGTGGTGACCACGTCCCTGGAACGGACTGTGGAGATGGCCCGCACCCTGCCCCATGATCTGGAAACCCGCTTCCCCGACGTGCGTACCCGCGTGGCGCGGCTGGAAAACGGCCCGCCCGTGGGCTATCCGGTGCAGTTCCGCATCATGGGCCGCGACCCGGAAATGCTGCGCAGCATTGCCAGCGACCTGCGCGACCTGATGCGCGCCAACCCACACACCGTCGATGTCAATCTCGACTGGACGGAAAAGCTGAAATCGGTACGCTTGGTGGTGGATCAGGACCGGGCCCGCGCCCTGGGCGTCACCAGCCAGGATCTGTCCCTGGCCTTGCAGACGGTGATGACCGGCTACACCGCCACGCAGTACCGCGAAGGCATCGAACTGATCGACGTGGTGCTTCGCGCCGGTCAGGATGAACGCGTGGCGTCCGACCGTCTGGCCGAACTGCGCCTGCGCGGCCCCAATGGCCCGGTACCGCTGTCACAGGTGGCGCGTCTGGAATATGGGCTGGAGGAAGCGATCCTCTGGACCCGGTCGCGCGACCTGACCCTGACCGTCCGCGCCGACCTGAAGGGCAATATCCAGGCCCCGACCGTCATGGCGCAGATAGAGGCCGTCATGGGTCCGCTGCGCGCCAAGCTGCCCACCGGCTACCGGATTGAGGTGGGGGGCGCCGTGGAGGAAAGCGCCAAGGGTCAGGCCTCCATCATGGCGGTCGTGCCCGTCATGCTCGTCCTGATGCTCACGGTGCTGATGGTACAGCTGCAAAGCTTCCAGCGGGTGATCCTGGTCTTCCTGACGGCCCCGCTGGGCCTGATCGGGGTGACCATCGCGCTGCTGCTGTTCAATCAACCGTTTGGCTTTGTGGCGCAGTTGGGCGTGATCGCGCTGGCCGGCATGATCATGCGCAACTCGGTGATCCTGGTCGATCAGATCGAACAGGATATCGCCGCCGGTCATGGCCGTTTTGACGCCATCGTCGATGCGACCGTGCGCCGCGCCCGGCCCATCGCGCTCACCGCCGCCGCCGCCGTGCTGGCCATGATCCCGCTGTCGCGCTCCAGCTTCTGGGGACCCATGGCCATCTCCATCATGGGCGGCCTGATCGTGGCCACCGCGCTCACGATCTATAGTCTGCCCGCCATGTACGCCGCCTGGTTCCGCGTCCGCGCAGATGAGACGGGTCCGACATCGCCGGGCGGCTGGGGTGGGGAGTGAGGAACCGCCGGAGGAGATCTCCCCTGCGAGAATCCTTTTCCTGCCTCCCCGGCGAAGGCCGGGGAGGCAATTTACTTACCTTCAAACACATGCACCGCCCGCGTACCGGCCCAGGCCAGGATCGTCAGCCCCCCGCAAACTGGGCCGACGAACAACGGGCCCCCAACTGAAAAATGAGGAAAAAGCCAGATCAGCGGTAAACTGACCAGAAACCCAGTTGCCGCTCCCACGGCAATATGGCCCCAAAAATTGTCAATCCATGTCCATCGCCGGGACGCAGCCCGCAGCAGGAAATGACCGATTGCCAGGGCAGATGTGCTGATGAGCAGGCAATAGCCAACTGTCGATGCCAGCATAAAGTACACTACCCCGAGCAGGTCGTCCTCGGGTTCCATGAGACCCAGCGCCACAAGCATAAAGATGCCAAACATCGGCACGCCGATGACGCTGCCTGCCGTCAGAGCAATCAGCAACCGTCGCCAAGGCATCCTCACCCAAGCCACGCATGCACCGCCCGCCAGTGCCGCGCAATATCCACACGCCGGGCCACCCAGACCTTGTCGTGCGCCATGACATGATCCAGGAATTTCTCCAACCCGCGCACCCGCCCCGGCCTTCCGATCAGGCGCGTATGCAGCCCGACCGACATCATCTTCGGCGCCGTCTCCCCCTCCGCATACAGCGCGTCAAAGGCGTCGCGGGCATAAATGAAGAAATCATCCCCCTGGTTGAAGCCCTGGGCCGTGCCGAACTTCATGTCATTGACGTCCAGCGTGTAGGGGATGACCAGATGCGGCTCCCCCTGCCCCGCATAGGTGCCGGGCGGCAGCCAATAGGGCAAATCGTCATTATAGGCATCCGCGTCATAGAGGAACCCGCCCTCCTCCACCACCAGCCGCCTTGTGTTCGGCCCCAGCCGGCCCGTGTACCATCCCAAGGGCCGTTCCCCCGTCAGATCGCGGATCGTGTCGATGGCAAGCTTCATATGCTCCCGCTCCACCTCCTCCGGTACATTCTGGTAATCGATCCAGCGCCAGCCGTGCGAGGCGATCTCATGCCCGGCCTCCACCATGGCGCGGGCGGCATCGGGATGGCGGGCCAGCGCCATGGCGACGGCGTAGCAGGTAATCTTGATCCCATAGCGCTCAAACAGCCGCATCAGCCGCCAGAACCCGGCCCGGCTGCCATATTCGTAAACGGACTCCACCGACAGGTTGCGCTGCCCTGCCAGGGGTTGCGTCCCCACCACCTCCTGCAAATAGGCCTCGGACTGCCCATCGCCATGCAGCAGGCAATTCTCCCCGCCCTCCTCATAATTCATCACGATCTGCACCGCGATGCGGGCATCGCCCGGCCAGCGTGGATGCGGCGGATGGGCGCCATAGCCGACAAGGTCACGGGGGTACGGGACGGTCATGCGCGAAACACTCCTGATCCGGGACCGGGGTAAAGCTTAGCCATGATGTCATTGATCGTTTCGCTTGCGCACAAAAAAATCCATGGCACGATGGGACATGGCCGATGACACCGCACCCGTCCCCGCCCGTCCCACGCCCGCCCTGCTGAACAGCTTGGCCCACGCCGACTTTGTGCATCTGTTGAGCGGGATTTGGGAGGACAGCCCCTGGGTGGCGGAGGCGGCGTATGAGGCACGGCCCTTCGCCGATATTGTTGCACTGCACAACGCTATGATCCGCGCCGTGCGTGATGCTGGGCAGGCAGCGCAGCTATCCCTGTTGCGCGCCCATCCCGATCTGGCGGGGAAACTGGCACGCGGCGGCGGCCTGACGGCGCACAGCACCGCCGAACAGGCGGGTTTGGGCTTGGATCGGTTGAGCGATGAAGAGTTCGACTGGTTCGACCGGCATAACAGCGCCTATCGCGACCGTTTCGGCTTTCCCTTCATCATCGCAGTGAAGGAAAATACCAGGGACAGCATCAAGGCTGCCTTGGCAACCCGGCTGGACAATGATCCCTCCGTGGAAATGAAAACAGCATTGGGAGAAGTCGCCAAAATTGCCAAATTCCGCCTGGAGGGGCTTTTTGGGACATGAGTGATGATGGTTTGGCAGCGCTCGCTGCCCAGGTCGCGCGTGACCTGACCCTGCTGGATTATCCCGCCCGCCCCTGGGTGCCGGCGCGCACCCATGCTGACGGCCATGTCTATGATGTGGTGATTGTCGGCGGCGGTCAGGCGGGGCTGGCCACCGCCTTTGGCCTGATGCGGGAAAAGGTCGGCAATGTCCTAGTGATCGACCGCAACAAGGCGGGGCAGGAAGGGCCGTGGGTGACCTTTGCCCGCATGATCACGCTGCGCACGCCCAAACACCTGACCGGTCCCGACCTGGGTGTACCGTCCCTGACCCCGCGCGCCTGGTATGAGGCGCGGTTTGGTGTGGATGCCTGGGCCAGTCTGGGCAAACTGCCGAAGGAGGTTTGGCAGGAATATCTGTCCTGGTATCGCCAGACCCTGAACATCCCCGTGCGCAACGAATATGACCTGACGCGGGTGGAGCCGGAGGATGACACCGGCATCCTGCGCCTGTCCGTCGACACACCCGATGGCGAAAAACTGCTGCTGACCCGCAAGCTGGTGCTGGCCACCGGCATTGACGGGGCCGGTCGCTGGCATGTGCCGGATTTCATCCGCGGCGTCGTGCCCGAAAGCCGGTACGCCCACACATCCGAATTTATCGACTTCACCCAGTTACAGGGTAAACGCATCGGCGTGCTGGGTGCCGGTGCGTCCGCCTTCGACAATGCCGGCACGGCGCTGGAGGCGGGCGTCGCCTCGGTCGATCTCTGCCTGCGCCGGCCCGACCTGCCGCGTGTGAACCCCTATCGCTGGATGGAGTTCTCGGGCTTCCTGGGCCATTTCGCCGCCATGGGCGATCTCAACCGCTGGCGCTACATGCGCCATATCTTCGACCTGAACCAGCCGCCGCCCCAGGACACGTTCCACCGCTGCGCCATGCATCCCAACTTCGCCTTCCACACATCCTGCCCGTGGGAATGGCTGCGGATGGAAGGCGACGAGATCCATGTCGGCACGCCCAAGGGCGTGATGATCTTCGACTTTCTGGTGGTGGGCACCGGCTTCATCGTGGAGGCGGCATTCCGGCCAGAGGTGGCAGCCTTCGCCAAGGATATTGCCACCTGGGCCGACCGTTTCACCCCGCCAAGGGGGGAGGGCAACCCGCTGCTGATCCGCTACCCCTATCTGGGTGATGCGTTCCAGTTTACCGAGCGTGTACCCGGCTGCGCCCCGCATCTGGCCAACATCCACAATTTCACCTTCGGCGCCACCCTTTCCATGGGCCTGTCCGGCGCCTCGATCAGCGGCATGAAGTACGGGGTGCAGCGGCTGGTGCAGGGCATCATCCGCGACCTCTGGCTGGCTGATCAGGATCATTTCCTGGCCGACCTGAAAGCCTACGACCAACCCGAACTGGTAAGCACGACATGGCCCGCCTGAGCACGCATGTCCTGGACACATCCACGGGCCGACCCGCCGCCGGGTTGCGGCTGGAGCTGTTCTTTCTGGCGGACGGCCAGCGCACCCTGATCAGGACGGAATGGACCAACCAGGACGGCCGCACCGACAGCCCCCTGCTGTCGGGCGACACCATCCCCGTTGGCCAATATGAGCTTCTGTTCCAGGCCGGTGACTATTTCCGCGGCCTGGGCGTGACGCTGACCGACCCGCCCTTCCTGGATGAAATCCCGCTGCGCTTTGCCATCGCCGAAGCCGACGGCCACTACCACGTCCCCCTGCTGCTCAGCCCATGGAGCTATTCGACTTACAGGGGGAGTTGAGGGAAGGGGCAGAAGCGGCTATCATCTGGTCAGCTGACCAGATGGAGGATCGGCCCATGACCAGGCCCACAGCAGAATGGAAGCTGGAAGATGCGAAGGCGCATTTCAGCGAGCTGGTGCGCCGTGCGCGCAGTGAGGGGCCGCAGCTGGTGACGAAACGCGGCAAGGACGCCGTCATCGTCATCGCGGTGGAGGAGTTGGAGCGGCTGACAACACCCGCTCCGCCGAAGCTGCCCTTCATGGCCTTCATGGAAAGCCTGCATGTCCCCGGCCTGGATCTCGACATCCCGCGTGAACGCGACACGGGCCGTGAGGTTGAGCTGTGAAGGGCTGGCTTCTGGACACCAATGTGATCGCCGCCCTGATCAACCCCGCCGGGGCGCCAAGTGTGAAACGTTGGGCCGCAGCACAGGATGAAGCGCTGTTCCATATCAGCATCCTGACCATTGGGGAGTATGAGAAGGGCATCGCCAACCTCGCCAGCGATGATCCAAGGCGACTGGCCTATGCCGGCCTGCGCGATCAGTTGCTGGCGCGCTTTTCCAGTCGGGTGCTGCCGGTCTCTGACGCGGTCGTCCGCCGCTGGGGCGTGATCTCGGGTACAGTGCGGCGACTGACCAACCACCCGCCGCCGGTCATCGATACGATGCTGGCGGCCACCGCGCTGGAAGCCGACCTCTGCCTCGTCACCCGCAACACAAACGACGTAACCCACAGCGGCGCCACCCTGCTCAATCCCTGGTCCGTACCGTGAAGCACCGACGTAGGTCAGGGCGCAAACCGATCCACCAGCCGGCCCCCAAGCTGCAACTTCTGGCCGTCATCCAGCACGAACGCGATACCGTTCTGCGTCCCCTCGCGCGTCTTCACCCGGAAGGGCAGCGTGCCGTCCAGGCCCGGCACCGATAGCGCGCCCTGCGCCCCCTCGGCCAACGCCAAGCCTTCAACCAGCGCCCCGCCGGCGGAAATGTTCAGCAGGCGGCCCTGGCGGCGTTCACCCGCCACCTCCACCGACACCTCAATATCCACCGCATGCCGCTCCCCGTGGCGGCGGTCGACATCCACCGTGGCGGTACGCACCACGCGGACCAGGGTCTGGCGCAGGTCGCTGACCGATCCCACGATGCGCATGGCGACTTCCCGCATGGCGGCGGCTTTTTCACCGGTGCTGCCGGCTTCCTGTGACACGGTATCGATACGGGTCGCCACCTCCTGCGCGGCTTCCGCCGTTTCGGTGACATTGCGGGAGATTTCGCTGGTGGCGGCGGCTTGTTCCTCCATGGCCTCCGCGATGCCCGCCGACACCTCATCCATGGCGCGGATGGCATCGGCAATGCCTTCCACGGCCATCACCGCCTCGGCGGTGACATTCTGGATCAGCATGATCTTGGCGGTGATCTCTTCCGTTGACCGCGTGGTCTGCGTCGCCAGGTTCTTCACCTCCGACGCCACAACGGCAAAGCCCTTGCCGGCATCGCCGGCCCGTGCCGCCTCAATGGTGGCGTTGAGCGCCAAAAGGTTGGTCTGCTCGGCAATATCGCGGATCAGGTTGGCCACACCGCCGATCTGCTCCACCACGTCCGATAGGCTGTCGATGGTGCCGCGCGTGCGCTGGCTGCGCTCCACGGCCTGGCCCGACAGGCTGGTGGCATGCGCCACCTGGGCGCTGATCTCGTTGATTGACGCGGTCAGTTCCTCGGTCGCGCCTGCCACCGCCTGGGCATTGGCCAGGGCATGCATGGCCGCACTGGCGACATTAGCGGCACTGTCGCGCACCTGAGACGCGCTGTCGGCCATGGCGGCGGCGGCGCTGTCCATATCCTTGGTTTCCACAGCGATCCCATCCACGCTGGCCCGGCTTTCGGCCTCCACCGTTTCGGCCATGTGGCGCAGGGCGGTGCGGCGATGCTGCTCGGCCGCCGCCTCCTTGGCCTGCTGCTCATCGCGCAGGCGGGCGGCATCGGCGGCACTGTCGCGCAACGCCTCAATGGCGTGCGCCATATCGGCCAGCTCGTCATGCCGGTCGGCCATGGCCGGCACCGCCACCTTCAGGTCCCCACGCCCGATCCGGGTCAATGCCCCCGTCAGCCCGATCAGCGGCATGACGACATTGCCGCGCAGCGCCAGCAGCACGATGACGGCGATTGCCACCCCAACCCCGGCCAGCGCCAGGATCAGCCAGGTCAGCTTGGCCGCGATGGCATCGGCGGCGGCAAGCTCTGTCTGCATCTTCTGCTTGGCGGCCTCGGCCACCTTGCGCACATCCTCCGCCACGGCGTCCAGTTCGGCTGACATGCCATCGGTTTCGCCAACAAAGGCACCCATCAGCATGTTGCCCACCTCCGGCCCGCTATTGACATAGGCCTTCGCCATGGCCGTCCCCTTGGTATAGAAGTTCGCGACGAACCCCTCCACCCGGCCCAGCGCGGCCTCGACCTCGGTCAATCCCATGCCCGCCGCGTGTTTGCGTGCCGCACTCATGTTGCGCAGCAAATCGTTGCGGGCCTTCTCCGCCTCCTCGAACCCGGTATCCAGCCCCTCCAGCCCGCGCGTCGCAGAAACGTCGGTCAGCCAGAGCTGCACCCGCATCACATCGCCGCGGATATCCTTCACCATGGTGACCAGCGTCAGGGCCTGATCGGCGGCGCGTTCGGCGGCCTGCTTGGCCACGGCCACCTGGGCGCGCTGCTGGCTGGCCCCGATGGCCATGACGACCGCCGCGATCAGCAGCAGCGCCAGGATGGCCAGGTTGGCCAGCAGGATCTTCATGGAAAGGTTGAGACGCATTGAAAGGCCCCTTGTGGTACCGGTTCGTGAGGCTTGGTTGGTTAAGAGGGAGGTAACATAAGCGTCTCATGATTGAAACAACCGCTGCCCCTTATGCAGGGGAAGGGTGCCATCCGCCGGCATCGGGGATAAATGCCCCCTCGACCAAGCCTTGCCGACCGCGTAACGTCCGCCCCTAAGTCCGGTAGCAAACCGGGCACCGGGAGGGTTCAAGCGGGCGACCATGCGGACTTTGGGTCTCAAGGCCAAGATCGGCTATGCCGTGGGCGATTTCGGCCTCAACCTTTATTGGCAGTCGCTGCTGCTGTTCATTCTGTTTTTTCAGATGGATGCGCTGGGCCTGTCGGCGATGGATGCCGGGCTGTCCTATCTGATCGCGTCCGTCTGGGATGCGGGCATGGACCCGCTGATGGGCATCATTTCCGACCGCACGCGGACACGGATGGGCCGCTACCGGCCTTTCATCCTGTTCGGCACTGTGCCGCTGGCCTTCGCCTTCTGGCTCTGCTTTTCGCCACCCGCCTTCCTGGTGGCGGGATCGGCGGGGATGATGCTGTTCGCGACCGGTACGCACATGCTGCTGCGCACCTGTTACGCGGTGGTGGCCATCCCTTATTCCTCGCTGACCGCCGCCATGACGCGGGACAGCGACGAACGGGCCAGCCTGACGGGCTGGCGTATGCTGCTGGCCTTTGCCGGCTCCACCTCCGTTTCGGCCCTGCTGCCGCTGCTGGCCGGCTGGTTCGACAGCTACAGTCAGGCGGCGGCTTGTATCGGCGCCCTGGCCGTGCTGGCCCATGTTGCCTGCGCCCTGTCGGTGCGTGAACTGCCGCCACCGGTCACGGTGGCGGAACCGGTGCATCTGGGCCTGCGCGCCGATCTTGGTGGCTTCATGCGCGGTGTGCTGCGCAACGGGCCGCTGCTGCGACTGCTGGCGGCCACGGTGGCGCTGCACCTGTCGCTGGGCCTGCTGATGCGCAATGTGCCCTTCCTGCTGAAATATGATCTGGGCGGCGATGCCACCCTGACGGTCCAGGCCCTGACATGGTTTTCCGCCGCCGGCATCGCCGCCGTGCCGGCCTGGGTCTGGGTTGCGCGATCCTGGTCCAAGGGCATCTCCTGGCAGGTGGGCAGCGCCATGGTCATCGCGGGCGGCATCGCCCTGGCCTTCACCCCGCCGGGCAGCCTCTGGCTGACGCTGGCCTGCCTGACGCTGATCTTTTTTGGCCATGCAGCGCATGCCGTGGCCATGTGGTCCATGCTGCCCGACGCCGTGGATTACGCCCATTGGCGCCACCGCCGCCGGGACGAGGCCAAGGTCTATGGCCTTGCCTCCCTGATCTTGAAACTGGCCCTGGGCGGCTCCGCGTTTCTGGGCGGGCTGGCGCTTGACGGTGTCGGCTATGCACCGGGCGCCGTACAGGCCCAAGGCACCCTGACGGGCTTCCGCCTGCTGGCCGGCCTCGCCCCCGTTCTCGGCCTGGGCCTGTCAATGCTGGCGGTCGCCGGCTACAGCCTGAACGCCGAACGGCATGGCCGGATACAGGCTTTCCTGGGACGCCGGGCGGACCGGATGCAGTGACGGGGTTTGAAACAGGACCTTCAAAGGGATAGTGATCTCAACAGTCGCCGGTACCCGACACCGGTCAACGGCAACACACCCTACGCCGCCGTGCGCACCGCCGCCGCCAGCCTGTCCCAGGTCGCGGGCGCCAGGGCCAGAAGCTGGGCGCCAAGCCTTCCCACGGCGTCCATGTCCGCCTCGCGCAGGGCCTGTTCCAGATCACGGCCCAGCCGGACCAGCGCCTTGCACCCGAACCCGCCGGAGGTGCTGATCATATCGTGGATATCGCGGCCCAGGGCCACCTTATCCCCGCCATCAAGTGCCTTGCCGATACGGTCCAGACGGGCGCGGGAGTTATCCAGGAACTGGCCCAGCAGCCGCTCAAAGGCGGCGGCCCCCATCATCTCCCGCAACTGGCGGACGGTGACCAGATCCAGGTCGCCGGCCTCCACCGTCACTGCCGGTTCCGCCAGGGCGGCGGCGGCCCCCGCTGCGCGGCGGCGGTCCAGCCAGGCGCGTACCTTGGCCAGGAATTCCTGATATTCCACGGGCTTGGAGATGTAATCATCCATGCCCGCCGCGCGGTATTCAGCCTCCACCCCCGTCATGGCATTGGCCGTCATGGCGATGATGGGGATGCCGCCGCGCGGCCCACCCAGGGCGCGGATGCGGCGGGTGGCCTCCAGCCCGTCAACGACAGGCATCTGCACATCCATCAGCACCAGATCGTAATCCCGCGCCTCCAGCGCCGCCACCGCCTCCCCGCCATGGTTGGCGACATCGACACGGTGGCCAGCCCCGGTCAGCATATGCAGCGCCACCTGCTGGTTCACATAATTATCCTCGGCCAGAAGGATGCGCGCCCCTTCACCGGCCAGCGCCACAACGGCGCCGGTGGGCGGTGCCGGCACCGGTTTCTCGGCAACCGTGACAGGCTGCCCACCGCGCAGCACCGCGATCAGGTCCTGGCGCAGCACAGGCTTGTCCAGCGTGGCATTGATGGCCGCCGGCCCCGCCGCCACCCCCGTCATGGACCGCAGCATGATCAGCCGCGCCCGGGGCAGCATCCCGCGCAGCCGCTGCGCCACGCCGGTCCCGGCTTCCGCCACTACACCCAGGTCCAGCAGCACGATGTCGGGCGACAGCAGATCCGCCGCGATCTCCGCCACCCCGTCGTCGGTTTCCTCCACCCGCACCCGCAGGCCCAGGCGCGACAATTCACGGGCCAACGGCGCCCGCACGATCCCTTCCGGCACCAGCAGCAGGGCCAGTTTCCCGGCCAGATCGGGCAGCGGGGCCGGATGCACCGCCGCCTCTTCCGCCGCCGCCAGCGCGATGGTGAACCAGAAGGTCGATCCCGCGCCGACGGTACTTTCCACCCCGATGCGCCCACCCAGCAGACCCACCGTCTCCCGGCAGATAGCCAGCCCCAGGCCAGTGCCGCCGAACCGCCGGCTGACGGAACTGTCGGCCTGCACGAATTTCTCGAACAGCCGGTTCACGGCATCGGGAGGGATGCCGATGCCGGTATCAATGACCTGCGTATCCAGGGTCAGGATGCCGCCCGCCCCCTCATGCACCGCAACGCTGACCGTGACACCGCCCTTGGCCGTGAACTTGATGGCGTTGCCGATCAGGTTCAGCACCACTTGCCGGATACGGGTGGGGTCGCTGACGGCGGTGCGCCGGGCCGACGGGTCGATATCCAGGACCAGCTCGATCCCATGCTCGGCGGCCTTCGGCGCCATCAGCAGGGCCGTCTCCTCGAACAGCTTGGCCACATCGAATTCGATATGTTCCAGCGTGACCTGATTGGCCTCCAGCTTGGAAATATCCAGGATATCGTTCAGCAGGCTCAGCAGCAGCTTGGCCGATGACCCCACCAGTTCCGCCGAATGCCGCTGTTCGGGCGTCAAGGCCGTGGTCAGCAGCAAGGTGTTCATGCCGATGATGCCATTCATCGGCGTGCGCAGTTCATGGCTCATATTGGCCAGGAACTCGGACTTGGCGCGGTTGGCTGCCTCCGCCTGATCCTTGGCGCGGGTTAGTTCCACCTGCGCCTGGGTCAGCTCGCGGTTGGTCTTTTCCAGGGCGTCGGCCAGGGCCGCCCGCGCCTCCACCAGCCTTTTATCCTCATGCGCGCGTTCCAGTTCCCGCTCCTTGGCGCGGAACTCCATGGAAATACGCAGGTTTTCCTCATGCAGCAGCTTGCGCCGCAGCAGGGCGCGGATGCGCGCCTTGATGATCTCGATATCGTTGGATTTGGTGACGTAGTCGTCGGCCCCAGCCTCCAGCCCGCGCATCAGGTCGGTCTTGCTGTCGCTGGCCGTCAGCATGACGATCTGGAACAGTTCCTCGCGCCGCCGCCGCACGCCGTCCAGGCGGCCGCACAGTTCCACCCCGTCGATCTCCGGCATGTTCAGATCGACGATGATGCAGTCGAAACTTTCCGTTTCCGCCCGTTCCAGTGCCTCCTTGCCCGACAGAAGCGGAACGACATCATGCCCCTCCTCCTCCAGAATCCCGCGCAGGAATTCCAGGAAAGTGGGGCTGTCATCGACGATCATCAGCCGACATTGCCGCAGCGCCTGGGCCGAGGCATGGAAATCCGTCCCCGGTCGGCGTTTCAGCAGGGCATTGATGCGGGCCGGCAGCAGATCGCTGTCGGCAGATTTCCGGACATAGGCGTCAGCACCGCTTTCGATGCCCCGGAACTCCGCCTCTGCCGTCACCTCATCGGTCAACATGATGATGGGTAGCTGGCGCGTGCGGACATTCAGGCGGACACGGCGGATGAACTCATCCCCGCTCATGCGCGGCAGGTGGTAATCGACCAGCAGCGCATCCGGTAGGGCGCCGTTCAGCTTTTCAAGGGCATCCTCGGCTGTGGCGCATACATCTGCGGTCCAGCCCTGGGCGGCCAGCGTTATTTCCATCTGCAATGCCTGCGTGGGGCTGTCCTCCACGATCAGCAGATGTGGCGCCTCTGTGCTCATCCGGCCCCTTGCCCCGGCTACACCCTTGCACCCGCACGGTTGCGGGCCCTCCCTTTCCTTTTAAGCACTTCTATCGGCGGTTGCCACCCCGAATGCCAGGAAAGGCTTATGCAGAGGCGGAGATGGAGCCGGAAACATGCACGCGGTCGCGCCCGGCCCGCTTAGCGAAATACAGCGCGGCATCGGCGGAAAGGTTGAGGGATGCCAGATCGCCCGTCTCGGTCAGGCCAGCCACGCCGGCGCTATAGGTGATATGGAAAAGCTTGTCATCAGCCCCACGGAAACCCACGGCATGAAAGGCCTTGCGCAGATTATCCAGGATGAGGGCCGCCTCCTGCGGGTTGGTGCGGGGCAGGATGACGGCAAATTCCTCGCCCCCATACCGGCCCACAATGTCGCTGCGGCGCAGCCGCTGACGCAGCAGGCGTGACAGCGACCGCAGCACCCGGTCACCCGCCGCATGCCCGTGCTCGTCATTGACCCGCTTGAACCTGTCGACATCGATCATGGCAAAGGACAGAGGCACACCTTCTCGCCGCGCCCGCGCCACCTCGGTCGCCAGATGTTCTTGCACCATTGCATGGTTCAGGGCACCCGTCAGGCTGTCGCGCGCCATCATGGCCTGAAGCTGTCGGGCGCGGCGCACGCGGGCGCGCACCTGTTCCACCAGCTTGGGGGTCTTGATCGGCTTGCGCAGCAAATCCTCGGCCCCCAGGTCCAGCGCCAACCGCTTGTCGGTCAGTTCCTCATCCGCCGTCAGGAACAGGATGGGTAGCGACAGCATCCCTTCCTGCTGACGCAGCACGGCGGCCAGTTCCAGACCCGAACAGCCCGGCATGCGGTTATCCAGCAGCAAAAGATCGGGCAGGAAGCGGCGGATATGGCCGATGGCCCGCACCGGATCGCCCAGAACCTCCACCTCCATGCCGGCCGCGCCCAGCGCCGTTGCATATTCGGCGGCGACCAGGGGGTCATCATCGACCAGCAGCACGCGATAGGGCCGGGCACTGTCGCGCCCGATGATCTGGTCCAGCCGTTCTGCCAGGACCGCCGGGTCCACCGGCTTGACCAGATACCCGGCGCCACCGGCCCGCACCGCCGCCAGCCGCGCCTCGAAATCATCCCGGCCCGACAGGAAGATAGCGGGCGGCACCGGCCCTTCCGCCGCCAGGGTAGAAACGATGTCGCTGCCGGCATCGGTATCGGGGCCGCAGATGATATCGACCAGCATCGCCTCAGGCGCACAGGTCCGGACGGCATCGGCGAAACTGTCGGGATCGGCAAAGGCGATGGCGTGATAGCCATAGGGGCGGAGCTGCGCCACCATTTCGTGCGCCTGCACCGGATCATCTTCCAGAAGATAAACGGTGATTTCCTCGGCGCGTACGCTGGTTTCCTCCTCCGATATGTCGGGAACCGGGCTGGTCGCGACCTGTTCGCCCAGACGCAGGGCAAGCGCCAGGGCCGCATCGATACGGGTGGCCGCTTCCTCCTCCCCCGCCACCAGGGCACGGGTGGCCTGATCCAGCTGGCGGGCCGCGTCCGCCAGCTCCGTGAAGCCAAAGGTGCTGGCCGATCCGATCAGGCCATGCGCCAGACTTGAAAGCCGGCGCGCGTCGCCCGCCGCCTGCGCCAGCGCGGCCAGACGCTCGGGAAGCATCAACAAATATTGTTCACGAATTTCCCTTTGCCGGGTCACAACGGAAACAGAGGGATACGGATCGCTCATCGACGGTCCAGCAACAGGCGGTGGTTTGTAATTGCATTCTATGCTGGTACGAATAAGCCTGTCGAGGTGCAGAACCTGCCTTAAAGGTTGGGTTGGAGACGGAATGACGGAACTCTGCCGGGTCCTTTATGTTGATGATGACCCCGACCTGCGATCCATGGCCGAACTGGCCTTGGGCACCGTCGGCGGGCTGGCGGTGACGCTGTGCGCCGATGGGGCGCAGGCCCCGATGCTGGCCAGGGTCAGTCAGGCACAGATGGTGCTGCTGGATGTGGTGATGCCAGGACTTGACGGCCCCGGCACCCTTGCGGCCCTGCGCGCCGACGACTTCACGGCTTCCCTGCCCGTGCTGTTCGTTACCGCCAAGGATACCGACGCCGAGCGCGCCGAATTGCTGGCACTGGGTGCTGTCGGTGTCATCACCAAACCGCTGGACCTGATGGGCATGGCGGCACAGGTGAAGGCCATCTGGGCGGGGCTACCGGGTGAATGAAGCCATCTCTCTCGTCATCCCGGCTTGCCCGCATTACGTGCCGAACTGCACAAACGGCACCGCGCTGAACAGCCGGCGTTCCGCCCCGCGCGGATCATCCACCAGCCGGCATTGCGTATTCAGCACCATGGTCTGCCGCCGCGACAGGTCATAGGGTGCCCAGGCCGGCAGGCCCGGATGGTTGGGGTCGCCCTTGCGGGCCAGCGCGATGAAGGCATCGGCTAGCCGGCCTGCCATTGTCTGCGCTTCCACACCGTCGCCCGTAGGGCTGCCGGGCAAGCTGGCATTGTCGAAGGCCAGCGGGATATCCAGCATATGGTGCGCGCGCCATTTGCCGCCATCGCGCGGGGAGGGGAAATCTAGTTGATAGGCCCAGGTAGGTGCCGCCCCCGGCGCCTGCTTGGCCCGCGCCTCCAGTTCCTCCACCGCCCCGCGCCAGGACCGGCCCGCCGTGGTGGCGGCAAAGAATACGTCCGACGGGCTGTAATGCGGGTAAAGCCGACGGTACTCGGCAATCACAATCTCCGGCGCGATATCCACCCGCATGGCGGGGAACAGCTTCTCCGGCAATGCTTCCCAGGTCAGAGTGAAGGTCGACGCATCGCCTCCGCCGATCAGGTTGCGCGTCTCGTCATGGGTATTGCCGATGATCATGGGGATATCGGTGGACATCGCCGGCGCGTCGGGGAAGAAGGGATGGCGCGGCAGGTTGCGCCCATCCAGGACAGGGCCGGCATAGACACCGCCCGAGCCCGCCACCGGGTCCACCGCCTTCAGCCCGGCCTTCAGCTGTTCCACCAGCATCGTCAGCAGCGCTTCCGCCCCCGCCCTGTCGGCACTCAGCCCCAGTTGTTTCAGGACCGCCACAGCGCGGGACGTGGCGTTGCGCGGGCCGCCCGCCGTCACCTGCTGCCCGCTCATGGTGGCAACCTTGTGAAACAGGCCGCGCGCCGCCGGCATGGCCATCAGGGTGGCGATCTTGGCCCCGCCGCCCGACTGCCCGAACAGCATGACATTGCCGGGATCACCGCCGAAGGCCGCGATATTGTCCCGCACCCATTGCAGGGCCAGGATCAGGTCCAGTTGGCCCACATTGCCACTGTCGGCAAAGCGCGGATCATCCAGCCCGCCCAGTCGCGCCAGATAGAGATAGCCAAACAGGTTCAGGCGGTGATTGAGGGTGACCACCACCACATCGCCGCGCCGGGACAGCCGCGTGCCGTCATAAAGCGCGTCCGACCCCGACCCGTTGGCATAGGCGCCGCCATGGATATAGACCATGATGGGCCGCTTTGCCCCGTCGCCCAGGCCCGGCGTCCAGACATTCAGGAACAGGCAATCCTCCGACTGCCGCTCCTCCTTCGATCCCTGCGGGCTGGCATTGCCATACTCCACCGCCTCCACCACCCCCTTCCAGGGCTGCGGCGGCAGCGGGGCCTGAAACCGGCGCGTCGCGGTATCGGCGCCATAGCGCACACCCTTGAAAACATGGATACCCTCGACGGTACGACCGCGCACCTTGCCGGCAACCGTCTTCACCACCGGCCCCTTGCCCGTGGCCGCACCCGCCGGCCCCGCCGCCACCAACCCCGCCGCCCCGGCCAGCAGCAGCGACCGCCGCGTCAACTCCATCCCGCGCATCCCATCCCCCTTATTCTTGGCGCGCTGAGAATAATTGATACCGGTGTCAATGCGAAGCCCTTTGGTGGATGCCGGGTCAAGGAGTAGGTCAGGTCGAGGGGCGTTTACGACCCGAGCCCTGACTGCAAAGGATCGAAGGTCTGTTCTGTCAGGGCTCGCCACCGGCTCGACCTGACCTACGGCTGCTCAAAACACCGCCTTACCCCAACACCACATCCTTCTCCCCGTCCCCGCCCAGAAAGGTCAGGGTGCGGATGCGGCCCGGATCGCTATACAGGTCGAAATTCACCTGATTGATCTGCACGGGAAACACATCGCGCAGGATCATGTTGCGCACCGACAGCCGGTCCGGCGGCGCCGTCATGGGCATTTCCTGATAGACGCGGACCTCCTCCCCGTCCAGCTCCGCCCCCAGCAGTTTCAGCGCCAGCGAAGGCCCGCCCGGCACGGTCAGGCCGAACCGTGCTTCGACATAAAGCGCCAACCGCGCCCGGTCCTCCAACTGCGACAGGTCGGGCGTGGGCATCTTCACGATCTGGTTTAGGGCCATTTCGGCATCATGGGCGTGCAGCGTGTGCTCCACCTCCAGAACACCGCTGGTCCGGTTAAACCGGACCAGGGTCAGCGCCGCCTTGGCCCGGTGGGCGCGGGCCATCGGCGCCACGCCCATCACCATTCCCAACCCGGCCAGCGCCAGAACCCGGCGCCGACCGATCACCGTAGCCGTCACGGCGTCCCCCCGGCGGGCGTCAGGGGCACTTCCTTGCCTGGCTCCGCCTTGCCATCCGCGTCCTTCTTGGCCTTCAACTCAACCAGCATGTCGGCCATCAGGTCCTTGTCCTCATCCTTCATCTTGTAAAGCTCCAGACGGGACGAGGCGATCTTGCGTGGATAGGCGTTGTTGGCGACATTGGCGTCGGCAATCTCCTGGCGCGGGTCCAGCTCGATCCCCACAACTTGGCGGGGCCGGATCAGCATCTTGGTCACAGCCTTGCTGTTGTAGCGCCAGATCTCCGCCGGGATCATCACGAACTCCGTGGTCCCGTCGGCATAGGTCAGGCGCAGCGGCAGCGGCATGACCAGACCGCCCTTATTGGCGAAATCGACGAAATAGACCCAGTCGCCATCCTTCTCGGCCCGGGTCAGCGCCTCACGCTCCCACGGGTCCAGCCCTTCCACCATGTCCGCGAACTTGTTGCGGTCCTTGTTGGTGGGCGTGAACTTGTCATTCTCGTTATAGAAATCCTTCAGGTCCGGCTCCCGCTCCAGCAGGGTTTTCAGACCCTGCTCGCGGTTATGCACCTGGGCCAGCGGCTCGGCATTGTCGCGGCGATATTCCTCGCGCTGCAACGGCTTCTCGATATCGGGATTGCCGGTGGCGATGCGGTATTCGCGCACCCCGGCCAGATCGATATCGACATGGTCGGTCGTATAGAACCAGCCACGCCAGAACCAGTCCAGGTCGATGCCCGACGCATCCTCCATGCTGCGGAAGAAGTCGGACGGGGTCGGGCGCTTGAATTTCCAGCGCTGCGAGTACTCGCGGAAGGCATGATCGAACAACTCCCGGCCCATCACCGTCTCGCGCAGGATGGTCAGCGCTGTTGCCGGCTTGGTATAGGCGTTGGGACCGAATTGCAGCACCGAGTCCGACTGGGTCATGATCGGCACCTGACCCTGGCTGGTCATGTAGCTGGTAATCTCGGCGGGCAGGTTGGGATTGCGGCGATGCTCGCCGAAATTCTCCTCCCATTCCAGATGCGCGATATTCTGGACAAAGGTGTTCAGGCCCTCATCCATCCAGCTCCACTGCCGTTCGTCCGAATTCACGATCATCGGGTAATAGAAATGCCCGACCTCGTGGATGACGACGCCGATCAGCCCATATTTGGCATTAGCCGTATAGGTGCGCTTGCCGGTCTTCTTATCGACATTGGGCCGGTATCCGTTAAAGGTGATCATCGGATATTCCATGCCGCCACCGTCCCAGGTATTGACCGACTGGGCCGTCGGGTACGGATAGGCAAAGGAATATTTGCTGTAGGTCTTGATCGTGTGTGCCACGGCCCAGGTCGAATATTTCGACCAGAGTGGTTCGGCCTCGTTCGGATAGAAAGACATGGCCAGCACGGGGTTGCCCGCCGGATTGTCCTGGGTCACCCCCATCGCGTCCCAGATGAACTTGTTGGAACTGGCAAAGGCGAAATCGCGGACGTTCTTGGCCGTGAAGCGCCAGGTCTTGGTCGCCTTGTCGGTGTCCTTCTCGTTGGCCAGGGCTTCTTCCGGCGTCACGATGAACATGGGCTTGTCGGCCTTGGCCGCTTTGGCCAGACGGTCGCGCTGCGTGGCTGTCAGGACATCGCCCGGATTTTGCAATTCGCCCGACGCGCTGACCAGATGGTCGGCGGGCACGGTGATGGCGACATCATAATCGCCGAATTCCAGGGTGAATTCGCCGCGGCCCAGAAAGGCCTTGTGCTGCCAGCCGGCATAGTCGGTATAGGCCACCATGCGCGGGAACCATTGCGCAATGAAGAACAGGTCCGTGTTGTTGTCACGGAAATGCTCATACCCGCTGCGCCCGCCGACAATATCCTGGTTGATGATATTGTACGCCCATTCCACCTTGAACCCGACCGAGGCACCAGGGGCCAGGGGGCGGGGCAGGTCGATGCGCATCATGGTATCGACCACCGTGAAAGACAGCTTGCGCCCCCCATCATCGGTGACGCTGGCGATCTCCATCCCGTACTTGATGTCCTTTAGGGCCTGGACGCGCGCCAGCGTGCCATAGCTGATCTGGTCGCCGCCATCCTTGGCCGGGCTGGCCGTGCGGGTCAGTTCGGCGATGGACTTGTCCTTGTAGATATTCTGGTCCAGCTGCAGCCACAGGTACCGCAGCGTATCGGGGGAATTATTGTGGTACTGCACGCTCTGCTTGCCCGTCAGGCGCTTGGCGGCGGCGTTCAGCTTCACCTCAATCCGATAATCGGCGCGCTGCTGCCAATATTGATGGCCCGGCGCGCCCGATGCGGTGCGGTAGGTATTGGGGGTGGGAAGGTCGACCTCCAACTGGCGGAACTTGTCCTGCCAGTCGCCCTTGGTCTGCACGATGGCATCGGCTGCTGCCCTGTCCGTCGTTGCGATCGTGGCCGACAACATCAAAGCCGTGGCCGCCACCAGGCGCGCCACCCGTCCCCGCCAGTACCCCATCCTTAACCCCCAACGTCACGGCCGGGTCCCTTGTCCGGAAGGACCCGCTGCCGACAAGGCTCTGATAATGCTCGGGCGCCGAAATCCCGCAAAGCACAAACAGGGTTCAAAGTGCGGGAATATTGTAACGCTTCGGTAACAGGGAATGGGGAAAGATCATTATTCTCAGCGACGGCAAGTCTCCCCGCCCTTCGGGAATCGCGGGGCGGCCTTCCCGTTGCGTCGGGGCTTCTGTCCTTACCAAAGCGGCATGAACCGCCTATCATCCGCGCTTTCTGGAAACGGGGGCATCGTATGCGGGACGGGTTTGCCATGCGTGGCGACTGGCGACATGACGTGATCGTTGTGACCTTGGCCATCGATGGCCTGGGCACGCGGGATCTGGCGCCTTTGTCGCACACGCTGGACCGGGCCGAACGCGACCGCGCGGCCCGTTTCCAGTTCGATGCCGACCGCAACGCCTATATCGCGGCGCACGGCCTGACCCGCCTGTTCCTGGGTGCCTGGACGGGCCGCGCCGCCGGTTCACTGGCCTTCAATGCTGGCCCCTATGGCAAGCCGGTGCTGGTGCGCGGTGGCGCCTCCTTCAACCTGTCGCACACCCGCTCCATGGTGGCCGTGGCCGTCGCGGCACAGGGGGAGGTGGGCGTGGATATCGAACCGCTGGTGCCCAACCGCACCGTCGAACTGGATATCGCCGACCGCTGGTTCTCGCCCCATGAAGTGGCACAGATCGCCGCCGAGGGGGATGAGGATGCCAAGCGCACCCGCTTCATGCGCATCTGGAACCTGAAGGAAGCGGTGATCAAGGCCACGGGCCGGGGCCTGTCGCAGGAACTGACCGCCTTCACCGTCACCCCGCCCAAGGCCGACACCGCCCCTGTCCTGACGACGGAAGAGGAATGGCTGCGCGCCGGCGACTGGCGCCTCGCGCAATGGGATGTGGACGGCCATGTTCTGGCTGCTGCCAGCCTGAACGGCCCACCCGGCACGCTCCGCCACCTGCGCGTCACCGCCGACGGTCTGGCCGCCTTGGCCGATGGCGCACCGATTCTGGTGTAATCACACCCCCGCCACCAACGGCCACGCCGCTTTGCAGCGTTCGGAGAACAGGCGTAGATGGCCGATGGCCTTGACGCCAAGCTCCTGCGGCTTCACCACATGATGGCTGACTGTTGCCGCCGGGAAGAAGGCGGCATGGTCGCGCACGACCGGCGGCGGGATCATGGGGTCGTCGGCCACGGCGATCAGGCGCACCTCCCCCCTCATGCGGGTCAGGTCCGGCTGCGGCAGGGCGCGGCCCCAATCGCGGCGATAGAAGCCCCGCGTGGTGCACCAGCGCCGCCATTGCCAGAAGGCGCGCGCCGGCAAATCCTCCCCCTGCCCCAGGATGCGGCCCGGCAGATAGCCCAGCAGCAGCGTCGCCACCGGCCCCAGCACGAACCAGAAGGCTGCCGCCTTGCCGATGTAATTCAGGGGATGCCGGGTCCAGTGTGAGGGGCCGGTGGCCACCGTCGTCAGACGCCGGACCCGGTCGGCCTTTTCATGAAAGGGCAGCCCCATACCGCCCAGCGAATGCCCCACCACTTCCAGCGGCAGCCCCTCATATCGCGCCGCCAGCCAGTCCAGGGCCGCCGCCTGATCGCTGACGGCCCAGTCGCCCATGTCCGACCGTGCCGCCCACACCGGCCCCCGCGCCGACTGCCCGCAATCCCGGTAATCATAGATCAGCACCGCCGCCTGCCGCGCGCCGGCCAGCCAGGCCGCGAACTTCGCATAATAATCGCGCGGCACCCCCGTCGCCCCATGCAGCACGATGGCCAGAAGTGGCTCCCCGTCCGGCAGGAACAGGCGGCCCGCCAATGTCCAGCCATCGGCGGTGGAAAGGGTGACGGGCTGCTCGGTCTGCGGGGCGCTCACGGGATTGCTCATTTCCACCATCCGGGGTTTGAAGGGCGAATTATAACGAACGATCGTGCTTATATCAATCCCGACAGGTTATTACCTATAAGGTGTAATTTCATTACGGCCTCACTTGACCGTGCGACAATCCTACCGCCATAAATATCGTCAGGGGCGATATGGGGCGCGGATATGCAAATCAATGGGACACCGGCGGACGACATTCTCACCGGCGGTGACGGCGACGATACGATCAATGGCGGTCTCGGCAATGATACGCTGCGCGGTGGTGCCGGGGCCGATATTTTCAGGCTGCGCGCCGGTGAAGGCCAGGATCTGATCCTTGATTTCAATCCGGCCCAGGACAGGCTGGATCTGGGCATCACCTATGACAGCCAGAATGTCGGACTGTCGACCGACAGCGCCGGCAACAGTGTGGTCACCCTCTATCCCTTCACACCCGATCAACTGCGTTTCACCCTTGCTGGGGTGACACGGGAACAGTGGCTGGACCTGCGCGATGTGGACGGAAGGCGGCTGCTGCGTCCAACCGCTGATGACTATGGAGATACTTTCGCCACCGCCCCTTCCATCGGCAAGGGTGTCTTCGGCATCATCGACCGGGCCGATGATATCGACGTGATGCAGCTGCCGGGACTGAACGGCACGCATTACCGCATCGCCCTGTCGGGCGGCATTGCGGGAACCGCCCCTGTCGCCGAACTGATCAGTTTTGATGGCGCCGTCGTGGCGCGGACAGTGGCGCAGGATGGCGACAATGTCCTTGTCTACCGCGCCGTCACCAGTCAGCCCCTTTATCTGAAGATCCAGGGCGGCGGTACATTCACGGGCCAGTACCGGGTCAGCGTCATGGACGTGCAGGCCCCCGCCGACAGTGTCGGTGACAGCGCGGCCAGCGCCCGCAGCCTTACCATCGGCCAGAATTTCAGCTCCATCCTGGAACGGCGCGGGGATGAGGACTGGTTCGCGGTACAACTGACAGGCGGCACCCGCTACAGCTTCCGCATGAACGCGGATGAGAACACACAACCCAAAATCCCCGTCTCCGATCCGCTGCTGCGGCTGGTCGATACCGGCGGGCGGGAGATTGCCTATGATGATGACGGTGGCGATGACGGCAATGCCCACCTGATCTTCACACCGCAAAGCACCGGCACCTATTATCTGGTGGCCCAATCCACCTGGATCATGGATATCGGCTTCTATCAGGTCACCGCCGATCTGGCCCTGGCCGATGATTTTGCGGCCTCGATATCGGGCGCAGGCGCGCTGTCGGTCAATGGATCGGTGCGGGGCATCATTGATCAGGCGGGCGATCAGGATTGGTTCGCCATCGATCTGCTGGCCGGGCGTTCCTATGCCTTCGACCTGCTGACACGCCGGGATGGCAGCCAGCGGCTGGATAATCCGGCCCTGTCCCTGCTGGATGGCAATGGCGCCGCGGTGCTGACGGGCAGCGCCGGCCCCGGCCAATCCCACATCGCCTTCACCCCCACCACCAGCGGGCGCTTCTACCTGTCGGCGGCGGGTGCCGATACGGCCGCCACGGGCGGCTACACCCTGTCCACCCTGGGCTTGTCCCCCACCGCTTCCGGCAGCAAGGCGACGGCCAGCACCAGCCTTCCCACCGACCCGCTATTCACACAGCAATGGCATTTGGGGGATAAGGGCCTGAATGTCACCCCGGTCTGGGCCGATTATACGGGCCGGGGCGTCCGGGTGGGCGTCCTGGATCAGGGGGTCGACCGCACCCATCCCGATCTGGACGATAATCAACGCATCGACCTGTCGATCAATGCCGACACCGGCCTGCCCGGCGGGGTTCCGGTGCGGGCGCAGGATAATCATGGCACTGCCGTGGCCGGCGTCATCGCTGCGGAACGCAACGATATTGGCGGCATCGGCGTCGCCTATAACGCCGACCTTGTTTCAATCTACAGCCGGCTGGGTGGCACACCCGCCACCTTGGACCAGACCGTAGCCCGTGCCTTCGCCCATGCCCTGGGCAAGGTGGATGTGCTGAATAACAGCTGGGGCCTGGGCAACGCCTTCCAACACTCACCCAACAGCGCCTTCATGGATGATTTCGGCACGACCATGACGGCCAGTGCTGCAGCCCTGCGCCGGCTGGTGGCCGAAGGCCGCGACGGGCTGGGCACCGTGGTGGTGCAGTCCGCCGGTAATAGTGGGGAATTCGGCGATAACGGCAATCTGCATAACTTCCAGAACAGCCGCTTTACCATCGCCGTCGCCGCTACGAACAATCAGGGAAATGTCGCCGACTTCTCCACACCGGGCACGTCGGTGCTGGTGGCGGCCCCCGGCGTCGATATCCTGACCAGCGACCGAGCCGGCAGCGTGGGGTATGAGACGGGCGACAGCACGACCAAGTCCGGCACCAGCTTCGCCGCCCCTGGTATTTCCGGCGTCGTTGCACTGATGCTGGAGGCCAATCCAAAGCTTGGCTACCGCGACGTTCAGATGATCCTGGCCGCCAGCGGCGGCAACCGATCGTCCGAACCCGCGAAACCGGGCGCCCTCGGCTGGAACGGCACGGAGCTATGGCACGACACTCAGAAGGGCTTTGGCATCGTTGACGCCCGTACCGCCGTGCGTCTTGCGGAAACTTGGCAAGGTCAGCGCACACTGGGCAACGAACAAAACCTGACCGCCAGCTATCGGCCCGATATCGGCCTGCCGATCCTGACCGACCGCTTCACCACCTCGTCGGTGACGCTCGCCGCCAATCTGGCCATCGAACATGTCGAAGTGGAGGTGGCCATCAACCATACCTGGATCGGCGATCTGACGATCCAGTTGATCAGCCCGACCGGCGCGACCGCGCGACTTCTGGAACGTCCCGGATCGGGGCTGATATCTACTCATGGTTCCTCGCAGCAGGATATCCGCTTCACCTTCTCCAGCGCCGCCCTGATGGGGCAACAGGCGCAGGGGGACTGGACCCTGAAGGTCACGGGCGGCCAAAATGGCAATGTCGGTGAGGTGAAATCCTGGACCCTGCGCGTGTTTGGGGAGGATCGGGGCAATGACGATCTGTTCCTGATCAATGACCGATTAAGCGGCGAGATCCGTCTGAATGACCGGCAAGGTGGTGCGGACACGCTGAACGGAGCCGCCCTGACGCGCGCCGTGCAGATCGATCTGGGGGCAGGGCAGGCCAGCCTGGATGCCACCAGCAAGGCGCTGTTCCGGGCGGGCGAGATCGAACGCGCCTATGGCGGTGACGCGAACGACAGCCTAAAGGCCAGCAGTCTGGATAGCTATCTCCATGGCGGGCGCGGGGCCGACACACTGACCGGCGGGTCGGGCTTTGACATTCTGGTCGGCGGGGCTGGTGATGACCGGCTGAACGGCGGCGGCGGCATCGATATCGCCCGGTTCGCGGGCGACCGGTCAGCCTTCACCCTGACGCGGGATGGCGACGGCTTTCTGCTGTCGGGGCCGGATGGCCAGGACTTCCTGACCGGTGTGGAAATCGCCGTCTTCAACCGTGGTGCCCTGTTCCTGGGTGGCGCCGGCGGGTCGCTGTTCAATGAGGCGGGATATCTGGCTGCCAACCCCGATGTGGCCGCGGCCGTGCGGGCGGGGCTTTTCGTGTCGGGCCAGTCGCATTACGACGCCTATGGCCGGATTGAGGGGCGCTCCGGCGCCACCGGCTTTACCCTGTTCAACGAAGGCTTCTATCTGGACCGCTATCCCGACATTGCCGCCGCCGTGCGCAATGGCGCATTGGAAAGCGGCTATGCCCATTTCCTGAAATATGGTCAGGCGGAAGGCCGCGCCGCCTCGCTCTATTTCGACACCGCCTATTATCTGAAAAAGAATCCGGACGTGGCCGGGGCGGTGCGGGCGGGCGCCATCCAGGCGCTGGACCATTACCTGACCTATGGTCTGAATGAGGGGCGGCAGGCCAGCGCCTATTTCAACACCCAGGAATATCTGCGCCTCAATCCCGATGTCGCGGCGGCGGGCGTGAATGCCGTGAAGCATTTCCTGGCCTATGGTCAGGCCGAAGGGCGGCTGGCCGGCATCGACTGGGACTATCTGGGCTGACAGGGCGCGGACGTGCCCGCCCGGCTTTTGAGGGAACAGATAACGGCGAAAGGGCAACACTGGTGCCGGGAAGCACCCATCCTACCCATTCGCCCGATTGCCAGACGGCATACCCCCTCTATATGGTGCAACCAGGGAGCAACCAGGCAGAAGCCGGGATAACGATGCGGGCGAAAAGGCCGACGTCATTTGATATCGCCGAACTGGCGGGCGTATCACAATCCACGGTCTCGCGCGCCCTGCGCCGGGACAGTATGGTCAGTGAGGATACGCGCCTCAAGGTCGAACAGGCCGCCCGCGCGCTGAACTACAAGGTCGATGTGAATGCCCGCAACCTGCGGTCCCAGCGTACCAACACGCTGGCCCTGCTGCTGTATGAGGATCCGGGAACCTCTGAATCGCTGATCAACCCCTTCTTCCTGTCCATCCTGGGCAGTGTGACCCGCGCCTGTGCCAAGCGCGGCTATGATCTGCTGATCTCGTTTCAGCAATCCTCCAACGACTGGCACGCTGATTACGCGGCGTCCAAGCGGGCGGACGGCATCATCTTTCTGGGATATGGCGACTACACCTCCTACCTGGACAAGATATCGTCCCTGGATGAAGCGGGCATTCAGTACATCACCTGGGGGCCTGTCCTGCCCGGACAGCCGGGCCATTTCATCGGGTCGGACAATGTGCAGGGCATGGCCGACGCCGTCAGCCACCTGATCGCCATGGGCCATCGCCGCATCGCGTTCCTGGGCGATATCTCGGAAAACTGCCCCGAATACCGTGACCGGCACCAGGGCTATCTGAAGGCATTGGCCGCTGCCGGCCTGTCCGCCGACCCCGCCCTGCGTCTGGACAGCCAGACCTCCGAAGAGGCGGGCCACGCCGCCGCCATGCGCCTGCTGGACAGCGGCCAGCCCTTCGATGCCGTCGTCGCCGCCTGCGATCTGGTGGCCATCGGCGCCCTGCACGCCCTGCGCGACCGGGGCCTGTCGGTGCCGGGCGATGTCTCGGTGATCGGCTTTGACGATATCCAGGCCGCCAGCTACACCAACCCGCCCTTGACGACGGTGCGTCAGGACACGGTGGCGGCGGGCGAATTGCTGGTGGAAAACCTGCTGCGCCTGATGAACGACCAATTGCTGGATCGCACCATCATCCCGGCGAAACTGGTCGTGCGCGGCTCGACGCGGCGGCGGGGCTGATCCAAACGCTGTTGATTCTTCTCACCTTGCACCCTCACCCTCCCAAGCCTTGACAGGCTTGGCGCCCTCCCGCGTCAGCGGGTGGGAGGGTGAGGGAACAACGCCACCGTCACCCCTCATCCGCCAGCGTCTGCGTATCGCTGTTGGGGGCAATCTCACGGGCCTTGATGGCGCTGACGGCCAAAACCTGGCCCATCAGCCCTTCCAGCTGGTCATTGGCGGCGCGCAGGTTGCGGGCCAGGATGCGCACGATGCTGGCCACGAACGGATCGGCCTCGGTCAGGCGCTGGCGCACCTTTTCGCCGGAAATCACGATCAGGGTCGTATCCTCAACCGCATGGGCACAGGCCGACCGCGTGCCCTCATCGATCAGGGCCATTTCCCCGAACAGGCAGTTCGGCCCCACCTCGGCCAGCACGACCGGATGCTCCGGCTCCCCGCGCCAGATACGGATGCGGCCCGACTGCACCAGATACATATGCTCGCCGCGCTCGCCCGTCAGGAACAGCTGCTTGCCGGCCGGCACGAACTTGCGGTTAAGAATGCCCTCGGCCATGACCAGCCCCTCCTGAATGCGATGGCGTGTTATCGGTCCCGCAGCGCCCCCTTGGCAAGCGGATTACTTATCCGACATGACGACCAGATCGTCGCTACCGCCCTTGCCCAGCCGCTCCAGATGCAGGGCCACGGGCCCATCCTCGGGCCGTTCCGCCGCCAGCGCCTGGAACAGGGCCATCGCCTCGGTCTGCCCCGCCGCCATGGCGGCATAGGCCTGGGCGTAACGCTGCATGAACCCGCCCGTCGCCTCTTCCCCCGTCAGGGGCTGGAATACCGCGATGGGTTCGGTCTTGCCTTTCAGGACGACGCGCCCGATGGCACGGCGCGGAATGTCGGGGCAGCGTTCCGCGGTCGCCCCGCTCATCGCCACCCGCGTGCCGAAATATTTGTTCAGCCCTTCCAGCCGCGCCGCCGTATTCACGGCATCGCCCAGGGCCGTATACTCAAACCGCGCATCCGACCCGAAATTGCCCACGCTGGCCGGACCGGAATGCACGCCGATGCGCGTCATGCCGAACGGACGGCCAGCCGCCGTCTCCGCGGCCAGAAAACCTTGCGCGAACCGGTCCAGTTCCAGGGCGCAGGCCGCTGCCCGCGCCGCATGATCCGCCATGTCGCGCGGCGCCCCGAACAGGGCGAAGACGGCATCGCCGATGAACTTGTCCACGGTGCCGCCATGGGCGAACACCACCTTAACCATCCCGTCCAGATAGCGGTTCATGACATCGGCCAGCGTGGTGGCGTCCATCCCCTCCGATATGGTGGTGAACCCCGCCACATCGGTGAAGACATAGGACATGTCGCGCCGCTTGGGATCGATGGACAGCTTGGACGGGTCCTTCAGGATATCGTCCAGCAGCGCCGGTGACAGATATTTGGCAAAGGCCGCTTGCACGAACCGCTTTTGGTCCCGGTCCCGCCGCCCGCGCCAGATATCGGTCAACCACAGGCCCAGCATCACCGACAGCGACGGCCCGATCTGCGGCAGCAGGATATTGCCCCTGGCAAAGGCCGGCCCCGCCGCCATCCAGATGGCCACCACCAAACCCAGGCCCAAGAGCGCCCGCAGCCACAGCGATATCTCCACCAATCCCAGCACCAGACCCAGCCCCGCCGCAATCAGCCCTACAGCAACCGCCAGTCCCAATCCCTGCGCCGGTGCCACCCTACCCTCCAGTAATTGCGACAGGGCATGGGCATGGATGGTGATCCCCGGCAGCACCCCGGCATTGCCGGCAAAGGCCGTGCGGAACGGCGTGATATGCCGGTCGCGATCCGACAGGTCGGCCCCCACCAGCATGATCTTGTCCTTGAACCAGGCGGGCGGCAGCACTGCCACGGCATGGGCCGGGAACTGCCGGAAGGCCGCCGTCTGCGCATCCGGTCGCCCGCGCCAGGCGATGGGCGTCAAATCGCGCGGCGGGTTCAGGCCCAGATGTGCGCCCAGGGCCGGCACCACGCCCGCCTGCCATTGCCCATCCGCCCCGTTCTTGCCGGGGAATATCCATCGCACCGTGCCGTCCAGATTATCCTTCACCAAATTGGCCCAGCCGCGCCGTTCCGCCGGCACGAACTCGTTGAGATACACCACCTGCCCCTCGGTCAGCCCCTCTTCCGCTCCGCCATGGCTGACCACCAGGGGGATTTTCAGGGCGCGGATGGCATCGGCCAGCGCCTGATCCTTCTCCGGCTCCGTCGGCTGATCCAGCAGCACATCCAGCAGCACCGCCCTCGCCCCCTTGGCCTCCAGCGTGCGCAGCAGCGTGGCAAGGAACGCCCGGTCAACGGGGGAGCGATAGGGGAACCGCGCCAGCGTATCTTCATTGATGGCGACGATAACGATGTCGGGCTGCTGCGACTGGGCCGGCGTCATGGTCGCCACCCGGTAATCCGCCACCCAATTCTCGATCCCCTGCAAAAACGGTGCGGCCCGCACCAGCAGCACCGGCGCCAGCCCCGCCAACAGCAGGATCGCAGCAAAGGTCAGAAGGCGACGGATCGGCATGGGGCGCTCCCTCACCCTCCCACCCGCTGACGCGGGCGGGCCCCTCCCTCTCCCGCAAGCGGGCGAGGGGCGAAATTCAAGCCCCTCGCCCACGAACGTGGGAGAGGGAGGGGCCCAAGCCTGTCAAGGCTTGGGAGGGTGAGGGCAAATCGCTCTGCCACCCTCATCCCCCCGCCAGCAAGGCTCGCGCCTGCCGGTCGCATTGTTTGGCCGCCATCCACCCCGCCGCCATCTTCGGCGCCGTCACGCTGGCCGGCAGCATATGGAACGTCACCGCCGACGCCGCCCCGTTCAGCTCAAACAGCAAGGTCCCGCCATCGGCGATGGGCAGTTCCGGCAGGGCCAGCCGCCCCTCCCCCGCCGGCCATTCGGCATTGGCGGTCCAGGCGCGGTCGGCGGGCATCAGGGTCAGGCTGGCAGGTTTGGCCACATCAGCCCGCCACAACACCACCTCCTGTCCCGGCTTCACGCATGCCGCACCCGATACCGCCGGGTCCACCACCCAGGCCTCGGGCAAAGGTCCCGGCGCACCCGCATCACGCACGGCACCCAGGCTGGTCGTATCAGCCCCGCGTGCCGACAGCAGGCCCGCCAGTTGCTGCGTCGCTCCCTGTCCGGCACTGGCCGGCGTGCCCTTGAACGGCCCGCGCAATGTCACCTGCGCCCCATCTTCCCCGATCAGGACCACGCGCGCGCCATCGGCCAGGGTCAGGGGCGCCTTATCGTCGATGGTGGCGCCGGGCGCCAGATCGCTGCCCTTGGCCTCCACCACCACCAGGGGTGCCGCCTGGACAGGACCGGCCAGCAGCAGGGCAAGCGCCAGAAGCGGGGCAGAACGAACCATGGATCAAACTCCCTTTTCGGATTGTGGGGCGGCACCGACCAGGGTGAAGGCCGCCCAATTGAAAGGATGCGCCGTCGCGGGATCGGACGCCAGAAGCCTTTGCGCCCGCGCCAGCGCCTGGGCGGTGTCGCCCCCGCCGGCAAACAGCCCCGTCATCAGCCGCACTGTCGGCGCCGATGGCACCTGCCAATGGCTGACCAGCAGTGACCGCGCACCCGCAAAGAAGAAGCTCTCCGCCAGACCCGACAGCGCCTCACCACCCAGCCGCGCATCCCCGCCCGCCGTGTTGCAGGCCGACAGAACCACCAGCTCGGCATTCAGGCGCAAGAGCGCGATATCGGACGCGGTCAGCAAGCCGTCATCGGCGGCGCTGGCCGGCATCGCGTCGGGCGGGGCCAGCGCCAACCCCGGCTGCGCCTGACAGCGCAACTCACCTGGCAGCAAGCCGTGCGTGGCGAAATAGACGATGCGGTACTGGTCCAGCCCCGCCCCGCGCACCGCCGCCTTGGTCACCGCCGGCCCCGTGATCAGGTCGCCCGGCGCCGCCCCCAGCCGCCCGCCAATGGCCCTTATCTCGTCCGCCGTTTCCGGCAACGGAGCCAGGGCGCGCAGTAGCGCGGGGTCCAGCGGCGCATCGGTGCGGCATTCCTCGCCCAGCGCCTTCAACCCGCCCGCTTGCCCGCCCTGAAACGGCGGCGCGGCAAAGCCGATGAAGGGCTTGGTCGCCGCCGGCCGCACCTGTCCGGCGTTCAGCGCCAGGAAGGACGGCACCGACGGCACCACCGACAGGGCTATATCTCGCACCATCCACGCGGCCTTCGCATAATCCCGGCCCACGGGCTTGTCCCGCACCAGCAGCGCCGGTGGCAGGCTGGACAGGGCGGCAGAGGGCACCAGCACCAGATGCTTCACCCCCGACAGCACCTCTCCCGCCCCGCCGAACAGCCGGACATAGAGATCATGCGACAGATCCAGGTCAAACGGCGGCAGCACGCCCGCGCGCGGCGTGATGGACCGGCGCAGTTCCCCCACCTTCTCCTGCAAATCGTTACGGTTGACCGTAACTGGATACGCCAGGATGCCGGATTTTGTCAGAATGAACCCATAGGACCCGCTGGCCGCAAACGCAAACTGCACCAGCGCCTGCCCCTCCCCCAACCGGGCCGACAGGGCGGCGGCGGTCACGGGTGCCGGCTTGGTCAGCCTTGCATAGTCCGGAAAGGCGGCCTGCAACTGCCGCTCCAGTCCCTGGGCGTCCGCCGTCGATGCCTGCAACTGCTTCAACAGCTCTGCCTCGCGCGCCTTGTCGCGCTGCGCATCCGGCTTCGCGGTTTCCGCCGCCGCCTCGATCCGCAACCGGTCGCGGCTGCGTACAGCGTCCTGCTGCCGGCGGATCAGGTCGGCAACGGCGGGGTCGCTGCTGGCGAAGCGGGCGGCAGCGCGCGTGATGGTCTGGCCCACCACGCCCTCGCGCACCATCTGCAGGGCCGCGAACATTTCCGCATGCAGGGCCGCGCGCTGGCCTGCATCCGCCTGCCCCTGCCGGTACAGCACATCCAGGAATGGGGCCAGACGGTCCAACGGCAATTGCCCGCGTTCGGTATCCAATGCCGCCAGCATGGACAGCGCCTCGCGGTAAATGGCCAGGGCTTCGGCATCCATGCCGGCCTGGGCATAGACGCGGCCCAGTTCCAGCATGCTGGACGCCACCGGCCATCCCGCCCCGAACAGCTGCTTGTTCGACCCCACGGCCTTGGACATCAGGGCCGCACCACCCGCCTCATCGCCCTTGCCGGCCCGCGCCAGTCCCTGGATGCCCAGGATGCGCGCATGCCACCAGGGCGGCAGGCCGCGCGTACGGCTGAACAGGTTGGCCGCCTCGATGGTCGCCGCCTCCGCCAAGCCATATTGCTCCAGCCGCAGAGAGACCGTGGCCTCCAGCAGCAGCGAATGGATCAGGTCGCCACGCGCCGCCGCCAGACTGCCCAGGACGGCGCGATTGGCCCCGCCGCCCGCCTGTTCCTCCAAATCATCGACGATGGCGCGGCGGATGGCGCTGCTGTCCCGGCCCAGCGACAAGGCGCGCCGCGCATCACCGCTATTGGCGGCATGAAACGCCATGTAACTGCCCAGCCGCGCCCGCGCCGCCTTGTCGAAACTCTTCTGCAACAGCGCATCGGCGCGGCGGAACAGGGCATCCGCCTCCGGTCCCCGACCCTGGTTCGACACTTCCAGGGCCAGCGCCATCAGCGTGTCACCCGCCCCCGGACTGTCGGCGCCCAAGGCCTTGGCCTGGATATCCAGCGCCCGGCGATAGGCGGCCTCCGCCCCTGCATAATCCTCTACGGAATTGGACAGGCGCCCCACCTCAGCCAATCGCTCAAAATTGTTCAGGTCGCCACGCCCGAAGCGCAGCGCCTCATCCCCCAGTGCGGCGCGCAATAGGGCCACCACATCAGCCCCGCCCGTGACCGGTCGTGCGTCCAAAAGCCTGGGTGCGGCCATCAGCAGGTCGACAACGGCGGGAATGCCGTCCGCCTGCACCATCCGCCGCCCATCGACCTGCGTCACCCCGACGTAGGGCCAGCCACCCTCGCGCAGCTGGCACTGGGCCAACAGCCCCGCGCCACCCGGCAGGGGTTGAGTGCCCTGGCAGATGGCCTTCTGCGCAAGGGCACCGGCCCAGGCGGTGCGGTTCGCCTCCACCGCCAATTGCCGGGCCTTGGCCTCGGCCCCTTCGGGCAGCGGATCATACAGGTCGGTGACGGCGATGGACCCGCTGGCCTGTTCCCAATCCCCGCAATAAAGCGCAAAAGCCTTGCCCTCGGCGGCTTCCATGGGGATGGCACGGCATTCCTCGCCAATGGCATTGCGGCCCAGCGGGATTGGCCCCTCAGGCCCCTTGGTGGCGGCCACCGGCCCTTTGCCCGCACAGGCGGACAGCAACAGCAGGGACAGGATCGCAAGCGGCAGCCGGCCCATCACCACACCCGTCCCAGATTGGGGAATTGCTGTTCCAGGCCCGGCGTGCCGTCCGGCGTCTCACCAGGCAGGCGGCGCTGCTGCGACAGAAGGCCAGGGATCATCTCCTCCGCCGCGCTGTCATCATCCGCCGCCGACCCGCTGGCCGACTGCACGCTTTGGTTCACCGCCGCCAACGCCGCGGACCCGCCATCGCCCGCCGGTGCCGGGCTGGCGGCCACCGGGGCCGGTGGCGGCGTCACAACCGGGCTTGCCACCGCCACCGGTGCCGCGACCACAGGCACCACGGGCGCGGTCACGGGCTTGGTAATGGTCGTCACGGGCGCCGTCTCGGCCACTACAGGCGGCAGAATACCGCCACCGGTCACGGTTAGCAGGCCGTCAACGTAAGTAATCTGGTAATTGCCATTGCTGATGCCGTCGGCATTGATGGCATAGTTCCCGGCGGGCGACGCCGTATCGGCCAGCGTCTGGAACCGCAGCCCCGTCAGCACCGCCGCCCCATCGCCATTCACCAGACCCTGGAAGCGCGCAGTAAAGACCGGGTTCGCCGCCCCCGCCTGCCGGGTGGCATTATCGACCAGCACCGACAGCGGCGCGGGCGTAATGACGAAATCGGCACCCGTATAGCTGACCCGGTAATTGCCATTGGCCGACAGGCTGCCCTGTGTAATGGCATAGCGTCCGGCATTGCTGCCAGCAGCCCGCACCAACCCGCCGGTCAGCACGCCCGTGGCACTGTCATCCCGCTTCAATCCCGATACCGTAAAGGTCAGGGCCGGATCGGCGGCACCATAGATCCGGGACACGGCATTGGCCGTGACCGACAGTAGGGCCGGGTTGATCACCATCTGCGCACCCGTGAAGGACAGGGTGTAATTGCGCGAGGTCAGGGCGAGGCTGCCCTGGTTGATGGCATAGGTGCCGACATCCTCTCCCGCCGCCCGGCCCAGGCTGCCCGATAGCACCGCCCCCGCACTGTCCCCGCGCTTCAGGCCGGAAACGGCATAGGTCAGCGCCGGGTCACCGTCGCCATAGGTGCGCGTCACCATGGCCGCCGCCACCGACAGGTTAGCCGGGCTGATGGTCAGGGTGCCGGGGGTGAAACTGACGGTATAGTTGGGGCTGATGCTGGTCAGGCTGCCCTGGTTGATGGCGTAGATGCCGGCATCCTCTCCGCCTGCCCGGCTCAAGGCACCGGACAGTACCTTGTCCAAACTGTCCTTGCCGCGCAGGCCTGTGGCCGTATAGGTCAGGGCCGGATCGGCATCGCCATAGATCTTGGACAGGTTGGCCGCCATCACGGCCAGGGTCAGGTTGGCGGGCCGGATGGCAAAATCCGCGCCGGTAAAGCTCAGCTTGTAATTGGCATTGGCCGTCAGGCTGCCTTGGGCGATGGCATAGGTGCCGACATCCTCGCCGCCCGCGCGGCTCAACGCACCCGACAGGGCCGATGCCGCGCTGTCGCCACGCTTCAGGCCGTTGACGGTAAAGGTCAGTTCCGGATCCTCATCCATATAGATCCGGCTGACGGCATTGGCCGTCACCGACAAGGCCGCGGGCGTGATGGTCAGGGTCCCGGCATTGAAACTCAGCGTATAATTGGCGCCTGCCAACAGGCTGCCCTGTTCCACCGCATAGGTGCCGGCATTCTCCCCCGCCGCGCGTTTGATCTCCCCGGTCAGGCTGTCGCCCGCCACCAGGCCTGCGGCTGTGAAACCCAGGACCGGATCGGCATCGCCATAGATCTTTGTCCCCGACCCCGCCGTCACCGTCAGGGCGGCGGGCGTGATGGTCAGGGTCCCGGCATTGAAGGTCAGCGTATAGTTCGCCCCCGCCGACAGGCTGCCCTGGCTGATCGCATAGGTGCCGACATCCCGGCCCGCCGCCCGCGCCAGGGCACCCGACACACTGTCCCCTGCCACCAGACCGGACACGCTGTAGGTCAGGGCCGGGTCATCACTGCCATAGACCTTGGTTGCCGATGCCGCCGTCACCGTCAGGGCGGCAGGCGTGATGGTCAGCATCCCGCCATTGAAGGTCAGGGTATAGTTCGGCCCCGCCGACAGGCTGCCCTGGCCGATGGCATAGGTGCCGGCATTCCGCCCCTCCGCCCGTGTCAACCCACCCGTCAAACCATCGCCATTGACCAGACCGGTCACGCTATAGGTCAAGGTTGGATCATCCGCACCATAGACCCGCGTCAGGCTGTTCGCTGTCACGGTCAGGGCGGTGGGATTGATGGTCAGGGTGCCTGTCGCCCCCTGCCCGCCTTCCATCACATAATTGCCGGCATCGGCACCGGTCAGGCCGTTGATGCGCTGCGTATAGGTCCCCGCCCCCAGTTTCGGCCCCGGCGTCACGGCGCCGCCGGCCCCTTCCACGCTGACATCGGCCTTCACATCATCGCCGGCCAGCAGACCGGTCAGGGTGACCGCACCCGTGGCTGCATTCTGGCCATAGGTGGCGGTGACCGATGCCACGCTGGCCGTCAGGGCCTTGGCCGCAATGGTCAGCACCCCATTGCTATTGCCCGACCCGGCCAGCACATAGTTCGATGCCGACCCGCCACCCAGCGCCATCATGGTCAGGTCATAGGTCCCGACCTTCAACCGGTCCGACAGGGTGCCGGACACCAGCGTCACGGCACCGCTGACATCATCCCCCGACAGAACGCCCGTCAGGCTGGGCGTGCCCAGCACGGCCAGGGTGCCATAAGTGCTGGCAACATTGGCGATGCTGAAATTCACCGTTTTTCGCGCAACCGTCAGGTTGCCGGCACTGCTGCCGCTATTGGCCAGCCGGTAGTTGCTGACATCGCCGCCGCCCAGCGTCACCGTCTGATCATAGGTCCCCGCCGACAGCCGATCTGACAGTGTCACCCCCGACAGGCTGACACTGGCCGTCACATCATCCCCGTTCACCACCCCCGTCAGGGTGGCGGTGCCCAGCGTCGCCAAGGTGCCATAGATGCTGTTGACCGCACCGACATTGTAGGCCAGTTCCTTGGCCGCGATGGTCAGGGTACCGTCCGTGTGGCCCGACGCCGCCAGCTCATAATTGCCGACATCGCTGCCGGTTACGGCCGTCACCTTCTGCGTCAGGCTGCCTACGGCAGTGCGCGGAGCCAGGGTCACCGCATCGGCACCGCGATAGGTGGTGACCGTTCCCGTCACCCCATCCCCATCCACCAGCCCACCCAGCGTCACCGTGCCGCCCGTGGCGGTGGCGCCATAGGTGCTGCTGCTGTTGGTGATGGAATAGGTCAGAGACTTCTTGGTCACCGTCAGGGTGCCTGTGCCGTAACTGAACCCATAGCCCAGGTCCGACGCCAGCGTCCCGACCCCCGCCGTCAGGGTGTAGGAACCGACATTCCGCCCCGCCCCGGTAATGGCACCGGTCCCACTGACGGCATTGCCCAGCGTGTCACCCGTCACCAGTCCGGAGATCGTATAGTTCAAGCCTGTGATGGTGGACCCGGTATAGACCCGGCTGACGCTATCGGGCGTCACTGTCAGGGTGGGGGCATAGCCATAGACGAACCGGCTGCCGCTGTTGGACACCGCCGTATAAGTATGGTCGGTAAAGCTGAAGCTGCGGTTATAAAGCGGCAGGGCCGAAATACCGCCCGTGCTGCTGGTCAGCGGACTATTGGAGAATACCAGGAACCGCCCCCCACCCGTCACCGACAGGGCGCTGGACCCGGCGCTATTGGTAAAGGTGCCGTTGGCGGCCAGGATCAGGGCATCGCCGCTGCCATTGGCCGCCACACTGGCCCCCGACGCCAGGGTCAGATTGCCACCACTGGTCAGCTTCACCGTGCCTGTGGCATTGACCCCCGCCACCGACCCGATGGTGCCGATAGTGACCGCCCCGGACAGGCCGACATCGACAGAACCGGTATTGGCCGCCACCGTACTGACGGCGTTGGACGCATGGGCCAGCGTATAGGCACCGCCCGCCCCGTTCAGCGACAGGCCCGATGCCGTGATGGCGGCACTCTGCGTTACCGTGCCTATGCTGGTTAGGGTCAGATTGCCCGTACCGGCATTAACCCCCGCCACCCCGTCCACGGTACCGATGGCAAAGCCGGTATCATCACGAAGGGCGATAGCGCCATTGCTGCTGCCGGTCGTGGCCGCAAAACTCGTGACGGCATTGTTCACGCCCGACAGCGCCACCGCCCCGTCCGCCGTCACCGCCAGACTGGTGACGGTAATCGCACCCGTCTGCCCAATCGCCCCACCGCTGCGCAGATGCAGCGTGCTGCTGCCTGTGGGTGCGATGGCCCCCGTCACGCTGATCGCCCCGGCGCTGCCCGATCCAATGCGGATGGTCCCCGCCGTCACGCGGTTCAGTTCCGCCGACGAAATCTCCAGCCCGCTGCCGCTGTCGGTGGCGGAGCCCAGGTCGATCCCCCGCGCGGCGGTGGATGTTGTCAGGGTGGCCGTGGCCGTCCCGGCATACACCGACCCGGTCAGGTTCAACCGGTCGGCCGTCAGGGTGATATCCTGGTTCTGCGTGCTGATGGCCGCACTGACGGTCAGCAAGCCCTTGGTATTGGCCGACAGGCTGCCCGCATCCGCCCCGCTGCCCGTGGACAGGGCGCCGCTGATGGTAATGGCGCCATCATTGCTAATCAGGCTGGTGTTATCCTTGAACGCGGCCCCGGCAACGCTGACCGCCCCCGTCCCGTCCGACCGCCCCACCGTGACGCTGCTGAACCCGGCGCGGAGGCTGTCCAGTTCCGTCTGGTCCAGTTCCAGATCGCTGGACGTCGCCCCATCGCCAACGCCAATGCTGGCGGATGTGCTGTTGGGCCGCAGGATAAGGTTGCCCGTCCCGCCGATGCTGATCGCCGCCGTGCCCGTCCCGCTGGTCAGGGTCATGCGGTCGGCGGTCAGGGTGACGGTCCCGGCATAGGCGTTGGTGCCGTCCCAGCCGATATAGGCCCGGCTGCTGTCCGCCGACCCGTCATTGGCGGCGATCACGCCATTGGTCCCCGTGGCCGTCAGGCCCAGCGCGCCGCCGCCCGTACTATAGATGGCACTGCGCGTGCCCGGATCATCGCGCAGCAGGATGCCATAGCGATTGGTCCCCGCCGCCGCCTGCGCCCCGTTCAGGGCGATGGCCCCGCTGGCGCTGCGGATGGTGCTGCCATTGCCGATGGCAATGCCGCTGGTCAGGGTATTGCCCGTGCCCCCGGCCCCGTTCAGCGTGATGGTCCCGGCCCCGGCGGCAATCAGGCTGCTGGCGCTGACATTGATGCCGATGCCGGTCGCAGAATTGGTGCCGGATGGAGCACCGTCACCGTTGATCAGGATAGTGCCGCCCGACCCGCTGTTCAGCGTGCTCGAGGTGATGTTCACCCCGATGCCGGTATCGGCCTTGCCCTCCGCCGCGCGGTTGGCCGGCGTCGAACCGCTGCCGATGGTGATATTGCCGCCATTGCTGGACAGGGTAGCGCCGCTTATGGCCACACGGCCCGCCGATCCGCTCTCATTGCCATCGGCGGCCAGCACGATATTGACCTTGCCCGACCCCGACACGCCGACATTGGCCGACACGGTCACATCAATGTCGCTGGACAGGGTCAGTGTACCCGTCCCGGACCCGGCATAGGTCGCAGCCTGCCCCAGGGTGATCAGGCTGGCTGCGGCATAAAGGCTGACGTTGCCGGTAAAGGTCAGGCCTATCGTCCCCGCCACAGTCCCGACGCTGAACGCATCTGTGCTGCGGAAATCCACCGATCCGGTATTACCGGCCAGCGTCGTCACACTGTTGCCTGACCGGGTCAGCGTATAATTTCCGCCGCTGCCCAGCAGCGACAGGTTCGTCACATTGATATCGGCACTCTGCGTCACCGTCCCGGCGCTGGCCAGTTCGATGACATTGCTGGAATAGGACAGGCCATCACTGATCACCAGATTACCGCCATCCAACGCGCCCAGGCGGATCACGCCGGCACTGATCTGGCCGATTTCCGTTCGCGAAACATGGGCCTTGCCCGACCCCGCGCCCGTGGCCCCCACATCCATCTGCCCGCCCGTGGCGAAGGGGCGCAGTTGCACGCGGCCTGTGCTGGTGATGCTGGTGCTGGACAGGGCGATATCGCCGCCGGCCAGGATAATGGTCCCCGCCCCCGCCGACACAGTCGTGCCGGTCAGGGCCAGATTGTCCCGCCCACGCAAGCTGACATCGCCGCCATTGCTGGTGAAGCTGCCATTGCCCGCCGTCAGGGTGCCGCTGCTGCCCCCATATCCGGCAGTGGCATCGACATTCAGCTTGCCCGTGCTGGAACCGGCCCCGATCCCGGCATTGAAGGTCAGGTCCTGGGCCGCACGCAGGGTCAGGGTGGCATCCCCGCCCGCCGATTTGGCGATGGAATTGCCGACGGTAATGTCGCCCACCCCTGCCTCGGCCAGGGCATTCTTGCCCGCGTCCAGGAAGGTCTGCAAAAGGCTGGCGATGGAACTCCCGATGGTCAGGCTGCTGCTGATCAGCTCAAACGCACCGATGCCGGTCGTGGATGGGTTGGCCGAAACCGTGACGGTGCCCGTATGCTGTCCATGACCAAGGGTCAGGGTGCCGGCGGTAACGGTGCCCAGCTCCGCCGTGGACAGGGCCAGACCCGCCGTATCGTCGGTCCCGCCGATGATCAGATTGGTGCTGTTGCTGCGGGTACGCAGGGTGACGCGGCCCGCCGACCGGATGCTGGCGCCCGTCAGGTACATGCTGTCGGCACGCAACTCGACATCGCCCGCCTGGCTGCTGCTGGCCCCGCCGACATTGCCGCTGCCGCTGAACAGCAGGCCGACACTGCCCGCCCCCTCCGTCGCCGTCACGGTCGTCTTGCCGCTGCCCGACGTCACGCCGAACCCGCCCATGACCAGCACGCCATGATTGGCCGTGCCCGTCCCGCTGCTGCTGCCGGTCCCGGTCAGGCCGACGGTGCCCGATGTGCTGCTGATCCCGCCGCCGCTGCTGCCGTCCAGCCGGATACCGACGGATCCGGTACCGCTGCCATTGGCCGTACCGGTGATACTGACCGCACCGGACCCGGTCGTAGCTGTAGCACGGGCAAAATCTACGCCGACAGAACCCGTACCGGTCACGGAAAGGGCACCATTACCGCTCGACAGCGTACTGTTCCCGGTCAGCAGCACGCCCGTGGCGCTGCCCGTACCGGTCAGGGACAGCGCCCCCGACCCCGTGCTGAAACCGGCACCCGACAGGTTGACGCCCGTCGTGGCCCCGGTTCCCGTGGCGGTCACGGTGATGCTGCCGCCATTGCTGCTGAAACTGCCGCCCGTGGCCTGGAACGACCGACCGGCATTGAAGCTCATGGACAGGGTGCCGCTGCTGGAACTGACCCCGATGCCGCTGGCAAAGCTGATATCCTGCCCGGCATTAAGGGTCAGGGCGGCGCCCGTCCCGCCGGTCTTGGCGATGGAACTGTTGATATTGATATCGTCACTGGCCGCCAGGGTGACGCTGGTGCCGCTGTTCAACAGGGTCTCAATGGCTCCCGCCGTGATCACACTGTTGACCGCACCCTGGTCACCCACATTGTCCAGATCGCCGGCATTTTCCAGATCGTCCCCGGTTGTGCCGTCGCCATTCAGGTTGGGCGTGCCACCGATGGTGATGTTGGTCGGGTCCAGCAGCAATTCGCCGGCCTTGCCGCCCGCCCCGCCAGCCAGATCGGCGGTACCGGCAAAGCGCAGGCTGCCTTTGCCCGACACTTCGGCAAAGCCGCCATCGGCGGCACCGCGCGCGCTGACGGCCCCTTCATGCACAGTGCGCCCATCGGACCAGATGATGATGCGCCCGCCATCGCCCCCGCGGCCATCGGCCATCACCCGGCTGCCGGCATCGATGCGCGTCGTCTGCGACCGGTGCAGATCGCCCCCGCCCTGGAAGTCCCCGCCGATCCGCACCGACCCGCCACCGACCGGCCCCGACGCGTCAACCGTCGCCCCGGTCAGCGTGACCTTGTCACCCAGCACATCGATGGACCCGCCTTCGGCGCGGACGGTTCCGGAAACCTCCGTTTCCACCCCCTCCCCGCCGATGATGATGCGGCCATCCACCTCCCGCGCTGCCGTCGCCTCCACCAGCCCCCCGGCATTGACCACACCGGCCAGCCCATCGCGCGCCGCCCGTGCCGTCATCAGGACCTGCGCGCCCGTGAGGGTCCCATCATTCAGGACCCGTCCCGCCAGTTCCGCCGGGATTTCAAACCGCAGCAGGCCATCGCCCGCCAGATCCAGCGTGAACCGCTCCGCCCCGGCCAGAACGACCCGGCCAAACCGCGCCTCGATCAGTCCGCTATTGCGCACGTCGGGTGCCGCCAGAACGGCATAGCCACCATCGGCCACGCGGATGGTGCCCTCATTGACCACCGCCGCCCCGGCCTGCCCCGCCTTGCCGAAGGTCAGGCGCCCAGCGGCAAAATCGGCATTGTCGATATCCGCCGTCGTGGCCAGAAACGCGCCGGCATCGATGCGCGCCCCCCGGCCCATCACGATCCCGGCCTTGTCGATCACCACGACCTGGCCATTGGCCGTCAGACTGCCGTCAATCCGTGTGCCGGTACCGTGACCGATCACGCGATTGATCAGCAGCGATCCCGCCCCCGGCTGCGTCACGGCAACCGACTGCCCCGCCCCGATATCAAAGCTGCGCCAGTCGATCAGGGCGCGGTGACTGGTCTGGTTGATCAGGGTCTGGGTGCCCTGGGCGCTGATCCCCGCCCCGCCCACCACGACAGTCCCGCCCTGTGGGGATTGCGCCGCCGCCGGCAGGGTGAAGACGGATGCCAGCGTCAGGGCGCGAAAACCGCGCCCCCACCGCCTCTGCCCCGCCCTCTGCCGCCGCGCGCCCTGCATCCCATCCCCCTTAAAGCTGAACCGTCAGGTCGATGAACAGGCGCGTATCCCGTCCTTCCGCCCCCGGAAGGGGCAGCGACCGCAGGGTCCGCGCCAGTTCTGCCGACAGGTTGGCCTTGGCGAACAAACCCAGCCGCACGCCGCCCCCCGCCGATAGCAGATGCGTATTGGCCGCCACACTGTCCCAGACGCGGCCCCCATCGACAAAGCCATACAGCGTGAACCCATCCACCCGTTCGATCCCCGGATTGAACGACCGGCGCAGTTCCAGGCCGGCCCCCACCCCGTTCGGCCCCGACAGGTCTCCGCCATTATAGCCGCGCCCGAACCGGCTGCCGCCCAGGGCGAATTCCTCACCTGCCAGCAGGGTGTCGGGCGTATACTGCCCCGCCACCGTCAGGGTGGCGCCGATATCGGCGAACAGGCGGCGTCCATAGGCCACCTCCGCAGTGAATTTCGAATACCAGGGGTTGGGCTGCAGACGCGACGCGTCGCGGTCGCCCCGTCCCGTGGCACCCGCGACGTCCAGCCCCTGGGTCACGCCCGCCTGCGCAAACAGGTCACCGCCCGCGAACCGCAACTGGCTGTAGCTGATGCGCGCATCGACACTGCGCCACTGGTCCCGGCTGAAGGGTAGGGCCAGCAGTTCCACCGTCGCCTTCTGCGCGTTCCACCCGGCCTCAATGGTCAGGTTCCGCGCGCGTGACCGGATCAGGGGCAGCGACAGTCGCTGGCCCATGCCATAGCCCTCGGTAGCGACCGCAAACGGCTTCAGTGCCGCACCGGGCCGCCCCCGGCTGTAATTGGCATTGCTGGTCAGGCTCAACCCGCTACCGTCCAGGGGCTGTACCCAGCGGCCATTGACCGATCTTTGTTCCTTGATCTGCGGCGTGGCCGACAGGGTCAGGCCCAACTGCTCCCCCCAACCCAGTGTCGAGTTGGCCGCCATATCGATAAAGGCCGACCAGGGGCCTGCGAAATCCGACCCCCGGTTGCCGATACCGGCCACCAGCGCATAGGGCGTTTCGCTGTACCCGACCAGCAGTTCCGCCGCCCCGAAACTGTCGCCGGGCCGCACCAGCCCCGTGACCGTGACCCCCGGCAGATCATCGACCAGCAGCAGCCCGCGTTCGATAAGGTCGACCCGCGCCGGTCGCGCCGCGACGGCATCGGCCAGCCGTGCCTCCACCCGCGCCCGCTCACGCGGGCCGCCGCCTTCCACGCGCACCCGCTCCAGATGGCCTTCGATCACACGGATGCTGATGGTCTGGTCCTTGATCTCCTGCGCCGGCACGAACACGCGGGTCAGGCCGAAACCAAGGGCCAGATACCGGGCCTGGATGCGGTCGGCCAAAGCCGAGATATCGGCCAGGGTCACGGGCTTGGCGATGGTGGCCCTTATATCCTCGGCAAACTCCGTCTGCGGGTCAAAGACCGACGCGCCTTCCACCGCCACGCGGGTCAGGGTGAAGCGCAGGTCATTGGCCCCGGCGGCGGGCGCGCCCTTGCGCTGCGCCGGGATGGAGAATTGCAGCTGCGCCTTGGGCGCCTTGCGCATTTCTTCCAGGGGGGCGGGAACCGTGGGCCGCCCCGGTTCCACGGCACCGGGCAGGCGCGATGGTGCCGTCTGCGCATGCGCAGCAGCAGGCGCCATCACGGCAACCATTCCCATAATTGCCAGCCGACGACGCATATGACCCCAACGCTTTGATGCTTCGCTTAAGTTTTAAGCCGAAGGGGGCGGCGCGTGCCAGTCGTTTATGCGTTAACATCTCAATCCGCATGGCATTAACCATGGTGACGACCAAGAAGAAACACGACTGTCCGTTGGGCTATACACACGCTTTGGTGGTTACTCGCCTGCTGCGTGCCGGCTTTGCTTGGTTCAGCGTACCAACTCGCCATCCGGTGTGATCACCTGCCCTTCACGCGCCACCAGGGCGCCGGGATGGCGCGCGCGGGCCTGCGCGGCGATGGCGTCCAGATTGGCGTCGGTGCGTTCGGGGCAATGGTGGAAGATCACAGGGTGGCGCACCCCGGCATGATCGGCCAGACGCAGCGCCTCTTCCCAGGTGGAATGGCCCCAGCCGACATGGTCGGCATATTCGGCATCGCTGTAGCTGGCGTCATAGATCATGACGTCGGCCCCGCGCACCAGATCGGCGATGGTTTCGTCCCGCCCATCCGCCGGATGTTCGGTATCGGTGATCAGGCAGATGGACCTGCCCTGATAATCGACCCGGTATCCTGTGGCCCCGTTGGGATGGTTCAACGGACAGGTCCGCACGATCAGACCGGGCCGCGGCTCCAGCACCTGACCGCCCGTGAACTTCCGATAATCCATACAGCGTTCCAGCCCGCGCAGCGGGACGGGAAACAGGGGTGCCGCCATCAGACTGCCCAACACCTGCCCCAGGCTCAGGCCCGGCCCCAAATGCCCTTCCCACAGGCTGATGCGGCTGCGCTTGTCATGAAAGGGGGCGAAGAACGGAAAGCCCACGACATGGTCGATATGGGTGTGGGTAAAGAACAGGTCCGCGGTGACCGGATCGCCCCCATCCTCCAGCGCGTCCCCCAGCAGCCGGATACCCGTTCCGGCATCAAAGATCAGAAGATGCGGGCCGCAGCGCATTTCCAGACAGGTGGTATTGCCGCCATAGCGCAGCGTGTCCGCACCCGTGGTGGCGATGCTGCCGCGCACCCCCCAGAACCGCACAAAGAAGCTGTCGTCGCTCATGTCCTGGTGATCCGCCGCCCTCTCGCCGACCCGCACTTTCAGCCAAGGATTGGAAAAGGGCAACAGCCCACCGCCACGGTGACGCAGGAAATCAGGATAGGTGGTGCTTGCCGTCACACCTGCCGAAAACGTAAATGAATATTCAATATTCCACGCGCATGCTGCGCCCGACCGCAAACCGTGCAGGATACCGGAATTGGATGAGATCAATGTCGCCCCCGGCAAGTTGCTGATCAAGGAGGGGGACTGGTCGGGCGATGCGTTTCTGATCACCGCCGGCCGGGTGGAGGTGTTCCGCGCCGTCAATGGTGTCAAGAACCGGCTGGCCACGCTGGGGCCGGGCGAGATTGCGGGGGAGATGGGGCTGATCGACAATGCCCCACGCTCGGCCTGCATCGCGACGATGGAGCCGACGCGCCTGATCGTCATTTCCCGTGACGTATTCGTGAAGCAGCTGCGCGCGGCCCCGCCGCTGGTGCGGTTCGTGCTGCATTCGCTGGTCCGCACGCTCCGCGCCCTGAACGGCATTCCCACCGATAATGGCGACCCGATCTTCAGCGATGATCCCATTGTGTCGGAGCGCACGCACAAGTTGCTGCGCCGTGACACATTCGCGCCGGGCCGCACCATCTTCCGCCGGGGGGATGAGGCGCACTGCGCCTATCTGATCCAGTCGGGTCTGGTGGAGATCACGCGCGAAATGCCCGACGGTCAATCGATGGTGCTGGGCCATGCCGGCGCCGGCTCCGTCTTCGGTGAAATGGCCCTGCTGCGCGATGCCAACCGCGCTGCCACGGTGACCGCCGTGGACCTGACCGTGTGCGAGGTGATCCAGCGCCAGCGGTTTGAAGAACTGCTGCGCGCCGCCCCGACGCTGATTCGTCAGCTGATCAATTCCTATGTGGGGCGCATCGAACGCGGCATCTGATCCGGCCTCTCCTTGCCCGTTCCCCTTGCAGGAATGGACACGCTAAACCCCATACGCACGTATTCTTTCTGCTTACCCATTGCCGGATAACCGGAAAGGTGTAGCATTAAGGCGAACAACATGGGTTCAGTGATGCTGCCGGCCCTGGATTTGGCCTCGATCTTCATTGCGAATGCCGTCGTCACGGGTGTGGCGGCGCTCGTCCTGCGTTTTATCCGGCGCTATCATCCCGATCTGGCGGGTATCGGCCATTGGGCCTTGGGGCAGGCCTGTTACGCGGTCGGGTTCGTCCTTCTTTACTTCTCCATGATGGACCCGTTTCAACGGTCATCCCTGCCCGGCTTCTTCTTCGCCATTGGCGGCACCCTGCTGACCAGCCTGGGCTTTTACCGCTTCCTGCGCCTGCCGGGCCGGCCGGAACCCTATGGTCTGGCCTTCTTCCTGCTGGTGGTCGGCTTCTGCCTCGTCGTGTCGATGGTGCTGGAGGAACCGGGCTACATCATGGCCGCGACCGTCACGGCACAGGGCGTGATCAGCACGTTCAACTTCCTGCTGCTGCGCCGCCATGCCAGCGGGGCGATGCGTCCGGCGGCACTGACATTGGCAGTGCTCCATGCGCTTTGGGCGCTGCTCAGCCTGATACGCGCCCTGTTCATCATCGGCACGGGCTTCGATACGCAGGTCGCCATTTCCATGATGCCCGTCTCCATGCTGGGCGGCACCTTCCTGCTGACCTGCCACGCCCTGGGTCTGGTCTGGATGATCGTGGGCCGCATGCAAGAACATCTGGTGCATCAGGCCGCGACCGACCCGCTGACCGGGGCCTTGAACCGCCGGGCACTGCAGGCACGCCTGGAACAGGAACGGGCCCGCGTGATGCGCGAAGGCGGCGGCTTCGCACTGGCCACCTTCGACCTGGATCATTTCAAACTGTTGAACGACACGCACGGCCATGTCGTGGGCGACGCCACCCTGGTGGGCGTGGTGAATGCCGCCGGCACCCTGCTGCGGCCTGTCGATGCCGTCGCCCGGTTGGGGGGCGAGGAATTCTGTCTGCTGCTGCCCGACGTGACCGGTGACGGTGCCGTGGATATGGCGGAACGGCTGCGCCGCTCGCTGGAGGGGCTGAACATCAGCAGCACCAGCGGCCCCGTCGCTGTGGCCGCCAGTTTCGGTGTCGCCTGGTACGGCACCCATGGCCATGACTGGCCGACCCTGCTGAAGGCCGCCGACAGCGCGCTTTACTGTGCCAAGCGCAATGGCCGCAACCGGGTGGAGGTGGCAAACCCCCTGACAGACGCCGACCTGCGCAGCGCCTGACCCGGTTACAGCCCGATCGACCCCGCCGCCAAGGTTCCGACGCCCGTCAGGCTGATGGCGAAATCGGCATTGCCGTCCCCATCCACGTCGCCCAGCACCTGCAGATCAGCGCCCACCACCTGGATGCGCAGCTGCCCGGCGACATTGCTGAAGGCCGCCGTGCCGACGAAGGTGAAGGCATCGTCGCCCGCCGTGGCGCTGTTGGCATCGATGGCGGTCAGGTCGATCTGGTCGCCCTGCGCCACCACGAAATCGCTGATGGTAACGGGGGTCGCCGCCGGGCTGTCGGCCACGGTGGCCAGAACGAAACTGTCACCGCCCAGCCCGCCGGTCAGCGTATCCGCCCCGCCACCACCGGTCAGGGTATCGGCACCGGCCCCGCCCGTTATGACATTGGCCAGCGCGTTGCCGGTGCCCGTAAAGGTGCCCGTGCCCGTATAGGTCAGGTTTTCGACCTCGGCCACCAAGGTCAGGCTGGCCAGATCGGTGCGGATCGTGTCCGTCCCCTCACCGGCCAGTTCCACCACCACATCCGTGGCGGCATCGACAACATAGACATCATTGCCCAGCCCGCCGGTCATGCTGTCGCTGCCGGCCCCACCATCCAGCACGTCATCGCCGCCGCCACCCGTGATGGTGTTGTCCAGCGCATTGCCGGTGCCCGCGAAATTGCCGCTGCCCGTATAGGTCATCACCTCGACATTGGCCGCCAGCGTCAGGCTGGCCGCACTGGTGCGGACCGTATCCGTCCCCTCGCCCGCAGCCTCGACCACCACATCCGTGGCCGCGTCGATGATATAGGTATCTTCGCCGGTCCCGCCGATCATGCGGTCGCTGCCGCCGCCGCCATCCAGACTGTCGTTGCCAGCCCCACCCGTCAGGGTGTCATTGCCGGTCCCGCCGGAGATCAGGTTGGCGCTGTCATTGCCTGTGCCGGTGAAGGCGACCGTCCCCGTATAGGTCAGGTTCTCCACCTCGGCGGCCAGGGTGAAGCTGGCCAGGGATGTGCGGACGGTGTCCGTCCCTTCGCCGGCCAGTTCGGTGATGCTATCGCTGCCGGCATTGACGATATAGACATCGTTGCCGGCCCCGCCGGTCAACTGGTCAATTCCCGCACCGCCATCCAGCGTGTCATCACCAGCCCCACCATCCAGCGTATCGGCACCCGCCCCGCCCGTGATGGAATTGGCCACAGCATTGCCCGTGCCCGTAAAATCGCCGATACCGATAAAGGCCAGATGCTCCAGATCGGCGGCCAGCGTATAGGATGCCAGGCGGGAATTGACCGTATCGGTCCCCTCACCCGCCAGTTCAACGATCACATCACTGGCATCATCGACGACATAGGTGTCGTTGCCGACACCGCCCGTCATGCTGTCGGCCCCCGACCCGCCATCCAGCGTGTCATTGCCGGCCAGCCCCGTCAGCGTGTCATCGCCGCCCCCGCCCCGGATGCTGTTATCAGCGGCATTGCCAAGGCCGGTGAAGTTGCCGGCCCCCGTATATTGCAAATTCTCGAAATCGGTCAGCAGCGTATAGGTGGCGAGGCTGGTTCGCACAGTATCGGTGCCCGCACCCGCCGCCTCATTGATGACATCGGCAAGGCTGTCGACGACATAGGTGTCGTTGCCTGCCCCACCGGTCAGCGTATCAGCGCCCGCACCGCCATCCAGGGTGTCATTGCCGATACCGCCGGTGATGGAATTGTCCAGGCTGTTGCCTATGCCATTGAAATTGCTGGTGCCCAGATACAGCAGATTGTTCTGCGTGCCGGTCAGGGTAAAGGTGGAGGCCGTGGTGTTAACCGTCACCCGCCCCGTACTGTCCACCGTTTCATAGGAATAGCCGAAGTCGGACGTATCCAGGGTGCCGGTGAACCCCTGCACCCGGAAGATGAAATCATCGGCCCCCAGGTTGCTGCTGCGCCCCGGCCCGGAAACCACCAGATAAACCTCGCCCAGATAGCTGAACAGTCCGGCCCTGTTATTTTCATAAAGCGGCTGTCCCTTCGCGAACAGGAAGTTCATGGCGGCGTAGAAGGAATTGCCCGTGGCCCGCAGCACTCCGCCCGACGCCACGGAAGTGACCGCAAACGGCAGTTCCACACTATCGGCCAGCGCCACGCCATTGCCGCCGAAATCGATACCGACCAGCGTATCCATGCTATTGAAGGTCAGGGTGGATTCCTTGCGCGTTTCGGACACGCGGGAGAAAACGAACCGGTCCGCCCCTGATCCGGCAACCAGCCTGTCCAGCCCCAGCCCGCCGACCAGCACATCATCGCCGGCGGTGGCGATCAGAGTATCATTGCCCTGTCCCCCCACCAGACTGTCATTGCCATAGCCGCCGATCAGGCTGTCATCACCCGATCCGCCGATCAGGGTATCATTGCCCAGGCCGCCATCGATCGTGTCGTTGCCGTCGCCGCCATCGATATAGTTCTCGAACCGGTCCTTGATATCACCGCGCAGCCGCTCGGCAGTGCTGTTGTCAAAGGTCTGGATCTGCACCGGCCCCTGGATCATCTCCACCTGCAGGCTGAACAGGCGCGGCGCACTGCCCGTCCCCTCATTGTCAAAGGCGGTGATGGTGCCCGTGGTCTTGTCGACGGCATAGATGATGACGCTGTGCGGCTCCACGATGGTGCCGTTGTTCCAGAAGAAATGCAGGATCTCGCCCGTCTGCAAATTCCGGTACATGTTCTTCAGGTCTTTGACCGCCACCGTCCGGTAATCGGACCAGCTATCCAGCCGGTCATCCACCATCACCACCGTGTCGGTGGACCCGTTGGTCACCCGTTCGCCGCCAAAGATCATGCCCGCATCGTTCAGGACGGTGCGGAACAGTTCCATTTCGTCCGCCACCGGCTCACCAGCGGCGATCGCGGCATCAAGGACGGTCTTCAGGCTGGGCATGGGCGGACTCCGGGCGGTAAATAATTCCCAGGACGCAAGGGGATTCCCGGCGCCCTGACCCTGTACAAGCAATTCATACGCCAAGCAGCCGTCCTATGCTGCAGGCCGGCGACCGCCGGCCCGCGACCCCATGGTCGCGTAAGCCAAGCCGACGGATGGCGGCGCCCGGCGCCTGAGGGCGCGCATAGACCTCAAGTCCCCCGAACCACCAGCCGCGCGGGAAGGCTGACCGACGCCACTTCCTCTCCGTTGATCAGGGAGAGAATACGCCGCGCCAGCAGTTCGCCACCCGCCTGCCAATCCTGATGGACCGACGACAGCGGCGGTGTCAGACAGGCGCCCAGGGGCGTATCGTCGTAACCGATCACGGAAATCCGCTCCGGCACGGGAATACCCCGTTCCTGTAAGGCCTGCAGCGCCCCGATGGCCAGAAGATCGCTGGCGGCCAGCAGACAGTCGAACGCGGCCCCTCCCTCATCGATCCACTGGGCAATCGCCGCCGACCCCGCCGCGATGCTGAATGGGCAGGAAATGCCGCCCACCAGATGTCCGCCGCCGGTGGCCAGGGCATCGCGAAATCCGTCATGGCGCTGCGCGATCTCGGCGTGGCTGGTGTCACCCAGAAAAAGGCCGCGCCGGCGTCCCATGGACAGGAAACGGTCGGCGGCCAGCGCCCCGCCCTGCCGGTTGTCCGACCCGACCGTCACATAATCATGCTCCGGCGCCTCGGCACCCCAGACGACCAGGGGCACGTCGCTGTCGGCCAGTTGCACCGCCGCCTCGTCATGGCTGCCCTGGCCCAGCAGGATGATGCCGTCAGCCGTCTGCACCGCCGGCATATGCACCCCGTCCCGCGTGGTCAGGACGACGGCATAGCCGATGCTGGTCAGTTCCTGGCAGATGCCGCCCATCAGCGCCATGGGAAACGGGTCGGACAGGGGCCGGTCGGGGCTGGGTTTCATCTCCACCACCACCGCCACGCTGTTGGACCGTTGCAGGCGCAGGCTGCGCGCCGACAGGTTCAGCTTGTAGCCATGTTCCTTGGCCAGTGCCTGGATCTTGGCGCGGGTGTCGGGCTTCACCGTCGGGCTGTCGCGCAGGGCGCGCGACACCGTGATCTTCGACACCTGCGCCAGTTCCGCCAGGTCGGCCATGGTCAACCGGCCCGCGGGCGCGGCCTTGGCTTCAATCTCGGGTCCGCGGGCGGCTGCGGGCTTGGTCATCTGGCTTTCGGCGGGTGACGGGCGGGGAAGCGCGACATTGGCACGGAAGGCGATTTTTTCCAAGGGTTTGGCAACACCCAATCGCATAGGCCCGAACCCCCTTCCCATACGTAGTCAGAAAAATGACATCGATATCTTGACATCGATAACATTGATGTTAGCTTAAGGACCAACCACCGCGTCATGGCGGCGGATCAAGCGTATCTTGGGGAGGTTTGCCGTGGCGGAGAGAGCATCTCACGTCCGCGCAGGAGATGTGCGTGCCGATGCCGGGGATGGCTGGACCATCCGGGTTGCCGGGTTCAATCCGGAAACCGCGGCGCGTGACGAAAGCCTGTTCGCACTGGCCAATGGCGCGCTGGGCGTGCGCGGCGGCATCGACGGGGTGGACAGCGCCAGCGATGGTGCCTTTCTGGCGGCCTTCTTCGAACAGGCACCGATCCACTATCATGAGAAATTCACCGGTTTTGCGCTTTCCACCGATACCCGCGTGCCCGTGGCCGATGCCAAGCATGTGCGGATCGTGCTGGACGGGGAAACCGTCACCCTGACACCGGATGCCGGCCTTGTCCGCGAGCTGGACCTGTCCACGGGCCGTTTCCGCACGTCCATGCGCTATACGGCAAAGGGTGGAGCGGTGGAGATCACCACCGACCGTCTGGTCAGCCTTTCACGCCCCGGCCTGCTGGCCCTGCGCCTGACCATCCGTTCCCTGGACTATACCGGCCCCGTCACCCTGCTGTCGGACCTGCGCTGGGGCCGCCGGGCGGAGGGGCAGGGCGATGATCCGCGCATCGGTGTCTCGCTGGGGGCCGGCGGGGTGGACAGTTTCCCGGTTGAGGACGGTGGCATCCCCGCCGCCCTGCGCCAGACGGCCCGCCTGTCGCGCCGCACCAGCCTTCTGCGCCAGGAACACGTGTCCGGTCACGGCATGTCGCCCGACCAACCCTTCCTGACGCTCGACAGCATCAGCCAGGCCTTCCATGCCGACCTGACGCCCGGAACAGAGGCCGGGCTGGTGAAGTTCGCCGCCTATGCCTGGGCCGATCATGATGGCGATGTCGCCGCCCTGTTCGCCGATGCCGGCGCCACCCTGGCCGCCGCACTTACTGCAGGCTGGGACGTGGTCGCACAGGAACAGGCCGATGATCTGGCCCGCTTCTGGGCCGATGCCGATGTGGTGATCGATGGCGATGCGGGCCTGCAGCAGGCCATACGCTTCAACCTGTTCCACCTGTACCAGTCCACGGGCCGTGACGGCGCCACCTCCATCGCGGCCAAGGGCCTGACGGGGGAAGGCTATGAAGGCCATTATTTCTGGGACACGGAAACCTTCATCCTGCCCGTGCTGGCTTTCACGGCCCCGCAACTGGCGCGGCGCATGCTGGAATACCGGATCGGCCGGCTGGACCGCGCCCGCGCCCATGCGCGCGGCATGGGGCACAGCACCGGTGCCCTGTTCCCCTGGCGCACCATCGCCGGCGATGAATGCTCGGCGCACTACCCCAGCGGGTCGGCGCAGTATCACATCAATGCCGACATCGCCTTTGCCGCGCGCCTTTATGAGGAAGCGACCGGCGACAGCGCCTTTCTTTACGCCCAGGCCGCCGAGATGCTGTTCGAAACGGCCCGCATCTGGCCGCAGGTGGGGCATTTCAACGCCCGCAAGGGCGGGGCCTTCACCATTCATGAGGTGACGGGGCCGGACGAGTACACGGCACTCGTGAACAATAATTTCTACACCAACGCCATGGCCGCCGCCCATCTGGCCCATGCCGCCGATCTCTATCGCCGCATGGGCACCGACGCGCCCGGCGCGCTGTCCACCCTCGCCACCCGCATCGGCCTGACCGAGACAGAGGTGGCCCTGTGGCAGCGGGCGGCGGATAGCATGTACCTGCCCACCGACCCCGACCTGGGCGTCAGCCCGCAGGATGACGACTTCCTGTCCAAGCCCGTCTGGCCCTTCGCCGACACGCCGGCCGACAAATATCCGCTGCTGCTGCATTATCACCCGCTGGCCATCTATCGCCATCAGGTGTGCAAGCAGGCCGACGTGGTGCTGGCCATGCTGCTGGCCGGCGACCGTTTCGATGCGGGCCTGAAGCGCCGCAATTTCGATTATTACGAAGCCGTAACAGTTCATGACAGCACTCTGTCGCCCAGCAGCTACGGCATCCTGGCCGCAGAGCTGGGCGACAGCGAAAAGGCAATTCGTTACTTTACCGAAACGGCCCGCATCGATCTGGATGACCTGCATGGCAATGCCAGCCACGGCGTGCATATGGCAGCCATGGCCGGAAGCTGGCTGGGCATCGCCTGGGGCTTTGGCGGCCTGCGTTGGCAGGGGGGCATCGCGCGCTTTGCCCCCATCCTGCCCCCCGGCTGGACCCGCTATGGCTTCGGCATCACCTGGCAGGGCCGCCGCCTGCGGGTAACGGTTGATCAGGTGGGCACCACCTATCGCCTGCTGTCGGGCGAGGCCCTGACCATCCATCACCAGGGCGCACCCGTTACCTTGACGCCGGGTCAGGATACCGCCATCGCCCACAGCCCCTTCCCCGCCCCGGTCAAGGCCATCATCTTCGACCTGGATGGCGTTCTGACCGACACGGCGGAGGGCCATTATCAGGCTTGGCAGCGTCTGGCGAACGAACTGCGCGTGCCCTTCGACCGCGAAAAGAACGAAGCGCTGAAGGGCATCGACCGCATGGGCAGCCTGGAACGCATCCTGGCCGGCTCTGCCATCACCCTGACCGAAGCCGAGAAGCTGGACGCCGCATCGCGGAAGAACGGCTATTACCAGGACCTGATCGCAAGGTTCAGCCCCGACGATTTGTTCGACGGCGTCCGCGACCTGCTGCTGGCCGCCAAGGCAGCCGGGCTGAAGCTGGGCGTGGCGTCGGCCAGCCGCAACGCCCCCACCCTTTTGACGCGCCTTGGCATCATCGACCTGTTCGACCATGTCGCCGATGCGGGTGCCATCCCCAATCCCAAGCCTGCCCCAGACATTTTCCTGTCCGTGGCCAAGGCTCTGGATGTCCCCCCGCCCGCGTGCCTGGGCGTGGAGGACAGCATAGCCGGGATCACCGCCATCAAAGCCGCCGGCATGCCGGCGCTGGGTATCGGTGATCCCGCCATCCTGACCGAAGCCGATGAGGTCATCGGCCATATACGCGAATTCCGGCTGGACCGTTTCGTCCGCCCGGCATGACAATCCGGGCGCCATCCCGAGAGGGGGGATGCGTTGCCCGGACGGAAAACAAGCACAGCCCATCAATCAAGAAGCATCCGGGTGATGCTCATACGGGAGGTCCCTATGACTAAGTTTGACAAGAAGCTGCTGACGGGTGCTGCCTTCGCGGCCCTGCTGCTGCCCGCCATCGGCGCTGCGCAGGCGCAGGATGCCCAGCAGGGTGGCCTGCTGGAAGAAATCATCGTCACCGGCGTGGCGCGCTCCGACGGTATCAAGAAGCTGGATGCCAGCTTCTCCATCACCACCGCCGATGCCGAAGCCATCGCCGAGCAGCAGCCCGCCAGCACCGCCGACCTCCTGAAGATCGTCCCCGGCGTCTGGGTTGAAAGCTCTTCGGGCACGTCGGGTGCGAATATCGACGTGCGTGGTTTCCCCGGCGGCGGCGACGCGCCCTTCATCACGGTACAGCTCGACGGCTCGCCGCTGTTCCCACCGCCCACCCTTTCCTTCCTGGAAAACAGCACCCTGTTCCGCCTGGATGACACGGTGGAGCGGGTGGAGGTGCTGCGCGGCGGCCCCTCGCCCATTTTCTCCAACGGCCAGCCCGGTGCCACCATCAACTTCATCCAGCGCAAGGGCAAGGTGGACCCCGAGGGTAGCCTGAAGCTGACCGTGGGCGACGAAGGGCTCTACCGTTTCGACACCTATTACCAGGGCGCCCTGGATAAGGATCTGCTGTTCTCGGTCGGCGGCTTCTACCGCACGTCGGATGGTATCCGCGACACCGAGTTCCCCGCCGATCGCGGCGGTCAGGTCAGCGGTAACATCACCAAGGTCCTGGAAAACGGCGAGGTCACTTTCTACGGTCGTTATACCGACGACAAGAACGCCTTCTACACGGCCATCCCGCTGCTGTCCTCCAACAATGGCAAGACCATCAAGGAGTTTCCGGGCTTTGATGCCGGCAAGGGCACCTTCCTGGGTAATGAGCTGCGCAATGTCGTGCTGGAGGTCACCCCCGGCGCCACGCCCGGCACCATCCGCCGCGATTTCGCCGATGGCCGTGGCGTGAAGGCCGCCGTTGTGGGCAACACGATCGACCTGACCTTCGGGGAATGGACGGTCAGCAATAAGATGAACTACCTGAAGGGCCAGGCCGATACACGCGGCCTGTTCACGGGCGCCAACCCGCAGACGCTGGGCAGCTTCATCAACGGCCAGATCACTGCCGCCAACGCCAACGCTGCCGTCGTTGCCGCCGCCGGCCGCACCGCCACGGCGGGATCGGCCAGCTTCGCCAATGGCGGGGCCGCCATCACCGACCTGAATATGCAGGTGATCACCGCCGGCCTGTGGTCGGTGGACAAGGATATCGAAAGCTTCACCGACGATATCCGTTTCAGCCGTGAGATCTTCGACGGCAACACCATCACCATCGGCGCCTATTTCGCCGATTATTCGTCCAAGGATCTCTGGTACCTGGGCAACAATGTCCTGATGACGGCCACGCCCAATGCCAAGCTGATCAACCTGACGCTCAACAACGGCGCCAAGGTCACCCGCAACGGCTTTGTCGGCACTTCCTTTTTCGACGTGAACGCCTCCTATAACGGCCAGAACATCGCCGCCTTCATCGCCGATGAATGGGCCCTGACCGACGATCTGCGTATCGATATCGGTGGCCGCGTCGAACGGCAAAAGGTCAATGCAACGCTGGAAAATGTGTCGACCATGGACCTGGACGGCAATCCGCTGACCTTGGCCAACAACGCCACCTCCGTCCTGAATGGCAGCTTCCGCACGCTGGACTATGCCAACACGGAAACCTCCTGGACGGCGGGCGTGAATTATTACCTGACGGGCGACCTGTCGGTGTTCGGCCGCCTCAACAGCGGCTTCAAGTTCCCGCAATTCGACAATCTGCGTGATGGTCAGGACCAGATGCAGAAGATCGATCAGCAGGAGGTTGGCCTGAAGACCCGCACGTCTGACTACGCCGCCTATGTCACCTTCTTCCATAACAAGTTTGAAGGCCTGCCCTTCCAGCAGTTCATCATCAACCCGGACGGCAGCCAGACGCAGTTGACCCGCATCGGCGGTTCCAAGGCCTATGGCGTGGAATTCGAACTGATGGTCATGCCGGTCGAAAACCTGAACCTGGCCCTGCGTGGCAATTACCAGAAGGGCGAGTTCAAGGATTTCGGCCCCAATAGCGGCAATCAGGTGCAGCGCCAGCCGAAGATCCAGTTCACCTTCTCGCCCTCTTATGACGTGCCCATGGACTGGGGCAAGCTGCGCTTCTTCGCCAGCTACAACTACACCGGCGCGCGGTGGGCCGATGTGGAAAACGCCCAGCGTCTGCCCAGCTTCAACACCATCGATGCCGGCATCTCCGCCGATATCGGCGATGACGTGACGGTGATGCTGTCGGGCACCAACCTGACGGACGAGCTGGGCCTGACCGAAGGCAATGCCCGCATCATCGGCGGTGCCAACACCAGCGGCGTCTTCATGGGCCGCCCGATCTTCGGGCGTAATGTGAAGATGTCAGTGGCGACGAAGTTCTAAACCTCCACCGTCGCTCCCTCACCCTCCCCAACGCTACCGCGTTCGGGCCCCTCCCTCTCCCGCCAGGCGGGCGAGGGGCGAAACAAGGCTCACCCCCAACTTCCGCCCCTCGCCCACGAACGTGGGAGAGGGAGGGGCCCGTTGGCGCCAGCCAACGGGAGGGTGAGGGAAAACCCGCCACCCCCCCGGAGCCCCCCATGCCCCGCCTGACCCGCCTCGGCACAGCCCTGCCGCTATTGGCCCTGCTTCTGGCCGGTCCCGCCTGGGGGGAGGATGCGCTGCGGTTCGACCTGACGGTCGGGCAGCATCAGAACCTGTTCCTGCGTGACGGCCCCGTCTCCGCCCATCTGGTGGCAGGCGCGGGCCGGATCGTGGTGGCCTTTCCCGCCGGCAATGCCGGGATCGGCCTGTGGACCGATGCCAAGGCCGCGATCACCGCCGGTCCCCTGTCCCCCCTGACGATCCCGGACGCCGGGGGCCGCCCCCTGCACGGCATCAAAACCACGCTGGAAATCGCCACCCAAACCCTGAACATCCGTCAGACGATCCTGTCCAGCATCCGCACCCTTCGCGATTATCAGCATTCCTCCACGCGTCAGCCCCTGGTGGAAACCGCCCCCACCATCGATGGCACGACCGTCCGCTGGCAGCGCGACCGCCTGGACGGCGCCCCCGGCCTCATGCTGGCCCTGACCCTGCTGAACGGCACCGCCACGGCCAATCCCGACGGTACCGTCACGCTGACGACCTCCGACCCCGCCCTTCGCCTGAACCTGACGGCGGCCAGCGGGGAAACACCGCTGACCCCCATCGCCCTTTCCGACCTGCTGACCGACAAGGCCGCCCCGGACGCCAAGGCCCGTCAGGTGCTGGATTTTCTCAGCTACCGGGAAAAGCTGATGGCCGGGTCCTGGGCCTACAACACCTATTTCGGGCGCGACACGCTGATGTCGCTGCGCCTGCTGATGCCAGTGCTAAAGCCGGCAGCCATCGAGGCCGGGCTGGGTGCTGTCCTGGAACGGCTCAGCCCCACCGGCGATGTCGCGCATGAGGAGGATGTGGGCGAATTCGCCGTCCTGCGCCATCGCCTGGAACAGGGCAGCAGCAGCGCCGATCCCATCTTTGATTACAAGATGGTCGATGACGACCTGATGCTGGCCCCCATCCTGGCCGATTATCTGGGCCGCATCCCCGCCCGCGAGGCCCAGCTTTTCCTGGCGCGGCGCACGCCCTCTGGCGATGCCTATGGCACGCTGCTGGCCCGCAACCTGTCCTTCGTCCTGTCTCGAACCGCCGCCTTTGCCGCCAACCCGCTAGCCAGCAACCTGATCCCCCTGCCGGCGGGGCACAAGGTGGGGGACTGGCGCGACAGCCAGGAGGGGCTGGCCGGTGGCCGCTATTCCTACAGCGTCAATGCCGTCCTGGCCCCGGCGGCACTCAACGCCATCGCCCGACTGCACAAATCCGGTCTGATCTATCCCTATACCCGTGACCTGTCACACGCAGAACCTATGGAAAGGGTCTGGGCCGACAAAGCCCCCGCCCTGTTCGCCGTCACCATCCCGGCAACGCAAGCCCAGGCCGCTGCCACCCGTTTCGCCACCGAACTGGGCATCCAAACCGCTCCCCTGCCCCAAGGCCCCCTGCATTTCGACGCGCTGGCCCTGGATGATACCGGCACGCCCCTGCCCGTGATGCATTCCGACACGGGCTTTGCCCTGCTGTTCCTGACACCGGATGCCGCGACGCTGGACCGCGCCATCGCCCCCCTGCTGCACCGCCTGCCCGCCGGGCTGATGACCGATGCCGGCATGGTGGTTGCCAATGCCGCCTGGGCACCGGCCTCCATCCGTGCTGAATTCGGCCCCGGTTACTATCATGGCGCTGTCATCTGGTCCTGGCAGCAGGCGCTGATGGCCGGCGGCCTGGAACGGCAACTGGCCCGCGCCGACCTGCCCACCGCCACGCGCACCCGCCTGCAATCGGCACAGCGCGCGCTGTGGCAAGCGATCCGCGCCGTCCCGGCGGATCAGCGGACGTCCGAACTCTGGTCCTGGGCCTATGGCGATGGCCGCTTCACCTACCGCCCCTTCGGCCAGGGGGGTGGGGATCAGACGGAATCCAACGCCGCGCAGCTATGGAGCACGGTCTATCTGGCCGTCAAACCACCGGCACTTTGACAAACAGCGCCAAACCAACAAGAACGGAACAGGGAAGGATGTGAGGCATGCGCAACGGACGGGCGGTACTGGCGGTGGGATTGACCTATGTGGTCTTTGCCATGCTGTTAAATTCGGTGGGCACGGTCATCCTGCAATCGATCCAAAGTTTTGGCGTGACCAAGCTGGAGGCAGGAAGGCTGGAGGCCTACAAGGACCTGCCCATCGCCATCACCAGCTTTATCGTCGCCAGCTTCCTGCCCCGCATCGGCTATCGCCGCGCCATGATCGCGGCCCTGGTTCTGCAGGGGCTGGCGGCGGCATCGATGCCGTTCCTATCGGCCTTCTGGGCCATGAAGCTGATGTTTTTCTGCATCGGCGTCGGCTTTGCGCATGTGAAGGTGGCGGCATATTCCTCCATCGGCCTGCTGACGCGTGACAAACAGGGCCATGCCAGCCTGACCAACACGATCGAGGGCGTGTTCATGCTGGGTGTCCTGGGCAGCTACTGGCTGTTCAGCCTGTTCGTGAACCATGACAACCCCGCCGATCCGTCCTGGCTCAACGTCTACTGGGTCCTGTCGGCCTTCGCCTTCGCCGCCGCCGCACTCTGGTCCGTGACGCCGCTGGACGAGAGCGAGGCCCAGGCCCCCGATGCCAAGCCCGGCATCCGGCAGATGGCCCGCCTCGCCGTCACCCCCATTGCGGTCGTGTTCCTGGCATCCGCCTTCCTCTATGTCCTGATCGAACAGGCCATCGGCACCTGGCTGCCCACCTTCAACGCAGAGGTGCTGCATCTCCCCGCCGCCATGTCGATCCAGGCCACAAGCATCTTCGCCGCCGGCATCGCGCTGGGCCGGCTGGGGGCGGGTGTCGCCCTGGCCCGCATCGGCTGGTTCCCGTTCCTGGCCGGCTGCCTTGCCGCCATGACGGCCCTGGTCCTGCTGACCCTGCCGCTGGCCGAAGGGGTGCAACCGATGGCAGAGGCCAACTGGCTTTCCGCCCCCATTGCGGCCTTCATGCTGCCATTGATCGGCCTGTTCATGGCGCCGATCTACCCGGTGATCAACTCGGTCATCCTGTCGGCCCTGCCCAAGCATGAGCATGCGGCCATGACCGGCCTGATCGTGGTCTTCTCAGCATTGGGCGGCACCTTCGGCTCCTTCGTCACCGGCTTCCTGTTCGACCGGCTGGGCGGGCATACCGCCTTCTACATGGCGCTCATCCCCATGGCCGCCATCGCGGTCACCCTGTTCCTGCTGAACCGGCGGACGCGGGCGGCGGCCTAGCCCCCTCACCCTCTCACCAAGCGGGCGAGGGGCAAAATTTCATCCATCACCAAAGTTTCACCCCTCGCCCACGAAGGTGGGAGAGGGAGGGGCCCAAGCCTGCCAAGGCTTGGGAGGGTGAGGGCAACCCCGCCTGCCCCTCACACCCCCGAAATCACCACCAGCAGCCCCGCCCCATCGCCCGTCACGGTCGCCACTTCCTCAGGCCCAACCAGCAGCGCATCCCAGGCCCCCAAGCCCCGATAGCCGCTATCCAGCGCCAGCAGCAGCCGCACCGCCGGTACCCCGCCCAGCGCCACCGGCCCGCGCACGCGTGCCACCGAATGGGTGAAACGCCCGCGCCGTGTCATGACGTTCAGATCATGCACCGGCCCGCCGCTGACCACGGCCTGCACTGCCTCCCCGCCGTCAAAGGCAAACGGCGCGCTGTCGGGCGTCAGCACATGGCCGTTCAGCGCCATCGACCCGCCCGACAGCACGGTCAGCGTCCGGTCGATGCCGGGAAAGGCGGAGAACGGCCCGTCCCCATCCACCCGCGCGATGGAGACGCGCCAGTCGAAATCCGATAGACCCGCGCCTTCCGGGAACAGGGCAACGGTCGCCGTCTCGCCCCCGCCATTCTTCCACGCTGTCCAGGCGCGATCAGCCGCACGCAGCAGAAGCCCGCTCATGCCGCACCCCCGGCGGCCCCGGTGAACCGCGCCACCAGATCGAAGCCGGCACCCGGAAATACCTGCCTCACATGGGTGATGGGCTGGTCCCCGCGCCAGGTGCGGCGGTCCAGCAGCAGGCATGCCGTGCCCTCATCCACCCCCAACGCACCGGCCAGCCGCCCGGCGGGGGCGGCGGTGATGCGATGCTCGGCCTCCGTCCAGGGCACATGCGCCAGCAGCCAGGAACCGGGCGCCACCTGGGTAAAGTCAACGCTCGCCGCGTCTGGCACCGCCTTCAGGCTGATCAACCGCTCCTCCACGGCAAAGGGAACGCCATCGGCCAGATGCCGACAGGTCAGGGCCAGCACCTTGGCCCCACGTGGTGGCCGCATCCGGTCGGGATCGACCGACACTGCGGGTAACACGTCGCGCGACAGCAGTTCCAGGCGGTAAATCCGCCCCCGCCCCGTCACTTCCGCCTGGATATCGGGAATGGCCAGCGCCGCCATATGGATCTGCGGGCGCGACACAAAGGTGCCGGCCCGCTTGCGCCGCTCCAGCAGCCCCGCCTCCACCAGCCCGGTCAGCGCCTTGTTCACCGTCATGCGCGCACAGCCATACTGCGCCATCAGCTCATGTTCGAACGGGATACGGTCGCCGGCCTTTAATGCACCCGACAGGATGGCCCCTTCGATATCGGCCCGGATGCGGGCATGCAGCGGTGCGGCATTCTCGGCCATGCTCATGACAGGATGGTTCCCAGCGCCAGACGGTAACGCGCGGCGACGGCGTCGCGCACGATATGGCGGCCCCCGCTTACCACGCGCCGGCCCCGCCGCCAAACCCCGTCCACCATGCGCTGCCCTGCAAAGATGAACCCGTCCAGCAGGGCGTCCCCGCGCCGCGCCGCCAGGCTGGGCTGTGTTGCATCCAGGGTCACGAAATCCGCCGCAGCCCCAACAGATAGGCCAACATCCTTCTGCCCCAGCGCCCGCGCCCCCCCGGTCAGCGCCCCCTCGAACAGCACCCGCCCGGTTGAGGGCGTATCGGCCCGGCCCAGCACATTGCGCGCCCGATGGGCCAGACGCTGGGCATATTCCATGCTGCGCAGTTCCTCTGCCGCATCGATCAGGACATTGCTGTCCGACCCGATGCCGAACAGCCCGCCCGCCGCCTGATAATCGCGGCCATTGAAGATGCCGTCGCCCAGATTGGCCTCGGTAATCGGGCACAGGCCCGCCACGGCACCCGATGCGGACAGCGTCGCCGTCTCCGCCGCATCCATATGCGTGGCATGCACCAGGCACCATTGCCCATCGACATCGGCATGGTCGAACAGCCAGGCGACGGGCCGCTGCCCGCACCAGGCATGGCAATCGGCCACTTCCCGGATCTGCTCAGCGATATGGATATGGATGGGCCCGCCCGCCGCCAGGGCGGGAACGAAGGACAGGCTGTCCGGCGTGACGGCGCGCAGGCTGTGCGGGGCCACACCCACCACGCCATCGGGCAGCGTGGACAGGGCGGTTCGGCTGGCCTCCATCACCCGCGCGAACCCGTCAATGCTGTTGATGAACCGCTTCTGCCCAGGCCCCGGCGCCTGCCCGCCGAACCCGCCATGCTGATACAGCACCGGCAGCAGGGTCAGCGCAATCCCCGTTTCCGCAGCCGCAGCCGCCAGCCTCACCCCCATCTCCGCCGGGTTGGCATAGGCGGCACCATCGACATCCTGGTGGATATAGTGGAACTCCCCCACGCGCGTGAACCCGCCCTCCAGCATCTCGACAAAGGCCATGGCAGCGATGGCCTGCATCTCATCGGGGCCGATACGGTGGGCGAAGCGGTACATCACCTCCCGCCAGGTCCAGAAACTATCCTCCCCCGGCCCCCGCACCTCCGCCAGCCCGGCCATCCCGCGCTGAAACGCGTGGGAATGCAGGTTGGGCAGGCCCGGCACGGCGATGGCATGACGCTCATCGGTGGGTTCAGGGGCGGTGCCGGCGGTGACAGACGCGATCACCCCGCCCTGCTCCACCACCCGCACCCCATCCGCCCATCCGCCCGGCAGCAGCGCCTGCTGGAACCAGAACCCGGCCATCACCCATACCCCCGAATTTCGTCTCAAGGCCCATATTAATGTATAGACATTAATTATGTAAAGACATAAAAGAGGGGAAAACAGGCGCGCCAGACGCCATGATGAACGGTTCAGCGGGGAAAAGGTTCGGACATGCGGCATGGATTCAGTGGTCATCCCGTGATGACATCCCCCATCCGCCTTCCCGGCGAAGGCCGGGACCCAGGGGCCGCTGCTGCCACGCCCTGGATGGAACCGTTCTATAACAAGCCCGTCCGGTCGGGCGTCTGGCCCCTGGGTCCCGGCCTTCGCCGGGAAGGCGTTGAATGGACGGAAAGCCAGGCCCATGCACGCTGACCACCTCTGGACCCACGCGCGGCTGGCCACCATGCGCCCCGACCTGCCCGGTCTGGGGATCGTGGAGGATGGGGTGATTGCTGCGCACAATGGCCGCATCATCTTTGCCGGCCCCAAGGCCGACGCCCCCGCCCTCACCGCCACACAAACCACCGACCTCCAGGGCCGCTGGGTCACCCCCGGCCTGATCGATTGCCACACGCATCTGGTCCATGCCGGCGATCGCGCACATGAATTCGAACTGCGCCTGCGGGGTGCGACGTATGAGGAGATTGCGCGGGCCGGCGGCGGCATCGTCTCCACCATGCGCGCCACCCGTGCCGCCACCCTGGATACGCTGATCTGCGAGGCGCTGCCCCGCCTCGATGCCCTGCTGGCCGAAGGGGTGACGACGGTGGAGGTGAAGTCCGGTTACGGCCTGACCCTGGCGGATGAAGTGAAGATGCTGCGCGCCGCCCGTGCGCTATCCGACCACCGCCCCGTCGATGTCGCCACCACCTTCCTGGGCGCCCATGCCGTTCCGCCGGAATATGCGGAAGATCACGACGCCTATATCGATCTGGTCTGCCGAACCATGATCCCGCATGTGGCGCAGCATAAGCTGGCCGACGCCGTGGATGGCTTCTGCGAAGGTATCGGCTTTTCCCTGGCCCAGGTCCGCCGGGTGTTCCACGCCGCCAAGGCCAATGGTCTGGCCCTGAAACTCCACGCCGAACAGCTGTCCAACCTGAATGGTGCCGCCCTCGCGGCACAGTGCGGGGCGCTGTCCGCCGACCATCTGGAACATGTGGACGAACCCGCCGTGCGCGCCATGGCGCAATCCGGCACCGTCGCTGTCATGCTGCCCGGCGCCTTCTACTTCACGCGCGATACCAAGCTGCCGCCCATCGACCTGTTCCGCACCCACGGCGTGCCCATGGCGGTCGCGACCGACTGCAATCCCGGCACGGCCCCGCTGACCTCGCTGCTGCTGTCGCTCAACATGGCCGCCACCTTGTTCCGGATGAGTGTGGAGGAATGTCTGCTAGGCGCCACCCGCGTTGCGGCAAAGGCCTTGGGCCGCCAGGCCGATATCGGCACGCTGGAGGCGGGGAAATCCTGCGACCTCGCCATCTGGGACATTGAGCGTCCCGCCGAACTTGTTTACCGCATGGGGTTCAACCCCCTGCATGCCCGTATCCACAGGGGGATCTGATGCCGCATTCCATGTCCGTCACGCTGCGCCCCGGCACTGTCAGCCTGGGCGAATGGCGCCGCATCTATAATGGCGCCGCAGTGACGCTGGACCCCGCCTGCCGTCCGGCGGTGGAACGCAGTGCGGCCACCATCGCCCGCATCATCGCCAAGGGCGACCCCGTCTATGGCGTGAATACCGGCTTCGGCAAGCTGGCATCCGTCCGTATTGCTGCGGACGATCTCGAATTGCTGCAACGCAACATCGTACTCTCCCATGCCGCTGGCGTGGGCGAGCCGATGCCGCGCAACGTCCTGCGCCTGATGATGGCGCTGAAGCTGTCCAGCCTGGGCGTCGGCGCATCCGGCGTGAAGCCGGCAACCCTCGACCTGCTGGAAGCGCTGCTGACCCACGACATCCTGCCCGTGGTCCCGGCTCAGGGTTCGGTGGGGGCATCGGGCGATCTCGCCCCCTTGTCCCATATGGCGGCGGCCATGATCGGCCATGGGGAGGTCTTCGCCAACGGCACCCGCATGCCAGCATCCGAAGCGCTGAAGGCCGCCGGCCTGTCGCCCCTGACCCTGGGGCCGAAGGAAGGCTTGGCGCTGCTGAACGGCACGCAGTTCTCGACGGCCTATGCCTTGGCCGGCCTGTTTGAGGCCGAACGCCTGCACGGCTCCGCACTGGCCACCGGTGCTTTGTCCACCGAGGCCGCCAAAGGCTCCGACACGCCGTTTGATCCGCGCATCCATCTGCTGCGCGGTCACAAGGGCCAGATTGCGGTCGCCGACACGCTTCGCCGCCTGATGGACGGCTCCGCCATCCGCGCCTCGCACCGCGAGGATGATATCCGTGTCCAGGACCCCTACTGCCTGCGCTGCCAGCCGCAGGTGATGGGGGCGGCCCTGGACCTGCTGCGTCAGGCGGGCCACACGCTTTTGACGGAGGCCAACGCCGTCTCCGACAATCCCCTGGTCTTTGCCGAGGATGACAGCGTGCTGTCCGGCGGCAATTTCCACGCCGAACCCGTCGCCTTTGCCGCCGACATGATCGCCATGGCCGTGTGCGAGATCGGTAGCTTGTCCGAACGCCGCATCGCCATGCTGGTTGACCCGGCCCTGTCCGGCCTGCCCGCCTTCCTGACGCCGAAGCCGGGCCTGAATTCCGGCTTCATGATCCCACAGGTCACCGCCGCCGCCCTCGTCTCCGAAAACAAGCAGCGCGCCTATCCCGCCAGCGTCGACAGCATCCCCACCTCGGCCAACCAGGAAGACCATGTCTCCATGGCCGCCCATGGTGCCCGCCGCCTGCTCTCCATGGTGCAGAACGCCGACAGCGTGCTGGCGATTGAGTATCTGGCCGCCGTGCAGGGCTGCGACTTCCACGCGCCGTTGACCAGTTCGACCGTTCTGGAAACCCTGCGCGCCACCCTGCGCGATGTCGTTCCCACCCTCACCGACGACCGCTATTTCCACGCCGACATCGACACCGCCTTGACCCTGGTCCGCAGCGGTGCCCTGATCAGGACAGTGACGGCGGGCGGTATGGAGCTGCCGGGCGTGTGAGGACGGGTGCCCCCTCACCCTCCCAAACGCTGACGCGTTCGGGCCCCTCCTTCTCCCGCCAAGCGGGCGAGGGGCGTAAATTCTCCCCTCGCCCACGAACGTGGGAGAGGGAGGGGCCCAAGCCTGTTAAGGCTTGGGAGGGTGAGGGAACAACCGATCCCAAGGCAAAGATAACCCCGCCCCGGAACAGGAGAACCCAACCATGGACCAGGACTGGCTGATCATCCATCAGGGCACCGCCCCCCTGATCCTCTCCATCCCGCACGCAGGAACGGAGATTGAGTGGGCGTTGGAGGATACGCTGGCCGATCCCTGGCGGGCGCGCAAGGATGCCGACTGGTGGGTGGGGCAGCTCTATTTCTTCGCCCGCGACCTGGGCGCCACCATCGTGCAGACCAGCCTGTCGCGCACCATGATCGACGTGAATCGCCCGCCCGACGGCGCCTCGCTCTATCCCGGACAGGCCACGACCGACCTCTGTCCGCTGACCACGTTTGACGGCGAACCGCTCTACAATCCCGGCCAGGAACCCGACGCGATGGAGGTGCTGCGCCGGCGGGAGCTGTTCCACGCCCCCTATCACGCCGCCTTGATGGCCGAAATCCTGCGCCTGCGCCGCACATATCCGCGCGTGGTGCTGTACGACTGCCACTCCATCCGCTCCTGGGTGCCGCGCCTGTTCGACGGTTTGCTGCCGCATTTCAACATCGGCACGTTTGAGGGCAAAAGCTGCGATCCCGGCCTGACCCGCGTGATTGAGGCGGCGTGTGACGCCACACAGTTCACCCGCGTCACCAATGGCCGGTTCAAGGGCGGCTATATCACCCGCCATTACGGACAGCCCGCCAAGGGCGTGCATGCGGTGCAGATGGAGCTGGCGACACGCGGCTATCTGCTGGAACCCGACGACGACCCCGCGCCTGATAATTGGCCCCCCGCCTATGACGCCGCCTACGCGGCACCCATGGAAAAGGCCCTGCGTAACATCCTGACCGCCTGCATCGGCTGGGCGACGGACCCCAAATAACCGAGGACATGATGAGCCGCATCGACAATACCCGCGTGATCCGCGCCCCCCACGGCACCGACCGCACCGCCAAGTCCTGGTTGACCGAAGCGGCCTTGCGCATGCTGATGAACAATCTGGACCCCGACGTGGCAGAGAGGCCCGAAGAACTGGTGGTCTATGGCGGCATCGGCCGGGCCGCGCGCGACTGGGCCAGTTTCGACCGCATCGTCGCGGCGCTCCGTGATCTGGAGGATGACCAGACCCTGCTGGTGCAGTCGGGCAAGCCGGTCGGCGTGTTCCGCACCCATACCGACGCCCCGCGCGTCCTGATCGCCAATTCCAACCTCGTCCCCCATTGGGCCACTTGGGACAAGTTCCATGAGCTGGATGCCAAGGGCCTGATGATGTACGGCCAGATGACGGCGGGCAGCTGGATCTATATCGGCACCCAGGGCATTGTCCAGGGCACCTATGAGACGTTCGTGGAGGTTGGCCGCCGCCATTATGGCGGCAACCTGGCGGGCCGCTGGATCCTGACCGGCGGTCTGGGCGGCATGGGCGGGGCACAGCCGCTGGCCGCCGTCATGGCCGGTGCCTCCTGTCTGGCCGTCGAATGTCAGCCCTCGCGCATCGACATGCGCCTGCGCACCGGTTACCTGGACCGCGCCACCGACAGCCTGGATGAGGCGCTGTCCATCATCGATGAAAGCTGCAAGGCCAAAAAGCCGGTCTCTGTCGGCCTGCTGGGCAATGCGGCGGAGGTGTTCCCCGAACTGGTCCGCCGTGGCGTGCGCCCCGATGCCGTCACCGACCAGACCTCCGCCCATGATCCGATCAACGGCTACCTGCCCGCCGGCTGGACGCTCGATCAATGGCTGAAGGCGCGCGAAGACGACCCCAAGAGCGTGGAGAAGGCATCGCGCGCCTCCATGGCCGTGCAGGTCAGCGCCATGCTGGATTTCTGGAAGGCCGGCGTGCCCACCCTGGATTACGGCAACAATATCCGGCAGATGGCACTGGAAGAAGGCGTGGCCGACGCCTTTGCCTTCCCCGGCTTCGTGCCCGCCTATATCCGCCCACTGTTCTGTCGCGGCATCGGTCCCTTCCGCTGGGCGGCCCTGTCCGGCGACCCGGAAGATATCTACAAGACCGACGCCAAGGTGAAGGAACTGCTGCCCGACAACGCCCACCTGCATAACTGGCTGGACATGGCGCGGGAAAAGATCAAGTTCCAGGGCCTGCCCGCCCGCATCTGCTGGGTCGGTCTGGGCGACCGCCACCGTCTGGCGCTGGCCTTCAACGAGATGGTGGCCAAGGGCGAGCTGAAGGCCCCCGTGGTCATCGGTCGCGACCATCTGGACAGCGGCTCCGTCGCCTCCCCCAACCGGGAGACGGAGGCCATGCTGGACGGTTCCGACGCCGTCTCCGACTGGCCCCTGCTGAACGCCCTGCTCAACACCGCCTCGGGTGCCACCTGGGTATCGCTGCACCATGGCGGCGGTGTCGGCATGGGCTTCTCACAGCATAGCGGCGTCGTCATCGTCGCCGATGGCACCGACGCCGCGGCCCGCCGCCTGGAACGCGTGCTGTGGAACGACCCCGCCACCGGCGTCATGCGCCACGCCGACGCCGGCTACGACATCGCGAAGGACTGCGCACGGGAAAAGGGCCTGAACCTGCCGGGGATTTTGGGGTAAGGGGGCCTGCCCGACGTACCTGTGACAGCCCTCATTGCATCCGTTGGGGCGCATGATAGCGTGGGGCGACTTCCGCCCCCGCCTCCCGGTGCCCGCCCCATGGTCTCCCTGCCGGAAAGCCCCGCCCTTCCCACCCCGTCCACCCCCATCTGGCGGCATGTCCGCGCCTGGGTCCTGGTGCTGCTGATCGGCAGCACGCTGGGCTTTCCCATAGCACATTGGGCTGGCGTCTCGCTGCCCGTCTCCATGGTGCATGGCGCCTTTATCGGCGGCCTGTGTCTGGCCTTCAAACATGGGTTGCTGCTGCGCACCTCGCGTGACCGTATTGCCGATCTGCCGCGCGGGCGCGCCCTGCTGGCGCTCTACGCCACCTATATAATGCTGATCCTGCTGGGAATCGCGCTGGCCCTGTCGACGGAGGCGCTGGTCGGCATGGATGGGGATGACAGCCCCAATATCGATTTCTTCCAGGTCTTCACCTATGCCGCCGCCTCCGTCATCCTGTTGCTGCTGCTGGACCAGAGCCGCAGCCTGATTGGCAATCAGGTGTTCTTCGCCCTGATCACAGGCCGCTATGCCCGCCCTCTGGAGGAACAGCGCCTGTTCCTGGCCATCGACATGGCCAATTCCACGGCGCTGGCGGCCCGGCTGGGCGATCGGGAGGCTATGCGCATCGTGGGCCGTTTCCTGCACGCCCTGGGTGAGCCGGTTCGCGCCCATGGCGGCTCCATCGACAAATATGTGGGCGATCAGGCCATCATCAGCTGGCGATTGACCCCGCAACGCCCCGACGCGCCGGCCCTGGCCTGTGCGCTCGCCATCCGCCGCACCCTGACGGCGCTGCGGCGGGATATGGGGGTGGAGCTTGGCTTCCGCATCACCCTCCATGCCGGCCCGGTGATCGTGGCACAGGTGGGGGATCAACGCCGCGAGATCACCTATTTCGGCGACACGATCAATTCTCTGTCCCGCCTGGACGCCATCGCCAAGGAGGCGGGCCGCGACCTGATCCTGACCGCCGATGGCTGGCAGCGCTGCCGCCCCGTCCTGGGCGTAACCCCCCTCCCCCTCGGTCCCGTCATCCTGCGCGGACGGGAAGCACCGCTGGAGATTTTGGGGGTGGAAGGGTAACCATCCCTCACACCATCCAGAATGAAACCGCCCCCGCCGTGACGGCGGCCAGGCTGGGGATGCCAACGGACAGGCCCAGGCTGCGGCCACCCACACTGCCGGCCATGACCGATTTGGTGATGGTATTGACGCCCACGGCCAGAAGGATGCAGGCGGCGGCCAGGGACAGGCTTTCCGGCTTGGTGCCCAGGCGCGCCATGGCGACGGTGATGGCATCGACATCGGCGATGCCGGCAGCAGCAGCGGCGACTAGCAGGCCCGCATCGCCCACGAAACGCTGGATCAGTTCGGCCGCCACCAGAACCAGGGCGATGAAGCCCGCCAGTTTCAAGGCGGTACCCAGTTCCAGCGGGTTGGACAAAGCCGGGGTCGTATCCTCCGGCCCCGTGCCGTCGCGGCGCAGCAGGATCAGGGCGGAAAGGCCCATCACGGCCAGCGCCGCCCCGGCGGGCGCCACCAGCGGCAGCATCAGCGCCCGGTTCAGGATCAGGGCAACCAGCAGCACACGCAGCACGCTGACCATGCCGGACAGCAGAATGCCGGCAGCCAGCAGGGGCGACGCCGCCGGCTGCGCCTTGGCCACGCGCGACAGGGTCAGCGTGGTGGCGGTGGAGGAGGCAAGGCCGCCGGCCAATGCTGCTACCAGCACGCCACGCTTTTCCCCGAACAGCTTCACCGCCACATAGCCACCGAAGGAAATGGCGGCGATCAGGATAGCCAGGAGCCAGATCTCCGCGGGGTTCAGCACGCCCCAGGGATCGACGGGACCATTGGGCAGGACGGGCAGGGCCAGAAAACTCATCACTGCCAGGATCAGGACGGCACGGATTTCCACCCATTGCAGTCGCCGCAGCCATTCATGCAGCGGATCACGCAGGGCCAGCAGCAGGGTCGCGGCCACACCTGCCGCCACAGCGACGCGGATTTCCCCCAGCATGGCATAGGCACCCAGCAGGAAGACCAGCAGGCCGGAGACGACACCGGTAACTGAATTCTTGCCCTCTTCCCGCGATTCCAGCCAGTGGAAGGCCGTGAAAGCGCCCGCAAAGCCCAGAAAGGAGAGGCCCAAGAACAGGAGATTGTCCAGCCCATGGGCCAGCGCGCCGGCCACACCGCCCAGCAGGCCCGACAGCGCAAAAGTGCGCAGGCCCGCCGCGCGCTGCCCATCGGCCAGATCGCGCGACCGCCAGCCCCGTTCCAGCCCGACCAGCAGGCCGATGGCCAGCGCCGTGCCCAGACGCATCAGGATTTCAAGATCGTGCAAGGCTCAAGCTCCCCATTTCCGGGGCACAGCATGCGACGGGCGGCAGGGAAAGGGCAAGCAGGCGGAGGGGTTAGAGTTTGTCGTGTGATTCACGCTTCAAATGTACCCATTTGAAGCGATCACACTCTACGCCCGCGCCAGCGAGTGGTTGAACAGTTCCAGCAGCAGCGGGAAGGCCGACAGCCGGTCCACCAGCATGACGCCCAGTGCCCCCCCATCCTCATGATCGACATGGCGGATGGTGACGGGCAGACGGGCCCAGCTATGCCCGTCGGGGCGCAGGATCGTGACATCCACACGCTGTCCCACGATGAAACCACCGGCCTGTTCCGGACGGACGCGCAGGCCCCCGAACGACCAGTCAAGCAGACGGGACGGGCGGCCGGCAACCATCAGGAAGATGGGTTCTGTCGGGTTACGCGGATGTATCCGGCGTTCGGCCGGGGTGTCGGACATGGCAATCATGAACACAATTTTACCAAAATACCTGTCAATCCGATACTGCCCAGAGGAAATAGAAAGATCATTACCGGCCCCGGCGGCTGCAAGGCTGCCATAACGAAAAAAGGCGGCCCGAAGGCCGCCTTTCCCCAACTCATTGATCCTGCTTGAAGAAGGATCAGAACTCGTACTTCACACCCAGCTGGATCTTCCAGACCGAGGCGCGGTTGCTGACCTGTTCGGTAACGTCGCGGCCAGCAGCGGTAAACACATACTTGCCATCGGTCCCGATCGTCGCGGTCGGGCCGGCAACGGACTGGAAGAAGGGCACGCTCTGCTGACGACCCCAGTTCTTGTTCAGCAGGTTGGTCAGGTTGAGGATGTCCATCGTCACGATGGCCTTGTGGCCTTCGATCGGCGCCGGGATTTCCTGAGCCAGCTTGGCATCGACGGAGTAGGTCCAGGAGCTTTCGAACGCGCCACGCGGCAGGATGCTGCCACGGTACTTGTCCAGGCCATTGCGGGAGATATAGGCATCCATCGCATCAGCCTTGACCGTGCTGGCCGTCCAGTTGACCAGCGGGTCGCTGGCGCCGGTCGGGACATACATGGCTTCACGCGAACGGTTGGCGCGGCAGGCCGGGTCACCGAACGGATTGGCCGTGCTGGAGCAGGTGAAGCTGAAGGTGTACGGCTTGCCCGACGAGGCCTGACCGAACAGCGACAGCGACGACTTGTACCCATCGAAATATTCGATGCTGTAGCTGGTGTTCGCCGTGATGCGGTGCTTCGTCTCATAAGAAGACGTGCCCAGCAGATCCGTGTTGGGATCGGTGGTCACGAACTGCTCATAGTTGGAGCTGGCAACAGAGCTGGTGCCCTGGCTGGCATCCTTGCTGTCCTGGAAGGCGTAACCGGCACCGAAGTCGATATCGCCATAATCCGTCGTCCAGTTCTTCGAACCGTAGATCGTCAGGATCAGGCTTTCACCCTTGTCGGTGTTGGTCAGCAGCAGGTCGGAACCATTGCCACGCGTGTCGCCGGCCTGGATGTTCTGCGTGTAGATCGGGCGACCATCGGGGGCCGTACCGGTCTTGGTCAGACGCAGGTCCTTGTAGAAGTTGGCGTCCTTCACGCGGGTATAGATCGCCTCGGCAGTGAACAGCCAGTCGTCACCCAGAACCGGGATGTCCAGCTTCTGGTCAACAGCCATGCTGAGCTTCCAGGAGGAGGGCATCTTGTAGTTCGGGTCCAGCGCATTCACGAAGCCTTCGCCGACCGAGGTCAGACGGCCGTTGGCGGCGGTGGGCACCTGGCCCGTCACGCCGTTCAGCAGCAGGGCGTTGTTGGCCGGCACGGTACCGGTGGCCGGACGGGTAATATCCAGCGAACGCTGGGTCACGCCGTCATTGCTGTAGCCGTTGGACAGCCACACGGCGGCACCGACACCGGAGAACAGGCCGGCGCCACCGCGGACAACCGTGCTTTCCGTGGCTTCATAGGTGAAGCCAACGCGCGGCAGCCACAGGTCCTTGCCGTCGATCGTAGCGGCATTGGTGATGCCGTAGCGCGACAGGAAGTTGGCATTGGCCAGCGGGGCGTCGTTGGTCTTGTACAGCTCGTAACGCAGACCGCCCTGCAGCTGGAAGCCGGGGCTCACGTCCCACGTATCTTGCAGGTAGAAGGAGTGCTGCGTGTAGGCCCACTTGGCCGCCGCGTCTTCGGGGTTGCCCGAAACGGCATTGGCATACCGGAAGCGCTGCGCCTGACGGTTCTGGAAGGCCTCGATCGAGGCGAATTCCCAGTAGCCAAGGCTGCGCTGCAGGAACAGGTTGTAGTAGTCGATCTTGTCGTATTCGTAGCCGCCGGTGATCTTGTGATCGCCCAGCAGGTACGTGCCCTTGAACTTACCGCTGTCGGTCTTCGTACGCAGCACATTGCTGTGCGACGAGATATCCGGGCCGAACACGACCTGACCGAAGCCGTTATTGTTGACGGCCAGACCGGTCGGATTGGTGCTGACGCGCATTTCGCCGAAGCCGAAGCCGTTCAGCGGCAGACGCAGGCTGTCCACTTCCTTGCGGGCCAGCTTGACTTCGGTGGAGAAGTCAGACGTCCAGTCAGAGAACAGCTGGAGCGAGTAGCTGTCCATGATCTGGGTGTAGTTGTACATGTTCGACTGCAACGACAGCGTGCGCGGGGTCGCGCTGGTGCTGGACGAAGCGTCGCGGATGTTATTGCCCTCGTTGCGCTGGTAGGCGAACGACGCGCGGTGGCTGTCGTTGATGTTCCAGTCCAGCTTGGTGAGGATCTTCTCGTCTTCTTCCGGCAGGGAGCCGTCGGCCAGACCCAGCGTGTCATAACCATAGACGCTCTGCGCGATCTGACGGATACGCTCAACCTGGGCCGTGGTGATGCCGGCGACGGGATTGCCGAGGCCGCTATCGGAGGTGCCGAACACCACCGGAGCCTGGCTCTTGAACTTCTCGTAGTTCACGTAGAAGAACAGCTTGTCCTCGACCAGCGCGCCACCCAGCGAACCGCCCCAGGTCTTTTCCTTGTAGGGGCTGATCAGGTTGGTGCGGCCACCCGAACGGTCACCCGACAGGCTCTCATCGCCATAATAATAATAGAAGGAGCCATGCGGGGTGTTGCCGCCCGACTTGGTCACGATGTTGATCGTGCCGCCCTGGAAGCCGGAATATTCGACGTCATAGGGAGCCGTCAGCACGGACAGGCCTTCGATGGCGTCGATCGACAGCGGCGAGCGCTGGGTCGGGTAGCCACCGGCGTTCAGACCGAAATCGTCGTTCTGCTTCACACCGTCGATGGTCAGGCTGTTGAAGCGGTTGGACGAGCCAGCGATCTGAATGGCGCTGGAGTTCGTGACGTCGATGAAGACCTTCGGATCGTTGCGGACAATGTCCTTCAGGTCGCGGCTGATCGACGGTGCATTGGTGATCTGCTGCTGGCCGAAATTGGTGCCGATGCCGACCGTGGTCGGGGCAGCGCGCTCACCGGTCACCACGATCTCTTCCATCTTGGCGCCCAGCGCCAGATCCAGGGCGAACGGCTCGCCGAGCGAGATGAAGATGCCTTCCAGCACCTGCGGCTCAGCGCCGGCGGCGGTGATGGTCACGGTGTAGGGGCCGCCGACGCGCAGACCGCCGGCCTGGAAACGGCCCTGGTCATTGACGTTGGTGACCGAACGCGTACCGGACGGCGTATGGACGATGGTGACTTCTGCGCCAGCAGCCGGGGCGCCGGCGGCGGTCACGATCTGACCCGTCATGGACGAGGTCGTCTGCTGCGCGATGGCCGGGACGGCCCAGGAAGAAGCGATGGCCAGCGCCAGGGCGCCAGTGCCGATATTCAAAGCGGACAGGTGACGGCGCAGGATCGACGCCGCCTTCTTATTCTCGATGGTCATACGAAAGCCCCCAATAAGCCGGACCGGATCGCGCGGACAACACCAGATGCCCGTGACGCTTAGGTAACGAATAAATTACAGTTCCATGACAAGCACCTCTGCAGCTATGCCTGCAGGGGCTTGAACGGCTATATCTCAACCAGCGTATCATTACCGCCACAGTTTTGCGGCGCAGCATGCCGGTTCGGAGGGGCGAGACCCGCGTCTCCTGCATTTCTTAACCGTGATTGCTGCGACGCACCTGCTGCCGGGCGGCAACAGAACCCGATGGAGCGCCTTCCGTGATTCGTAATCTCCCCTCCCGTGCCCTGATGGCGGGCGCCCTGTTCCTGTCGATGGCGGGTGCCGCCACAGCACAGGAGAAGATCGACTTGCAGGTACTGGCCACCACCGACCTGCATATGTATTTGGAGGATTACGATTATTATGCCGACAAGCCGGATGCCGGTGTCGGCCTGATCCGGGTCACGCCGCTGATCCGCGCCGCACGCGCCGCCAATCCCAACACGCTGCTGCTGGACAATGGCGATCTGATCCAGGGCACGCCCATGGGCGACTGGGTCGTGCGCGAGCGCGGGGTGGGCAAGGACAAGCCCACCCATCCCGCCATGGCCACCATGAACCTGCTGGGCTATGACGCCGCCGTCCTGGGCAATCATGAATTCAATTTCGGCCTGGACGTGCTGCACAATGTTTATGCGGGGGCGAAGTTCCCCGTGCTGGCCGGCAATGTCTTCAAGGTCGATGGCGACAAGGACCCGGCCAACGATCCCACCCTCTACCCCGCCTATGTCATCCAGGAACGCACCCTGGTCGATGACAAGGGCGCCAAGCAGAAGGTGAAGGTTGGCATCCTGGGCCTGCTGACCCCCCAGATCATGACGTGGGACAAGGACAAGCTGGAAGGCCGCGTCACCACCCGCGACATTATCGACATGGCCAATGTCTATGTCCCGCGCATGAAGAAGGAAGGGGCCGATGTCATCATCGTTCTGTCCCATTCGGGACTGTCCTTCTTCCCGCGTGAAGGGGGCGAGGAGAATATCTCCAACGCCCTGACCGAGGTGCCGGGCGTCGATGCCGTCATCACGGGCCACAGCCACCGCGTCTTCCCTGGCAAGGATTATGAGGGCCTGCCCAAGGCCGACCTTGCCAAGGGCACCGTCAATGGCAAGCCGCTGGTGATGTCCGGTTCCTATGGCAGCCATCTGGGCATGATCCAGTTGAAGCTGGAAAAGAAGGGCAAGGGCTGGCAGGTGGTGGAGGGTACGGCCATGGCCAAGCCCATCCAGGAACGCCAGGACGGCCGCATGGTGGTGGCCGAACCCGACGCCGAGGTCGGCACCCTGCTGGCCCCCAGCCATCAAGGCACGCTGGATTATGTCCGCCGCCCTGTAGGCAAGGTGACGGCGCGCATCCATTCCTATTTCTCCTTCCTGGGCGACAGCGCCGGCGTGGAGCTGGTGGCCGAGGCGCAGCGAGCCTATGTGGCGCGTGCCCTGGCCGGGACGGAGCTGGCCTCCCTGCCCATCCTGTCGGCGGCGGCACCGTTCAAGTCGGGCGGGCGGCCGGGTCCCGCCTTCTATACCGACATTGCCGCCGGCAGCGTGGCCATCCGCAATGTCGCCGACCTTTATGTCTATCCCAACCAGCTGGCCGTCGTGAAACTGACGGGGGCGCAGGTGCGTGACTGGCTGGAAATGTCGACCCGCGCCCTGTCGGTCATTGATCCCAACAAGAAGGAGCCGCAGTCGCTGGTGAATGTGCGGGTGCCGGCCTATTCCTTCGATATTATCGATGGCGTGACCTATACAATCGACCTGACGCAGCCCGAACGGTTCGACCGCGACGGCAAGCCGGCCAATGACAAGGCGCACCGCATCAAGGACCTGATGTTCCAGGGCAAGCCCATCGACGACAAACAGGAATTCCTGGTCGTCACCAATAATTACCGCGCCAATGGCGGCGGTGCGGTGCCGGGCCTGGATGGTAGCACTGTCGTCTATCAGTCGCCCGACACGGTGCAGTCGGCCATCATCGAATATATCCGCGCCAAGGGCGTGGTGGAGCCGTCGACCGACAATTCCTTCCGCATCGCGCCCATGCCGGCTGGGGTGAATGTCTATTTTGACAGCTCGCCGCTGGCCCAGGAACTGTTGTCCGAACAGCCGGCCCTGTCCTATGAAGGGCCGGCGCCGGACGGGTTCGCCCGCTTCCGCGTCGATCCGCTGAAGATCGGCGGCACGCGGTGAGGCCGCGCCTTTATCTGGCCGGGCCGGATGTATTCCTGCCCGACCCGCTGGCGGCAGCGGCGTCGATGAAGGCCATCTGTGAGGAGCTGTGGCTGGAGGGCGTGTTCCCTATGGATAACGCCCTGTCGCCTGCGGACGGCGAAGGCGGGGCGGCATTCGCCGCCCGCATCCGGCAGGCCAACCTGGACCTGATACGGGGGGCCGACGGCGTGATCGCCAATTGCATGCCCTTCCGGGGACCGTCCGTCGATGATGGTACGGCCTATGAGATGGGGTTTGCCGCGGCCCTGGGCAAACCCGTCTTCTCCTGGTCGGGCGATATCCGCCCCCTGCTGCAACGCACCCAGTCGCGCCAGTATCTGGCCCATGATGGCCGCGTCTGGCGCGATGCCGACCAGATGGAGGTGGAGGAATTTGGCCTGCCCGTGAACCTGATGCTGGTCGACCCGGCTACAGGTCCCGTGCAGGGCAGCTTCATCCAGGCAGCCAGGGCGGCGGCGGTTTGGTTCGGGGCGTAGGTTTCAGCTCTGCTTTTCGTCGTCACGGACCTACCTTACGCCGCCCGCCCCCGCCGCTTCTCGGCCAGCATATGGCTCAACAGCGCGCGCAGGGCACCCGGCCTCACCGGCTTGTAAAGCACCCGGCACCCGGCCTGCGCCACGCTGTCCTTCACGGCTTCCGTGCGGTCAGCGGTGATCACGGCGGCGGGCAGGTCGGCCCCGAACCGCGCCCGGATCAGGGACAGGGCGTCCAGCCCGCTCATCCCATGGTCCAGATGGTAATCGGTCAGCACGACATCCGGCACCCGGTCGCCCAGGGCGGCCAGCGCATCCGCCCCCGTTGCCCCCCATACCACCTCGCATGACCATCCCGACAGGAGCGCAATGGTCGCCTCCGCGATGGCCGGCTCATTCTCCACGCACAGGACCAGCGTGCCTTCCAGGCCCGTAACGCTGGCCCCCACGGCGGGCCGTGCCGGGTCGGCGGCGCGGGCCGACAGCGGCACCTCGACGGCAAAGCAAGATCCCTTGCCCTCCACCGACCGCAGGCTGACGCGGTGGCCCAGGATGGCCGCGAACCGTTCCACGATGGACAGGCCCAGGCCCAGCCCCTTGTCGCGGTCGCTCTGCCCGTTGCCCAGCTGCCGGAACTCCTTGAAAATCTCTTCGCGCTTATCGTCGGGAATGCCCGGTCCCGTATCCCATACCTCCACCCGCACGGCCCCCGCCAGCCGCCGGCACCCCACCAGGATGCGCCCGCGCGGGGTATAGCGCAGGGCATTGGCCAGCAGATTCTGCACGATCCGGCGCAGGAGGACGGCATCGGTATCCACCGTGGCCCGGCTTGGTACAAAGCGCAGCTGCAACCCGTGCCGCTGCGCCACCACGGCCAGCTCGTCCGTCAACGGATGCAGCACGTCATCAATGGCCACCGCCGTCCGGTTGGGCTTCACCACGCCTGTATCCAGCTTGGTGATGTCCAGCAGATCGCCCAGCAACTGTTCCACCGACCGTAGCGCCGCGTCTGCCTGCGTCACCAGCGCGTCCGGCCCCCGGTCCAATGCAGCGGAAATGAACAGGCGCGCCGCATGCAGCGGCTGCAAAAGGTCGTGGCTGACGGCGGCCAACAGCCGCGTCTTGGCCTGATTGGCACGGTCGGCCTCCGACTTGGCGATGGCCAGATCGATGGTGCGCTCGGCAATCCCCCGTTCCAGCCCCTCATTGGCGGCGCGCAGCGCCTCTGCCGCCCGGTGCCGGTCGGTGACATCGGTATAGACGGCCACGAAGCCGCCATCAGGCAACGGGTTGGACATAATCTCCAGCACCACGCCATCGGGCCTTGTGCGGTGGAAACTGTCGGGCATGTCACGGCGCTTGGGGTCCAGACGGCGGGCGAACAGGGTTTCCATCTCGCCTTCTTCCCCGAACTCCCCCTGGCTTTGCAGATAGGCGACCAGCTCGCCCATGGGCGTGCCCACCTTGATCAGGCCTTCCGGCACTTCCAGCATCTCCAGGAACCGGCGGTTCCACAGACGCAGGCGGAAATCCTTATCGACCGCACAGATGCCCTTGCCGACATTTTCCAGCGTGGATCGCATCAGCACATGGCTGTCCAGGATGGCGCGCGACGCCTCATCGATGATCGACCGCGCGTCGGACCGCGACAGGCGCCGGTCCGACAGCAAACTTGCCACCACCACGCGCGCCGACGCCGACCCGATGGCCCCGGCCAGCAGCCATTCGGTCGCCTGCACGGCCTCCTCATCGATGCGCCGCTTCAACCCCTCCTCGAACAGGTCCTTGCCCTCATCGGCGCCCAGGCCCACCAGCTCACGGAACACCGGTTCCGCGCGGCTGCGCCCGACATAGCGCAGCGCCAGTTCGTACAGGTCGCCCAGCGTCACCCCGCGCGCCGGTGCCACCCCGTCCCGCGCGTCGTGGCGCATGGAGACGAAGCGGCGGGCCTGCTGCTTTTCCAGGTCGGACTGGCCCGTGATGCCGGACACCAGCACCATCATGAACAGGTTCAGTGCCAGGCTGGTCAGCGCGCCATGGGCCAGCGTGTCCAGATCATGGATGCCGCCCAGACCCGTGGGGGTCAGCCAGCCCAGCCCGAACAAGCCCTGATCCATCAGATGCCCCGGCACCAGCCCCGCCACCGCAAAGGACGGGATCAGTACCGAATAGACCCAGGCGACAAACCCGGCCACCAGCCCCGTGATGGCCCCCGCCTTGGTCACCCGCCGGAAGAACAGCCCCATCAGCAGGGCCGGTGCGAACTGCGCCACGCCCGCAAAACTGACCGTCCCGATGGTGGCCAACGGGAAGGTAGTGCCGATCATCAGGTAATAGAGATACGCCATGCCCAGCAGCGCCACCACGGCCACCCGCCGCACCGTCAGTAGCATGGGCTTGGGATCATGCTGCCACCGCCGCATAGCCGACGGGATCGCCATCAGGATCGGCACGATCAGGTCGTTGCAGACCATGGTGGACAGGGCCACAGCACCGACAATGATCATGCTGGTCGCCGCCGACAGCCCGCCCAGAAAGGCCAGAACCGCCATCCAGTCATGGCCCAGGCGCTGCGGAATGGTCACCAGGAAGGTGTCGGCATTCACGCTGCCATCCGGGAACATCATCAACCCGGCCAGCGCTACCGGCAGCACGAAAATATTGATGGCCACAAGATACAGCGGGAACAGCCAACTGGCGGTGCGGATATCCCCGACATGGGTGTTTTCCACCACCGTCACATGGAACTGCCGCGGCAGGCACAGGATGGCAAGGGCCGCCAGCAGGGTGATGGACCACCACCCGGCCCCGAAATGCGGGGTCAGCAGATGGACCAGGCGCGGATCGCCCGCCGCCCGCTCGAATATCCCCGACGGTCCGCCGGCAACCGCAAAGACGATGCCCCCGCCCACCAGGATGGCCGCCCCCAGCTTGACCATGCTTTCGGTGGAAATCGCCATCATCAGGCCGCGATGATGCTCATTCGCATGGATATTGCGCACCCCGAACAGGATGGCGAACAGGGCCATGGCACAGGTGATGATGAAGGTCGTCTCGCCCGGAATATCCATCACCCGGTTGGCAAACGGGTCCCCGGCCAGCGCCTCCAGGCTGATGGTGATGGCCTTCAGCTGTAGCGCGAAATAGGGCAGCACCACGGTAACCGCCATGACCGTGATCAGTGCGGCCAGCACCCGGCTCTTGCCATAGCGGGCGGAGATGAAGTCAGAGATGGAGACGGTGTTTTCCGCCTTGGCCACCCTGACCATCTTGGCCAGGATGGGCCAGCCCAGCGAGAAGACCAGGATCGGCCCCACATAGATGGACAGAAAATCCCACCCGCTGGCCGCCGCCCGCCCGATGGCGCCATAGAAGGTCCAAGACGTGCAGTAGACCGCCAGCGACATGGCATAGAGCAAGGGCGCACGCCGCTCCTGCACCTCGGGCTGCCGCGCCGCATACCGGTCCCCCCACCAGGCAATGGCAAACAACGCCGCCAGATACCCCAGCGCCAACCCCAGAACCGGCCAGCTCGACATGGATGCCCCTATGGTGCTTTTTGATTGGGGCCTATCCTACGCCCGTTGCGGGGCCGGCGTCATGGGGGCGATGGTCGGGGGATGGGTTGCGCAATCATGCCCGCCTGCGCCAGTCTGGTCATGAATTCGCCCAACCGGAGCCGCCATGCGCACCGTAGTCCGCCGCGTTCTAACCGCCCTGCTGCTTCTGCTGCCGCATCCGTCATGGTCCTGCGAGATGGTGGAGGATGAAAGCCAAGCATCCGTCTACGAACTGGTGGCCCGCGCGGACCTGATACTGCTGGCCCGTGCCACCGGGTCCTGGCCGCTACGGCCCGATCTGACGAAGACCTTCACAGGGCCACCCGAGGTCGGGTTCAAGCCGATTGAAGTGGTAAAGGGTACGACCGGCGTCACTGTGCCCGTGGTGGGGCGCCTGGACGATGCGCTGCTGACACTGAGCCCGGTCTGCCCCCTACCGGTCTATACACGTAATGCCCCTTACCTGCTGTTCCTGCGCCGACAGGGCGACCAGTTCACGACCATCCTGGACAGCCGCGGCGATGGCACGCGGCCATTTCAGCTATCCGTCGGGAACGACACACCCCTGTCCTTGATCCGGCTGTTCGTGCAGGTGCAGCGACAGAACACGCAGGAACAGCAACGTCAGATGCTGGAAGCCCTGGCGGTGCAACGTCTGCGCCCCGACGCCAGCGCCGGGGAAAAGCTGGAGGCGCGCCATATCATGGACTATCTGCGCTCCCTCTCCACCCCACCGCGTAACTGATGCCATCGGCAGGGGTGGCCTGAACCTCACCCCTTCTGCACCCCCGGCTTACCCGGATCGACCGCGAATTTGGCGCGGCTGGACAGCTTGCCGCCGTGCGTGGTGACCTGATCCAGAACCTTCAGGTCCATGGTCAGGTGCTTGGGCGTGACCTCGCAGATGCCATAGCCGCGCTGGTCGTTGATCAGCTTGATATGCGGGTTCTCGGCCAACATGCCCTTGGCGGCGGGCCGCTGGTCGCCGCCATCGCCACCAGACGAGATGGAGGTGACCACAAACTCGCTGGCCACGACGGCGCTGTTCGGGTCCTTGTCGTCGAAGATCACGTTGCCGACGATGTTCTGATGCTCGTCACCGGTCAGGACGACGGTGTTGCGGATATTGTTGCCCTGGATATGCTTCAACAGGCGGGCGCGGGCCACGCGGTACGGGTCCCAGGTGTCCAGGTTGCGGATATTGGCCTCGCCCGGCTCCCGGTCGCACGGCATCAGCATCACCTGCTGTGCCAGCAGGTTGAACCGCGCCTTGCCTTGGGCCAGCCCGTCGAACAGCCACTTTTCCTGCGCCTCGCCCAGTACCGTCAGGTTGGGATTGTCCACATCCGGGCAGGCCGGGCGGAACCCATCGCGACACGGTTGGTCGCTGCGATACTGGCGGGTGTCCAGCACATGCATGTCGACCAGATCGCCGAACGCGAACTTGCGGAACAGCTGCATGCGCGCGCCGTCGGGCAGGGAGGAGCGCCGGAACGGCAGATGCTCATAATAGGCCTGGGCGGCCGCCGCGCGGCGCAGGCGGAAGATATCGGGCGGGGTATTGTCCCAGTTGAAGTCCGACGCCCAGTTATCCACGATCTCATGATCGTCCCAGACGGCGATCCAGGGGGCGGCGGCATGGGCATTCTGCAGGTCGGTATCCAGCTTGTACTTGGCATAGCGCCGGCGATATTCGTCCAGCGACACCGGGTCGGGCAGGTCGGCGCGGCGCGGGCTGGGCACCGTATCTTCCAGATGCCGGCTGAAATAGAAGGGCCGCGACTGCCCCTCATAGATGTAGTCGCCATAATGATAGACGAAATCCACCTCTTCGCGGGCCAGATGGTCAAAGGCCGTGAACAGGCCCTGATCGTAATTCTGACAGCCTGCGACGGCGAAGCGCAGCTTGGACAGCGGCGCGCCGGCAGCGGGTGCCGTCACGGCCCGGCCCTGCATCGACCGATGGTCGCCACAGCGGAACCGGTACCAGTAGGGACGACCCGGCAGCAGCCCGGAAACCTCCACATGTACCGCATGGCCCAGTTCGGGATGGGCGAGGCCCGTGCCCTTGGTCACCACCTTGCGGAACAGCCGGTCCTCCGCCACCTCCCAATCCACAGGGATGATGTCGCTGGACATGCCGTAACCGGGTTCAAGCGGCCGGGGTGCCAGCCGCGTCCAGATCACGAACCCATCGGGCCAGGGCTCACCCGACGCCACACCCAGCTGGAACGGGTAATCGATGAAATTGACCGCACCAAAGGCCAGACGCGGCGCCACCGGAATGGCCAGCGCCGCCACCGCCAGCGAACCGGCCCCGCGCAGCAGTTGGCGGCGGGACAGGGCGAGCGTGGACGGCAGCACGGATTTCATCAAGGACAACCCACCAATAACGCCCCGCCCAGGCCGCCTCCCTGGCGGGCCGTTCGCAAGACGTGAATGCGAAGAAGAACGAACCGGCATGCCGGTTTAGTCACCTTTGCTTGTGACAGAGGTCAGGGCGGATTGGCAAGTGTCCGATACGTTGCAACGAGATGACGGGACCGTGAGGGCGCTACGCCCAGCGAAACCTCACACCCCGATCACCCCGCCACCCTTCTTGGTGATCACCACCACCGATGGCCGCGCCGGCATATTGTCCTTGAAGTCCGGCCAGCGGGTGCCCGGATCGGCGAAGGTGCCCTGGCGGTTGCCGGATTTGGTCACCTTGTCCACCGCGTCCGATCCCGGATGCTGGATCGATACGAACAGCGTCTGGTCATCGGGCGTGAAGCTGGGACCCGTCAGTTCGGCCCCCACCGGCACGCGGAAGAACAGGCGGGCGGTACCGCGCAGGGGACCTTGCGTCTCCATGGCCCAGATGCCATCCGACGATCCGGAGGTCCATTGCCACTTGGCTCCCTGGTCGGTACCCACCCACAGCCGTCCCATGCTGTCGAAGGCACAATTATCGGGACAGGAGAACCAGCCATTTTCCGTGGTGGCCTTGTTGAAACTGGCCCCCGTCTTCGGGTCGGCGGGATTGCCGGCCTTGACCAGGATTTCCCACTTGAACTTCTGTGCCGCATGGTCGCCGCCGGGCGGCACCATTTCCACAATATGGCCCCAGCTATTGGCCGGGCGCGGGTTGGCGGCATTGGGGCGGATCTGGGCCGGGTGGACGGGATCGTCGGGCAACCGGTCGTCATTATTGGTCAGCATGACATAGACCAAGCCGGTCTTGGGATTGACCTCCACATCTTCCGGCCGGTCCATGCGGGTGGCTCCCACCAGGGTGGCGGCGATGCGGGCCGCGATGACTACATCACCCTGATCCTTGAAGCCATTGGCCGGGGTCAGCGGCCCCTGCCCCTGCACCAGCGGCAGCCAGGTGACGGTGCCATCGGCATCGAACCGCGCCACCGACAGGGTGCCCTCGTCCAGCAGCTTCATATTGGCCTTGCGGTCCGCCGGGTCATACTTGCCCTTGGACACGAACCGGTACACGTGCTCAAACCGCTGATCGTCGCCCATATAGACAACGGCCCGGCCATCCTTGTTCAGGGTGACGCCCGCGCCTTCATGCTTGAACCTTCCCAGCGCCGTCAGCTTGCGCGGCGTGCTGGTCGGGTCATAGGGGTCGATCTCCACGATCCAGCCATAGCGATTCGCGGCAAACGGTTCCTTGTTGATATGGAACCGGTCATGGAACCGGCCCCACTGATACCAGGGGGACGGCACCGTCATGCGGTCGTAATTGCGCTGTTCGGGATGGGTCTGGTCGATGGTGCCCATGAAATAGCCATCGATATTCTCCTCCCCCGACAGCACCGTGCCCCAGGGGGTGACGCCGCCCGCGCAATTATTCAGCATGCCGATGACGGTCCGGCCCTCGGGATCATCCTTGGTCTTCATGCGGGCATGGCCGGCGGCCGGGCCCGTGAACGCCATCTTGGTGTTGAGCGCATTGAGGCGGCGGTTGAACTTGCCGCCCTTCACATAGGCCCATTTGCCATCCTTGCCTCGGCGGACCTCGACGATGCTGCCCGAATGGGCCGCCATCTCGATATCCACCATCTCCTTGGTCACGGACTCGGGCGGGTATTTGTCCTGCCCCTCCGGCGCCAGGCCGGGGAACATCATCTCGGCCTGGGTATATTCATGGTTCACCCATAACAGCCCATGATCGGCGCTGTTGCTGCCCTGCGGCAGGGGATAGAAGGCGGTGAAGTCACAATTATAGCCGAACTGCTTCAACTGACTGTCGGCGGTCTGCTTGTACGGGTCGAAATCCGGGCTGTCGGCGAACAGCGGATCGCCCCAGCGGATCAGGACATCCGCATCATATCCCGGCGCCACATGATGATTACCGTCGATGCCGCGCGTCAGTTCCTCAAAATTGAACCCGAATCCGGCCTGGGCCTTTGCCTCACCGGCCATCAGGGCCACGGGCACGGCAGGCGCAAAGGCCGCGATGGCGCTGGTGCCCAGCATCCCGCGCAGGATGTCGCGCCGCCCCAGCCGGGCCTGCACCACCTCGCCAAAGGTCGGCTCACTGTCCGGCGACGCACCCTTGTCCTGGATGGCTTCAAACTCTTCATGGGTCAGGAAACGGTTCTCGGACATGGGACGCACAGGCTCCAGCGGGAAAAGGGGCTTTGTCAGCCTACATACGCCTATGAGGCTACAGTTATTTGACAGGCCTGTGCCTCACAGGCAGGGCGGCGATGTGACACAGGCGACAGATTCCGCATCGCCAAACGGAAAGGCCGGCTTTGTCACCTTGCCGTGCGCCTGCGAACTGGCTAGCTTCACAGGCTGGTAAGATTGCTGGGACCCTTTCCCGGTGGCGCCCGCATCGGGAAGGCCGCCAGGGGTTCCCCTGTTCGGAACGGAGCCGATGAAGTTTACCCGTCGTGCCGCCTGTGCGGCCCTTGCCCTTTTCATGTCCACCGCCGCCACGGTTGCGCCCGCCTTCGGGTTCGAACCGGCCATCGTCTTCGACATGGGCGGGCGGTTCGACAAGTCGTTCAATGAAGGGGCCAATAACGGCGCCGAACGGTTCAAGAAGGATACGGGCACCAATTTCCGCTGGTTCGAGGTCACGAACGAGGCACAGCGCGAGCAGTTCCTGCGCCGTCTGGCCAGCCGTAACGCTGACATCATCGTCTCGGTCGGTTTCTCCATGGCCCCGTCGGTGGAAAAGGTGGCGAAGGAGTTTCCGAATGTCCGCTTCACCCTGATCGACGGCAATGTGAACCTGCCCAATGTGCAGTCCATTGAATTCGCCGAACATGAAGGCTCCTATCTGGTCGGCGTTCTGGCCGCCATGGCGTCCAAGACGGGGACGGTGGGCTTTGTCGGCGGCATGGATATCCCGCTGATCCGCCGCTTTGCCTGCGGCTATGAACAGGGCGTGAAGGCCACCAACCCCAAGGCCAATGTGCTGGCCAACATGGCCGGCTCCACACCCGCCGCCTGGGCCGATCCCACGCGCGGTTCCGAACTGGCCAAGAGCCAGTTTGACCGGGGTGCGGACGTGATCTTCGCCGCCGCCGGCCAGACGGGCATGGGCGTCCTGCAGGCAGCGTCTGATGCCGGCAAGCTGTCCATCGGTGTCGACAGCAACCAGAACCACCTGTTCCCCGGCAAGGTGCTGACCTCCATGGTCAAGCGTGTGGACGTGGCCGCCTATGAGGCGTTCAAGACCGCACAGGACGGCACCTGGAAGGCGGGTCACCGCCGTCTGGGCCTGAAGGAGGATGGAGTGGGCTGGGCCTTCGACGACAATAACAAGGCGCTGATCACGCCCGCCATGAAGGCGGCTGTGGACAAGGCCACCGCCGACATCAAGTCCGGCGCCCGCATCGTCGCCAATTATGACGACGCAAAGGGCTGCAAGTACTGATCGTCCCCTGACTGACTTAGCGCCTGAGCAGGACCCATGTCGGCCGCCCCCCCTTCCGTTTCCTCCGCCTGGGCGGTCGAACTTGTCGGCATCGACAAGCGATTCGGCCCCGTCCATGCCAACCGCGACGTAACGCTGCGTTTCGCCCCTGCCAGCATCCATGGGCTGGTGGGGGAAAATGGCGCCGGCAAGTCGACCTTGATGAGCATCCTCTACGGCTTCTATGAGGCTGACGGGGGTGAGATCCTGGTGCGCGGCAAACAGGTGAATATCCGCACGCCGCAGGACGCGATCCGCCTGGGCATCGGCATGGTGCATCAGCATTTCATGCTGGTGGAGACCTTCACCGTCTTGGAAAACCTGCTGCTGGGGCATGAGGGCGGGCCGGTACTGGGCCCCGCCATGGCGCGGGCACGGGCCGAGGTGCAGGCCCTGGAACAGCAATTCGGGCTGGAGGTGCCGCTGGACGCGCTGGTCTCCGACCTGCCCGTCGGCGTGCAGCAGCGCGTGGAGATCCTGAAGGCGCTCTATCGCGGGGCAGAGGTGCTGATCCTGGACGAACCCACCGCGGTTCTGTCCCCGCCGGAGGTGGAGCAGCTGTTCCGTATCCTGGAACGGCTGCGCCAGCAGGGGCGCACCGTCCTGCTGATCACGCATAAGCTGAAGGAAATCATGGCCATCACCGACCGCGTGTCGGTGCTGCGCCGGGGTCAGGTGGTGGCGGAATTCATCACCAAGGAAACCGACCGACAGGCCCTGGCCGACGCCATGGTGGGGCGCAAGACCTCGCTTGCCGTGGACAAGGCCCCGGCCACTCCCGGCCCTGTCCTGCTGTCGGCGCAGAATGTGAACGTCATTGATGCGCGCGGCGTTACAACCCTGAAGGATGCCTGCCTGAGCGTGCGGGCCGGTGAGATTGTCGGCATCGCCGGTGTCGCCGGCAATGGCCAGTCGGAATTGCTGGAGGTCTTGTCTGGCATGTGCCGTTTCGATAGCGGAACGGTCACGCTGAAGGGCGATGAAATCGGCCCGGCCACGAAATATGATGCCGCCGATGCGCGGCGCCGGGGCCTGGCCCATGTGCCCGAAGACCGGCTGAAACTGGCCGTGATCAAGGAATTCCCCGCCCATGAAAGTGCCATCCTGGGCTATCACCAGGATAAGGGCCTGTCCAAGGGCTGGCGGCTAGACTGGAAGCGGGTGGTCGCCAAGACCGTTTCGTTAATGGAACAGTTCGACGTGCGCCCCGGCAACCCCAATCTGCGCACTTCGCTGTTCTCCGGCGGCAATCAGCAGAAGCTGGTGATGGCCCGCGAAATGGACCGGGAACCGGACATCCTGCTGGTGGGACAGCCGACGCGCGGTGTCGATATCGGCGCCATCGCCTTCATCCACCGCCAGCTCGTGTCGCTGAGGGATCGGGGCAAGGCCATCCTGCTGGTCTCGGCAGAACTCGACGAGATCCTGGCGCTGTCCGACCGCATCCTGGTGATGTGCGACGGGGAGATCGTGGGCGAACTGTCGGCGGCAGAGGCCACGGAGGGCCGGATCGGCACGATGATGGCGGGCATCAAGGACACACCCGCTGTTGAAGGGGTTTCGGCATGAGTGCGGGTGCGGGTTCCGACAATCTTCCCTGGTGGGCGACCGGCCTGCTGCTGCCCGTGGTGAATGTCACCCTGGCGCTGCTGGTCTCGGCCCTGGTCATCTTCGCCATCGGGGAGGACCCGGTGGGCGCGCTCGGCACCATGCTGCGCGGTGCTGTCGGCACGGGCGAGGGCATTGGCTATACGCTCTATTACGCGACCAGCCTGATCTTTACTGCGCTGGCCGTGGCCATCGCCTTTCATGGCGGGCTGTTCAATATCGGCGGTGAGGGGCAGGCCTATATTGGCGGCCTGGGCGTCGGTCTGGTCTGTCTATCCCTGCCCGGATGGCCCTGGTGGGCGGCTCTGCCCTTGTCGGTGCTGGGCGGTGCGGCCTTTGGTGCGCTCTGGGCTGCGATCCCCGGCTGGCTGCAGGCCTATCGCGGCAGCCATATCGTCATCACGACCATCATGTTCAATTTCATCGCGTCCTCGCTGATGGTCTATCTGATGGTCAATGTGCTGATCAAACCGGGGCAGATGTCGCCAGAAAGCGAGACGTTCAGCGCGTCGATGTTCCTGCCCATGATGGCCGACATGATGGCCGGCATCGGGATTGAGATGGCGTCCTCGCCGCTGAATTTCTCGCTGTTCCTGGCGCTTTTGGCCTGTGTCGGCGTCTGGGCCTTCATATGGCACACGCGCTGGGGTTTCGCACTGCGCGCCACCGGTGCCAATGAAAACGCCGCCCTTTATGCCGGCATTGATCCCAAGCGGGTCATCGTCATCACCATGGCCCTGTCGGGCGCCTTGGCGGGCCTGCTGGGCGTGAACGAATTGCACGGGGTGCAGCATCGCCTGATGCTGAATTTCCCGGCGGGTCTGGGCTTTACCGGTATCGCGGTCGCCCTGATGGGTCGCAACCATCCCGCTGGCATCATCCCTGCCGCCCTGCTGTTCGGCGCGCTGTATCAGGGCGGGACGGAGTTGGTCTTCGACTACCCGACCATCAGCCGGGAGTTGGTGGTGGTGATCCAGGGCGTGGTCATCCTGTTCGCGGGCGCCTTGGAACATATGTTCCGTCCGGCCCTGGTGCGCCTGTTCTCCCGCCGCCCCAGCGCGGTGACTTCCAAGCCGGCGGGGGCCTGATCCCATGGACATCTTCCTGACGCTTCTGTCGCTGCTGGATAGCACGGTCCGCCTCGCCACGCCCTTGCTGCTGGCCGCCTTGGCCGGTTTCTATTCGGAACGGGCCGGCGTGGTCGATATCGGGCTGGAGGGCAAGATGCTGGTGGCGGCCTTTGCCGCCGCCGCCACCGCCGCCATCCATGGCTCGGCCTGGCTGGGCCTGGGTGCCGGCATCCTGGCCTCGGTCATCCTGGCCCTGCTGCATGGTTTTGCCTGCATCACGCATAAGGGCAATCAGGTCGTGTCCGGCGTGGCGCTGAACATCGTCGCCCTGGGCCTGACGGCGGTGCTGGGCAATGCCTGGTTTGAGATGGGGGGCCGCACCCCCAACCTGCCTGCCGATGCCCGCTTCGGCGAGATCATCCTGCCTCTGGCAGAAGCGCTGCGCGGCGTCCCCCTGCTGGGTCCCCTCTATTTTGAGCTGATCAGCGGCCATAACATCCTGGTCTATCTGGCACTCGCCATCGTGCCGCTGACCTGGTGGATCGCCTATCGCACCCGTTTCGGCCTGCGCCTGCGCGCCGTGGGCGAAAACCCCGCCGCCGTCGACACCGCCGGCATCTCCGTCACCAGACTGCGTTATCAGGCTGTGCTGATCGCGGGATTGCTCTGCGGCATTGCCGGCGCCTATCTCTCCACGGCGCAAGGGGCCGGGTTCCAGGCCAACATGACGGCGGGCAAGGGGTTCCTGGCCCTGGCCGCCTTGATCCTGGGCAAGTGGAAGCCGGTGCCGACCCTGTTCGCCTGCCTCCTGTTCGCCTTCGCCGACGCGTTGCAGACAAGGTTGCAGGGCGTGGCCCTGCCCGGCATCGGCGAGGTGCCGGTGCAGCTGATCGAGGCCCTGCCCTATCTGCTGACCGTCCTGCTGCTTGCCGGCTTCGTGGGCAAGGCCATCCCGCCCAAGGCCAGCGGGCGGCCCTATGTGAAGGATCGATAAGAGGCAGTTCCGTAGGTCGCCTGCGTCTCCGCGACGGGCGCCAATTTCGACCCCGCGATGGCGGCCTGGGTGCACTTGGCTTCCCCCGCAGGCGCTGCGCGTCGCGGTCGCTGCCGGAGTGGTTTCCGGTCAACCGAGAGCCATTCAAATTTTAACAGGCACAGGCCAACTGAAGCGCGCAACACAATGGGAATGATTAGTAGTATAAACTTATATATTTACATCCTTTAATAATTGACTCACTCTTTTGACGACATTAGCCTCCATCCACAATAACTTGACTCTGCGTCGTGGCTTCGGGGGAACAAATGTCAAAACTGATTAGTCTTATAGGTCTTGCTATTGTTGGCGCTGTTATTATTGGACTATTGTATGCATTTGGGTGGGGTGCTGTTGGGGTTTTCCTGGCGTTCTCTGCCTGCGCTGCGCTCGGGAGTTTAGTGATCCGCTTTTTCAAGAGCTAACGCATTGTTGCAAAACAAAGGTATCTGATCTTTCCCTGCTCGGGCAGGAACGCGCATGTATTGCCGTATTTTTTGAGCGGGCGGCCCCCTACGATGCCTCCGCCTGCGTCTCCACGACCGGCGCCAGGGCCAGCTTGCTCGCCACGATGGCGGCCTGGGTACGGCTGACCACGCCCAACCGGCGCAGGATCACCGTGACATGCGCCTTCACAGTGGTTTCCACCACGCCCATCTCATACGCGATCTGTTTGTTCAGCTTGCCCTCCGCGATACCGGCCAGCACGCGCAGCTGCTGCGGCGTCAGGCCCGCCACGCGGGCGGCCATGTCGGCATCGGCCACGGGGGCCTGGGCATGGGCCGGCGTGCCGGCACTGGGCAGCCAGACGGCCCCGTCCAGAACGGCGCGGATGGCGTCGCCGATATGGGTGATGGGCGCTGATTTCGGCACGAAACCCGCAGCACCATATTCCATGGCGCGGTGAATGGTGGCCGCATCCTCGGATGCCGACACCACGATGATCGGAATGGTCGGATGTTCGTTGCGCAGAAGCGCCAGACCGATCAGCCCGTTGATGCCCGGCATATGCAGGTCCAGCAGGATGGTGTCGATGGCCGGCTCGCGCTTCAGCACGGCCTCCACATCGCCGAAACTCGCCGCCTCCACGGTCGTCAGGTCGGGCATGGTGCCCGCCACCGACTGGCACAGGGCTGCACGCATCAATGGATGGTCGTCGGCCACAAGCACCCGGATCGACATCTGTTCCGCCCCTCCCGCAATTGTCCCCGTGGCTGTTCCGCCACTGTTGTTAACCACCGATTCAATGCCCTTCACGCCCGCGACGCAAGCACGCTTTTGACAAAAAAGAATATGGCGGGTGGTTTTCACCACCCGCCAAGGCTTTCAGGGGGAAATCGCAACCACCGACCGATGATCAATCATCGGCGTAGATGTCGATATCCTTGGTTTCCTTCACGAACAGCATGCCGATGACCAGCGTGCCTGCCGCGATGATGATCGGGTACCAGAGACCGGAATAGATGTCGCCAGTGGCCGCCACGATGGCCAGGCTGGTGGTCGGCAAGAACCCGCCGAACCAGCCATTGCCGATGTGATAGGGCAGCGACATGGAGGTGTAGCGGATGCGGGTGGGGAACATTTCCACCAGCATGGCGGCGATGGGGCCGTACACCATGGTGACATAGATGACCAGGATGGTCAGCAGCAGCACCAACATGGGCTTGTTGATGGCCGCATTGTCAGCCTTGGCCGGGTAGCCGGCGGCGACCAGCGCGTCACCGACAGCCTTGGTGAAGGCGGCACCGGCGGCCTTCGGGTCAGCCGGGGCGGCGGACGGGCCATGGCCCAGGTTTACTTCCGTCTTGGTGACAACACCGCTGCCATCATAGCTCTCGATGCTGACGCCACCCACCCGGATCTGGGCGATGGTGCCGGCGGGGGCGGCCTCGTTGCTGTACGGAATGCCCTTGGCCACCAGGGCCGACTTGGCGATATCGCAGCTGCTGGTGAACTTGGCCGTCGCGGTCGGGTTGAACTGGAACGAGCATTCGTTGGGGTCGGCAACCACGACCACGGGGGAGGTGGCGACCGCCGTTTCCAGCGCAGGGTTGGCGAAATGGGTGATGGCCTTGAACAGCGGGAAGTAGGTGATGATGGCCAGCACCAGACCCGCCATGATGATGGGCTTGCGACCGATCTTGTCCGACAGGCTGCCGAAGAAGATGAAGAAGGGCGTGCCGATGGCCAGCGCGACCGCGATCAGGATGTTGGCCGTAAACGCATCAACCTTCAGGATGGAGGTCAGGAAGAACAGGGCATAGAACTGACCCGTGTACCAGACCACCGCCTGACCGGCGACCAGGCCGAACAGCGCCAGGATGACGACCTTCAGATTCTTCCAGTTGCCGAACGCTTCGGTCAGCGGCGCCTTGGAATGCTTACCCTCTTCCTTCATCTTCACGAAGGCCGGGCTTTCATTCAGCATCAGGCGGATCCAGACGGAAATGCCCAGCAGGACGATGGAGATCAGGAACGGGATACGCCAGCCCCAGTTCTCGAAGTCTTCCACCGACATCGACGTGCGGCAGGCCAGGATGATCAGCAGCGACAAGAACAGGCCCAGCGTCGCCGTGGTCTGGATCCAGGCGGTGTAATTGCCGCGCCGTCCATGGGGTGCATGCTCGGCCACATATGTCGCCGCACCGCCATATTCACCGCCCAGCGCCAGACCCTGCAACAGGCGCAGGACGATCAGGATGACCGGGGCGGCAATGCCGATGCTGGCATAATTGGGCAGGATACCGACGATGAAGGTCGAGGCGCCCATGATCAGGATGGTAACAAGGAAGGTATATTTGCGGCCGATCATGTCGCCCAGGCGACCGAACACCAGCGCACCGAACGGACGCACGAAGAAACCGGCGGCAAAGGCCAGCAGCGCGAAGATCAGGCCGGCGGTGGGGTTCACGCCGGAGAAGAACTGCTTGGCGATGACGGCTGCGAGCGAGCCGTACAGGTAGAAATCATACCATTCGAACACGGTGCCAAGCGAAGAGGCGAAGATCACCTTCTTCTCTTCCTTGGTCATCGGGGCTGGTGCCGCCCCGCCCACTGCCACATTAGCCATGTGCCCTCCCTTTTGCGCATATCGGCGACAAACGGACCGGCCCCGGCGATATTATGCGCCGCCCGCCGGGCAGCCTGTTATGGGCGTCCGGGTCGATCCTTGAGGTTTCCACGATGGGACAGGCGGAAGGTTAACGCAGCCCCGACCTTGGTCGCTTCGACCTTGGTCCAGAAGCTTGAAACCATTAGCTAATTTGTGCAGCGCAACAAGCGGGGCGTTAACGGATAAGGCCAAAGGTCATCAATCATGACCCTTGGCACGGCGGCGACCGCCGCCGCGCGGCACGTGCCGCGTGAAGCCAAGCCAACGGATATTGGCGCCGGCGCCTGAGGAACAGAAAAAGCTAACCCCGCCTCCGGCTCTCGATATGCAGGTCGAAGGCCACCCCCAGCATGATGGCCATCTGTTCCAGATAGGCGGCATCCGGGTCCGACCACAGGCGCTTGCGGCCCCCCTGTTCACAGCACAGCACAGCCACGGCCCGCCCGCCCGTGGAGACGACATGGTCCAGAAGCGAGCGCACATCGCGTTGCAGCAGATAATTCTTCAGGCACGCGGTCGCGGGATGGGTCATGGCATCATCGGCCACCACGCGCTTTTCGCGGCGCAGCGCCTCGAAATAGGGGGCGCTGTCGGCCTCGCGCAGTTTGGTGCCGCGCAGGACGCGGGCGTCGCGGGCATCATAAAGGGCGGCACATTCGATGGCCTGGCCATCGCCCTCATCAAAAAACCAGACGCTGCCGCTGCTGACGCCCAGATCCTCGACAATGTCCCGGCAGGCCGCCTCGAACACGGGGGGCAAATCCTCGGCCCGCCCGCGAAACGCCGCCAGGGCCGACCGCAAATGCCGCATGCACGCCTCCGCCGCCCATCCCGTACACAAGAATGCTGGGGCCGCGACGTTGCGGCAATGCAATTATTGAACGGGATCAGCCCATCAGAGCGCTGATACGCCGCGACAGGGCGGCCAGATGCGCGCGCTGCCCGTCGGTCAGGCCCGATGGCCCCACTTTCAGCTGTTCCAGCGCCGTGACGGTGCGGTCCACGTGGCGCAGGGCCACCGTCACCTTGTCGCTGGACAGGCCTGCCGTGGCCGGGTTGGCGGGGGCGTTGCCCGCCTTCTCGGCGCGAATCGCGCGCACTGTCAGCGATCCCTGACAGGCGCGGTCCCACAGCGCCATCTGGCGTTCGGGCTCATCGATGGTGGCCAGTTCGACCAGCATGGAGCGCGAAATCTGCCGCTCATGCTGCGGGTAGGTTTTCAGGATGTCCGGATGCAGGGTCAGCAGGCGCAGCGTGGAACTGATCTGCCCCTGGGTGCGACCGATGGCCCGGCCCAGCGCGTCCTGCGTGTAATGATGCTTGTCCATCAGGCGCTGCAACGCGCCCGCCTCTTCCAGGGCGTTAAGTTCCTGGCGCTGCAAATTCTCGATCAAGCTGATCTCATCGACATCGCCCGCCGTGACCAGAACGGGCAGCCAGTCCCAGCCCAGCTTGCGCGCCGCGCGCCAGCGCCGTTCGCCGGCCACGATGTCGTAAAGCCCCAGCTCCCCTTCCGCCACCCGCACCAGCAGCGGGTGCAGGATGCCGACGCGCGCCATGCTGCCGGCCAGTTCGTCCAGCGCGTCCAGATCGAAATATTTGCGCGGCTGGTCGGGCCGGGGCCGCAAGCGGTCGATGGCCAGTGACAGGATCAACGGCGGGCCGGGCACGGCTTCATCGGGATAGGTAGACATGGCTTCTGGCATTAGATCAATCGCACCCGCGGGTCAATGCGGGCGCATGCCTCACGACACAAGGCAATCCAGCGGCGTGAAAACCGGCAGGGCGGGCAGCGACATATAGGCCGACGGCGTCACCGTGCGGCGTTCATAGATGCAGACCGGCGTGCCATCGGCCAGCTTCATGGGCACCCAGCGGGTCAGGGCATGGCGCACCGTCATGCCCCCCTGCACATATTGCAGCCAGATCATGCGGACGGTGGCCACCGCCATCTCCCCGCCAAAGAACCGCCCCTGGGCGTTCAGCATAGCGTCGATCTCCGCCGTCAGGTCGGCCTGCTGCTGGGTACGATTGGCAAAAAACACATCACGACCGAACGGCTGATCGGCGACCAGCGTATCGCTGACTTCCAGAATACGGCTGGGCTTGCCGGCCAGGGGATCGCGGTCGGTGCGGAACACATGGCGCGGGGCCTTGCCATGCCGGATTTGCGAACACAGGTCCGCCGTGCCCACCGGCTGTTCCAGAAGATCGCGAACCAGACGCTGTGCCGACAGATCGGGCATATCAGCGCCACTTTCCCAGCGGTGAAGGGTGCTGGGCGGGACCTTCAGCTGGGCCGCCATCTGGGCAAAGGTCCAGAACCGGGTGCCGCGCACCAGACGCAGCATCTCCGGCCAACAGACCTTATCGCTTGCAACCAATTGCCCTTGCATGGTCCCCGGCGCGCCCTGTCACATCAGCAGTGATTATTACACTGATTCCAAACAGGGGACGAAGCGGGAAATAGGCGTGGTAAACAAAAAATGAAGCAGGCGCGCCGAAAACAAGGGGACGCCAAGGCAAGGCATCCCCTTTTCCTTCTTATACCCTTTGCGTACCGTGCGGATAATCCTGGGCGATCAACCAGAAATTCAGCGCGACTCCGAACAGGCAGAACAGCATCCCGCCCAGGAACATGCCCAGATCCTTGGCGCCAGCCGCCAGGAACAGACCCACAAAGCCGAGCACAACGCCCAACAGGCGCAACGAAACGTTACCGATCATGATACTCTCCTATTAGAGTGTGATCGGTTTAAATAGATTCATTTAAACCGTGAATCACACGACGGAACAAACTCTAACCACCCGTTTTCGGGTGCGGTGGGCTGGGCGGCAGGGGCCGCTCATCATCGAACAGGACGCGGGCACCGGCCCCGTCCAGGTCTTCGAACTGTCCGCTGCGCACGGACCACAGAAAGGCCAGAAGACCGATCAGGCCCATGCCCAGCGCGATGGGGATCAGGAACAGCAGGCTGGTCATCCACGCATCTCCCTTAGTGCTGTTTTAGGCTGACCGGAAACAGTACCGGCGGCGACCGCCGCCGCGCGGCCCGTGCCGCGTCGCCCAAGCTGCGGATGCAGCGCCGGCGCTTGAGGAAAACGCAAAGGTGCCCCCGACAACCTCAGCGCATTGCCCAGCACCACCAGCGAGGAGGAGGACATGGCCAGTGCCGCGATCAGCGGTGTGGCATGGCCCAGCATGGCGATGGGCACCGCGCACAGGTTATAGAGCAGCGAGAAACCCAGGTTCTGCAGCACCAGCCGGTCGGCCTTGCGCGCCACCGTCAAAAGCTCTGCCAGCGGGGCCAGAAGGTCACCCTGGAACACGGCATCGGCGGCGGTCTGCGCCACATCCACGGCACTGCCGGGGGAGGCAGAGACATCCGCCGCCGACAGGGCCGCCGCATCGTTCAGCCCATCGCCGACCATCAGGACATGGCGGCCCTCATCCTTCATCGCGGCCAGCGCCGCTGCCTTGCCCGCCGGGTCCACGCCGGCCCGCCAGTCTGTAATGCCCAGGCGCGCCGCCATGGCGGCTACCACCGGTTCCCGGTCCCCGGAAATCAGGGCCAGGCGGTATCCCTTGCGGCGCAAGGTCGCCACCACGGTCACGGCATCGGCACGCGGCGCATCGGCAAAGGTGAAGCGCTGTGGCTGCCGGCCAGGACGCGCCAGCCACAGTTCCGGCCCCTCGATGATGCTCCCCGGCACGCTGACAGGCCCGACAAAGCCGCGCCGGCCCAGGCGCACCATACCGTCCGGCCCCTGCCACTCCAGGCCGGCCCCCGGCACCTCCCGCACGCCGTCGGCCACCGGTCCCGGCCCTGCGGCCCGCGCGATGGCACGCGACAGCGGATGCCGGCTGGCCCGCGCCAGTGTGGCCGCCAGTTCCAGGTCCGCCGCATCGCGGTCCCCATCGGGCAGAAGGTCGGGCCGGCCCAGGGTCAGCGTGCCTGTCTTGTCAAAGACAATGGTATCCACCTTGGCCAGCCGCTCCAGCGCCGTGGCCGATTTCAGCAAGATGCCGCCGCGCAGCAGCCGCCCCGTCGCCACCACCTGCACCGCCGGTACCGCCAGCGCCAGGGCGCAGGGGCAGGTGATGATCAGCACCGCCACCGCGATGAACAGCCCCTGCTGCCAGGCAATCCCCACGCCCAGCACCCAGGCCAGGAAGGTCGCCAGGGCGGCGGTATGGACCACGGGCGTGTAGGCCCGTGCCACCCGGTCGGCCAGCGCCACATAGCGCGCGCGGCCCTGTTCGGCGGCCTCCATCAACCGCACGATCTCGGCCAGCAGGGTCCCCTCGCCGCGCGCCGTCACCGTCACGCGCAGCGGGGCCGACAGGTTGACCATGCCGGCAAACAGCGTGTCGCCGGGCCGCACCGGCTGTGGATGGCTTTCCCCGGTGACCAGCGAGGTGTCGATATCCGACACCCCGTCCGCCACGGCCCCATCCACGCCGATCCGCTCTCCCGCCGCGACCAGGACCGTGGCCCCCACCGGCACCTGCGCCGGGGCCGTGGGCACGGCCATGCCCGCCTCGTTCAGCATCATCACGGGTGCCCGGCCCAGTGCCAGCAGATGTTCTGCTGCACTCCGCGCCCGGCCCCGCGCACGCGCATCCAGAAACCGCCCCACCAGCAGGAAGAACAGCAGCATGACGGCGCCATCGAAATAGGCATGTTCCCCATGCCGCGCCGTCTCCCACAGGCTGACCGTGGTCGCCAGCGTCACGCCCAGAGAGATGGGCACATCCATATTGGTTCGCCCGGCCTTCAGCGCAGTGATGGCCGACCGGAAGAAGGGCCGCGCCGCATAGGCCACGACCGGCACGGCGATCAGGGCCGACAGCCAATGCATCAGGGTGCGCGTGGCATCGCCCATGCTGCCGGCATGGCCGGACCAGACCGACACCGACAGCAGCATGATATTCATCATGCCGAACCCGGCCACCGCCATGGCCCGCACCAGTTCACGTTCGGATTTCTTCTGCGGATCATCCGCCCCTTCTGTGCCCGCCACGGCGGGGCGATAGCCCAACCGCCGCACGATGCCGGCCAGATGCCCCGCCATGTCCGGCGCACCCTCCCGCCACGTCACGGACAAGCGCCGCGTCGTCAGGTTCACGCGCGCCGCCGTCACGCCCGCTTCCCGGCGCAACGCACTTTCAATCAGCCAGACACAGGCCCCACAGGTCACCCCATCCACGACCAGCCGCAGACACTGCGCCCCGTCCGGCAGCGTCTCCACCGCGCCCGACAGGTCCAGCGCCGCCGCCTCTTCTCCTGCCGGGGCCGGCGCATTGGCGTCGCGGCGCGCGTAATAGGCATCCAGCCCCAGATCATGGATCAGGGCATAGGCACCCGCGCAACCGGTACAGCAGAAACGCTCCCCCGCCGCCACCGGCTGCCCGCAATGGATGCAGCCTATGTCATGTGCGTGATCGGTCACGATTACGGGGGATGTGGCGCGGGTCATTTTGTCACCACGATCCGCTGGACCAGCAGATATTGCTCATCGCCATGGCGCAGGGCCGCCTTAACATCCCACTGGCCGGGATGCGGTGTGTTCAGCGGCGCCACGAACCGCCCCGCCCCCGTGGCGGTGAAGACCAGGGAAAGCGGCGCCTCATTGCTGACGGGGCGTTCCAGCCGGCCGGTAATGCCCACGCGATCCAACGGCTGCCCGTCCCGGTCCTGGATGCGCAGGACCAGTTGGCCCCCCTCCACATTCACCGACACGCGCCAGCCCAGCGCGTCCTGCCCCTTTTGGGCCGCCAGCACGTCATTATAGCGCACGCCCCGCTCATAGGGCTTGTCCACCGCCAGCCCGGAATAGGAATTGATGGCATAGGTCACCATCACGGCATTGACGAGGATGACGACCAGCATGGCGCCCACAAAGACCCAGGGGATCCAGCTGCTCTTGCGCGGTTGATCGATGGTCATGGCCATGGCTCAATCCCTGTCGTGATGGTGGCGGACATGCGGGCCGACGAACACCGCGTCATAGGCGTCGCCTTCCCCGCGCACCGGGTTGGTCAGCACGAATTCAATCTCCACCCGCTCATCCCGTTCCTTGTCGGGCGGGGCGGTCACGAACACGCGGAAGGTGGCCACCTTGTCGGGCTTCACAGGCAGGATCACCGACTGGCCTTCGCCCGCCTCGCCCACATCCTGAACCAGCAGATGCCCGTCCTTCATGCCTTTCAGGCTCAACAGGAAATCCACTGGCTCCCGCCGCTTGTTCAGAACCTTCAGCGTATAGCCATTGCGCACCCCACCGTCCGACAATGTCACGAAAAGGGGTGCCCGGTCACGCAGCACATTCACTTCCACGGTCGTCCGTAGCAGCAATGCCGCCAGCATCACGGCGCAGACCAGGACCAGCAGGCCTGCATAAAGCGTGGTGCGGGGCCGCACGATCTTCCACTTAGCACGCCCGCCCTTGGCGCGCGCCTGCTGCCGCGCCTCGGTATCAAAGGTGATCAGCTCACGCGGGCGGCCCACCTTGTCCATGATCTGGTTGCAGCTGTCGATGCACAGGCCACAGCCGATACATTCCAGCTGCAACCCGTCGCGGATATCGATGCCCGTGGGGCAGACGGCCACGCACTGCCCGCAATCGATACAGTCGCCGCGCCCGTCCCAACTGGTGCCCGCCTTATGTGGCCCCCGCTTCTCCCCGCGCCAGCGCTCATAGGTGACCACCATCGACTGATCGTCCAGCATGGCGGCCTGGAAACGCGGCCAGGGGCACATATAGGTACAGACCTGTTCGCGCGCCCATCCGGCCAGGACATAGGTGGTGGCCGTGAACAGACCCACGAAGAAATACTGGACCAGCGTCGCCTGACCCGTGAAGAACTCCACCACAAAGGTCGGCGCATCGTTGAAATACAGCGCCCAGGCACCGCCCGTCGCCAGCGCGATCAGCAGCCAGGCCGCATGCTTGGCCGTGCGCTTGGTGAATTTCTCGACACTCATCGGCGCCTTATCCAGGCGCATGCGCGCCCCCCGGTCGCCCTCGATCCAGCGTTCGACCAGCATGAACAGGTCGGTCCATACCGTCTGCGGACAGGCATAGCCACACCACAGCCGCCCGAACAGGGAAGTGACCAGGAACAGGCCCAGCGACCCGATCACCAGCAGGCCCGTGATGAAATAGACCTCCTGCGGCCAGATCTCGATCCCGAACAGATAGGCGCGCGGTGCACCGATATCGATCAGCAGGGCCTGTGACGGCGCATCCGGCCCCCGGTCCCACCGCACCCACGGGGCAAGGTAGTACAGCGTCAGACAGAAGATCAGGACGGCCCATTTGATGGTGCGGTACTTGCCCGTCACCGACTTGGGCTGCACCTTGATCCGCGCGGCATAGAGCGACGGCGGCGGCACGTCGGCCCCCTTGGGTGCGGCCGCCGGCTTGCGCCCCACCCCCGTCTCAAACGCCGCCTGCGCCGCATCGGCAGCCGCCGCCTTCTCCAGCAATGTCTCCGGTCCGGCCATCGGGGCACCCCTTGGAAACGGTCATGAACAGTTCGGTGGGCAACCCACCCTGACCGTACCCTAGGCCTCTGCTGTGCGGCGCGCGTTGCGATAAATCAAATGATGGGGGAATGATTGGGATGGGGATGTTTGGTCGCAGGGGGGGGAACCGTTTGGACCATACCACGCTTGCCCAGCACCAAGTCTTACGTAAAATACAGAAGATGCGTAACCGGAGAAGCTAACATGGTTGTGGTCACATCAGCCGAGTTCGTCCGGCAGTTCGGCACCTACCAGCGCAAGGTTCAGCGGGAAGAGGTTGCCGTCACCTCTTACGGGAAAGTCGTGGGCTACTACGTCTCCGCCGAGGATTTTGAAATCCTCCAACAGGCCAAGGCCGCGCGGCAAGCCTATCATCCGGGTGAGTTGACGGAGGATACGTGGGACGATATTGACCGCGCAGAGCCCAGTGCCGATGCCCACAAGCTGGATCATCTGATGGACGGGGCTGAATAATGGTCCTGCCACCCCCGGCACCGGGGCTGGTTGTCCATTTCTCGTACCTCTGGTGCAACCAGTTTGAGCAGGGTGAGGAGACGGGACGAAAAGTGCGCCCCTGCCTGATCATCTATGGCGAAATCCCGGCCAGCCTGCTTCGCCAAGTACTGACCGCCATTAAGGCGCTGCGGCCACCGCCCAAGGCCACACCCCGGACCTGACAAAACAAAACACCCCGCCGGTCTCTCTCCGGCGGGGTGCAAGTTGGGTGGGGGCAAAGGGGTTGGGGGGTTACTGCCCGCCACCAAGGGCGTGAACGTACGTGGCCAGCACCTTCACCGTGGCCGGGTCCAGGCGTTCGATCCAGGCCGGCATGTTGCCGCGCCGCGCATAGGTGATGGTCTCCACCACCGTTTTCCGGTCGCCGCCATACAGCCAGATGCCGTCCGACAGGCGCGGGCCGCCCATATCCTGGATGCCCTCGCCCTTCTCGCCATGACAGGCCGCGCAATTCTCGGCAAAGACCAAGGCCCCGCGTTCCACGGCGTCGGCCTTGCCCGTAGTGCCCGACAGCGACAGGACATAATCGGCGACGTCACCGATCTGTTCCTTGGTCAGCAGGCTGTCGGCGCCAAAGCGCGGCATGTCGGAGACGCGGCTGTTCTCATTGGCGTTGCGGATGCCATAGGTGATGGTCTGCAAAATCTGGTCCGGCTTGCCGCCCCAGATCCAGTCATCATCGGCCAGCGTGGGGAAGCCCACGGCACCGGCCCCGCCCGCCCCATGACAGCCCGCGCAATTATCGGCAAAGGCCACGCGGCCCGCCGCCTGGACATAGCCCATCAGGGCCGGGTCCTTGCGGATGCTGTCAATGTCCATGGCCACGATCTTTTCGCGCAGTTCGGCCTGGCCGGCCTTCTGCGCTGCCAGATCCGCCGCCACCTCGCCACGCCTTGAATAGCCGGCGGTGCCACCGAAATGGCTGGACAGGGTGGGCCAGGAGGGGAACAGGACCGTATAGATCACGCCCCAGACGATGCAGGCATAGAAGGTGTACAGCCACCATTTCGGCAGCGGCGTATTCAGTTCCTTGATGCCGTCCCACTCATGGCCCGTCGTTTCCGTGCCCGTGGTGGCGTCCTTTTCGATCTTGGTCGGCATGGGATCACCTGTTGTTTCGGGCGGGGCTGGGATCGTCGTTCAGGGGGATCATGGCGTTGGCCTCAAACCGGCGCTTGGCGCCGGGCCGAAAGGCCCAGAACACGATCCCAAGGAACAGAACCAGGAACCAGACCAGCCAGAGCTGTTTCAGAAGGGGGAGAAGTTCGTGCATGGCGTCCCCCTCACTGCTTCAGGTCTTCGGGATTGATCTTGGTGAAATCGACCAGCGTGCCCAGCATCTGGAGATACGCGACCAGGGCGTCCATCTCCGTCACCTGTTCCGGCTTGCCGTCGAAATCGCCCAGCGCGGCCTTGGGATAACGGGCCATAAGCGCCGTTGTATCCTCGTCCGGCAAAGCACCCGCCTGGACCTTCAGGTCCTTCTGGGCATTGGCGATATCATCCTCCGAATAGGGCACGCCCAACGTGCGCAGCGTCTTCAGATGTTCTGCCGCATCGTCGAAATTCAGCGGCCGGTTCAGGAACTGGTAGGTGGGCATGATCGATTCCGGCACCAGGGCGCGCGGATTGTTCAGATGCGCCACATGCCAGTCGTTGGAATATTTGCCACCAACGCGCGCCAGATCGGGGCCGGTACGCTTCGACCCCCATTGGAACGGGTGGTCATACATGCTCTCTGCCGCCAGGCTGTAATGGCCATAGCGCTCGACCTCGTCCTTGAAGGTACGGATCTGCTGGCTGTGGCAGAGATAGCAGCCTTCGCGGACATAGATGTTGCGGCCCGCCAGTTCCAGCGGGCTGTAGGGGCGCACCCCTTCCACCCGCTCGATGGTGGTTTCCACCGTAAACAGCGGCACGATCTGCACCAGACCACCGATGGAAACGGTGATCAGGGTCAGGACGGCCATCAGGATGACGTTCTTTTCGATGATCGCGTGGGAGAACTTCATGGTTCCGTCCCCCTTATTCGGCGGCCACAGCGGCACCTTGCGTCACCGGCTCCAGGGCCGGGCTGCTGGTGACCGTGCGGATCAGGTTGATGACCATCAGGATGGCGCCGGTCAGGAACAACAGACCGCCGATGCCACGGATGACGTAGTAGGGATGCATGGCCTGCACCGTCTCCACGAACGAATACTGGAGGAACCCGTACTCATCATAGGCGCGCCACATCAGGCCCTGCATGATGCCGCTGACCCACATGGCGGTGATGTAGAAGACGATGCCGATGGTAGCGGTCCAGAAGTGCCATTCCACCAGACGGGCGGAATAGAGCCGCTGCTTCTTCCACAACACCGGCACCAGATAATAGATCATGCCGAAGCAGATGAAGGCGACCCAGCCCAGCGCGCCGGAATGCACATGGCCGATGGTCCAGTCGGTATAGTGCGACAGGCCGTTGACCGCCTTCACCGACATGACCGGACCTTCGAACGTGCTCATGCCATAGAAGCCGACGGCAGTGACGGAGAAGCGGAGCGACGGATCGGTGCGCAGCTTGTCCCAGGCGCCCGACAGGGTCATGATCCCGTTGATCATGCCGCCCCAGCTGGGCATCCACAGCACGACCGAGAACACCATGCCCAGCGTCTGCGTCCAGTCGGGCAGCGCCGTATAGTGCAGATGGTGCGGACCCGCCCAGATATAGAGGAAAATCAGCGCCCAGAAATGGATGATCGACAGACGGTAGCTATAGATGGGCCGCTGTGCCGCCTTGGGGATGAAATAGTACATCATGCCCAGGAAGCCGGCGGTCAGGAAGAAGCCCACCGCGTTATGGCCGTACCACCACTGGATCATGGCATCCTGCACGCCGGCCCAGGCCACATAGGACTTGGTGCCCGTCAGGCTGACCGGCAGGGCTGCGTTATTCACGATATGCAGCATCGCAATGGTCAGGATGAAGGCCAGATAGAACCAGTTGGCCACATAGATATGCGGCTCCCGGCGCTTGATGATGGTGCCGACAAACACGACCAGATAGACGACCCAGACCAGGGTCAGCCACAGATCGACATACCATTCCGGCTCGGCATATTCCTTGCCCTGGGTGATGCCCAGCAGATAGCCGGTGGCGGCCATCACAATGAACAGCTGGTATCCGAAGAAGATGAACCAGCCCCATTCGCGCCCGCCAAACAGCGGCGCGCGGCAGGTGCGCTGCACCACGTAAAGCGACGACCCGATCAAGGCGGACCCGCCAAAGGCGAAGATCGCGGCAGAGGTGTGCAGCGGGCGCAGCCGCCCGAAAGTGGTCCATTCCAACCCTAAGTTCAGGTCGGGAAAGGCCAGCTGGAAAGCGATATAGACACCGGCGGCGAACGCCGCGATGCCCCAGAACATGGCGGCCACGACGAAGGCGCGGACAACGTCCTCGTGATACGCCTCGACGGGAGCGGCCGTTTGGCCCGCGCCCCCATACGCCCCGTCGGCGATTGCTACACCCATGACAAACCCCCGGTGTCGGCGGAATTTTTGGATAAGGACCGGACCCATGCCCGATCCCCGACCCTGCCTTCATGGGCCATGCCGGGGGGATGCGCATTGACATGCATCAACCCGCCGATGGTTCGGGCGCGGAACATCAAGGTGAAGCGGGATCAAGGGGGTGGGGGGGAGTGCGTCTTCCTGCCCCCTCTTCGTCATCCCGGTGAGAGCCGGGATGACGAAGAGATTTTCACACCCCTAATATTCATCAAAAGCATAGCCCCCCTTCCCAGCGCCTGAAAACCTGCCATACTCAAGAAAAGCCGCGAAAAGCGAAGCTCAGCAAACTATTGGGGGTGGAAATGACTGTCGACCATGAAGATGATGCCGGCCACGTCCCTGTATTCAGCGGACCCGTGCCCCATATCCGTCACGTTCCCGTGGACCGGCCCTGGCATTGGCTGCAATTGGGCATGGCCGATCTGGGGTCCGCTTGGCGGGTCAGCCTGACCTATGGCGCGATCATCGCGGCGTTCAGCCTGGCGCTGACCCTGCTGGTGGTGGGGTCCGGGCATGTCATGCTGATGCTGCCCTTGACCTCGGGCTTCACGCTGGTGGCCCCGCTGATCGCGGTCGGGCTTTACGCCACGTCGCGCGATATCGGCGCCGGTCGCGTGCCCGATCTGGGCCGGGCGCTGCAGGCATGGAAGGTGAACCCCCTGCAGGTAGGGTTCCTGGGCGTGCTGCTCCTACTGCTGCACCTGTTCTGGGTGCGGGTGGCGACCTTGATGTATGCGTTGTTCTTCGCCGACTTGTCGCCGACCCTGGACAGCCTGACCACCACCCTGTTTCAAAGCGGGGCCAGCCTGCCCTTCCTGATCGTCGGCACCATCATCGGCGCCGCCTTCGCCGCTGTGGCTTTCGCGGTTTCCGTTGTGTCGATCCCCATGCTGCTGGACCGCCGCACCAACGCCTTCACCGCCATGGCCACCAGCATCACGGCGGTGCGCGTCAACCTGCCCGCCATGGCGCTCTGGGCCTTCATCATTGTCTTCCTGACCGCCGTGGGCATCGCCACCCTGTTTGTGGGCCTGATCGTCACCCTGCCCCTGATCGGCCATGCCAGCTGGCATGCCTACAAGGATCTGGTGACGGAAGGGTGAGGGAGGGGGTCAGACGCTATTTGGCGGCGGGTGGCACCTTGCACTCTTCTGAGTTTTGGTCAATGCCCGTTCGCTCACAAATTATTGGAATGGAATCACGCAGTATAGTCGCGATTCTATTCAGTTCTTTCTTGACATGAATTTGTGCGTTCTTGGAATTATTGTCCAGCGCCGAAATCGTCTCCCTAATTGAATCCGTTGACTGCTTAACATACCCTCTACTTTCATTTGAAATTCCACCCGCTGGTATATTAGAGGGTGCCAGAGTCGATGTTCCGGTAGCAACGGGCGGGCGTTGCTCCGGCGCCTCCAGCCTCTTGGTCTCCAATGCATCCAGTCTTTTAACCAGCGCTGCCACCTGTTCCTCTGCTGTAGCGATCTTCTCTTCGACCGGTGCCACAGACGCTGCTACAACCTTCCCCACATCCGCAGTCTGCCCGCCCCCGTTATGGGGGGCGAGGTAGACCGATGCGCTGACGGATATCGCAACCACCACCGCTGCTGCGGCAAGCCACCCCAGCAGCCTCGGCCATTGCGGCTCCTGTACGACGCCGGATGATTGTGCGCCGCCCTCTTGGTTATCGTGCATCAGTCGCCGCTCTAAGGAGCGAATTTGCAGGTTGGCCTGCTCGGCGGCCTCGCCCCGCATCTGCTCCATCAGGTAATCCCTGAGTTGCTGCAGCTTCTGATCCGACATTTCCTCATCCTCTTCAATGTCACTCGGGGCCGTCTGCTGGGGAGGGGCGATTGCCGCCATCTTTCTGGGCTGCGGGTCCCAGTCGAGTGAAATGATCTGCGCGTTCGGTATCCGCATGGCGGCGGCGATGACATGCGGCTCCGCACTGATGTAGATTTCGCCGAACTGGTTATATTGCGGTCTGGTCTGCGCATTATCCAGGAACTTAGCGATAATGCCGGGGCGGCTTTCTAGCGAAAGGCTGCTGATATCAATGATCCCCACCGCGTACGCGCCTGTGGCAAGGGAAAGTCCGGCGCCTTCCTGGTGCGGAATGGCTTCGGCCCTCACCTTGTCGCCCACCGCTTTGATAATCTGACCCACATCGGCTTTTGCGGTCGCCCGCTGAACCACGTCCGCCAGCTTGAAGCCGCGGGGCAGCACTTCGGGTACGTGATGGGTCATGCAATCGAAGACGGCCTTGACCACCGTATAGGCGACCTGGCCGCTGATTGTCGTTCCAGACAGCAGCAGGCCCGCGCCACGATAGGGGCCAACACGGTCCTGCATGCTATCGCGAATGGACTCGCATTTCGCTATCCAGGTAAAATCCTGGTCAAGCCCCTGGTAGCCAACCCGGCGGACGAAATACAGATCCTTGAAACTTACCCCCTCCAATCGGGATGAGCGTTGCACCATCTCCAAATCCGGACGGCAGAATATCTTCCGCTCGCCATTGCTTGCTTCCCGGTTCTCATAAATGTTCCGGGAAGTGTTTCCTGGTAAAAATCCGAACCATGTCAGGGTCAGCATACCGGTCGTCCTCCCTCAGGACCCTGTCATTTCGTACCCAGAATGAAATCGATGAAACGGTCCAGGGCCGATGGCTTGCCCTTGGTGGGTGGTGCTGCATCCGGATAGAGGGGGGACGGCCTGTCCGCCGCATTCCCCGTGGCGGGCTGGGTGGCGTTTCCGATGATCCAGTTCAGGAGGAGGCGGTTATAGCGATCAAAGACGCGCTTATGTACACCCGGCGGGTTTACGAAATTGCCGGAGATCATGCCCGCTGAATAGGGCAGCAGCGACTTGCTGCCGATGCCGTTTAAAGTGCTGAAGGCATTCCAGATGAACCGCCAATCCTGCACCTCCTTCAGAAGCAGGTCCGCTGCCGGGTCATTGAACCCATCCGTCCCTGGCGGATGCCGGGCGTCCCACTTGCTCATCATCAAAAGCAGGTGATCACGGGCCGGATCGTTGCGATGGCGACGATACTGATCGACGCAATTGGCCAGACAGCGATGGCTATATTCAAGACCGACCCGGCCATCCGGGCTTCTGCAGGGAGAAACGAAGATCACGGAAATGGGATTGGGAAACCGTTTCAGGATCGCGGTGACCTCCGGCTTCATCTCCCTGAAATCGACACCGGTGCTGGTATCCATCTCGAACCATTCGCCCTGCCCTTCCAGAAAGGCCAGCTTGCAGGTTCTGCCGGTATTTCCAGGCCCGCGTATCTCGATATCCAGCGGGATGAAGAATGGGTGTTCGATTGATGTCGCGGGCGGCATGTCTCCATGATTGAAGGCCGGGACCTTCACGTTCAGGAACTCCTTGGCGGCGAGATAGCGCGACTGGGCATCCTCGACCGTTGCCGGGAACGGGTCTTCCCCGATGCGTACGTTGATGCCGGCATCCGCTGATCCCATGGCATAGCCAAGGGCCGACAGCAGCATCGTGCTCTTGCCCGATAAGCGGGTCCCGAAGACCAGTACGGGATGCACATGATTTTCATCCATGAACCGAATGAAATCACCGCCAGCCTTATCGTCAAAGTTGAAGTTAGACTTCTTCCTGACCAACGGGCGGTCGGACGTGTCATCGAAATCAGGCATGGTCAACCACCATCGTTTGAAGATTAGGCTTGATTCGGGTTGCTGCTAAACGGTCCCCACAGCAGGACCACTTTGGTGCCATCAAGGTCGGCCGCCTGGTTGCGCCGCGTGTTCTCCACACGCCGCCGGTGGCTCAGTGTGGCGGCCTGATAGACCAGGGTCAGCATCAGGATATCCATTAGCAGAGGCAGGACGGAGTAGAGATAGGTGCTGGCGTAATTCAGCCGTGACAGCAGGATGCTGAACACCGACAGGGGGCGCGATACATTCTCCGATGCCTGGCTGCCGATATCCGGCGGCAGGGCCAGTATGGCGGGGGCGAAGGCGCCAACCTCCTGTCGGAGCCTTTTATACTCGGCGTTGCTCGCCGTCAGGTCCCGCACCGTGTCGATGTAAAGACCAATGCGGGCGATCAGGCTGGACAGGCCCGCCAGATCGGCCTGCCGCTTCGACAGCGCATTGTCATGATGGGCGACGGCCTTCTCCACCTGCTGGGCCAGCGCATTACGCTCCGCATAACGACCCTGGATTGCCATAGGGTGGTTATTCAGGCTGGACAATATCTTTTCCGTATAGGCCTGAATAAGGTCATTCAAGGTCTGCCGGGCAGTACAGCTTATGGTGATATTGTCGGACGACAGCGGCTTCAGGTCTGGCAGAAGTTCGCGGATTTCCTGGAAGCGCTGGCGGGCCTGCGAGCCCATACCGCAATTGCCGGGAGCCGTGATCTCATTACGCAAGGCCGTGAGCTTGCTCTCTACCTGCGCGCGAATACCCTCATATTCCGGTAGCCGCAGGGAATCCCTGGACGCTTCCCGCAATTGGGTCAGACGGTCGCGCGCCCGATCAAGGTCCTCGCGCAGAATGACGGGGCCTTCAAAGACCAGGGTCGCCGCCGTCAACACGCCAACGGCGCTCAAGGTCAGTATCAGGGCGACAAAAACCCAGGAAAGACGCTTGAACTTTGCCGACAGCTGCTTGCTGCCGGCATGGTCCGCCGCGAGCCGTAACCGACCATAGCTACGCAGAAATGCCCCCACAAGAAGGGCGGCGGCCAAGCCTGCGGTAATCGCCAGTGCTGGATGATAGTCCGGGAAGGATGTCAGCACAGAGGCTTGATAGCCAAAGAAAAGCGTATAGAGAAACAAACCCAACAGGAGAATGAAAAGCGCGTAAAACGCTTTCCACGGGATCACGTTCAACATCCACCACCTCCAGCTACATTAATAGCCTGAAAGTGGTAGTTCAACGACAACGAGGCGTAAAGAAAATTTGAATTTTTACGCGGTTAGTAATAATATTTCCAGTCCAGAAGCCAATAATAGGCGTTACGGCAATACAAGTGAAATCCAAAAGGAAAGATATTTACAAGTATATTCAACTTCATCAACCTCAAGCCGAATCGCCCCCCTTCGTCTCACCCCTCCCACACTACATGCACCAGCCTGTAGCCCTTCTGCTTGATCACGCGCAGCAGGGTGGCAATGGCGTCCGCCGTGGGTTTGTTGGCATCATGCATCAGGATGATGCCACCGCCCTTCTCGTCCAGCGCCTTGGACAGGCGCTCGGCCAGCATGGGCGTGGTATCCGCCGGCTGCCAGTCGGTGATGGCCAGATCGATGGAGAAGACCGCCACCCCGTCGCGGGCCAGCGCCGACATCAGCACCGGTGTCTCCTCCAGGAACGGAAACCGGTACGCCGCGGCGGTTACCCCGAACAGCCGCTGATAGGCGGCCTGGGTGCGCGCCAGATCATCCAGCTGCGCCACCTCGCCCAGCGTACCCAGATGCGGGTGGCTATAGCTATGGATGCCCGCCGAATGCCCCTCCGCCACGACGCGTTTGGCAAGGTCGCCATGGGCGTCCAGATTGCCACCCGTCATGAAGAACGTGGCCTTGGCGCATTCCGCCTTCAACGCGTCCAGAACCTGCGGCGTCAGCACCGGCACTGGCCCATCATCAAAGGTCAGTACCACCTCGCCCTTTTCCAGCCCCGGCAGTGCCGCATGCTGCACCGTACCGAACGCCCCGCCTGCCCCCCGCTTCAAGGTGATGGTCCGGCTGGTGCCCAGCGCGTCCGACCCACAGGCCGCCGCCACTGCCGTCCCGGCGCCCATCCCCGCCAGCACCAAGGCCAGCACCAGCCCCCTGATCACCCGCATCCCATCCTCCCTGGCTCATTAGAAATTGTTAGCGTTAACCTAAACCAATCCGAACAACCGATCCAGCCTGCCAGCACCCGCGATGCTCACTGCCCTTTCACTTTATTAGACAACGTTGTCAGATGCCCCCGAACATGCTATCCACACTATCGACGGCACAAGGGGGCAACGTACCCCTGCGGCGCGGAGGAAATGTTCTTTGACCGATATTCAGCAGAATGGCGCGGCCCGCCCCCTTCCGCGTGTGGCGACGATCTTTGATGTGGCCCGCGTGGCCGGCGTCTCGACCAAGACCGTATCGCGCGTGCTGAATAATGAGGCGCGGGTGGCCGACGACACGCTGGCCCGCGTGCGCGCCGCCGTGGCCGATCTGGATTACCGGCCCAATCCCAATGCCCGCTCGCTGGCGGGCCGCCGCTCCTATCTGATCGGCCTGTTCTATGACAACCCGTCGCGCAACTACATGGCCGACATCATGGGTGGTGCCATCAGGCGGTGTCAGGAGAAGGGCTACCACCTGCTGACCGAACCGTGCGAGGCGGACGATCCCAACCTGCCGCGCATGATGGTGTCGGTGGCCGCGCGCTTCCGCCTGGATGGCCTGATCCTCACCCCGCCCATCGTGGACCGCCCCGATGTGCTGGACGCCATCGCCCAGGCCAATGTCCCCCTTGTCCGCATCGCGCCCCGCACCGATCCCGCCCGCACACCGCATGTCCATATGGATGATGAGGCGGCGGCAAGGCTGGCGGCATATCATCTGGCCGATCTGGGCCATACGCGGCTGGGCATGATCCTGGGCCATCCCGACCATGGCGCGGCGGAACTGCGCCGGCGCGGCTTCATGAATGCCGCCGCCGAACGCGGCCTGACCCTGTCGCCTGACCATGTCCTGCCCGGCGATTTCAGCTTTGCACGCGGTTTCGCCGCTGCCGAGCAGTTGCTGGCCCTGCCCAACCGCCCCACCGCCATCTTCGCCGGCAATGACGACATGGCCGCCGCCACGGTCGCCGCCGCCAACAAGCACGGCCTGCAGGTCCCCCGCGACCTCTCCGTCATCGGCTTCGATGACAGCCCCATCGCCCAGGTCATCTGGCCCCCGCTCACCACCATCCGCCAGCCCACCATGGCCATGGCCGCCGCCGCCGTCGACCTCCTGATCGGCGACACCGACCCCGAACCCGTGCGCCAACTGGGCTTCGAACTGATGGTCCGGCAATCGACGGGGCCGGTGGGGGGGTAGGGCGGCACCTCTTAAACCCTCCCCATCGCCGTACCTCCAACCGTCATCCCGCCCCCCTTTGTCGTCCTGGCCCCCTTTCGTCATCCCGGCGAAAGCCGGGACCCAGGGGCCACGGGGATCAGACGTCAACGCCATTTGATCAAAGCCGCCAAATAGGTCGGGCACCTGCGCCCAGCCCCAGACCTCACGCCAGCGTCGCGTACAAATCCGTCCACAGCGGATTATGCGTCTCGATCAGGTCGATCTTCCATGCTCGCCGCCATTCCTTCAGCTGCTTCTCACGGCGAATGGCCCCACCAATCTCCCCATGCTGTTCGTAATAAACCAGCATCCTCACGCTATATTGCCGCGTGAAACCCGGGACCAACCCTTCCCGATGCTCCCAGACCCGCCGGGCAAGATCAGCCGTTACACCGATATAGAGGGTGCCATTTCGCCGGCTGGCCAGGATGTAAACATATCCCCCACGCTCATACCCCATGGAACGCCCTGGATAGAGATTGTTATTCTTGTATGGTTTTCTCCATTTGCATTGCAGTCAAGAAGACTCTGACCGCCGTCGCACTTCCCCCCACGCCGTCGCCCCCTCTCCCTCGTCATCCACCTCTTCGCTCGCCCTCCCTCGTCACCCGCTCCCTCGTCATCCCGGCGAAAGCCGGGACCCAGAGCCACAGGCCCAAACCTCAACGCCACCCCGGCCAACCCCGCCGAACCGTCGGGCGCTTGGCCCCTGGGTCCCGGCTTACGCCGGGATGACGAAAATGGGGATAAGCAAGGTACGACACCCCCTTCCTCCCCCCACCCCTTCCCGCTATGGTGGCAACACCCCACCATCCAAAGCACGGAAGGGCGAAGATGAGCGAGCCGGCGGCGCGTGAGAAACCCGACTTCATCGAAAAGATCGCCGATTATGCCGGCTGGATTCTGGCGGTATCGGTGGCGGTGATCATCGCCGCCTGGTCGCTCTATTTCTTCCAGTTCCGGGGCGGACTGTCCAACGACACCGCCACCTGGGGCCAGTTCGGCGACTTCGTCGGCGGCACCCTGAACTCGGTTTTTGCCTTCTTCAGCTTTATGATTCTGCTGAGTTCGTTAAGGCTGCAGCTGAAGGAATTGCGGCTGACGCGGCAGGAATTGGAGGCGACGAGGACGGAGCTTGCGGCGTCGAGCGAAGCTCAAAAGATGCAGGCGAAGCATTTTGAACGTGAGGCGAAAAAGAAGGATCACACAGAAGCTATACAATTCTTAATTGATAGATTCCCCAAGAATTTCGCCTTCTCAATCGTTCATGATTTAGATGGAAAAGACAGACAAATAAATGGAGCTTTTATTGGAAAAAATGACCCAAATCTCAAGAAAGACGGGTTCTACATAAATCTCCTGGAAAACTGCGAAAAAATCGAAATGCTCGACTACCATTGCTATCAACTGAAGGGTATATTTCCAGAATCACCAATTTTATACTTAACAATAAATCATTTTTTTGGATTAACACACACGCTTATCGACTACGACTGGCTAGATAAACAAAAGCTTCCATTCTTTTTTAAACCTATCAGAAACTAACTACCCCCCACCTCCACCAACTTCGCCGCAATCGCCGCCGGGGCCAGCACATGCATGGCCCCGCCGCGCTCAATGGCCACGCCCGGCATGCCATGCACCACCGAACTGGCCGCGTCCTGGGCGATGGTGACGGCGCCCAGCGTGCGCAGAACGCACAGATCGTCGGCCCCGTCGGCGCCCATGCCGGTCAGCAGCACGCCGATGGACCGCCCACCATATTGGGCCGTCACCGACCGGAACAGGTGCCCCACGGCGGGGCGCAGGCCGGCTTCAGGTGGGCTGTCGATCAGTTGGATGCGGCCATAGGCGTCCACGCCCATATGCCGGTCATCGGGCGCCACATAGACATGGCCGCCCATCACCTCTTCCCCATCGCGCGCAACCGTGACCGGTATCGCACATCCAGCGTCCAGCCACTCTGCGAAACCCATTACGAAGCCGCGCGCAATATGTTGCACCACCAGGATGGGCAGGGGAAATTCCGCCGGCAGGGCGCTAAGGATGGTCTGTAGGGCAACCGGCCCGCCGGTGCTGGCCCCGATGGCCACAACCCGCGCCTTCTCCCGCGGGCTGGTGCTGGCCACCGCTGTGACGGCAGCCACCCGTTCAGCGATAGCCGGCGCGCGTTTCCAGCGGCGCACCACCTTCACTTCCGACATCAGGCGGACGGCGGTGACAAGGGCCTCGGCCTCCCGCTCATGATCATCATGGCCCAGGCCTGCCGGGCGGCGGATGAAGGCCAGGGCGCCTGCCTCCACGGCCTTGAAGGTGGCCGCCACCTCGTCCTGCACGGCGCCGCTGACGATGACGATGGGAACCGGCACCGTCTCCATGATCTCCCGCGTGGCGGAAAACCCGTCCAGGCCAGGCATATGGATATCCATGGTCACCACGTCCGGCTTCAGCCGGCGCACCGCCTCCAAGGCGGCGGCGCCATCCGAAACGGCGGCCACAACCTTGATATCGGACTCGCTTTCCAGAATGGCGGTCAGGAATACCCGGATAGTGGGCGAATCCTCGGCGACGAGAACCTTGATCACACAGAATATCCTCAGATCAGGCGACCGATGATCTCCAGCAAGTCGCTCTGGTCGAAACTCTTTTTAACGATATAGGCACTGGCGCCGACATCAACCCCGCGCTCCCTATCCTCTCGCGTTTCCAGCGAGGTGATCAGGATGGCCGGTATCTCCGACAGGCGGGGATCCTGGCGGATATTGGCGATCAGTTCGAACCCGCTCATGCGCGGCATTTCTACATCCGACACGACAAGATCGAACATCTCGCCGGCCAAGACGTTCCACGCCTCCATCCCGTCCACACAGGTCCGCACCCGGAACCCGGCGGCTTCCAGCACATGCTTGAAAAGGGTGCGGGCCGTGATGCTGTCCTCGGCGATCAGGATGGATTTGCGCGCTGGCGCCGTGTTGGACGTGACCGGTCGCATCGCCCTCGCCTGGAAATCGGGGCGCAGTGCCGCGCGCAGCAGGTCATGCACATTCAGCACGAAACCCAGCCGCCCCGATGGCAGGGCCACGGCCCCCGCCACGCCCGGCACCCGCGTCAGGGGCCAGGCCAGCGGCTTCATCAGTATCTCCGCTTCGCCCAGGACGGTTTCGACCTCCACGGCCAGCCGCTGCCCAGCGGCGGCCAGCACGACATAGGCGCGGAAATCCCCCGACGGTCCCGTGCCGGGCAGGTGCAGCAGGTCCGACAGCCGGACCAGCGCCAGGGGCCGCCCGTCGATGCGCAGCATCTCCCGGCCTTCCACCATCTGCACATCTTGGCTGGCGACGCGGCCCACGCGTTCGATGCGGTTGGTGGGCATGGCATAGACATTGCCGCCGACCGCCGTCATCACCACCCGGAATGCCGCCATGGTGACGGGCAGCAGCAGGCGGAACACCGTGCCCCGCCCCGGCTGGCTTTCCACTGTCACAGTGCCGCCCAGCCGCTCCACCTTTTCCTGCACGATGGCCAGACCCAGGCCGCGCCCGGAAATATCCGTGATCCCCTCACTGGTCGACAGGCCCGATTGAAAGGCCAGCGCCATGATCTGATCGGGCGCCAGACCCGCCGCCTGCTCGGCCTCCAGAAGGCCCGTCTGCACCGCCTCCTGGCTCAGGCGCCCCAGATCCATGCCACGGCCATCATCGCTGATCGCGATCTCCGCCCGCCCGCCATCGCGTTGGCTGACGGTCAGCGATATGGTGGCCCGCGCCGGCTTGCCCGCCGCGACCCGCTCCTCGGGCCGCTCGATCCCATGATCGATGGCATTGCGCGCCAGATGCAGCAGCGCCTCGCGCAGTTCCTCCTGCACGCGGCGATCCAGCTCCAACTCCTGGCCGCCCAGCTCCAGCTGCACATCCTTGCCCTGCCGTCGTGACAGGTCACGCAAATCCTGGGCAACAGGTTCCAGAAGCGTACCGGCGGGCAGCATCAGGACCTGCTTCGTGCCCGACAACAAACTGTCGACCCCCTTGGACAGGCCCCGCACATCATGATCGGCTTCCAGCGCCAGCCGGCTCAGCTTTGTGGCGACCCAGGCCAGGGTTTGGGCGTCATGCTCTGCCTGCTGCGCGCTGTCCAGGCGCTGGCGCGTGCGCATCCGGTCGGTCAGACCGGTGCCCAGCGCCTTGATCTCGGCCACCCGCTCCCCGCCCGACAGCTTGGCGTTGATCAGTTCCTCTGCCTGATGCAGCAGGAAATCCAGCCGCTCAATGGGCACACGCAGGGTCTGGCGCGGCCCCGCCACAAACGGTTCCTCGGTCGGCACCCGCTTGGCCGGGGCCGTCGGCGGCGGGGGTTTGGGGACCTCCACCACAGGGGCGGCCAAGGGGGCAAGCGGTGGGGCGGGGGCGGCAGGGGCCTCGGCTGCCGCCCCCGCCCCTTCCAGGCGCGCGATCAGGTTGTCCAACCCCTCCACCGGCGGCGGGCTGTTGCCATTCATCTCGTTCGGGACCATGCGGCGCAGGGCCGCGAACCCGTCGGCCAGCACGGCCACCACGCCCGGCCCCAGCCGCAATTCCCCACGCTTCAGCAGGGCCAGCAGCGATTCCATGGCATGGCACAGCGCCACCAGATGCGACAGGTTGACGGTGCGCGCCGCCCCTTTCAGCGTATGGACCTCACGAAAGGTCTTTTCGATCAGCTCCCGCGCCCGCTGCTCGCTGACGCCGGCCTCCAACTCGCGCAACGACACGGCCAGCGAACCGACATGTTCCTCCGCCTCGACCATGAACATGGCGAGCAGGCGTTGGAAAAGCTGTTCGTTGCGGCTGTTCATCAGGCTGGCTCCGAACCGGTCACGCCTTGTACTGGCCGACCAGGGATTTCAGCTTGTGCCCCAGGGCGTTCAGGTTATGGGCCGCCGTTTCCGCCTGCTTGGTGGCGATGGTGTTCTGGCTGCTGGCCTGCCGGATGCTGTCCATGGCCAGGGCCACCTGATCGATGCCCACCTGCTGCTGCTGGTTCGACGCGACGATCTGGGTGCTGGCCTGGGTGGCCAGCGCGATATTCTGGGCCAGCCGCTCGATGGACTGGCCCGCCTCCTGCGCCTGTTTCACGCCGGCATCCACGGCCTTGCTGCCCTGTTCGGCGGCCAGAACGGCGGTGGCCGTGGCCTTCTGGATATCACCCAGGATGGCGCGCACCTGGGCCGTCGCCTGCTTGGACTGTTCGGCCAGGCTTTTCACTTCCGCCGCCACGACGACAAAGCCCTTGCCCTGTTCGCCGGCCCGCGCCGCCTCGATGGCGGCATTGACGGCCAGCAGGTTGGATTGTTCGGCCAGATCATTGACCGAGGCCACGATGGTGCCGATCGCCTGGCTCTGCTCGGACAGTTTGATCACGGCCTCGGCGATGGCGCCGATCTGTTCGCGCACCAGGGTGATGCCAGCCACCGATTGTTCGACCGACCGTTTGCCCGTCGCGGAGATTTGGGCCGTGGCCTGGGCCGTTTCGGCCACATGCCGCGCCTTCTCCGTCGACAATTGCGAGGTCTTGCGCACCTCTTCCATGGTGGAGCTGGTTTCGGCCAGGGCCGTGGCCGTTTCGGCGGCGGATGCTGATACCTGGGCCGTGGTCGACACGATCTGGCTGCCCGCCGTGCCCAGCACGTTCACCCCCTCGACCAGTTCCTGGATCAACTGGCGCAGGCCGCGGGTCATGTCGCGGAAGGTATTGTTCAGGATACCAACCTCGTCACCACGGCTGGATGGCGGGATATCGTTGGTCAGGTCGCCCTTGCCGATCCGTTCCGCCGTGGCCGTGATCTCGCGCAATGGCGCGACGATATTGGCCGACAGGAATGCGCCCGACAGCAGCACGATAACAGCGGCCAGCAACGCGCCGCCGATCACGGCCAGATTGGCCAGCCGCGTGCTCTCATCCTTGGCCGCATTGCGTTGTTCCAGAAGCTGGTTTTCCAGGTCCTGCATCACCTTGATGGCAGCGCGGAATTCCAACATGGCCTGCCGGCCGGTATCGCTGACGATCAGCTTCTGCGCCGCTTCGAACCCGTCGCGGCGGCGGGCGTCAATGCGCAGCAGCGCCTCGTTCAAGCGGTTGCGCGCGGCGGCCTCCACACGATCCAGGTTGCGCAGCTGTTCGGGATTGTCGACCATCATGCGGCGAAGCTGGGGGACAAGTTCCTCCAGTTGCCGGCGGCCATTTTCGAAGGGCTGCAGGAACGTGTCCTGGCCGGTGATGACAAAGCCGCGTTGGCCGGTTTCGATGTCCTGTACCGCAGACAGGATCTCGCCCAGTTCGGTCTTCACCTCCTGCGTATGGACGCTCCACCGCGCCGCCTCAGTCAGACGGGCCGTGGTATCCAGCGACACCCAGCCCACGCCCAGCACGACCAGCAGCAGCAGCCCCAGGCAGCCCCAGATCTTCTTGCCCACCGTGATCTTCATCTAAACGCTCCCCCGCGTGCCAACCGAACCGTCCGCCATCATGCCCGTCAGGGCACCATCCTCGAAAAACTGTCCGGCATCCAGTACCAGCGTATCCTGTTCGGATACACCAAGATAGAAGCGGCGATTGCCATGCACCGTCGCCGGCACCGGGTCCAGCCGTCCGCGCGACACCGCACGCAGGCCCCTGATGGCATCGGTGATCAGGCCGACGCTGCGGCCCCGGTGCTGCAACACCACCAGATGCCCATCGCCATCGCTTTTGCCGGTGCCGATCAGGGCCTGAAAATCCAGAACGGTCAGCATCTCCCCCCGCAGATGCACCACGCCCAGCGCCCAGGCGGGCGCATGCGGCACCGGTGTGGGGGCCAGGTCGGCGGTCACCTCGCGCACATGCCGGCTGTCCACCGCCATGGGCTGGCCCGCGATCTCAAATTCCAGGATGCGGATCTCGTCCGATGCGGCAGGGGTTGCGGTGGCGGCACGGGCCAGCCGCTCAGCGCGTTCGCGCAGACGGCGGTCCACCTCGGCCGCGTCGGGTTCAAACCCGCGTTCCAACCCTTCCATGGCCGCCTGGATGCGCTGATGCATGGCGGCCCAGTCAATGGCACTTGTCGCGGCCTGATCGCTCATGCCCCTACCTCCGCACTGGCCACCCGCACGATCTCTGTCAGACGGCCAACCGTCAAGCCATCACCGTCGGGAAGTGTTTCCTCCTGCGCCCGTACGGAAAGCAGGTTCAGGGCATTGCGGTAGCATCGCCGCGCCTCCGACTTCTTGCCATCGGCCACGGCCAGCCCGGCCAGCGCCACATGCGCCAGGATATGATCGGGGTCCAAAAACAAGGCACGCTTCAGCGACTCCGCCGCCCCGCGCGGGTCCCCCACCTCCTGCCGGATCATGGCCAGCAGGTAATGCCGCTCCGGCGTCAGCCGGTCCACGGCCAGCGCGCGGCGGCAGCATTCCTCGGCCAGATCCAGCCGTCCCTCATTCGCGTAAAGCCGCGCCAGCAGGGTCAGCGCCTTGCCATCCCCCGCCAGACCGGGATCACCCAGCAGCAGCGCGATGGCCGCCGCATTCTCGCCCCGCTGATACAGCGCCAGCGCCTCATCCAGCGGCCCCGGTGCCTCTTCCACGAGCACCGCCGGCGGCGGTTCCGGCAAGGGCGGCACCGTTAGCAGCGCCAGCGGCGCTTCCAGGGGCATGTCGGGCAGCGGCGGCAGGGTGAAGGGCACCAGCGGCGGCGACTGCGTCTTGCGATAGATGGTGGCGTCCAGCAGCCCGATATTGGCCAGTGGCTGGAACAGGTCCGACGATCCCTCCACCGACGCCGCTACCAGCCAGCCGCCATCGACCAGCGAATGCTGCAGGTTCGACACCACCCGCCGCGCCGTGCCCGTGCTGAAATACATCAGCACATTGCGGCAGAAGATGATGTCCATGGCATTGGTATTGTTCTGCACCGACGGGTACAGATCCTCGGCCAGATTGTGATAGGCGAAGCTGACCATGCGCCGGATGCGGGGGATGATCTCCCACCGCGTGCCGCGCGGGGTGAAATAGGCACGGCGGATTTCCGGGTCGATGCCCCGGAACGACCAGTCGCCATAAACCCCCTCGATAGCCTTGCGCAGGGATCGCGGGTTGATATCGGTAGCCAGGATGGTGATGTTCCATCCCGCGATATCGGGGATCAGCCGGTCCAGAAGGATGGCCATCGTATAGGCCTCCTCCCCCGTCGAACAGGCCGCACTCCAGATGCGCAGATACTTGCCGTGCATGGCCCGGCGCTGTTCGATCAGGCCCGGCAGGATGCGTTTGGCCAGGGCGTCGAAACTGGCCGGCTCGCGGAAGAAATAGGTCTCGCCAATGGTCAGATAGCTGGCCAGCGTCTCGATGCCGGCCCGGTCCACCGCGCCTGACAGGAAATGCCGCATGCAGGCATCACCATCGGCAAAGCCCAGCTCGGTTGCCATCTGTGCGACAGCCCGTTCCAGGTCGCCCCAGCGTTCGGGCGCGTAATGCAGGCCCATGCGTGCCGCCAGAAAGGCACTGAACTCCTCCAGCAGGACAGAACCGGACCCGGCCTGGATCAAGATGCGCGCTCCCGCGCCATTGCCGCATCCAGGGCGCCCTGTTCCTCCATGGACAGGAACCGGTCCAGGTCATGGATAAAGACCGGCCCGCCGGGCAGCGCCGTCACCGCCTCGAAATACCCGCCCGCCGGCACCACATTGTCGGCGGGGATCAGGCTGTCTGCCGGCTGCCGCAGGGTGCCGTCGACATGGTCGATCCAGAGTGCCACCGATTGCCGCGCCAGCCGCACGACCACCAGGCCATCCTCCAGGCGTGGGGGCCGCATCGTCATGCCCAGGCGGGCGCGCACGTCCAGCACGGGCAGGAACCGGCCGCCGACATTGATGATGCCCGCCACCACCGCCGGCGCGCCTGGCAGGGGCCGGAAGGCCGCCATGGCCGTCACCCGCTCCACCTGTCCCAGGCGCACGGCAAAGGGCCGTCCATCCAGCGTGAACAGCAGCAGATCGACCATGGCATCCGCGTCCACCGCTTCTGCGGCCCGCACGGCACCCATTGCACCCTCCCCGGCGGCGTTGGTTCAATCCTCCCTTATAGGCTGAAAACCGGGGCCATGTGCCAGCCCCTTTCGCTGTCCATGCGCATAGTTTCCCCTATCTCATTGCCTTTCGCATTGACCGGCGCGACAAGGAAAACATCAACGCTCAGGCCAAGAAAGAAATCCATGCGCCACCGCCTCGCCTCCCTGTTGCTGGCTTGCCTGTCCGCCCTGCCCGCCACCGCCGAACAGCTGACCATTGACCGGGTGGTGGCCAGCCCCGCCTTGTCGGGGGCCGCCCCGCGCGGCGTGGAATTTTCCCCCGACGGCACCCGCGTCACCTATCTGGAGCGGGCAGCCAGCGACGCCAGCCGCCGTGACCTCTGGGCCTATGATCTGACGCAGCGCAAGCCCGTGCTGCTGCTGGACAGTGCCGAGTTCGCCGCCGTGCCGGAAAGCGAGGAGGAGCGCGCAAGGCGCGAGCGGCAGCGCATCCCCGAAACGGGCGTGACCGAGTATGTCTGGGACAGCCAGGGCAATGCGGTCTTGGTGCCCAAATCGGGCGATATCTGGCTAAAGCCGCTGGACGGTCCCGTCCGCCGCCTGACCCGCACCGAAGGCGCCGAAACCGATCCGAAATTCAGCCCCGATGGCACCCACATCGCCTATGTCCGCGACGGCAATCTTTATGTGCAGACCCTGGCCACGGGCGTGGAACGGGCCATCACGACCGATGGCGGCAAGAACGCCATCCTGAACGGCATGGCGGAGTTTGTGGCGCAGGAGGAGATGGACCGCGACACCGGCTATTGGTGGTCGCCCGACGGCAAATCCATCGCCTATGCCCGTGTGGATGAAAGCAGGGTGCCGCTGGTCAACCGCTATGACTATGGTGCCGACGGGGTGAAGGTGATCCCGCAGCGCTACCCGTTCGCGGGCGGCCCCAACGTCGCCATTCAGCTGCTGGTGGCCCCCATTGACGGCTCCACCTCGCCTGTCGCCATCGATCTCGGCCCCGACGCCGATATCTATCTGGCGCGCGTGAACTGGAAGCCCGATGGCGGGCTGGCGGTGCAACGCATGTCGCGCGATCAAAAGCGTCTGGACCTGCTGTTCGCCGACGTAAAGACGGGCCGCACCCGTGTCGCCCTGACCGATACCAAATCCACCTGGGTCGATCTGCACAAGGACCTGTATTTCCTGGCCGATGGCCGCTTCATCTGGTCGTCCGAACAGTCTGGCTGGCGCCATCTCTACCTGCATGACCGTTTCGGCAAGCGTCTGCACGCCATCACGCGCGGCAAATGGCCGGTCACGGCGCTGGCCGGGGTCGATGCCAAGGCCGGGACCGTGATGTTCACGGGCCAGAAGGACAGCCCGCTGGAACGCCATGTCTATACCGCCCGCCTGGATGGCCGCGACGCCGGCAGCCCGCGGCGCGTCAGCCAGGGGGAGGGCTGGCACGGGGCCGTCCTGGCCGATGCCGGCGGCACCTGGCTGGACAGTTTCTCCAGCCCCACACAGCCGCCACAGCTCTCCTTGCGCGACCGCGACGGCAAGGTGCTGACCTGGCTGCAGGAAAACAAGGTGGAGGGGTCCCACCCTTACGCCCCCTATCTCGCCAACCATATCCAGCCGGTCTATGGCACGCTGAAGGCCCCCGACGGGGAGACCCTGCACTGGTCGATGCTGAAGCCACCGGGCGTGGATGCGGCCAATCCCGCCCCTGCCATCATCTACACCTATGGCGGCCCCACCTCCCGCGTTGTCACCAAGGCCTGGGGCAGCCGCACAGCCCTGTTCCTGCAGGCTCTGGCCCAGTCCGGCTATGTCGTCTTCATGCTGGATAACCGGGGCACGCCGGGCCAGGGCAAAGCCTTCCTGGACCAGATCTACAACGCCTTTGGCACTATTGAGAGCGATGATCAGGCGCTGGGGGCCAAGTATCTGAAGACCCTGCCCTTCGTGAAGGGGGAGCGCATCGGCATCTATGGCCATTCTTATGGCGGCTACAACACGCTGATGAGCCTGCTGCGCCATGGCGATCTCTATGCCGCCGGTGTGGCCGCCGCGCCCGTCAGCGACTGGAAGCTTTACGACACCTTCTACACCGAACGCTTCATCGGCATGCCCGACGCCAAGGGCGGGGTCTATGACAAGGGCGACGCTACGAAGCTGGCTGACAAGCTGTCAAAGCCGCTGCTGCTGATCCATGGCATGGCCGACGACAATGTCTTCCTCGACAATTCCGTCCGCATGGCCGCCGCTCTGCAGCAGGCACGCAAACCCTTCGACATGATGTTCTATCCCGGCGAACGCCACGGCTTCTATGACACCAACCTCGCCGCCCACTACTACCTGTCCGCCAAGGCCTTCTTTGACCGGGAACTGAAGGCCCGTAGCGCGGATTAGGCGCAGCCGTCATCCACGGAGCGACCATTGACGTGGTTCCCGTGGATAACGCCCTCTCCCTCGTTATCCCGGCGGAAGCCGGGACCCAGGGGCCACAAGCACTGAGCTTTGCACCGCTTTGATCGAAGCTGCCGACAGGTGGAGAGCTTGCCCTCCTGGGTCCCGACTTTCGTCGGGATGACGAAATGGGGCGCCTCGACCTCATTCAGAACACAGCTCCCCCTTTTTCCCTTCCCCTTGCCTCAAATTACCCTCAACCCCCTGTTCTGTTGATTCCATCCTTTCAGGATTCATTGTTCAGGGGTCGATTTTCCCAATTATCCCAACCTCTTAATCCATCTTCCTGTGCCACGGCATACGGCTCTGTGTGCCATACCTTCTGAGTCCCTGTGCCAGATCACCCGGCTTCCTGTGCCATTCTGTCCGGATTGCTGCGCCATATCTCACGGCCCCACCCTCAATCCTGTGCCAGATTGCACGGCCACCCTCTCAAGCCTTTTTGAGAGTCCAGGGTTTCTGCGGTTTTCCGCCGGTTCTCTGTGACATATCTCACGGTTTTTCTGGGCTGTAACGCTCGTTCCTAGGACCGCACCCCCTGCCTGTGCCGGATTTCACGGGGGGCGGAATCCTTTCTGTGCCAGATCTCACGCTTCCGATTCTCCCGCGATTCTCCCGATTCCGCCATCTTGTGCCAAAGCTCACGCCCACCCTGCTCCGCATGCCCCGTTACTGTGCCGGAACGCACGGGCGAGAATCGGGGATTTTGGTCCTCTCTGTGCCATCTCGCACGGGTTCAATGATTCGCGCTTGATCCTGTGCCCCGGCAATGTTGCTCTGTCACAGTGACAGGGGTCACGGGTTCTTTGGCACTGAAACGGGTGCCCGGTGGGGGGACGTATGGCGGCGCAGGCGAATGCGGTGAAGGCGGAAATGGCCCGCCCGCGCGTGACGGGTAATGTGCTGGACCTATCCACCGACCCCACCCTGCCCAAGCCGCGCACCCAGATTGAGGTGATGGAGACGGGCAACGGCCTGACCCTGGCAGATCGCAAGCTTTTCAATGTCTTGCTGGCCTATAGCTGGGACAAACTGTCCGATCCCGAGGCCCCCCTGCCCCCGTTCCGCGCGTCGACTGCCGACCTGCGCCGTGCCATCGGTGATGATACCGAAAGCAACAATGTCCGTCTGCGCCAATCCTTCGACCGGCTGATGCAGACCCTGGTCCGCTTCCCGTACTGGAGCGAGGCTGACCAGCAATTGAAGGAGGGTGGCTCCCCCTTGTTGGCCTTCCGCGCCCTGCCGCGCGGGTCGGGTTTCGCCGAATGGGAATTTCCGCCGAAGCTGCGCCCCCTGCTGGCCAAGCCCGGGGCTTGGGCGCGCATCCATCTGGCCATCTGCGCGCAGTTCTCCTCCAAATATTCCCTGGCACTGTATGAGCTGTTGAGCCTACGGGCAAACCTGCGAGAGCCGCGCTGGGAAGTGGCGCTGGATGATCTGCGCGAAAGCCTGGGCTGTGCCGACAAGATGCCAAATTACGCGCATTTTCAGCGCCGCGTTCTGGACCCGGCGGTCAGCGAGATCAACGAACTGTCGGGTCTGGTCATCGATTATCAGGAACTGCGCTCCCACGGTCGCGGCCGCAAGGTCGAAAAGCTGATGTTCGATGTAAAGAAGAAATCGAACAGCGAACTGGTTGCCACCGCCCGCATCACTGAATTCGCTAAGGCCCCCGTGGGCCGCGCCACGCCCGCCAATGGCACGCGTGATCAGGATACGCCCGACCTGGAGGATGGCCGCACTGACCGTGAACGCGGCCCCGCCGGCACCTTGGGCCTGATCCAGCGCGTGTCGCTGGCCGTGATTGAGGAACTGGTGGCGCAATATCCCGACGTCGATATGCAGACCGCCATTTTCAGTTGGGCCGAATGGGCCATGCGACAGAAGGAACCCTGCCGCAACCCGTCCGCCGCCTTCCGCGCCTGGCTGGAGAAACTGCACCCTGCCGTTTCCGCTCCCGTCCGCCTGACGCCGGAAGGCTCTGAACCCCCTGCCCTCTCCCCCGCCGCCCAACGCGCCCTGCAATGGTTGACCGGCGAACCCTACGGCGTCCGCGCCAAATGGTTCCGCAAGGCCCAGACCCTGGGCGCTCCCGACATGCGTGCCGCCACCGCCCCGGAAAACATTGGCCGCTGGGTGGGGCTGGTGGCGGATGAGGTGGTGAAGGGCCTGCGGGTGTAAGGTCGGCCCCGACGCGCCCCTCTCTCTCTATATATATATATATATGTCATCCCGGCAGAAGCCGGGATGACGATGAAGAGGCAGATAAGGGGTGGATTGCGCCCCTCTACACACCCTCACCCTGCCAGCAGCGTCTCCAACTGCTGCGCATAGCCCGCCAGCCGCGCCTTCAGCGCCTCCAGCTTGGCCCGCTCATCGGCGCGCAGCTTGGCGAAACCCTTGTCCGCCACCGCCTCGATCCCTGCCGACAGGCTCTCTTCCAACTTGGGCAAGCCGGCGATGAACTTCTTTGCTGTAACATTTCTCACGGGTGCCTTGGCCGTGGCGGGATCACCGGCCCGTTGCAGCTTGGCGCGGTATTCCCGCGCCTCCCGTGCCGTCAACTCGCCCTTCTTGACCTTGAGCCATAGGCTCAATTGGTCAACCTCCTCCATGCGCGCCAGTTCCAGCAGAACCGCCTTGGGCACGTCATTGTGTGATGTCACACAGTCGGTGCGGATGGTCGCATTCAGGCGCAGCAGGGTCAGGGTGGTATTCACCTCTGTCCGCGACCGGCCCAGCAGGTCGCCCACCGCCTCCTGATTATATTCATGCGTCTCAATCAGGCGGCGGATGCCCTCTGCCTCTTCAACGGGCGACAGATCCACGCGCTGCAAATTCTCGATCAGGGCGATCTGATCGGTATTGGCATCGGTGGGCAGGATGTGGGCCATGATCTTGGTCAGGCCCGCCATCCCCGCCGCCCGCCAGCGCCGCTCGCCCGCCACCAGCATAAAGCGCTTCGGCTCCGTTGGGTGGGCCTGCACCAGGATCGGGGATAATTGTCCCACCTCGCGCAGGGAGAAGCTTAGTGCCTGCAGCTCCTCCTCATCAAAATGCCGGCGTGGCTGGTTGGGATTTGGCTCAATGTCGTTCAGGCGCAGCAGCACCGTATCGCGCAGACCATCCGCCGTACCGAAAATCAGGTCGGCACCGGGCCGGTCCAGACTGTCCCCGATGGATTTCGCCACTGCTGCCGGCTGCGGGCTTGCGGGCTTGCGCCAGTTCTTAACCATTGACGATCTCCTGCGCCAGGGTGCGGTAAACCCCGATCGGGTGGCTCTTGGGCAGCATTTTCAGCGGGACGGCCCCGGCATAGGTGGCCTGATCGATCTCGGTCGATCGCGGCACCGGCTGGAAGATGCGGGCCTTGTCGCCCAGGCTTTCCTGCAGGTCCGACAGCACCTGCTGCTCCACCGCGAAATTGCGGTTGAACATGGTGGGCAGCACGCCCAGCACCTTCAGGCTGGGATTCTGTCGCCGCTGGATCTTCGACACTGTGTCAAAAATCAAGGGGATGCCGCGCACATCATATCGGCTGGCCTTGGTCGGGATCAGCAGGAAGTCGGCGGCAATCAGGGCCGTGACGGTGATCAGGGCCAGTTCGGGCGGGCAGTCGATGACGATGTAATCATAATCGCGCAGCACCTCCGACAGCTTCTCGCGCAGCACATAGCGCCCGTCATCGGGGTCGAGCAGGATCTTGATCTGCGCCTCTGCCAGGGCAATAGTACAGGGCAGCATGTCATAGCCGTCGCATTTCACGATGGCCTGATGGATGCCCGTCTGCCCGAACAGCACATCCTCCAGCCCGCCCTTGCGGTCCTGGACCTCCAGCGGGTCCAGGCCCGATCCCTCGGTGGCCGTGGCCTGCTGGTCGGCATCGACGATCAGCACCTTCTTGCCCAGTTCGCCCAGCGCATAGCCCAGGTTCAGGGTCGTGGTGGTCTTGCCCACGCCGCCTTTCTGGTTGGCGACGGCAATGATGCAGGCCGTGCGCTGGCTGGCGGCGGCCAGGAACTCCGCCACCCGCACCGGCAGGCGTTCGGCGCCGGATTCCCAGCGGCTGATGGTGGCATTGTCATACTTTCGGCCCAGCTTGGCATTCACCCAGGCGGCAAAGGCGGCCTGGCTTTCACCACGGCTTTCACGAAATTGGCGCAGTTCATCGGGGGTCATGGCACCGGTCCGGGGAGGGGGCATTTGAGGCTTTGAGAATTGTCTCAAATCTCGCCCCACGTCAATCACCGAACGCAGCCGCGACAGGAATTCCGTCATGATGCCGGCCTGCGGGAGGGGCAATGTGTGACGTCACACAGACCCCTTACTGTGCCAAACTGCACGGGTACATCATGCCAATCCCTGCCCTTGTGTGACGTCACACAGGTTCGGCTGTGCCACCCCCCTTGCCCGGCCCGATCCTGTCGTTTGCCCCCGAAACTTCAACCGTTTCGGCTGCCCCCGCCTGCCATGCTGAAACCATCGAACAGCACCCGCCGGGGAGAGCATCATGGACATGCGGACCAGCATCAATGCCGACGCCATTGCCGTTGAAAAGCGTTGGTGTGCGCAGAATTATAAGCCGCTGCCGGTGGTGATCGCCCGGGCCGAGGGCGTGTGGATGTGGGATGCCGACGGCAAGCGCTATCTGGACATGATGGCGGCCTATTCCGCCGTCAATACCGGCCACAGCCATCCCCGCATCCTGTCGGCCCTGACCGAACAGGCGGGCAAGGTCGCCGTCATCTCCCGCGCCTTCCACTCCGACAAGCTGGGGCCGTTTCTGGAGCGGCTGTGCCGTCTGACCGGCCTGGATGGCGCCTGCCCCATGAATACCGGGGCCGAGGCGGTGGAGACGGCGATCAAGGCCGCCCGCCGCTGGGCGTACCGTGTGAAGGGCGTGGCCGCCGATCAGGCGGAAATTCTGGTGGCCGATGGCAATTTCCATGGCCGCACCACCACCATCGTCGGCTTCTCCTCCGAACCCGCCTATCGCGACGGTTTCGGCCCCTTCGCCCCCGGCTTCCGCATCGTGCCCTTCGGCGATGCCGATGCCATGGAGGCGGCGATCACCCCCAACACCGCCGCCATTCTGCTGGAGCCGATCCAGGGGGAGGCGGGGATCATCGTGCCGCCCGATGGTTATCTGCGTCGCCTGCGCGAGATCTGCGACCGTCACAATGTCCTGCTGATCCTGGACGAGATTCAGTCCGGCCTGGGCCGCACTGGCCATTGGTTCGCGCATCAGCATGAAGGCATCCGCCCCGACGGCCTGTGCCTGGGCAAGGCATTGGGTGGCGGCGTCATGCCCGTCTCGGCCTTTGTCGCCCGCCGCGATGTCATCGACATGTTTGGCCCCGGCAGCCACGGCTCCACCTTCGGCGGCAGCCCGCTGGCCGCATGCGTAGGGCTGGCGGCGCTGGACACCATCGCCGATGAGGGTCTGGTGGAACGTTCCGCCGAACTGGGTGCCCACATGATCGCCCGCCTGCGCGGCATCGAGAGTAAGGCGATCACCGCCGTGCGCGGTCGCGGCCTGTGGGTGGGGGTGGAGATCGACCCCGCCATCGCCACCGCCCGTCATGTCTGCGAATTGCTGATGGAACAGGGGGTGCTGTCGAAGGAGACGCACGACACCACCATCCGCTTCGCCCCGCCGCTGGTCATCACCCGTCCCGAACTGGACTGGGCCATCGACCGCTTCGCCGCCGTTCTGTCGCGCCTGACGGCCTGATCCCTTTTCAATTAAAATAGCAAACTTACGGAGCCATTCATGAGCGGCTGGTACGGTTTCATCGGGGTGCCCACGGATGTTGGCAACAAGGCCTGTGGTGCGGCGGAGGGGCCGGCGGCCCTGCGCGCCATCGGCCTGCCGCGCCGCATGGGCATGGTGGACCGGGGCGATGTCCAGGGTCCCGCCTACGATGGCAGCCGCGATGAAACGGGTAGCCGGTCGGTACGCGAAACCGCCGCCTGGTGCACCGCCGTGCGCAACGCCGTGTCGGGCGTCTTCGCCGATGGCGGCCTGCCCGTCATGACCGGCGGTGACCATGCCATGGCGCTGGGCTCCGTGGCGGCGGCGGCGGAGCATGCGCGCCGTCAGGGCAAGAATTTCTTCGTCCTGTGGTTCGATGCACATCCCGATTTCAACACGCCCGAAACCTCCCCGTCCGGCAATACCCATGGCTATCCGGCGGCGCTGGCCTGTGGCATCGGCCATCCCGCCCTGCTGCGCGTCGGCGCCTTCACGCCGCTGCTGCGCCCCGACCGTCTGGTGCAGTTCGGCATCCGCGACATTGACGAAGGGGAGCGGGCGAACCTGCGCCGGTCGGGGATCGAGTTTCACGAGATGCCGGCGGTGCGCGAACGCGGCCTCGCCACCCTGGTCGCCCACACGATCAGCCGGATACAGGCGGCGGGCGGCGGCCATGTCCATGTCAGCTTCGATATCGACGCGCTGGACCCCAGCGTCGCGCCCGGCGTCGGCACGCCCGTGCCCGACGGCCTGACCCTGGATGAAGCGGTGGATGCCCTGCGCCTGCTGGGGGCCTCTGGTCTGGTGCAGTCGCTGGACATCGTCGAATATGCCGCCACCCAGGATCAGGGCAACCGCACGGCCCATGTCGTCGAACATCTCCTGGCGGGCCTGATGGCGGGCCGGGAAGGGCAGACGGCCCTGGTGGCGTGATACACGTTCCCTTAAGCGCCGGGCGCCGCCATCCGGCGGCTTGGCTTACGCGGCACGGGCCGCGCGGCGGCAGTCGCCGCCGCACCGCCGGCCAAGTATCTTGACCGGTGGTATGTGCCCTTCCATTGGGCTACCCTGGCTACCCCGCCACCACCCGGACCCGCCATGCGCCGCCGCCTTGATCAGATCGACCTGCGCATCCTGACAGAGCTGCAGGCCGATGGCCGCATCACCAACCAGGCCCTGTCTGAACGGGTGGGCCTGTCGGCGCGGCCCTGCCTGGAACGGGTGCGCCGGCTGGAACGCGAGGGGCTGATCACCGGCTACCGCGCCGTGCTGGATGTCCGCCGGCTGCAAAGCTGCATCACGGTCCTGGCCCAGATCGCGCTGGAACATCATGGCCGCCACGGGCGACAGCTGTTCGAACGCCGCCTCGCCAACACGCCGGAAGTGGTGGAATGTTTCGAGGTCAGTGGCGAGTTCGATTACATCGCCAAGCTGATCTGCCCCGATATCGACGCCTATCAGGAACTGACCCAGGGCTGGATCGACGATACGGAGCTGGGCGTCAGCCGCGTGACCTCCAACATCGTCCTGCGCCCCGTGCGTGACCAGGCCCCAACACCGCTATTCGGTGCCGATCAGGAAGGCTGAAGTATTACTATTGAAAATCAAAATCAATAGCAGCCTCTCTGCCGATATATCCCAATGAACAGCATGAAATTCTCACGCCACCTCGTATCTTCGGTCCGGGTCATGCCTACTCATGGCTATGTTATCTGGTGTCCATAAAGAAAAAAGGTCGGCAGGATGGTTGCGCGGTTGGCGGCTTTGGCGTTGGTGGCGGGTCTGTGCGCGGCCCCGGCCTGGGCAGATGTCGAAGGCTCGGTCAGCCTGACCAGCGATTATATCGACAAAGGCCTCTCCCAATCCGATGGCCATGCCGCCTTCCAGGGCGGACTGACCTGGACCCATGAGACGGGCCTGTTCCTGGCCGTGGACGGCTCCACCGTCGATTTCAACGATGGCACCGATGCCGAACTGAACCTGATCGGCGGCTATCAATGGGAATGGGAGCAATGGGCCGTCGTGGCCGGCATCAGCCGCACCCATTATGCCGGCGCGCCCAAGGGTGCGGGCCTGGACCTCTGGGAATTCGCCCTGGCTGGCTCGCTGGACCTTGAGACCCATCAATGGGAAGCGGAAATGGTCTACAGCCCCGATGATGGCGGGGCCGGCGACGCGTTCTATCACCGCATCGCCGTCACCATCCCCTTTGCCGAGCGCTTCGCCCTCTCCCCGCATCTCGGCCACCAATGGTATGATCGCAAGGACTTGGGCGGACCCAACTTCTGGGAGTGGGGTGCGGAACTCTCCTACGCCCTGGCCCCCGCCACCATCGGCATCGCCTATACCGACACCAGCCTGAAGAATGAGGATGGCTGCAAATGCGGTGGCCGGGTGGCGGCGTTTGTGACGGTGAGTTTCCCGTAAGGGGGGGAGGGCAGGGGGCGTAACCCCACGCGCCAACGCCATTGCCGCACCTCACCCGGTTGTGAAAAGATAGCCATCTTCCACACCGGGATGCTACCCATGCCCAAGATGCCCGACGACCTGCCCGAGAACGATCGTGGGGCAAGGCAATTTTCCTGGCCGGCGTACTGGCCACTCCAGCCATGGATAGGGATACGTGATCTCACCTCTGGTCGCGGCTACAGCCTCTGGCGCAAGGTCGCGACCGTGCTGCTCCTGGCCTTGCTGGCCGCTCCGGCGGCCCGTGCCTGCTCCACCTACTACGAACCGGGGGAGACGCCGGCGACCGCTTATGCGGATGTGGCCAGGGCACCGCTGATTGTGGAGGCGCGGGTGATCCGGCCACTGGCCGATGGCTACGTCGAATTCACCGTGAAGCGTGCGTTGCGTGGGACGGCGGAAGGGCGCATCCGGGTTTCCGGACGCTATTTCGCCGATCTGCGGACCTATCGCGGCTGGCTGGGCGAATGTTTTAATGACGTCTATCAGGCGGGTGCCACCTACCTGTTGCTGCTGTCACCTGACGGCAAGGGGGGCTACCACCCCTACGCCTCGCCCTTGCAGTTTGAACCGGGTCGGACGTCTCTGCGCCGCGCCTGGGTGGAGGTGGCGGCGGAAATTGTGCGGATCGAGGATACGCTGCCCCCAGACCAGCGGATGGCGGCCATCCGCGCTGCTCTGGCGCAGGTTCAGCACCCAAAGGCCAGCGACGCGGAGAAGTTCAAGGCGCGCCGCCTCTCCGAACAGCTTGACACGATACAGACGACACAGCCGACAAGCTATCTGATCTGGCTGCATGGGGAGTTGGAGGCGGGCCACATCCCCGCCGGCCTACGCTGGAACCCCTGGGTGGAGGATTGGACCGTCACCAGCGATGATGGCACGGTCAGTCGTCCTCATGTCTATACGGCACCGGAATATCGCATCGCCGTGCTGTGGGCCTTGTCACGACCGGGCCACGCGGATGCCGCGGAATTCTTCGCGGGCCTGGCCGCGCGAAATGATGATCCGGCGGGCCTGTTCTTCGCCATAACCCATATGGCTTGGCATGATCGGCGGGGCGATGCGGCCCGTCTCCTGGCCACACGGATCATGACAGTCTCCCTGGCCGAGGCGAGCAACCATATGTCCATGGTTGGAAGCGCCATGTCCGGTCGCACCCGCGTGGACGAGGAGCCGGCCTGGCGCCGCGACCCGGTCCTGCGTGACACCTGGCCCGATCTGGCCTGGCGTTTCCAGGCTTACCTTGGATCTTATGGAGGCCCGACATTCTTCGCGGATATCGCTCCTTACCTGCAGGTCACCGACCCCGTGGCCGAGCCGGGTAAGGCCCTCTGGCTGGTGAGTGAGGTCACCGATCATCCCCTGCTCGCCTGGGCGGAACAGCGATTGCGTGATCCTGTCAACCGGGCGGAATGGGATCGTCGCTATAAGGGGTGGGAAGAGAACGAGGTGCAGTTGCCCTTGCGGCTGCTGACAGAGCGGAGCCAGGGTGACATCCTGCTGATGGAGCTGTTTTGCCGGGATGAAAAGTCCCGCGCGGGCGTGATCGAGGCCTTTCGGAGAGAATTGACGTTTCTAAAGGATAGCCTCTATCTCCGTATGCTGGCCACGCCCGGCCTGTCTGAAGAGGAGCGCCAGGGCCTGCTGCTGGCCGGTGCCGCCGCCGCCACCCGCAACGGCTTTAAAAATGATGAAGTGTATATTGCTCTCGTGAAAGGCACCGCGCCAAAGGCAGAACCGCTTGCCTGTCCAACACGGAAAGAGGGTTGAGGACACAGCCATGGCCGATGCTCTCGCCCTGAACCTGCCGACAAGGAATCCTGCGCTGATCCGGGCCTGCCGGTGGCGCGTTCTGTCGCGTTTGCTGCCGCTGCTGCTGACCCTGGCCCTCCTGGCCGCATCCCCGGCTTGGGCTTTGTCCCTGCCGCCCCCTCCGCCCGGTGGCTGCGGTGGATATAAGGATATGGCGCGCAGTGCAGCATTTGATATGGTGGCCCGGGCCGACGCCATCATTGTGGCGGAGGCGGCTTCTCTGGCCCCACGGCGGGGGCCGGAGCCTTACCAGTATCCACCCTTCGCCACCTTTCGCCGGCTTTCGGCGCTGAAGGGGGCAGGGCCGGAACAGGTTGATCTTGCGCTGGGCTTTTTCAGCGGCGGGCCGTTGGGGGCCGATCACGTCAACCCCTGCCAATTTTTCATGCCCCGGCAGGGACAACGCTATGTGCTGTTCCTGGCGCGCCGGGCGGATGGTAGCTGGACAATCCTGGCGGTGGCGGGTGGGGACGTGGCTGCCCCTTATGGCGGTGCCAAGTCACGCTGGGTCCGCATGATCCGCGATTATGTGGAGATGCAGAAGGCAGGGCCGGAGACCGCCTTACGCGCATTGGAAGCAGACTTGCAGTCCCGGCTCCGTCCTGATGCCGACCTAGATACGCAATGGCGCGCCCGTCATGCGCTGGACTATCTGACGGGTGCCTGGCCCTCCATGCCGACGGCGCATCTGACCAACATGATCACCCGGGCGGAACGGGGAGAACCGCCGGCCTGGGGCGGGCGTATTGACGATGGCATGGGGCGTTACTTGCCCTGGTCGAGAGCCGACAAACGTCCCTGGCCGCAACTGCTCGCCGGCGTGATCGACGGGGCCGGGGAGCCGCTGGAAGGCAAGGATAGCCGCCGCGCCGACTATGCCCTGCTGGCACTGATTACCGGGGATCATCCCGATGCTGTACCTTTTTTCCGGGCACGGCTGGACCATAACCATGACGTGCGAAGCCTGATCTGGGCCATACGCCACCTCGCCTTGCTGGGCCGCCGGGCGGAGGCACTGGACCTGCTGGAACGGGATTTCGAACGCCTGATCTTCACGGACAATCCATGGTACTATAGTGACGATCTACGGGGTTTCATTCGGGCCATGCAGGGCCGTGTCGGCCCCGATGAGGAGAGTGAGGCCTGGCTACAGGACCCCGCCGTTGCCACCCGCTGGCCGAAAGTCGCCCTGGTCCTGGGACGGGAAGTCAGAGGTTACGGTGATTGGCTTTTGGAAGATGTATTTGGCGGCCATAGCCGATATGTCCCCAATGATGAGGAAGTGGCAGCCGTCCTGGCGACCACCAGCAACCGGGGTGTGCGTGATTGGGCGCAGGCACAGGCTACTGCCTTGATATCGCAACTACCGGAACCAATTCCGATGGGCTGGCCGCCACCAATGACGGGCGCGCAGCGATTGGCGCCCATCCTGTTGGCGATGAACGAATGGCCGCGCATGCGGCCCCTGGTTGAACGGATATGGTGCAGCGATCCTGGCGCGCGGAAGATGTTTATCTTTTATGCTGGCAGGGACGCCCGCGACCCATTCATCCTGGCCGACCTGTTGGCAAGCACAGACCCTGCTGACGCCATCCAGCGCGCCCAGATGCAGCAGGCTCTGATCCGCTTCTACGCCCGCGAGGATGGCAGCGCACCAAGGGCCCCGTTCGGTTCTGTTGATCCCTCCCTCCCTGACCTGACCGATGCAAGGCTGGTCCGGGACCTGATGGCTGGCGGGCAGGGACCGGGCCGCCCCTTTGTCTGTCCCGCGCCGGACACGCGAAATCCATAAAGGCACCCTACGGCCCGCCCACCCGCCGCAGCTTGATTTCCGCATCGTCCAGGCCCGACAGCACCAGCAGGCCGCCCTCGTCCAGCGTGTGGCGCTGGATGGAGCGCAAGGCCGAGAGGAAGGCCTGCTCGCGCTGCATGATGTCGCGCGGGCAGGCCATCATGGTGCTGGCGGCGGAACGGCTGGCGATGGTGATGCCGTTGGCGTCGGCGCGGAAGCGGGCCACGAAGCGGTTGCATCCTGCCTGTCCCGTCACGTCGCCCGCCGCCGTGAAGCGCATGGCGGGCGCATTGTCGGTGGGCACGTCCTTGCCGTTCAGGGACACGGCCTGCCATTCGCCCTGCGCCAGGAACGTGGCCGCCGACCCGCCGCACCCGTCCAGGGTCTGGCCCTCCACCTCCACCCGCACCCGGTCGGGCAGGGGGGTGGCGGTGCGCTCATCCAGGCAGGTACCGGGATTGATGGTCACCCTCAAATCACCATCGCCCAGCCTTCCCTCATAGCGATAGCCATCGGCCAGTAACTGTCGCTCGGGCAAGGAAATCCGCGCGATCTGCGACGTTCCTGTGCCAAATCTCACGATGTCGAGGCGGTCCGTGCCGATGCGCAGGGTCCAGCCGGGGCTGTATCCGCGCGCCTCATACTGGCCCGGCGGGCTGGTTTCGGTGAAATCGGCCTGGGCACAGGCGACCTCTGTCTCGGGGCCCAGCGACAGGCGGGCATTGCGCCCCTTGCTCCAGAACTCGATCTCCCGCCCGTCCGCCGTCTCCCCGGTATAGCGGGCACCCGATGCCGACAGCGCCCGGTCCAGCCGGTGGGTCTGCCCGTCAACGGTCAGGTCCAGGCCGCCTTCCTCATACAGCGCCACCACCTCGCGCTCCCCGCACTGAAACGGCACGCCAGGTGGGCGCGGGGCCGCTTCTGCCCCGGATGCGGGGGCGGGTGGTGCCGGGGGCACGGGCGGCGGTGCGGCGGCGCGGGTCAGCCAGAGCGTGCCCAGATCATGCAGGCCCGTGCCGGGATCGATGACATGCGCGCTCTGGATGGACCAGAGGGGCCGTCCGCCCGCGTCCTGGATGATGGCCCGCACGGCATAACGTTCGCCGGCCTTCAGCTTGGCCGCCACCGCCGTCAGGCGGAAGCGCAGCGGCACCTGCTGTCCCGCCAGATCGATGCTCTGCCGGGCCAGCACGGGGGCAGCGGGATCGGCGGCCATGCCCGGTTCGGCCAGGGTGACCAGCAGCGTGGCACCGGGCGGCAGGGCGATGCGCTCGCGATAGGACAACTCACCGATGATGGTGACAAGCGGTCGGGCGGTGGATGAACTGGCCGGAACCGGCGCTGCCAGGGCAGGGGGCAGGGCGGCGGGCAGGATCAGGCAGGCCCCCGCTGTCAACAATGCCATCCCATAGCAGCTGCGCCGCATGCTCTGTCCTGTTCTTGTCTGATCCGGGCGCCGATGATGCCGCCATGGCCGCGCGCATGCCAGTTTGAAATGCGGGCGGACCCCTGAATTCCGCCCCGGCTGCCCCCATCACGGGCGATTTCGCTTTCCTCAGTCGCCGGCGGCGCTATTTCCGGTCAGCCGAAAACAGCCCCCACAGTGCGCCCCATCACCCGCTAATGACAATGGAGCAGGTGAATACGTATGCGTCGCAACGCAGCAAGCTTATGCATACGTATTTTCGCGCTCACCGTTTTCGGGGTTTATAACTAAATTCGAAATGCGACATGGCCGGAACAATTGGGACCTTACGGGCCCCTTTGTCGGTGCCGACGGGAGGAAAAGGTGCCTGCATAAGAAAAAGGCACCCGAATTCTTTGCCAGCCGAATAATCAAGGGCGGCCCTGCGGCATCCAATAAAGATCAAGGCCTGTTGCGGGTGAGGTTAGTCGTCGCGTCCGCTTGTCAGGGTTGTTGCGTGTTCGGACAGGGTCCCGGCATTCCCGCTGCGTAAAGTGGCGGGTCATGGGAGCCGTATGCCCGGTTCGGACGAAAGTCGCTCGCGGTCAGGAACTGCGCCCCGAACGGGGTCAACAAAGAACAATGGCGTCGGTGACGCTTAGTCGATGGGGAGTGAGAGGAATGTCCAAGGTTCATCCAATGCGTTTCGCGTTGCTGGCGACGGTTGCCGGCACTGCCATGCTGACGGCCGGCGCCGCGTTCGCCGCCGATGACAGCATCGTGACCCAGCGCAGCGAGACCCAGGTGGCCCAGGCCGCCCCGGCCGCCGCCGCTCCCGCTGCTGGCGACGGCATGCTGGAAGAGATCATCGTCTCCGGCTTCCGCCAGTCGATCCAGGCCTCGATCGAGCAGAAGCGCAACGCCACGCAGATCGTGGAAGTGATCACCGCCGAAGATATCGGCAAGCTGCCCGACAACTCCATCGCGGAATCGATCGCCCGCCTGCCCGGTCTGGCGGCCCAGCGTGTCGATGGCCGTGCGTCGGTCATCTCGCTCCGCGGTCTCGGCCCCGACTTCACCGCCACGCTGCTGAATGGCCGCGAGCAGGTTTCCACGGGCAATAACCGTGGTGTGGAGTTCGACCAGTACCCCGCCGAAATCTCGTCGGGCGTCGCCGTCTACAAGACCTCCCAGGCCAGCGTCGTCGGCCAGGGCCTTGCCGGTACCGTCGATCTGAAGACCATCCGTCCGCTGGATTACAAGGAGCGCGTGGTCGCCGTCTCGGCGCGCAGCGAATATGTCACCAACGGCAAGCTGAACAGCGACAGCAAGGAGATCGGCTACCGCTTCTCCGGCACCTATGTCGATCAGTTCGCCAATGACACGCTGGGCCTGTCCATCGGCGTCTCCCACCTGAACCAGCCGACGCAGATCAAGTCGGCCCGCTTCTGGGGCGACGGCAACTATCCGCAGGCTACGCGCGGGACGACCGTTCTGACCAACATCCCCACGACCCCGACCTATATCATCGGCGGTGGTGAGTTCCGCGCCAATTCCCAGACGCTGAAGCGTACGGGTGTTGTCGCGACCGTGCAGTACGAGCCGACCGACAATTTCGCCACCTCGCTCGACTTCTTCTATTCAAAGTTCGACGATGTGCAGTATCAGCGCGGTGTGGAACTGCCGCTGTTCTGGTCGGGCGCCGTGCCGACGGCCACGACGGTTGAAAATGGTCTGGTCACCGCCGGCTCCTTCTCCGGTGTGAAGGGCGTTGGCCGTTCCGACATCCGCGAAACCCATGCCGACCTGTACTCCGCCGGCTGGAACGGCAAGTACACCAAGGACGCCTGGACCGTGACCGCCGACCTGGGCTACAGCTCGGCTGACCGCGAATCCTCGCGTTTTGAGGCTTATTACGGCACGGGCCGCAACGGTGTCGGTGCCACCGACACGGTCGGCTACACCTCCACGCCGAATGATTTCGGCTGGCAGCTGACCAAGCGTCTGAACTATGCCGATCCCAACCTGATGCAGCTGACCGATCCGGGCGGGTGGTCCGGTGGTTCCATCGGTTCGCTGGACCAGAACGGCTACCTGAACAAGCCGCATATCCAGGACGAGCTGTACACGGCCCGCTTCGACGTGAAGCGCGAGATCGACAGCAACGCTTTCAGCGCTGTGACGGTTGGTGCCAACTACACCGATCGCAGCAAGGATTACGAACAGCCCGAATGGTACATCGTCACCACGGCCAATGTTCAGAACCCGACTGCACAGCGTTCCATCCCCGTGCCCGCCGCTTCCGTGCTGAAGCCGACGGACCTGTCCTGGATCGGTTTGGGTGATACCCTGGCCTTCGATCCGCGTGATCTGCTGGCGCAGAATATCTACTCGCTGGTCAAGTGCCCGCGCCTGAACTGCGTCAATGATCTGGCCTACTCGATCAGCGAGAAGGTCTGGACCGGCTATGCCCAGGTTGACCTGGATGCGCAGTTGGGTGACACTCGCCTGACCGGCAATATCGGTGCGCAGTATATCCGCACCGACCAAAGCTCCACGGCGCCCGTCATCAATCCCGACAAGACCTTCAAGCCCATCACGGACGGCATCAAGTATAATAACTTCCTGCCGAACATGAACCTGATCTTCACCCTGCCGAACGAGGATCATAAGATCCGTCTGGCGGCAGCACGCCAGATGGCGCGGGCCCGGCCGGATCAGCTGTCTGCCCTGTTCACCTATGGGTTCGATGGCGGCAACGAGGCGAAGCTCAACAGCACCAATATCGCAATGTCGCCCTGGAGTGCCGATGACGAAAAGAACGGTAATCCGAAGCTGAAGCCCTGGATCGCGGACGCCATCGACGCCACCTACGAATTCTACTTCGCCGATGCCGGCTATCTGGCCCTGAATGGCTATTACAAGTGGCTGAAGACCTACATCTACCGCGAAACCACCATCTATGATTTCACCGGCCTGCCCACCAACGGCCTGACGCCGAAGCTGTTCACGGGCTATGCCAAGCGTCCGGTGAACGGCAATGGCGGCGATATCTACGGTCTGGAAGCCGCCTTGTCCCTGCCGTTCGACCTGATCAGCGAGCGGTTGGATGGTTTCGGTATCACCGGCAATGTCGGTTACACCAAGACCAGCATCACGCCCGACCCGTCGCAGCCGTCGCAGCCGATCCCCGGCTATTCCAAGTACACGGCCCAGGGCACGTTCTATTATGACAAGGACGGTTTCCAGGCCCGTGTCTCGGCCAACCACCGCTCCAAGTTCCTGGCAGAGGTCACCGGCTTCGGCCAGGGCCGCGCCAACCGCATGGCCAAGGGCGAGACGGTGATGGATGCCCAGGTGTCGTACGAGTTCCAGGAGGGCTCGTCGCTCCAGGGTCTGACCGTCATGCTCCAGGGCTACAACCTGACCAACGAGCCGTTCGTGGCCTATGGCCAGAACGATACCCGTCTGGTTGAGCGGTACGAGGAGTTTGGCAGCCGTTATCTGCTGGGTGCGTCCTACAAGTTCTGATCCTGTCTCCCTCTGCCCCCGCCGGTTCCTGCCGGCGGGGGTTTTTTCTATCAGGGACAGGATCGACACTTTCCATAAGCGAACCTTGATAATCGCGCAGCCAGAACGAGTTTCCTTCCAAATTTCGGAGGAATCCCCATGCACTGTCCTGAATGCGAGAAGATCAAGGCGCTGGTCCATGCCGACAACCGGTTGCTGCTGGCCCCGCCCACATCCCATACCCGTTCCAAGCTGCTGGACATCGCGACCCGCCGCCGCCTACGGCTGGTGGATACTGAGGACCCGGCTTGCCTGGATATCCGCCTCACACGCGGCGATATGGATGCCTTCCTGACGGACGTGAATGGCAGCCTGTCACAGGAGGAGACGGATCATTGCCGTGCCCTGCTGCTGGACGGGGACAAGGCGCCGGCCTTGTCCGACTATATGTCCACGCGCACGCTGCGCTGGCTCATCGCCGCGGTAAAGGGGCAATGGCTGGTGGGCATGCTGGAACAGGACCGGTTGTTCTCCATGCTGCAGCCCATCTGCCGTCCCGACGGCACGGCTTTTGGGTATGAGGCTCTGCTGCGGGGGCGGGAGGGGAATGGCGATATCGTCTCGGCGGGTTCGCTTCTGTCGGTGGCGATGGAGACGCAGTTGCTGTTCACGCTGGACCTCGCGGCCCGGCGTGAAGCGATCAAGGCCTTTGCGACAAAACGTGCGCCGGGGGCCAAACTGTTCGTGAATTTCAACCCGTCCAGCATCTATGACCCGGCCTATTGCCTGCGCACCACCCACAGTTTCGTGCGTGACATGGGCCTGACGCCGTCGGACATCGTGTTCGAGGTGACGGAAACGACCGAGGTGAAGGATCAGGCCCATCTGCGCGGCATCCTGGCTTTCTATCGGCAATCCGGCTTCCGCGTGGCGCTGGATGATATCGGGGCCGGCTTTTCAGGCCTGAACATGCTGCAGGAGTTGCGCCCGGATTATGTGAAGATCGACATGGCCCTGATCCGGGGCATCGACCAGGACCATTACAAGCAGAGCATCGTGCGCCATCTGATCGGCATCGCTGCCGATACCGGGGCGCGCATCGTGGCCGAAGGGATTGAGACGGAGGCGGAACGCGCCTGGGTGACACAGGCCGGGGTGGATTTCCTGCAGGGCTACCTGCTGGGCCGTCCCGCACCGGTGTAAAGCTAACGCGCGTTTGGTTTGGCCCGCCCGCTCCTTTCCCCTTAACCTGACATTCCCATCGCATTCGGGCAGACCAACATGCACAAACCCATTCGCAGCATCGTGATCGTCGGTGGCGGTACGGCCGGCTGGATGTCGGCGGCGGCCCTGGCCCGTGTGGCTGGCAAGACCCACAGGCTGCATCTGGTTGAGAGTGAGGAGATCGGCACCGTCGGGGTGGGGGAGGCGACGATCCCGCCCATTGCCACCTTCAACCGCGTGCTGGGCATCGACGAGGATGAGTTCCTGCGTGCCACCAACGGCACCATCAAGCTGGGCATTGAGTTCAAGGACTGGTACCGCCAGGGCCATCGCTATATGCATGCCTTCGGGGCGCTGGGCCGACCCCTCGGCATGACCCATTTCCACCATGTCTGGCGTCGCGCCCATGCGCTGGGGCTGGATGGGGACTGGGAACAATATGTCTACAACACGGTTGCCGCCCGCGCCCTGCGCTATGGCCGTCCGGGGCCGCAGCGGCGCACGCCGCTGGAACCGCTGACCCATGCCTTCCATTTCGATGCCGGCCTTTATGCCGCCTTCCTGCGCCGCTTCGCCACCGAACGCGGTGTGGTGCGGACAGAGGGCAAGATCCGCCGCACCATCCTGAACGCCTTCAACGGCCATGTGGAGGCGGTGGAGCTGGAGGATGGCACGAAGATTGAGGGCGACCTGTTCATCGATTGCTCGGGCTTCCGGGGCCTCTTGATCGAGCAGGCGCTGGGCACCGGGTTTGAGGATTGGTCCCACTGGCTGCCGTGCGACCGCGCCTGGGCCGTGCCCTGCGCCAATGGCGGCGAATTCACGCCCTATACCCGCTCCACGGCGCATTCGGCCGGCTGGCAATGGCGCATCCCGTTGCAGCACCGTATCGGCAACGGCCATGTCTTCGCCAGCCGCTATATGGGTGAGGAACAGGCCCGCGACATCCTGATGGCCAATCTGGATGGTACGCCGCAGGCTGAACCGCGCCTGCTGCGCTTCACGGCGGGCCGGCGGAAGAAGATGTGGAACCGCAATGTCGTGGCCGTGGGCCTTTCCAGCGGCTTCCTGGAACCGCTGGAAAGCACGTCGATCCATCTGGTGCAGTCGGCCATCACCCGCATCCTGATGGCCCTGCCCAATGACGGCATCGACGCGGTGGAGGTGGATGATTTCAACGAGAAGGCGCGCGCCGAGTATGAGCGCATCCGCGACTTCATCATCCTGCATTACAAGGCCACCGAACGCGATGACAGCCCCTTCTGGCGCGACTGCCGCACGATGGACATCCCCGAGGAGCTGGAACGCCGCATGCGCGTCTTCGCCTCCCATGGCCGCGTCTCCCGCGTGTTCGATGAACTGTTCCTGGATGTCAGCTGGATTCAGGTCTTCTTAGGCCAGGGCGTGATCCCGCGCAGCTGGCATCCGCTGGCCGATCAGTTGAGCGAGGCGGAACTGAAGGAATTCCTCGGCGAGATCAAGGCGATGATCGGACATGAGATGGCGGCCCTGCCGACCCATGCCGACTTCATCGCCCGCCATTGCGCCGCCCGCCCCTCCTGACACCAAACCCGGCGGTTCCCATCCGCCGGGCCGTCCCGGTCACGTTGACCGGGTTCTTGCTCCCTCAAGGGAAACTGCGGCCGGCGGGGCGCCCCGCCGGCCGGACTTTTCCGGGGGGAGATAGAGTTAGCGTCGCTCCCTCACCCTCCCCTTGGCTGATGCCAACGGGCGAGGGGCAAATTTTCTCCCCTCGCCCACGAAAGTGGGAGAGGGAGGGGCCCAAGCCCTCCAGGGCTTGGGAGGGTGAGGGAACCACGTCCCCCAGCCGCCCACGCCCGCCCCACCACCCGCCAAACCGAAAGGCCCCAGCCATGTCCCGCCTGCTGACGACCGCCGCCACCCTGCTGGCCCTGGCCGCCCCTGCGGCGGCGGGGGACCTCGCCTCCTATCGCGACCGGCCCTTTGCCGATGATGTGGTCTATTTCGTGGTCACCGACCGCATGGCCAATGGCGACACGTCCAACGACCGGGGCGGCCTGACCGGCGGGCCGGAACAAACAGGTTATGATCCCACCGATATCGGCATGTTCCATGGCGGGGATTTCCAGGGTCTGGTGCAGAAGCTGGACTATATCCAGGGCCTGGGCGTCACCGCCATCTGGGTCACCCCGCCCGTCGTGAACAAGGTGGTCCACAAATATGATGGCGGCCTGTCAGCAGGTTACCACGGCTATTGGGGCCTGGATTTCCTGAATGTCGATCCGCATCTGGGCGGCAATGCCGCCTTCAAGGCCTTTGTCGACGCGGCCCATGCCCGCAACATCAAGGTCATCATGGATATCGTGGTGAACCATACGGGCGACGTGATCCAGTTCCGGGAATGCGACCCCACCAGCATGTCGAAACCCTGCCCCTACCGGTCCAAGGGCGACTATCCAACCACCCGCCGCGCGTCGGATGGCGCTGCCATCAATCCGGGCTTCCTGGGCGACGGCGCGGCCCATCAGACGGTGCCCAACTACGCCGCCCTGACCGACATCAACTACGCCTACACGCCTTACGTCCCGGCAGGCGAAGCGACGGTAAAGAACCCCGCCTGGATGAATGACCCGCGCCATTACCATAATCGCGGCGACAGCCATTTCAGCGGGGAGGACAGCATTTTCGGCGACTTCTCCCGCCTCGACGATCTCTACACCGAACAGCCCGCCGTCGTGGACGGGATGATCGATATCTATAAGCACTGGATCAAGGAATACGGCATCGACGGCTATCGCCTCGACACCGCCAAGCACGTGAACCCCGAATTCTGGCATCGTTTCGTGCCGGAGATCACGGCCTTCGCCAAGGCCCAGGGCATTCCCAACTTCATCATTTTCGGCGAAGTGGCCAATGAAAAGCCGGCGGACCTCGCCGCCTATACCGATATCCTGGGCCTGCCCTCGGTCCTGGATTTCGGTCTGGCCGTGGCGGCGCGGGACACGCTGGGCATGGGCGCCGACCTCGACCTCTGGGACGGCCTGTTCCGCGCCGACCGGCTCTACCCCGCCGGCGACGACACGGCCCGCCAACTGGCCACCTTCATCTCCAACCATGATCAGGGGCGTCTCGCCTTCAAGATCCGCAAGGCCAATCCGAAGATGAAGGCCGAGGAGCTGCAGGCCCGCGTGGCGCTGGGCCACGCCCTGATGTTCCTCTCACGCGGCGTGCCGACCCTCTATTACGGCGATGAACAGGGCTTTGTGGGTCTGGCCGATGACAAGGCCTCGCGCCAGCCGATGTTCGCCAGCGCCTCGAAGCAGTTCAACACCGAAGAACGCCTGGGCACCATCGGCCCCCGCACCGGCGACTCCTTCCAGCCCAGCCACAGCCTCTACCGCGCCTTCGCCAGCATGGCCGCCATCCGCCAGGCCCATCCCGGCCTGCGTCAGGGCCGTACGGTCATGCGCTATTTCGAACGCAAGGGTCCCGGCCTCCTGGCCTTTTCCCGCATCGACGACGCGCGCGGCGAACAATTCCTCATCGTCGCCAACACCGACACCAAACCCCGCTCCCTGAACCTCGACACTGAAGGGCCGGGCACTACCTGGACCGCCCTGCATGGCACCTGCGCGACCGGGCAGGGGACGGCCTACAGCGTCACCGTCCCGGCGCTGGATTACATTGTCTGCCGGAAGGGGTGAGGGGATAGAGTACATTTTGTGTTTACAAAATGTACGTACGCTGCTAACCTCGATATCAACTGTAGATAAAAATCGATGTTTGGGAGGGTAACGCCAGAGGAGCGAACGCGATGCAGTTCGAGTGGGACCCTTCTAAGGCTCTGATAAATATGGAGAAACACGGGATCGACTTCGAAGATGCCATTTATGTCTTCGCGGCTCCGACCCTGGAATTTCCAGACACCCGCAAGGACTACGGAGAGACCCGTATCATCGCGCTCGGTATCCTGGATGGCCGCGTCCTCGTGGTCGTCTACACGGACCGGGCCGATGTAAGGCGCATCATTTCGGCAAGAAAGGCCAATGACCATGAGCAGCGAACGTACCACGCGGCGCTCGCTCGGCGATCGCCGCCCGAAGGTTGACTGGTCGCGCGTCGATGCGCTGACCGATGACGATATCCAGGCGGGAATCGATGCCGATCCCGATGCCGCCCCCATGCTTGACAATGCCTGGCTGGCTCATGCGCAACTGGTGGACCCGGATACCAAAGTTCCCGTCACCATCCGGCTTGACCGCGATATTGTCAGCTTCTTCAAGGATCATGGGAAGGGCTACCAGACGCGGATCAATCAGGTCCTGCGCGCCTTTGTTGATCACGAACGTGCCAACCGCCGCACGGGCAGTTAGCCGCTAAACCACCTCTTCCTCCGCCACCGGCCCATTGCGCATCAGCGCCGCCAGCCGCCGCAGCGCCACCGTCAGCGCCTGCTGGTCCGGTGCCGCACCCAGCCCCACCCGCACATATCTGGGCGGTGGTTCCGGGGCCATGGCGAAGGCGGCACCGGGGATGACCGCCGCCCCCATCTTGCGCGCCGCCTCGGCAAAGGCGCGGTCGGTCCAATAGGGGGGCAGGGTGACCCAGGCATGGTGGCCTTGGGCGTGCGCCACCATCGACCCGACGGGCAGTTCGCGCCGGGCAATCGCCTGCCGCTCTTCCGCCTCCTGCCGGATCGCGGCCAGGATCTCCTGCGCGGTCCCATCCTCGATCCACCCCGTCGCGACCGCCACCGATAAGGGTGGGGCCATCTGGGCCGTGGCGCGCAGATGGGCCCGCACCGCCGGGATATCGGCCCCCAATGGGGCCACCAGATAGGCAACGCGCAGGCCCGGTGTCAGGCATTTTGACAGGCTGGAAATATGCCAGACCCGTTCGGGCGCCAAGGCCGCCAGCGGCGGCGGGCCGGGATCGGCCAGCATGCCATAGGCGTCATCCTCGATCAGGGTCAGGTTCAGATCGCGTGCCACCTTCACGATGGCCTGGCGCCGCTCCAGCGGCATGGTGGTGCAGGTCGGGTTATGGATGGTGGGGATCAGATAGACGATCTTCGCCTCGGCATTGCGCGCCACCGTGCTCAACGCTTCGGGCACGATACCCATGCTATCGGTCTGGATCGGCGTCACATACAGGCCGCGCAGTTGCGTCGCCATGCGGAACCCGGTATAGGTGAACGGGTCCGTCATCACATCGGCGCTCCACCCGCCCAGCAGGGTCAGCAGGGCCGACAGACAGGCCTGCGCACCGCCCGTCACCAGCACCCTGCCGGCATCCAGATCGGGGATGCGGGCCGACAGCCATTTCGCCCCCGCCCGCCGGTCGCCATCGCCGCCGCCGCTGGGCTGGTAATTCAGCAGGCTGGACAGGTCGGGCCGCCGCGTCAGCCCCGCCATGGCCCGGCCCAGCCGCAGCGCCAGATTGGCGCTGGTCGGCTGCGGCGGCAGGTTCATGGACAGGTCCAACTCCACCTTGGTGCGCTGCGGGTTCACGGCATCGGCAACATATGTCCCGCGCCCCACCACCGCTTCCACCAGCCCCCGCGCCCGCGCGTCGGCATAGGCGCGCGTCACGGTGGTCAGGTCCACGCCCAGGGCATCGGCCAGCTTGCGGTGCGGCGGCAGGCGCATGCCCGGTGTCAGGGCGCCAGACGCGATATCCATGGCGATGGCATCGGCAATGGCGCGGTACAGCGCCCCGCCCGGCGGCAGCGTCGGCGGAACCCAGTCAGCCATCAGCCCTGCCCATCCCCATCTTCATCCAGCCGCCCCTGTTCCGCCTTGTTCATATACTGGGCACAGACCAGCCAGCCCTTCAATGGCCGCAGCAAGGCCATCACCGACAGCATCGATACGGGGAGGGTGGTGAACAGATGCACCCAATAGGGCGCCTGGAATGCCAGTTCCTGCCACACCGCAAATCCCGTCAGCGGGAAACTGACAATCGACATGGTGAAGAACGCCGGCCCGTCCGCCGGATCGGCAAAGGACAGGTCCAACCCGCATTGCGAACAATTCTTGGCCAGCGCCAGATAGCCCGCGAAGATTCTTCCCTGCCGGCAATGCGGGCACAACCCCCTGATGCCCAGCCCGAATGGTGTGGTGGAAAAGTCGATTTTCTTATGGGTGGCCATGATCCGGCACCTCCACATTGTATGGCCATACAATGTGAATTGTATGGTGTCTTCACTATCCATACGCCTGCGATGCCCATGAGTCCCATGTCAGCTTGTCGCAGGCCAAAGAAAAACCCCGGCTCCTCGCGGAACCGGGGTCCAAACACGCACCGTAGGTCAGGTTGGGGGGCAAAGCCCCAAGCCCTGACACGCAACCTCAGCCAGCGGCCACCAACGCATCCACCGCCTTATCCAGGCCGATATGCCAGTCCGGTAGGACCGCACCCGGCAGCGCCAGATAGCGGCTGCAATCCAGCACGGAATTGGCCGGACGCTTGGCTGGTGTGGGATATTCCTTTGTCGAAATGGGTTTCACCACCGGCACGGGTCGGCCATGGCGGGCCGCACTGGCGAACACCGCTTCGGCAAATGCGTGCCAGCTCGTGGGCTCCGTACCCCCGAAATGATAGATGCCATGGGCGCTGCCATCGGCCACGAATGGTGCCATCAACAGGATGGCATCGGCGATATCATGGGCTGCCGTGGGCCGCCCCCGCTGGTCCGCCACCACCCGCAATTCCGGACGGTCGGCACCCAGACGCAGCATGGTCCGCACGAAATTGGCACCATAGGGGCTGAAAACCCAGCTGGTCCGCAATGTGGCATTGCGCGCCATGCCCAGTTCTGCAATTGCAAGTTCGCCCGCCAGCTTGGAGGCTCCATACACTCCCAACGGTCCGGTGGCGTCATCCTCGCGCCAGGGCCGGTCGCCGCCGCCTTCGAACACATAGTCGGTGGAGACATGGATGAAGGGGATGTCGGCCTGTTTGGCTGCCGCCGCGATATGACGGGTGCCGTCGCGATTGACTGCAAAGGCTTGATCCGGCTCACTTTCTGCCTTGTCTACGGCGGTATAGGCCGCGGCATTGACGATCAGGTCCGGCTTGTGCGCCGCAATGGCACCGGCCACCGCTACCTCATCGGCAATGGACAGGCTTTCACGGCCCAGGCAGGTCACCCGATGACCCGCCTTCGTGCCCTGATCCTGCATGGCAAGCGCCAGCTGCCCACCCCGGCCAAACACCAGAATATGCATGAAAATCAAGCCCCTGCCTCGCGCAGGATCTTTATCAGATACTGCCCGTACTCATTCTTCATCATGGGCTTGGCCAGCTTTTCCACCTGCTCCGCCCCGATCCATCCGCGCCGATATGCGATCTCTTCCGGACAGCAGATTTTCAGGCCCTGGCGCTTTTCCACCGTCTGCACAAAGTGCGTGGCCTCGACCAGGCTGTCATGGGTCCCGGTATCCAGCCAGGCATAGCCCCGGCCCATCCGTTCCACCATCAGCTTGCCCTGCTGCAGGTAGACATTGTTGACGTCGGTGATTTCCAGCTCACCGCGCGGCGACGGCTTGATGGTCGCAGCGATGTCCACGACCGAATTATCGTAGAAATACAAGCCTGTAACGGCATAGTTCGACTTGGGCGCCTTGGGTTTTTCCTCGATGGTCAGGGCATTGCCCGTGGCATCGAAGCTTACCACGCCATATCGTTCCGGGTCGTTAACGTGATAGGCGAATACTGTGGCGCCGCTATCCCGGCTATCGGCATTGGCCAGCAAGGCCTCAAACCCGTCGCCGTAGAAAATGTTATCGCCCAGCACTAGTGCTGCCGGATCATTGCCGACAAAGCCCCGCCCGATGATGAAAGCCTGGGCCAGCCCATCGGGGCTGGGCTGCACCGCATAGGACAGGTTCAGGCCCCACTGGCTGCCATCGCCCAGCAGATGGCTGAACTGCGGCAGGTCATGTGGGGTGCTGATCACCAGAATGTCGGTAATGCCTGCCAGCATCAGGGCCGACAGGGGGTAATAAATCATGGGCTTGTCATAGACGGGAAGCAGCTGCTTCGACACGCCCATTGTGATGGGGTACAGTCTTGTCCCGGACCCGCCTGCCAGAATGATGCCTTTACGCTTGGCCATTATTTTTTCCCCTCGCCCCGGCGCTTGTGGGCCTCTTCCCGCAACGGGCCCCACCACCATTCATTATCCAGATACCAGCGCACCGTCTTTTCCAGACCCGTCTCGAAGCTTTCCTTCGGCTCCCAGCCAAGGTCCGTGCGGATCTTGGTGGCATCGATGGCATAGCGGTGGTCGTGGCCGGGACGGTCCTTCACGAACGTGATCAGGTCACGGCGCGGGGTCCCATCGGGGCGCAGACTGTCCAGGATGTCGCAGATACGCTCCACGACCTCCAGGTTGGTCTTCTCGTTATTGCCGCCGATATTGAACCGCTCACCCACAGGACCGCGCGTCAGCACCTCCCACAGGGCGCTGGCATGGTCTTCCACGAACAGCCAGTCGCGGACATTGTCGCCCTTGCCATAGACGGGCAGGGGACGGCGCTCCAGCGCGTTCAGGATGACCAGCGGGATCAGCTTTTCCGGGAAGTGGAAGGGCCCGTAATTGTTGGAACAATTGGTCAGAACGACGGGCAGCCCATAAGTATGGTGCCAGGCATCGACCAGATGGTCGCTGGATGCCTTGGACGCCGAATAGGGCGAGCGGGGGGCATAGGGCGTGGTCTCGGTGAAGAAACCTTCATCGCCCAGCGACCCGAACACCTCGTCCGTGGAGACATGGTGGAAGCGGAAATCCGCCTTCTTCTGCCCGTTCAGACACTGCCAGTAATCGCGCGCTGCCGACAGCAGCACGCCCGTACCCACGACATTGGTCTGGATGAAGGCGTCGGGACCGTCGATGGAACGGTCGACATGGCTTTCGGCGGCCAGATGCACGATGGCGTCGGGCTGATACTTCGCGAAAATCGCATCGATCGCGGAACGATCGCAGATATCCGCCTTTTCGAAATGGTAAAGCGGGCTGTCCTTGGCCGACTTCACATTCTCAAGGTTCGCGGCATAGGTCAGCTTGTCGATATTGACGACGGCGCAACCCTTCTCGCCCACCACATAGCGGATGAAGGCGGAACCGATGAAGCCGGCGCCCCCGGTAACGAGGATCAGTTTGGGGGAAAGCATGGTCATTCCAGGGCTCTCGGATCGTCGGTTCAGAAAATCGGCGGCAGATCGGCCAGACGCGGCAGCTTCATGTCCTTATCGGACAAGATCAGCTTTTCCGCCGGAAACGGCCATTCGATGCCCAGATCGGGATCGTTCCAGATGATGCCGCCATCATCGGTCGGGCTGTAATAGTCGGTCACCTTGTACACGAACTCCGTATCCGGCCGCAGCGTGCAGAAGGCATGCGCGAAGCCGGCGGGTATCCAGAACTGCTCCCCACCCTCGGCGGTCAGCTCCACAGCCACATGCCGTCCGAAGGTGGCGGAACCATGGCGCATATCGACGGCCACATCCAGAACCGCACCCGCAACCACCCGTACCAGCTTGCCCTGCGCCGTCGGCGGGCGCTGAAAATGCAGGCCACGCAGGGTACCGACATCGCGCGACAGGGAATGATTGTCCTGCACAAACTCCACATCCGCACCCACCAGCTCCTTGAAGCGGCGGCGGCTGTAGGTTTCGGCGAAATAGCCGCGATGGTCGCCGAAGCGCGCCGGCTTCAGCAATGCGAGGCCGTCAATATCGAAGCGGGTGACTTGCATGGGATCGGATCCGGCGAAGGGAAAGACAAGGGGTTCAGAATAACAGAGCCATCACGACCGCCCCTTCGCCCCAGGGCACGGTTCGGGACGGGTTCCTTATGCACGTTTCACCGTTATCAGGCAATGGTAACGGGGGCGGGGCCGCCAAGCGGCTTGCGCCCAAGCCCCCTCCATGATCCCCTGAGGGCCAGTTTTTGACGGGGGCAATGATGCGGGTTCTGTCTTGGCTGCTTTTGGGTGGGGTACTGACGCTGGCGGGGGTGCCCGGACAGGCCCAGACCCTGGTTCATTGCGCCGAAGCCGCCCCTGACAGCCTGAACCCGCAATATTCCACCTCGGGCAATTCCTACGACATCGCGCAGCAACTCTATGAAAAGCTGGTGAATGTGCAGCGCGGCTCCCTGGACCTGGAGCCGCAGCTGGCCACGGGCTGGGAACTGGCGGATGAGGGGCGGACGGTGATCTTCACCCTGCGTCAGGGCGTGAAATGGCACCGATCCAAGCTGTTCACCCCGACCCGTGATTTCAACGCCGACGATGTCATCTTCACCTTTGCCCGGCAGATGGACAAGAACCATCCCTATAATGCTGTTTCGGGCGGTAAGGTCTACGCGCCTTTCCATAATCTGGGCCTGTCCACCAACCTTGTGGCGGTGGAGAAGCTGGAACCCTACAAGGTGCGTTTCCGCCTGAAGGAGCCGGATGCCGGCCTGCTTCGCGCCCTGACCAGTCAGGCCATGTCGATCCAGTCGGCCGAATATGCCGATGCCATGCTGAAAGCCGGAATGCCAGAGAAGGTCGATCTGGAGCCGATCGGTACGGGACCGTTCCAATTGGTCCGGCACCTGCTGGATACTGAGGTGCGGATGCGCGCCAACAAGGACTATTGGCGCGGCTCCCCGCCGCTCGCCCAACTGGTCTTCGTCATCGCGCCTGACGCCACCGTCCGCTATGCCAAGCTGAAGGCTGGCGAGTGCCATACCATGACCTATCCCAACCCCGCCGACCTGGACCGCATGCGCCAGGACAAGGATGTACGGATTGTAGGGGTGGATGCCATGTCGGTCGGCTATGTCGCCATGAACATGGCGAAGAAGCCGTTCGACGATCTGCGTGTGCGCATGGCCATCAATCTGGCCATCGATAAGAAGGCCATCCTGGATCAGGCCTATATGGGCACGGCCAGGGCCGCCACCACGCCCATCCCCATTGGCCATTGGGCCCATGATGACAGCGTTCAGGACCTGCCCCATGACCCGGCCAAGGCTAAGACGTTGCTGGCCGAGGCCGGCTTAAAGGACGGGTTTGAGACGGAGCTGTGGACCATGCCCGTGGTCCGCCCCTACAACCCCGCACCCCGCCGCATTGCGGAGATGATCCAGGCCGATTTGGCCAAGGTGGGGATCAAGGCGAAGATCGTCACCTATGAATGGGGCGAGTATGTCCGCCGGGTTCGTTTCGGTGAGGCACCGATGGCTCAATATGGATGGTCTAATGACGAGGTGGACCGGTTCATGTCCGACCTTCTGTCCTGCGAGGCGGCAAAGCCAGGCAATGGCAACTTAGCCCGCTGGTGCGATCCGGAAATGGATCGGCTAATCAACGCGGCCCGCCGCACCAGCGATCAGGCGGTGCGGCGCGGCTACTATATCCAGGCGCAGGCCGTCTTCCGCAAGGTGATGCCCTGGCTGCCCATGGCCAACCCGCATGTCTATGTCGCCATACGCCCGGAAGTCGTGGATTTCCGCGCCTCACCATCCACCCGGCTGGATTTCTATGGGGTAGGGCTGAAACAGCCCTGAATGAGAAAAGGCCGCGCCGGTTGCCCGGCGCGGCCTTTTCGTCCCAACCCTTCCGGGATCAGAACTTGGACGTGATTTCAACGCCGTAGAAGGGCGCCTCGTTCACGATGCCGGTCAGATTGTTGAAGTCGATGGCGCCTTCCAGCGACTTCTCGTTCGTGATGTTGCGACCGAACACGGCCACCCCGAACTTCTCATCATCCGACACATAACCGACCTTCAGGCCGCCTTCCAGTTTGCTGTCGGAATAAAATTCCTTCGACGTGTACAGGAAGAAATTGACCTTGGAGCGGTAGTTCCAGTCGGTGAAGACATAGACCTCGCCGGTCGACACCGGGATGCCGTAACGGGCCGTGGCGGACAGGATCCACTTAGGCGCGTTGGGGAAGGAATTGCCATCCAACACTGCCAATGTGCCCAGTACAGGGTTCACCACAGTGGGGTCGGTGACTGTGCAGCCGCCGCCGCAGACGGGAATACGCAGGGTCTTGTCCTGGATTTCCGTGTGGTTATAGGAGAGGCCGCCCGTCAGCAGCAGGTTCTCGGTCGGCAGCAGTTCCAGCTCCGCTTCGAAACCATAGCCTTCGCCGCCATCGGCATTGATCAGCGTGTTGTTGTTCGACGTACCGCCAACAGCCGTGAACTGCTGATTGTTGATGTCGGTATAGAAGGCAGTGACGTTCAGACGAGCCTTGCGTTCCCACAGGTTCGACTTGATGCCAGCCTCATAGGACATCAGCGTCTCGGCCTTGGCGATGGACAGGGCGTCGCGGTTGATGTCCGGGCCGAAATAGAACAGCGGACGGCTCTGGATCGACGGGGCGCGATAGCCGTTGGCCACGCGGGTGAACAGATTGATGTCGTCCGTCGCCTTATAGGTCAGGGCGACGTCCCAGGTCACCTGACCATCGGACAGGCTGGCATTGCCACGGGTGGAACCCGGTACGCCCGGCATGGTGCGGACGACGGAGAAGTCCTTCTCTTCGTCGTTATAGCGCACGCCACCCGTCAGAACGACCTGTTCCGTCAGGTCGTAGGAGGCCTGGCCGAACACCGCCCAGGTCTTGGTTTCCTGCCGGCTGTCGGTGAAGACGAAGATGTTGCGCGGGTCGGACGCGTTGCCATAGGCATAGCCATAGGCCGTCACGTCCTCGTTAAAATAGAACAGGCCGGTCTGCCAGCGGAGGCGCTCGCCATCGGCGTTCGACAGGCGCAGTTCCTGCGTCCACTGTGCATGGTCGGGCAGGGCGTCCGCCGTTTCGCTGTCGAACGGGATAAAGCCGGGGCCGCGACCCGCGACACCGCCATCGATATCGCCGCGCGTATAGACGTCCGCCGTCTCATAGCCGGTGATGGAGGTCAGCAGCAGGCCATCGAGATCATATTCCAGCTTCAGGCTGCCGCCCTGGCTGGACACGTCCAGATCGTTCTGGCCGTTCTGGTAGACGCTGTTGCGCGAGAAGGTGGAGGACAGGTTGTTGTTGCCCTTGGTGATGGCATTGGCCACAAACACGCGGGCCGAGCCGTCCAGGTCACGCGCATGGGCGTTGAACAAAGCCGTCAGCGGGCCCTTTTCATACATCAGCTGCAGGCGGGCTGCCGTCTCGGAGAAGCCGCCGATGGCGTCCTTCTCACCCGTGAAGGTGTTGTCGATGAAATTGTCCTTGCGGTCATATTTCATGGACAGGCGGGCCGACAGAACGCCATCGATCAGCGCGCCACCGATGGCGCCTTCAGCACCAATGGTGTTCTTACGGCCATAGGAGGCGGACAGATAGCCCTCGGTCTCCTGGGTCGGCTTCTTGGAGACGAAGCTGATGGTACCCGCCGGCGTGTTACGGCCGAACAGCGTGCCCTGCGGCCCGCGCAGCACTTCCACCCGCTCGGTATCGAAGATGGGGAAGCCGCGCAGCAGCGGGTTTTCCTGCACCACCTCGTCGATCACCAGACCGACGGGCTGGGTCGAGTTCAGGTCGAAATCGCTGTTGCCCAGGCCGCGGATGTAAAAGCGCGGGAAGGTGCGGGCAAAGGTCGATTCGGCATACAGGCTGGGAACCTGGGCCGACAGGGCCAGCAGGTCGACACCGCCGGACATGACGGAATTCAGCTTGTCATCGCTGATCGTGCCGACCGACACGGGAACCTGCTGCTGGTTCTCGGCGCGCTTGGTGGCGGTGACGATGATCTCGTCCAGCACGGCCTGGGCGCTGGCCACGGGCGCCGCGGCGGACAGGGCCAGCAGGCTGGCGGCACCGGCCAGCAGACGAAGATGAGACGGATTGCCTTTACGCATTATGGAATGCCCCCTTCAGAGCCTGATTGCGGCGGTCATGGCGCCGGCGTCGATTCCTGGTCCGAAACGCCGCCCCTTCGTTCATGCAAGAGGGGCGATCATCGTATTTGCGCACAGAAATACCCGCCCGGGTCACCCCGGCCGGGTTTATCAATCGTTTGCTGCGTTACAACATGAAGTGCTGGTGGGCGCTGATCAAGATCGTGCGCTGCGTAACTGTGACGTTACCATGACGGTGATGCAGTTATGGCACAGGCTGGTAAGTAACGAATGAAATATGACAGTTCCATGACATGTTATTTCCGCATATCGCGGCGCAGCAAACTTCCCGCGGCAATAGGTGCGGGGCGGGTCGGAATCCAGCATCCGTGCCTTTATGGAAACCCCGCCTCAAATCAGTTTCTTTCGAATGACAGCGCTGATATAGGCTGAATGTTCCAAGACGCGGATCAACGCGCCTCCGACAACGTTGTCCGATGGGGGGACGGGGCATGACACCAGCCCAGCTCAGTGTGGTCTTCTTTCTGCAGCTCGCGGTGATTATCGTTGCCTGCCGGGGGGTGGGTTGGCTTGCCAAACGCTATCTGGGCCAGCCGCAGGTGGTGGGGGAGATGATTGCCGGTGTGATCCTGGGGCCGTCGCTGCTGGGATTGCTGGCGCCGGATATCCAGGGGCTGCTGTTCCCCAAGGAATCGAAAAGCGTGCTGTTCGTGGGCGCGCAGTTCGGTGTCGGCCTCTACATGTTCCTGGTGGGGCTTGGCTTCCGGGGTGATCATTTCAAGTCCAACGCGGTCAGCGCCGCTGCCGTTTCGTTGTCGGGCATGGCGGCACCTTTCCTGCTGGCCATTCTGATCACGCCCTGGTTGATGAGCCATGGTCTGTTCAACGAGGCACTGACCCTGCCGCAGACGACCCTGTTCATGGGCGCCTGCATCGCCATCACGGCCTTCCCCATGCTGGCCCGGATCATCCATGAACGTGGCCTGTCGCATACGCCGCTGGGTACCCTGTCGCTGTCGGCGGGTGCCATTGATGATGCCGGCGCCTGGACGGTGCTGGCCATCGTGCTGGCCACCTTCGGTGACGGACCCATGGTGGCGGTGAAGGCCATTGGCGGCGGGCTTGCCTTTGCGGTCTTCATGCTGACCCTCGGTCCCCGTCTGCTGGCCCCCCTGGGCCGCAAGGCCGAGCGTGAAGGCAAGGTCAGCCACACGACCCTGGGCATCGTGCTGATCCTGTTCCTGCTGTCGGCATGGGCCATGGATGCTGCCGGTATTCATGCGGTGTTTGGTGGCTTCCTGCTGGGATGTGTGATCCCGCGCGGCGTTCTGGCCACTGAACTGCGCAAGCAGTTGGAGCCGTTTGCCGTCGTCGTGTTGCTGCCAATGTTCTTTACCTATTCGGGCCTGCACACCCAACTGACACTGGTTGATAATGTCGAACTGGCGCTGGTGACGCTGGGCATTCTGGTGGCCTCTATCCTGGCCAAGGGTGGGGCCTGCTGGGCCGCCGCCCGCCTGACGGGACAGGACAATGCCACCGCTATGGGCATTGGCGCCCTGATGAATGCCCGTGGGCTGATGGAACTGATCATCATCAATATCGGATTGCAGAAGGGCATTATTGGCCCGGCCCTGTTCTCCATGCTGGTCGTGATGGCGATCGTCACTACCCTCATGGCCTCACCCCTGTTTGAACTGGTCTATGGTCGCAAGGCCCGGGCGCGGGGCGAGTTGGGGGCGTTGAACGAGCAGGACAGTGATTTCGCGGAGGTTCGCGAGGCCCGCTGATCAACAGATATTGCTGCCTCATGAAGCCCGGCGTCTGGAAGGACGCCGGGCTTTTTTGTTTTCTGAACGGCCAAACGCCGCTCCCCGCTATTCGATCATAACTCGATATATCTGATATGCATCGATCCCATCTGGACAAATCTCTATCAGAAGATCAAATCAGATATATCGAAACACAGTCCGATAGAGGAGGGGCCCATGAGGGGGTTCTTTTTTGGCCGTGGCGGCCATGGTGGCGGCTTTGGCCGCGATGGGGATGATGATGATTTCCGCGGCTTCGGTCGCGGTGGCGGGCGTCATGGTGGGCGTGGCGGGCCGGGTGGCCGGGGTTTCGGGCATGGCGGCCTGCGCCTGGTGCTGCTGCGCCTGATCGCGGACAAGCCCAGCCACGGTTACGAACTGATCAAGGAGATTGAGGAGCGGTCGCAGGGCCATTACACGCCCTCGCCCGGCGTCATCTATCCTGCCCTGTCCTGGCTGGAGGATGGCGGCTTCATCACCATTGAGGCGGGGGAGGATGCGCGCAAGCAGGCCCGCATCACACCGGCGGGTGAAACCTACCTGCGCGAGCAGGCGGATGAAGTGCAGCGGCTGTTCGCCCTGATGCAGGCGGGTGCCGAAGAACGCGGCGGCGGGCCGGAATATGCGCCCCTGTTCCGCGCCATGCATAACCTGAAGGCCGCCCTGCGCACCCGCGCCCTGCGGCCCTTGTCCAAGACTGAGATCGAAACCATCGTCGACTGGATCGACGAACTGGCCCGCAAGATTGAAAGGCTGTGACCATGGCGCCCGATATCCACAGCCCCGCCCGCAGTGTGCAGCGCCATCGGTTTGAGACGCGCCGCCGCGACCTGACCGTGACCGGGCGCGAGCAACTGACCCCCCACATGTTGCGCCTGACCGTGACGGGCGATCTGTCGGGGTTTCAGTCGCTGGGCTTTGACGATCATGTGAAGCTGTTTTTCCCCGATCCCGTCACAGGTTCCTATGAGGTGGCGGAAGGGGCCAAGCCGCTGGCCCGTGATTATACCCCCCGCCGCTTCGATGTGGCGGCAGGTACGCTGGTGCTTGATTTCGCCCTGCATGGCGTGGCGGAGGGGCAGGCGGGGCCGGCCACCCTGTGGGCACACAGGGCGCAGATCGGTGACCGGCTGGCGATCGGTGGGCCGCGCGGTTCCAGCGTGTGGCCTGTCGATTTCGACCTGCACCTGCTGATCGGCGATGATACGGCTCTGCCCGCCATCGGGCGGCGTCTGGAGGAACTGCCCGACGGCGTTCGCGCCCTGGTCTTGGTGGAGGTGGATAGCCCCGAGGATTGCCTGCCCCTGACCAGCAGGGCCGAATTCACCATCCATTGGCTGTTCCGCGACCTGTCCCATGGCGCACGGGATCTTCTGTCGGCGGTGGCCGGCCTGCGCCTGCCGCATCAGGATGTTTTCGCCTGGGCGGCGGGGGAGGCACGGCAGACGCGGCTGATCCGTGACGCGCTGCTGAACCGCCATGGCCTAGACCCGCAATGGGTCAAGGCGTCAGGCTATTGGCAGCAGGGAGAGGCGGGCGCCCATATGCGGATCGAGTGAGGGCAGCCGCCCTCATTCCCCGCGCCGGCGGGCCACGGCTGCGATGGCCAGCGCCACGCCGACATGGGCGGCGATATCCGTGGCGGAGAACAGCCCGTCCCAGCGCGGGAAGATGCCGGGCCAGCGTAGGGGCAGGACCACCAGATACATGGCCCCATAAAGCCCAAGCCCATAGGCCACTGCCGCCGGCCAGCGCCAGCTACGCAGCAATGCGACACGGCGCAGGGCCAGCAGATAGACGGTGGCCATGACCAGGGCGATGCCGATATGGGTGGCAAAGCCCAGCGCCGCTGTGGTCAGCCCGCCATCGCGGGCCGCCCCACCGATCCAGCCGCCTGCCACGCCTTGCCAGACGCGCATCACGCCGATGCCGCGCACCATGCCCATGATGGATGCATAGATACCGTCGATGCTGGCCCCCGCCAGCCCGGCCATCACAATGGTTCCCGGCAGCCCCGCCCGATCCCGCATGTCCCATTCCCCATCCGGATTTTGGGGCAATTCTAGATTCCGGTCGGTTTTGGCCATGGACCCAATTCGGGCAGAATGAAAAGGCCCGCGCAGGTTCCCCTGCGCGGCCCTGGCCGTTTCCGGTCACGCGGAGTGGCTTATTCGTCGCGGCCCATCTGTTCTTGCAGGTAGTTCTGCAGGCCCACGCTCTTGATCAGGCCCAGCTGCGTTTCCAGCCAGTCGATATGCTCCTCGGTATCTTCTAGGATGCGGCGGAAAATCTCCTTCGACTGGTAATCGCGCACGCCCTCGCAATACTGCATGGCCTCGATCAGCTCGCTGCGGTTCCGGCTTTCAATAGCCAGATCGCCCTCCAGGCACTCCGGCACATCCTCGCCGATATGCAGCTTGTGAAGGTTCTGCAGGTTCGGCAGCCCTTCTAGAAACAGCACGCGCTCGATCAGGTAATCGGCGTGCTTCATCTCGCCGATGCTTTCTTCGTACACCTTCTTGCCCAGACGCAGGAAACCCCAGTTCTTGAGCATGCGGGCGTGCAGGAAATACTGATTGATCGCCGTCAGCTCGTTGGTCAGGATGGTGTTGAGATGCTGGATGACGGTGGCGTCGCCTTTCATGGGAACCTTCGCAATCTTGTCGGTAAAAAGGGTTGGAAGGCATAGCGCCCACGGGACCGATACTGGCACAGCCAACCCGCTTTGTCTTCTGATAACGTATTGCAATTAAAGGAAAAAGCGACTGATAGGCAGTCGCACTCCACCCCTAGGGAGTAACCCGCAAAGATGCCAGCCCCCGTTCGTTACCTTGAAGATTTCGCCCCCGGTATGGAGTTCGAATTCGGAGACCGTCTGGTCACCGCCGAAGAGGTGGTACAGTTCGCGCAGGAGTATGACCCCCAGCCCTTCCATCTGGATGAAGAGGCGGGCAAGGCCACGCATTTCGGCGGATTGGTCGCCAGCGGCTGGCAGACGGCGGGCTTCATGATGCGAATGCTGGTGGACAATATGCTGTCGCCGCAAACCTCACTGGGATCGCCCGGCCTGGATGAGCTGCGCTGGCTGAAGCCTGTGCGTCCCGGTGACCGGTTACGGGTGCGTATCCGCGTTCTGGAGGTCAAGCGCTCCCGTTCCCGCCCGGAAATGGGCACCATCCGTCAGTCCACGGAAGTGCTGAACCACAAGGATGAAGTCGTCATGTCGATGTTTTCCATCGGCATGGTGCGGGCCCGCGCGATACCGGAAGATTCTGCCGGTTAACTTGTTAAACTGGCTTCCTTACCTTCTACAACATGCGCATGGAGGCAGGGTTATTCCAAATGGACTAACCCATGTCTCCGTCGCACTTCCCAAAAGGTTGGATAATCGCTTATGATGTCCCCCTGTCGGTGCAATGGGAGCCATCATGGCGCGGGAAGTGATTGATTTCTCTCCGGGTGAGTGGGTAGAGGAACTGACGCCGCCGAAGCGTCGCTTTCAGATCATGGCCGTTCATTCCAAGCCGGGCACCCCGGCACCCAACGTGGAACTGGCCGTGGATGGCAATCCCGTCCATCGGCTCAGCCTGTCGATCTTTGCGCTGGCCGACATGCATCGGTTCCGCCGCGTCCGCTGATGGTTGGAGGGGCGTTGTGCCCCTCTGCCCCTGCCCTGTTTACTTGCGGGTCCCGCGCACCAGGCGCCAGCCCATGCGGCCCAGATAGATGGCGATGCAGCCATAGACCACGATCTTGGACACAGGATCGACCCAGGTCTCCACCTTATCATACTGGCTTTCCAGCAGATATCCCGCCGCCGTCAGGACCGATGTCCAGACCAGGGAGCCGATGGTGGTGAGCAGCAGGAAGGTCGGCATCCCCATCCGCGCCATACCGGCAGGAACGGAGATCAAGGTGCGGATGGCCGGGATCAGGCGGCCCAGCAGCACAGCCTTGCGCCCGTGCCGTGCGAACCAACCAAAGGCCATTTCGACGTCGGGCGGGTCCATGGTCATGATAAATCCAAACCGCTCCGACAGGGCGATCACCCGGTCATGGCCCAGCATGCGGCCGATATAGTACCAGGGCAGCCCACCCAGCACCGATCCCGCCGTGCCGACCAGAACGACCAGCACCGGGTCCATCTTCCCCTGCGCCGCCAGAAACCCGCCCAGCGGCATGATCAGTTCCGACGGAATGGGCGGGAAGACATTTTCCAGGAACATCAGGATCAGCAGGCCCCAATAGCCCATCTGATCGACCAGATTGAGAAGATTGTCGAACATGTTTCTTTCCGTTCACGGGCCCGCCGCCACGAGGCACGGACCCTGTACCCTATCCCTCTAACCGCCGCCAATGGCAAAACGGGGGCGTGTTCTGTCCATTGGACTCATTTTTCAACATGCTCTGCCCCAAGACCTAAGCCGGATGGTCTATTCCTTTGGGAGAAAAATCCGCTATCATAGGGACGTGGATAAGGTTATCCACCCATGAACCCGGTTCAGCCGGCCTCGCCTCTGGCTCGGGCGGTGGACGGCATCGGGTAACCGGTTTCGGCCTGTTTCCATCGGGAAGCATTGGCCCGCAGTTTCAGGAGAGTGGCGATGGTATTGTCCAGGCGGACGGCGGAACCCCCGAAGGTGGGGGAATGGCTGGAGGAACTGAAGATGCCCCGGCGGCGCCTGTTGGTGCATGCCGTGCACCAGCATGCCACCCGTCCGACGCATGTCGAATTCCTGGTGGAAGGCCGCAACAGCGACCGGCTGTCGCTGGCACTGGAAGTGGTGCTGGACACCACCCGCTTCCGCCGTTTGGGACCCAGCCAGCACGCGGCCTGATCTGCCCTTCACATTTGCAATGGATGAACGCCGCCGCGGCAGCGCGCCCGGTGGCGTTTTGATTCTCCGGGGTGAGTTCCTGCGTGTGTCAGGGTGACGTTGCGCCCGTAACGGCCCTATACCGGTCCCACCACAGCGCCCGCGCCTCTGCCTCTCCCACCACCATGATCGGTTGGGTCCAGAGTTTGCCCCGGTAATTGCCGCCAATGTCTCGGCGGGCCAGTTTTTCCGGCCAGCCCATCAGCTGGATTGCCTCCGAGATGGCCGTGACCTTGTCGGCCTTCTTGATCAGGTCGGTCTGCGTGGTCGGCAGGGGCCAGGGAAGGCCGACGGACAGGAACAGCGCGCGGTCCAGCCGGGCCTTGACCTCTTTCAGGCCCGCCGTCGCAAACAGCTTGCCATAGGGGGTGACGACGTCACCCAACCCACCCCCTTCATGCAGATCATGCATCAGGGCCGCCAGTCGCAGGGCGGGGCTGGCATCGGGTGCCAGCAGGGTGACCAGAACCTGTTCCAGCAGTACCGAATGCTGCAGGACATTATAGGCGGTGTCGCCGCGCGTCTGGCCGCCCCAGCGCGCCACGCGCGACGCACCCGTCACCCAATCCTCCAGCATGATGTCGGCGGGCGACGGATCGTACAGGTTCACCCAGCGGCCCGACCGCATCAGCAGGTTGGTGCGCGGCGCGTCCAGATGGGTGGGGACGGGGGGAGGCTTGCTCATGGCGTCAGTTCGCAGCTGGGTACAGCAAGGCCCCGACCTCGGCCAGCCGCGCCTCATCGCTGCCCGGTGGCAGGGCCGCCATGGTCTGGGCGGCGGCCTTCGTCTGACCCACCCGGTACTGCACCATGCCCAGCCGCAGCCGGACGACATTGGGGGACAGCAGCTTGCCTTTTAGTGCCTGCTGCAACATCGCGATACCCTGATCCGTCTGCCCCAGGGAGACCAGGATCATGCCCAGCTTGGCCATGGCATTGGCATCCTTGCCCGCCGCCACCTCCTGCTGCCGGGCGGCCAGATCCTGCTTCTGCGCCGTCAGTTGCCTGGCAGCATAGTCGCGCAGGCGTTCATGCCGGTCCTGCTTGGGACCCTTGCCCAGTATGCCCAGTGACCAGCCGCGTTCCAGAACGGCGGCGGCCTCTGCGGGCAGTTCCTCCACCATGGCGCGCTGGGCCATTTCGGTGAAGGAGTCCGGGTTCTCATAGGCATTGGCCGCCAGCCGCAGACGCGCCCAATCCAGGTCCAGCTTTTCGGGGACGGGCTTGGCCTGTTGCATGGCGTTGAACAGGCGCAGCCAGTTCTCCTTGCTGCGGTCGGTGCGCAACTGCTGCTTCAGGGTCTTGATATAGCCCTCGATATTGCCGGACCCGAATTCCGACGCGGCCTGAAGTTGCAGCACTTCCGCCGAGGGCGCGCGACCGGCCTTGCGCTGATCCTCAATCAGGGCCTGGGCCAGCTTGCCGGCCTTGGCGGGTTCCTTGGCCCGGAAATAGGCCTCTGCAACCATCTGGCGGAAGGCATCGCTGAGCCTGCCGGCGGCCATGGCCTTTTCCCCGAACTCCGCCGACTTGGCATAGTTGCCGGCCCGGTACCAGAGTTGGGACAGGGTTTCGAGCGCACCTGCCTGATCGGCGGCGGACAGCGGCACCAGACTAGTCGCCGCCTCGAACGCGATGGCCGCTTTGTCGAAGCGCCCCTGCGCCTTGAAAATGGCGGCGCGCGTCTGCTCTACCGCCCATTTTTCTTCCGCCGTGATGGTGGGCACGGCGGCGGCCTTGTCGATGGCGGCCAGGGCCGCGTCAAAACGGTTGGCGGCCAGCGCCTCCTTCGCCGCCTGCAGCGGCAGGCCGACCTCCCTGCTGACGGTAAGGGTTGGCGCCGCCGCCACGGGTAGCGACAGAAGCAGGCAGAGCGCGGCAGCGGACAGCAGCGAACAGGTCGGTCGGGCAAGGCGGGCGGGGCGCATCATCACTCCGGCAGAAAGGCAGGCGGGCCGTCCGCAGGTTTTGCGTCGGATCGCGCCTTGGTTCAAGTCCCGCTTGGCCTTTGAGGTTCGGTTTGCTGGTGGGGCAGATGTTAGGCTGCGGTGGAGCGGGCGCTGGTCAGGTCGCCCCGACCCTCCAGCAGGCCGGGAACCGAGATATCCTCATCCAGGGCATCCCAATGCAGGCCACGTCCGCTGGGGCTGATCATGACAGCGGCCCGTTGTTCAGGCGTGGCGTGCAGCAATCGGGGAAACCAGGCGAGGGGTACACCGATGGTGCGGCCATCACGCAGATCGACCCACATCGTATGGTCATCAAACCGAACTGTTTCAGCGGAAATGCCCATGCCATGCCTCTTCGATCAGTGCCTTGTTCTGCTCCACGACCCGCAGCAACTGGGAGAGTTCGCGACGGGTAAAGCCTTCACTGTCAGCGATAGCAGCCTCAGGATAGAGCCAGATTTTCGCTTCTGCATCAGCTCTCTGTGCGTGAACGTGAATGGGCTCACGCGGATTGCCCTCGTTTGAGAAGAAATGAAACCGGATTTCTTCCCATCGGAAGATGACAGGCATGTCGTCTCCTGACACGAGGTGTCGGATGAAGTCACCTCTCCATGAGAGTTCTGTATATGCGTGTTTATGTAAATCCATAAATGCACCCTATCCCCCCACCCCCTGTCCACAAGGAAGCCATGCCGCCCGCCCCCCTGGGCAAAATGCCGGATCGCGGGCATAGTGTGCGCCTGCGAAATCCCTTATTTCGAGTATCGTTCCCCATGGATATGTTGCCCCCGGAGCCGTCAGTGGCGATGGACCCGGATATGGTCTTCTCTGTTGCCCGGCATCACCCGGAAATTACCACCGTCGGCCGTCTGGGCCTGGACCGGATAGAGCAGGCGGCTGCCTATGGCATGGTGCCGCTGGGCCTGCCGCTGCCGCAGGGGCGACGTGATCTGGTGGTGATGGCAGAGCGGCGGGATGCCGTGGCGTTGGAGATCGAGGGGCTGGTGGCGCGGCTGGTGCGCCGGGCCGAGTTGCTGGAACAGGGGCGTCGCGTGCTGGACGGTACGCATGTCGCCCTGCTGGCGGCAGAAGCGAAAAGCCGGGTGCGGGCGCGGGCCTATGACGAGCTGTCCTTTGCCGAGATGCCGGGACCCATCCGTCTGGAAGTCAGCCGCAGCTTCGACATTGATGAACTGGCCGGGCTGGACGATGCCACCCTGCGTCAGCATCTGGTGGAAGACCCGCAGCTGCGTCAGCTGCTGGAAGCGGCGCTGGAGGATGTGGCGGCCCGCCTTTGGCAGCTGCATGACCTTGTGGGCGAGGCGGATGACAGCTGGACCTTCGAGAATCTGGCTCAGCGTCTCTACCGCGTTGCGCGCACCAACCATCAGCCCAACGATATCCTTCGGCGTTGGGAAGAGGTGGCGGACACCTGGCTGCGTGAACGCGCCGTGGCGCGTGGCCGCACCTTTGTGAATACCGAATTCGACTTCGCGAAGTTTGAAAAGCTGTTCCCCACGGCGCGTTCCATGGGGCGCAAGCTGGTGGCCGTGGTCGGCCCCACCAATTCCGGCAAGACCCACCGCGCCATGGCGGCCCTGCATGAGGCCGAACAGGGTGTCTATCTGGCTCCCCTGCGCCTTCTGGCACTGGAGGTCATGGACCGGCTGAACCGGGAGGGGACGCCCACCACCTTGCTGACAGGCGAGGAGGAAATCCGCGTTCCCGGCGCCCGGCATCTGGCCTCCACCATTGAGATGCTGGACCCCGAACAGGTGGTGGATGTCGCCGTCATCGACGAGATCCAGATGCTGGCCGACAAGGATCGCGGTTGGGCCTGGACGGCGGCGCTGATGGGGGTGGCGGCGCGCACCGTCTATCTGCTGGGCGCGCCGGAGGCGCTGCCGCTGATCGAGCGGGTGGCGGGGTATCTGGGGGAACCGCTGGAGATTGTGCGGCTGGAACGCAAGCAGCCGCTGCACATGGTTGAAGAGCGGTTGGAATTTGAAGATGTGCGGAAGGGCGATGCCCTGATCGCCTTCTCTCGCCGCAACGTGCATCTGGTCCGCGACATTGTGCAGGCCAAGGGCCTGACGGCGGCGGTGATCTACGGCGCGCTGGCGCCGGAGGTGCGGCGGCGCGAGGCGGAGCGGTTTACCAATGGCGAGGCCGATGTGGTGGTGGCTACCGATGCCATCGGCATGGGCCTGAACCTGCCCATCCGCCGCGTGCTGTTCACCACCCTGGAAAAGTTCGACGGGGTGGAGCAGCGGGAACTGGCGCCTGCCGAGTTGAAACAGATCGCGGGCCGGGCCGGACGGTATGGTCATCATGAGGTTGGCGAATTCGGCGTGGTGGCCAAGGGTACGGTGCAGCAGCTGCGCACCATCTGGACCCGCCATGACCCGTCTTTCGGTTCCCGCCGCGCCCTGACGGTGCGGCCCACCCGCGCCATGGTCGACCGGCTGGCCGGGCGGATCGGTCGGGACAGCATGATGCTGCTGATCGACTGTTTCGCAGCGGCGCGGACCACGGGCAGCCCTTATCGCGTGGCCGACCTGTCGGCCCTGCGCCGTCTGGCCCAGGCCCTGGACGAGCGTGATATCGGATTTGAACAGAAGCTGTCCCTGCTGTTCATGCCGTGCGATCCCGAGAAGGAAGTGGATGCCCGCTTCTTCAATCAGATCCTGCGCGCGGTTGAAAAGGATGAGCCGGTACCGCTGGGCCTGGTCGTGCCGGCCCGCATGGAACGGCTGGATGATTATGGGCTGGAGGAACTGTCACGGTCCTGCGACCTCTATTATTGGGCCAGCCGCAAGTTTCCCCGTCTGTTTCCCGACCGAAAGGCCGTGGAGGAACGCCGGGCCGAGGTGGCGGGCCGCTTGTCTGAACTGCTGGCCAGCACGGCGCGCCGCCAACGCATGGGCAAAGGGCCGGGCGGTCGGCCCGGTGGCGGAGGTAAGCTAAAGCCGCCCCAGGGCTTTCGGGGGGCGCCCAAAAAGCGGTATGGGCCACGCAAAGGGTGAGATCGAAACCGCCGGGAATCCCCAATTGCCTACCGCTATTTGGGGATTCCCTATGACCTGTTACCACAGGGTAAAGGGTGCTATATTAGAAAACTGAAAGGTCCCCCTTTTAAAAGGTGAAGGATATGTCGTTGTCCGCCAAGGTTGAAGGAAATACCGATCAATCTTCAGGTGCTGGACAATCTTATAAAGATACTGATATCTATAAATGCTATAAACGTTCGCCTTACTCATCTATAAAACACTCATCTTATTTTCATGCATATGAAGATTTATTCAGTTCGTACCGGGGCCGTGAGATTACCTTTGTCGAGGTTGGCATTCTGAACGGCGGGTCACTGTTCATGTGGCGGGAATTTTTCGGTCCCAAGGCACGTATCATTGGCCTGGACTTCAATCCCGCTGCCAAAAGGTGGGAACAGGACGGGTTTGAAATCCATATCGGTGATCAGGCCAATCCGGAATTCTGGCAGGAGCTTTTTGCCAAGATCGGAAAAGTGGACATCCTGCTGGATGATGGCGGCCACACATTCGAACAGCAGATCGTGACCGTCTGCGAGGCGCTGCCCCATGTCCGGGATGGGGGCCTGATCGCGGTGGAGGATACCCACACCAGCTATTTCAAGGATTTCGGCTATCCCACCCCCTATTCCTTCATCGAATGGACGAAGGTGATCGTCGATAACATCAATTCCCGGTTCCCCGGCATCAATCAGCCCTTTTCCACGCTGCCTTACAAGGACAGTGTCTTCTCGCTACATTTCTATGAATCGATCGTGGGCTTCAAGATCCGCCGTGACATCTGCGTGCCCAGCCACCCTGTTTCCAATGGCGCCCCCAACCGTCAGCACGAGGATTTCCGGAACAAGGACAGCCTGATCGGCACGGTGGAGGAACGGTCAAACGCGCTGTCGCGCCGTCTGGCCTTCCTGCGCAACATGCCGTTCCTGTGGCGCACCTTGTCGGCTGCCAAGCGTGTCACGGTCACCGCGGTCGGTCGGTACTATTACAAGGCGCGGCTGCGCCGTCTGCGGCACCTTTTCTGACGCCGGTTCTATCTCGCGGCCAGGATCGAATGGGCCAGCTTCTGCGCCTGCACCCTGATATCGGGCACGGCGGTAATCTCCCACAGGGTGCCGCGCATGATCGGCCCCATGGCGTACAGACCGGACACGACCTGTCCCTCCGCATTCTTCAACCGGGCATCCCGGTCGGTATCCAGACCCAGCCGCAGCGGGTCGGGCCGCACCAGTCCCGCATCCAGCAGGCCGCGCAGCAGCGGGTCGCGGGTTCCGGCAATGTCGCCACCGGGACCGACACAGTTCACCGCATGCTGCACTGTCAATTCCTCCGCCGCCGTCTGTCCGCGCCGGCGCAGCCGCAGGGAGAGTTCACCGATTTCCCCGGCGCGCAGCCATTCCAGCTTGCCGGCAATCACCCGCAGACGGCCCTGCGCCATCATGGCGCGCAGCCTTTCATCGACGGGAGGCGCCAGCCGGTGGCGATGCACATCCCACCAGGGCCGCAGATGCCGCAGGAAGCGGGCGCGTGCTTCAACCGGCAGGGCATGCCAATAGGGGCCGGTGGCGGCACGAAGACTGTCGATCACCCCATGCCATGACCGTCCCTCCGCCATGGCCGCCCGCACCGCCGCGCGCACGGCGTGAAGGGACCCGGCCAGGGACGGGCTGATGGCCGGGGCCGCCTGTGGCGTGGCGGGGTGGCCCGCCGGGCCATGGCGTCGCGGCAGAAGCCCGCGCCGCGACAGGGCCAGAATCGGCCCGACATGCCCCTGATCGGCCAGAGACAGGGCCACATCCACCATGGTCAGGCTGGTGCCCAGTAGAAGCACCCCATCCTTCTCCCCGATGCGGGAAAGCGCGCCGGGGGCCCAGGGATCGCTCTGGAATCGGAATGTGTCCAGAAGCGCCTTGTCCACGCCCGGCGGCGGGTCGGGGGGGAAGTTCCCCACGGCCAGCACCGCCCCATCAACCTCATAGGTCCGACCGACATCGGTGGTCAGCAGAAAGCCACCGCCGGCAGCCGGCATCAGGCCGACCGCGTCGTCGGCGACCAGGACCAGACGCCCGACAGCATCCGACCCGGTAGCCGCCTGGGACAGCATGTCCTGCAGATACTGGCCATAGGTGGCACGCGCCACGAAGCCTGCCGGATCGGCCGTTTCATTCCGACCACGCAGCCAGTCCAGGAAATGCCCCGGCTGGTCCGGGAAGGCCGACATGTTGCCGGCCCGGACATTGAGAAGATGCGCGCCGTGCCGCGTGCTGTAGGCGACACCCTTGCCAAAGCCGCGTGCGCGTTCCACCAGAAGGATGCGGGGCGCCGCGGGACCGGCGGCCAGAAGATGCAAGGCCACCAGTGAACCGCTGAAACCGGCGCCGATCACGGCAATGGTGGGGCGTCGGGTGCGATCCGTCATGCGGGCAGGGCTTCCTGGCTGGCGGTATTATCCTATGCCACCAGTAGGAATTATGGCTGCCGCAGAGTCAAGCCGGTTCGGCGTGACGATCATGTGACGGTGCGGGCTGACAAAAGTCAGATCACGAAATCCAGCGGATGGCTGAGCGATCGCCGGCGTCGGGACGCCTCCGCCAGGGTGCAACGGTCCAGCACGGTGGCCATGGCGTCGCGCGCCTTCAGCATGGCCCAGCGGATGACGCAGGTGGCCGCGTCCTCGCAATCCTCGCACGGTTCGAACTTCAGCCGGCTGGCGCAGCGGATGGGTGCAAGCGTGCCGTCGATGACGCGGATGATGTCGCCAACCGACAGATTCTCCGGCGGGCGGGCCAGACGATATCCGCCATGCCGGCCCCGCTGGCTTTGCAGCAGCCCGGCCTTGCGCATGTCCAGCAGGATGGCCTCCAGGAATTTGGCCGGAATATTCTCCGACGCGGCGATTTCCCCGATCTGGACCGTTGTGGCATCTTCAAAGCGATCAGCCAGATGGATACAGGCGCGAAGGGCGTATTTTGCCCGCTGGGTAAGCATCGCGGTCAAACTTTCCGGCACAAACAGGTCTCCCTTTCATGGCGTTTCCGCGCGCCGATAGCAAGGGGCCCGTTTCGCTGATCAGCCTTCCGCTTCCGCCGCCATGGCGCGCGACAGTGCGGGGATACGGTCGGCCAAGGCGCGTTGCGCCCGCTCTCCCGCAGCGGTGAGCTGTGCCAGCGGTTCCGCCAATGCCGCCCGGTCGGTGCCCGCATCAATTGCCTGTTCCAGGTCGCGCGCCGCCTGCGACAGTTCCATCAGGCCGAAATTTCCGGCCAGGGAAACCATGGAATGGGCCTGGGCCCGCACAACATCCAAGCTGATCGTGCTATCGCCGACCAGGGCGGTGCGCTGCCGCAGCGTGGTTGCCACCTCCTCCATCATGGGCAGCAGCGCACCCGCCCCCATCAGCGCTTCCAGCTGCGCCTGCATGTCCATGGACAGCACCGGCAGATTGCCACCTACCGGGCCGCCGGCGGGTGCCGGTGCCTGCGCGGGGCCGATGCGCTGTGACCAGCGGGTCAGGGCGGCGACCAGATGGCTCGCCTCGATGGGTTTGGCGATATGGTCGTTCATTCCCGCCTTGCGGCAGCGCTCCACCTCCGACGGCAGGGCGTTGGCGGTCAGGGCGATGATGGGGATGCGGCCCGCGACGGAGGGCAGGGCGCGAATGGCGCGCGTCGCCTCCAGCCCATCCATGCCCGGCATCTGCACATCCATCAGCACCAGATCATAGGCCGTGCGCTGGACAGCGGCCAGGGCGGCGGCACCGTCTATGGCGATATCGACGCGGTGGCCGGCCTTTTCCAGAATGGCGCGGACCAGCAGCTGGTTCACCGGCAGATCTTCCGCCACCAGGATATGCAGCGGCCTGGCATTCGCTCCATCCTCACCAGCACCGGGTGTCGGCAGCGCAGGGGCATTGCTGGGCGGATCGGTGAGGCGGAGCGGGATTTCGATCCAGAACAGGCTGCCACGGCCTGCCTCGCTGGACAAGCCCAGCCGCCCACCCATCAAGGTGACAAGCCGCTTGCAGATCGCCAGACCCAGGCCCGTTCCGCCATAGCGACGGGCCGTGGAGGCGTCGGCCTGATGGAACGGTTCAAACAGCTGCGGCTGACGCTCCGGTGCTATGCCGATGCCCGTATCGGCGACCGCGATGCGCAGCGCACCGTTGCCCTCGTCCGCGATGGTGGTGGCCGACAGGGTGACATGGCCAGCCTGTGTGAACTTGACGGCATTGTTCAGCAGGTTCAGCACGACCTGCCGTACCCGTGTCGGGTCCAGCATCAGCCAGGGGGGCAGGTCGGCGGCAAGATCGATACGCAGGGACAGGCCCTTTTCCTGTGCCATGGGGCGGACCAGCTCGGCACAGGTCTGCAACATGCCCACGGTATCAGTGGGCATCTCCTCCAGCTGCAGGTGCCCGGCATCGACCTTGGCGAAATCCAGCACGTCATTGATGACGGCCAGCAGCGTGCGACCGGCTTCCGCCTGCAAGCCGATGTAACGCCGCCGCTCCGTCTCCGGCAGGTCGGCGGTCAGCAGCAGGTCGGCAAAGCCGATCACGGCATTCAGAGGCGTGCGCAGCTCGTGGCTGACCGTGGCCAGGAAGTCGGTCTTGGCGCGGGCGGCCGCCTCTGCCTCCCGCCGTGCCATCAGCAGGGCTTCCTCCTGTGCGGTCCGGTCGGTCACGTCGCTGACAGCGCCGAACAGGGCGAAGGGCTTGCCATCGGGCCCGAACTCCACCACCCCGCGCGTCACCACATGGCGCGTCTCGCCTGTGGGCCGGATGATGCGCAGACCCATTTCATAGCTGGCGCCCGATTGCATGGCCGTGGTCACAAGTTCACGTAACCGGTCACGGTCTTCCGGGTGATGAGCGGCCAATGTGGCCTCCATGGTCGGCTGGAACTTATCCTTGCGCAGGCCATAGATGCGATAGACCTCGTCCGACCAGGTGAGGCGGCGGGTCGACAGCTCGAACCGCCAATGGCCGACCATGGCAAGCTGTTCGCCCAGCCGCAGCAGGCGGTTGGCCTCTGACAGGTCGCGTGATTGCGCCCGGCGACGGCGTGCCTCCACCGCCAGCGCCCGGAACAGCGCGATCATTCCCAGGCTGGCGATTGTCGCGGCGGCCAGGGCGCGCAGGGCCAGCGTCCACCAAGGCGTCAGAACATCGCTCAAGGCCCGGCCGACCAGGGCATAGAGCGGGTAGGAGCGGACTTGACGGAAAGCCAGCAACCGGTGAATGCCATCCACGCTGCTGATATTCTCCACCACCCCATGCGGGGTCTGGCGCGCCGTTGACATCAGGGCGCCATCGTCCAGCACCTGTCCCAGGCCGCTATTGCCGTCGCCATTGTCGGCGCGGCTGGAACGGGCCCGGATGATCCCGTCCGCCCCCATCAGATTGACCACCCCGTTCTCGCCCAGATCCAGTTTGTGATAGTAGGCGGAGAGATAGAAGGGATCCATGGCCAGGGTGATGATGCCGGCCAGGGTACCGTCGAGATGGTTCAGCCGCAGGCTGACCGGCAGCGACCATCTGCCCGATAACCTGCCCACGATGGGTGGACCGACAAAGACGCTGCCCGTATCCTGTCCGACATGCACGGCGACATGGGCGCGGTCCAGATAGTTGGTGATCCGCGCCTCCGGCCCCATGCCCAGCGAACTGTCGATCAGATAGCCATCGGCACCGATGATTGACATCTGCACCATGAAACCTTCGGGCATCGTATGTTTGCGCATGAACCGGCGCAGGTCGAATCCGGTCGGGTCCGTTTCATATTCGGTCTTGGCGGTGCGCAACGTCTGTTCGACCGTGGACAGGATCCAAAAGGACTGTTCCTCGAATGCCAGCGCCAGATTGGAGACATCACGCCGCGCCTGGTCCAGCGCCCGCTCGCGTTCCAGCCACAGCAGCACGCCCGTCCCACCCCAGATCAGGACCAAGGTGAATGTAAGGATCAGGGTCAGCTTTTTGGACGCGACCACCATCGATTCTCCGGGCGGCGGCAATTCCCCTGCCGCGCGATCATTCGATACCTGAATTAAGTAACAAACCGTCCCCGTCTCGGGGCAGGTGCAGAAGGTTAGGTTATGCCGCCCGATGCAGGGTAGGAGATGGAGACGACTTCCAGTTCCTCCAGCCCCGCCGGTGTCCGCAGGCTGACCAGATCGCCTTCGCGCGCCTTCAGCAGTGCCCGTGCTACGGGCGAAACCCAGGAAATCCGGCCCGGCCCCATGTCGGTTTCATCCACGCCGACAATGGTCACCGTGTTCTCCGTCCCATCCTCACGGGCATAGGTGACGGTGGCGCCGAAAAACACCTGATCGCGATGCCTTTGCTGGCTTGCGTCCACGACATTGGCAATCTCCAGCCGCTTGGACAGGAACCGCATGCGGCGGTCGATCTCGCGCAGGCGCTTCTTGCCGTAGAGATAGTCGCCATTTTCCGACCGGTCGCCATTGCCGGCCGCCCAATGCACGATCTCCACGATCTTGGGCCGTTCCACGCGCAGCAGGTTCTGCAACTCCCGCTGCATTCGGTCATACCCTTGCGGCGTTATGTGGTTCTTGGTGCCGGGCGGCAGCGGGCGCGGATCATCGGCGCCGTCATCATCGTCAGCGGCAGCGTCGCGCGCATTCTCGTTGACCCAGGCCTTGCTCATCCCTGCACCGCACCATTTGCGAAACCAGCACAGGGTTTAACGCGGATGCAGGCCGTCAGGAAAGCGAAGCTTCACCCCGCCAGGGCGATGTCGCTGACATCCGACGCTGTAAGACGGGCCAGACGGTGGTCGGGCAGGGCACAGAGCAGCTTCACCCGCCGCTCCACCATGCCGAACACAAGGTTCAGCAGGGCACGGCGTTCCGTCTCCGACCCTTCAAGCGCCAGCGGATCGGGGAACCGCCAGGTCACGCGCATCGGATTGCCGGTGAAAGCCGGCTGCGGCAGGGCCGTGGACTGTTCGCACACATGAAAGACGAAATCCAAATCCGGCGCATCAGGGCCTGTGAACAGGTCCCAGCGCTTGGGCCGCAGGGTTTGCGTATCGATCCCGACCTTTCGCAGCAGGTCGAGCGTGATCGGATCGGCTTCGTCACGGGGTTCAGGGCCGGCGGAGAAGGTATCGAAGCGGCCCGCCCCCCATTTGCGCAGCAGCCCCTCCGCCATCAGGCTGCGCGAGGCATTGCGGCGGCAGATGAACAGAACGGAAAAGGGACGGTCAGGCGACATGGGTCAGGCCCCGTTGCGCGTGGATAGCGCCTGGGGACTTACCGCATCATCGGCGACAGAAATGTCACCATTCCATGGTGGTTGCGTGACAGGAACGGGCGGAGGCCCTTATTCGCCACCATTAAGGCGGTTCCAAACGCCGCGGACCTGCCCGGCAAGGCCCATCGGTTCGAACGGTTTGGCGATGACATCCACCACGCCCAGCGCAAGGAAAGCCTCCACCTCGCGGGGCTGCACCTTGGCGGTGATGAAGATAACGGGGATATCGGTGGTCTCCGGATCATCCTGCAGCGCGCGCAGCGTGGCAGGCCCGTCCATCACCGGCATCATCACGTCCAGCATGATCAGCTGCGGCTTGAAACGCTTGGCCATTTCCACGGCCTTGGTTCCGCTGTCGCACAGTTCCACGGTGAACTTCCCGATCCGGGTCAGCGCCAGATTGGTGACGGTGCGCAGCATTTCCTCATCCTCGACATAGAGGATACGCTCAAGCGCGGGGATCATGGGGGGGCTCCACGGGTGCTGACATTGCGCCGGTTTCCAATTCGGGGGCCATCCTATGTATCAGGCTGCGGATGGTGTCCACCAGTTCCTCGTTGCGGGCCCTGGACTTGACCAGGGTAGCCGCCACCTGCCGCATCTTCACAGGCCCCGCATCGGCGCCGGTAAAGACCACGATGGGCACGGGCAGTCCCTGCCGGTCGCGCAGATGCGGGATGACATCCAGGCCGCAGCCGTCGGGCATGTCGATATCGATGATCCCGATATCGAACGGCCCCGCTGCGGCGGCTTCCATGGCTGCGGCCAGGGTGGAGGCCGGGTGTATTTCCGCCTGCCCGGATAGGAGATGGCGGATGACGGCCTGGATATCGGCGTCATCCTCCACATGCAGCAGACGGGGCCGGTGGGATGCATCATCGCGGACGGCCCGGCGAAGACCGGCGATCAGCCGTTCCTCGTCAATGGGTTTGGACAGCCAGTCGATGACGCCCACGGCCTCCCCCTCGATGGCATCGCGCTCGCCATCACCGCTGGCTGTGACAACGATAACCGGCAGGTCCCTGGTTTCCGGCTGGGCACGGATGGCGCGGAACAGGCTGACCCCCGGCAGGTCGGGCAGCATCAGGTCCAGGGTCATGGCCTGGAACGGATGGCGGGCCAGCAGGGACAGGGCCTCCCCCGCCGTTGCGGCGATGGTCGGGGTAAAGCCCGCCTGCGACAGCATCAGCGACAGAAGCCGGGCGATATGGGGATCATCCTCACAGATCAGGATATCGGCGGGAATCGGGGCCGGCATCGCAGGCGGCGGCAGGACATTGGCATCCTGCAATAGCGGAAGATCGATATGAAACCGGGTGCCGTGACCAGGCACGCTATCGAAACCGATCTGCCCGCCCTGGCGCTCCACGATCTCCTTGGTGATGGCCAGGCCCAGGCCCGTTCCGCCCTTGGCCCGGCTGTCGGAACCGTCCGCCTGTGCGAAACGCTGGAAAATGCGGTCGCGGAAACTCTCATCAATGCCGATCCCCTGGTCCGCCACCGTCGCCCGCACCAGACCGTCGGGACGCAGTTCCATTGACAGGGTCACCGTGCTGCCCGGTGGGGAGAATTTCACGGCATTGGAGATCAGATTGGCAAAGGCTTGGGCCAGCCGGTCCGGATCGGCCATGACCTTGGCTTCCAGCCGTGTCTGTGGCGCCAGACCCGGACCGGCGGCCAGCTTCACCTGCGACCGCTCCGCCAGGGCCAGATGGTCACGCACCGCCTCGTCCAGAAGGGCCGGCAGCGACCGCGGTGCCAGATCGAAGCGCATCTTACCCGATGCGATCTTCTCCATATCCAGCAGATCGTTGATCAGGCGGATCAGGCGTTCGGTGCTTTCCTGGGCGATATCCGTCAATTGCCGCGCATCGGCGGGCAGGGTGCCGAACATGTCGGAATTGATCATACCCAGCGAGGCGCGGATGGCGGTCAGCGGTGTGCGCAGTTCGTGGCTGACCGTGGAAATGAATTCAGACTTCAGCCGGTCCATTTCCTTCAGGTGCGAGATATCGTTGGCCACGCCCAGGAAGCCCGTCACTTCTCCCTGGCCGTCGCGGATGGCGGTGACGGACAGCAGTACGGGGAACCGGCGGCCATCACGGGCGATATAGGTCCATTCCCGCTGATCACGCTTGCCCAAACGCGCGCGGTGCACAAAGGCTTCGAACGGATCGGCGGGCGGCTGTCCCAGATCGGTGGTCAGCTTGGCGACGGCGCGCGCCACCTCGCCCATGTCATGGAAGCATTTGGGCGTTTCCTTGCCCACCATCTCGGCGGCGGTATAGCCCAGCATGCGTTCCGCCCCACGGTTGAAGGCGCGGATGGTGCCGTTAGGGTCGGTGACGATGATGGCGTTGTCGGCACTGTCGACAATGGCCTGCAGCTCGCTGGTCAGGCGGCGCATCTCATCCTCGGCCTGCTTGCGGGCCGTGATCACCTCGGTGAACATCACGATACCGCCGACATCACCATCGATATCGTACCAGGGATGTATTTCCCAGCGCAGCCAGACGACGGAACCGTCTGCGCGCTGGAACTGATCCTCGGCGGCACTGGCATGTTCGCCGGCCAGGCAGCGTTCATGGATGCCCCGCCACCGCCCCTCGATCTCCGGAAAAATCTCGTAATGCGAGCGGCCGATCAGGTCGCGGTCATTCAGATCATAGTCTGACAGCCAGCGTCGGCTGACGGCGACATAGCGCAATCTTGTGTCCAGCATGGCGATGGCCGCCGGCGCATGCCGGATGAACAGGTCCAGCAGATGCTCACGCCTGCGAAGGGCATCGGCCAGGGACTGGCCAGCCAGATGCACTGCCCGAAAGGCACCGGCGGCGCGCGACAGGTCGCCGACCTCGTCGGGGCGGGAAATGTCGGGCATCGTCACGTCGGTCTGCCCGCGGGCGATTTGCTCAAACACCTCGGTCAGCTTGGCCAGCGGGCGCAGCACCCGCCAATGCACCAGCAGCAGGGCCACACCGCCAATGATCAGCGTGGCCAGGCACAGCAGCACACCCTGGGCCAGACTGACCAGCGCGTCCTGTGACAGGCGGCGGGCCCGGACCTCCGTGACCGATTTCGATGCGGTCAGCACCGCCTCCACGGCCTCGATCCCCGTCGTTGCCATGCTGAACCAGTCGGCGGCGGAGACCGGGTCGATCTGTCCGGCGCGGGCCAGATCCATGGCCCTTCGGCGGAAAGGTTCGATCCGGTTTGAGATCAGGCTGTCGGTGGCCGATGTGGCGATGCGCACCGTCTCCATGCCGACATCGCTCTGGGCGGCCAATTGCCGGACATTCTCCCAGGCCAGGGCGAAGCGCGTTTCCGACTCCGCCAGCATTTCGATGGTGTTCGGGGTGGCGCCGCGTATCAGGGCCGCCGACAGCAAGGCACGCAGCCGCCCCGCCTGCTCCGCCGCGATCCAGGCCGACTGGCGCAGCGGGGCATGCGCGGCGATCAGCGGGTCGATGATGGGGGAACGGTCGGCCAGCATCTGATGCGATAGCCGGGCCTGATCAATCAGGCCCGTCATGGTGCCGAACCAGCGCTCTGCCATATCGTCCGGTCGCTCCGCCTGTGTCCGGTGAAGGGCCTCGTCCAGCTGCTCGCGCATGGACCCCAGGGTCTTGCGCGCCTGACGCAGCGTGGCCAGAAGTTCCGTGGCGCCGTTGGGGGCCTGATCGGGATGGGAAAGATGGGTCAGCAGCGTGTCCAGCTGCGTGTCGGTATGGGTGCGGACCGACCGCAATGGGGCCAGTTGCGCCTCCCCCGGCACGGTTTCCTGGGACAGCAGGACATAGGTCGTACCGCGTTCCAGCGCCCAACCCAGCGCCAGCTCCACCAGCATGCCGCGCGCCTGATCGGCGGCCAGATACCGGTCGGCCGCGCGCTTGTCATTCCAGTCGCGCAAAAGCCCCAGGACCGCCAGGGCCACCAGGGCAGCGGCCATGACCAGCATTAACAGGGGGATCAGCAAGCGAAGGCGCATGCGCGGTCGTTCCGCTCCGCAATTCGGGATGCGGACCGGAACGAACTATCCGCCGTTCCTTCCCGCGGAACGACGATGACGCAATCATGCGGTGCAGACCAGCGTCAGAACGTCTCCCTATCCTAAAGCTTATAACGTCCTTAGGGAGAGACAGCACCGCCCCACCGCCTACTCCAGATAGCCGTCGACCTCGGCTGCCGCCCGTTCCAGCGGCCAGTTCAGACGCTCGATGATCTCATCAATCGCGTCTTCCGGTGACAGCGACCCACGGCCCAGCTTTTCCAGAATGGCGTCGAGAATCGACTCCTCCTTGGGGTTGGGGCGGCCATAGGGCTTCAGAATATCAAGAATGCTGCTCATGCGCGTTGCTGTTTCCCGCTGGAGCCTGCCCCGGTGGGGGCGGCTGATGCGGGCGAGATTACACGCCCAGCCCCGCTGTTGGCTAGCGGTCAGGGGCTCAGCCGCGACCGAAATCCATCAGGTCGGGAGCGTTGTTGACTAATGTTTCGGCCATGGCCTCGACACGGGCCAGAAGAGCAGGCTCCAGGCCCTCTACGATCTCCGCCTCGTTCTTCATTTCTGAAAGTTGTTTAGTCCAGCGCTCCAACACGAATCGCGTCCCAATTGGCATATGGCTTATATTGGCAGCCATCTTCTCCAGACGCGGGGCAACGGCGCCCAGATGCAGTTGCCACAGGGCCACGGTCAGCTGACGCAGCTGGCGTTCCACCTGGGCGCGCCGCTCCTCGTCCAATGAGGCGGTGTTGGACCGCATGACCGAGGTGAAGGCGGCCACCGCTTCGAAGGCAGGGCCCAGCTCTTTGAACTGCCGCAGCGCGATGGTAACGTCCGGTGGAATCGGCAGACCGGCGCACCGATTCTGCAGACGGGCCAGATCTTCCTGCAGCAATGCCAGCTGCAATCGAATGGTCCGGTCGGCTGATTTGCTTTGCATCCGAAAGATACCTCCACCAAAAGGTATAAACCGAATCGCCAGTCTGCAAAGCGGGAAATGCATTCGCCCCTGCTTGTCGGGTGTCGCGAGTATTTCCACAGCACTCGAACAAACCTTCTATGACCATTCGCCGTTGCGGTGCCGCAACACTCGCCATTTCGCGGTAAGCCACCTGTGCTGACGGTATGGATGGGGAAGGCGGTTGGCCAACAAAGGGATCGTCATTCTGTCATAAATTATTGGTATTGAAGGACTATATTTGATTGCGCAGTGGTGGTCCGGGTGATTGGCGCTGCCTGATGCTGTGATAGGAAAGTCTTGATGCGGCTGGTCATGATGGTATTTTGGACCCAGCCACACGCAAGAAGCCTCTCGCAACGCGAAAAAGAAGTGGTATAAGGCACATCGGTCCAACCTCTGGGGAATTTACCAATGAAAAAGGAACTCTTGGCTCTGACGTTCGCCATCGCGCTGGGCGCAGCCCCGAGCATCGCTAACGCACAGGGCACTTCCGGCGCCGCGCCGGCGGCTGCTCCGACCGCCACCGGTTCTGCCGCTGGTGCGGGCGCCTCTGGCGTCGCCCTGGGTTCCCTGGGCACCGTTGCTGTTGTCGGCGCCGTCGCCGTTGCTGGCGTCGTGGCTGCCGCTTCCGGTGGTGGTGACGAAGAGCAGCCCGGTCCCGGTCCCGGTCCGGGTCCTGGCACCCAGACCACGCCGACCAGCACGAGCACCAGCACGCGCACGGCGACGTCGACCCGCTGATCGGGTCCGTACCAGCAGGCTGTGGGCTATAGAACTGGACCTCTGGATCACTCCGGAGGTCCTTTTCTTGTTTGTGTGTTCTGTGGCTGACCGGGCGGCGCCACAGAACAACCCATGTCCTGCGGTGCCGCCAGGCTCCGGGTCACGCCGCGGGCTTGATGATCTCGATATTCACGGGCTCGGTGCGATCGTGAATGTGCTGCCGGGATTTCCAGCAGAAGCCGGTCGCCGGCTCGATCCAGTAATCATTGCTGAAGGGCTTCATCCCCGTCATCACCACGTCCTCACGCAGGTGGGTCAGGGTGAAGTCGCGTTCCAGGATGGTGATCTTTTCCGTGCCCAGGTCGCTGAACCGGCCTTTGACCGCAATATCGAACAGGCCGGCTGCCTGGATGTCGACATGGCGGATGTACTCCTTCCCGATCAGCGTGCGCAGATCGGGGATGGTGTCCTGGGGAAATGACGTACGCGACAGATCGCCGGGTAGCCCCACGGTCTGTATCAGGAAGGGGCCGCGCGTCACCAATACCTGCCGCGTCTGGCTATAATAATAGAGCGCCCCATTTCCGCCGATTTCGCCCAGCACCATGAAGGCTTCACTGCTGTCCTCCAACCAAGCCAGGATTGAGGCATAGGGCAGGGCATCCGCCTGCGCCCGCGTCACAGGTGCCTTGCCGCCAATGCCACCCACCGCCGCCACAGTTGCCCAGTATGGAGATTCAGTGTTACCCAGGTCTCCGCATGCCGTCAGGACAGTGGCTGGCAGCAGCGTGGTGGCGATCGCGCCCAGGCATTGGCGACGGTTCAGCAGTGTCGCGTGGCCTTTGGAATCGCTTTTGGGAAGTGTCATGGAGAACTCGATGCGTCGTGTGTTCAAGGGCGCCGTCAGTGGGCGGCACTTGCAGGTCGGTCTAGCATGTGCCGCCCTGCTTGTCAGTGCTGTGATGCCCGCCGCTGCCCAGACCATCGAGTTGCCGGATGGGGCCATCGACCTTCGAAACCTGCCGAGTCAGTTCGGCCAGCGTGGCAACACGCCGCAAAATGCCAGCAGCCAGCTGGACCGGTCCCGTGCGGGTGCCGGAGGTGTCGACAATTATCTCAATATGCCGTCCGGCCAGACGCAGTTCGATGCGCGCGACCCGATGGACCCCGCCTTCGCGGAAAACGCGGAAATGGGGCGCCCCTCGCCGCTGGAACGGCAATATAGCCAGCGCGCGGGCAAGCGCCTGGAACAGTTTGGCTATGATCTGCGCAACGAGCGCCGCCTGACCTCCACAGCCCTGCTGAATGGGGCGGTGCCAGATGATTATGTCCTGGGTATCGGCGACGAGCTCGTTGTGACATTGCGCGGTCAGGTCAACAGCACGACGAGCGTGCGGGTGGACCGTGAGGGGCGCATCGTGCTGCCCAACATGGTCCCCGTGGCTGCCGCCGGTCGCCGTTTCGGTGAATTCCGTGAGGATCTGACGGCCCAGGCCCAGTCCGCCTTCATCCAGACCAACGTCTTCATCTCTGTCGGCTCCGTGCGCTCGATCGGCGTTCTGGTGACGGGTGAGGTGCGCGCGCCGGGCCGTTACACGCTGACCAGCTTCTCCAGCCTTGTCGAGGCCCTGTCGCAGGCCGACGGCATTCAGAAGTCGGGATCGTTGCGTGCGCTGAAGATCCTTCGCGGCAACACCACCATCGCCGTGGACCTGTATGATGTGCTGCTGGGCAGCCGTACGCTGAATGATCTGCGGCTTCAGGATGGGGACCAGATCGTGGTGCCTGCCATCGGGGAAACCGTGGCGGTGCAGGGCGATGTGGTGCGCCCTGGCATTTACGAGCTGAAATCCAATGAGGCCGGTCTGTCGGCCGTGCTGGCGCTGGCCGGTGGGCCGCAGCGTGCGCGCGGCAACCGTATCGATGTTCTGCGGCTGGACAAGTCGGGTCGCAATCAGGTGATCCGCAACGCCGCCGGCGGGGCCAAGGTGCTGGCCGGCGATATCGTGTTGGTGGAGCTGCCGCGCGATGCCTTCGCCCTGGAAGGGGCGGCGGAAATGCCGGGCAGCCGTGGATTGGCCCAGGCCAAGACGCTGCGCGATGTCCTGAATGAGCCGTATGTTCTGTCGGCCAATCCCTATCTGCCCCTGGCGGTCATCGATACCGAGGATCCGGCCACGCGGCAGCGCCGCTATGTGCCGGTTGACCTGCAGCGCGTCATGGATGGTTCCATGAATGTCTCGCTGCGCGAACGGGACCGCGTCATCGTGCTGAGCCAGGCGGATGTCCGCTATCTGGGCTCAGCTGACGTGCAGGCCGTCCTGCGCGGGGAACAGCCGCCCAGCGTGAAGCTGGCCGTGGACCGCACCATCACGGGCGAGAAGCTGGCCATGGCTGGTGCTGCCCCCCTGCCGTCGAACGAAATCACCAGCCGCGCGACCGGTCAGCGTAGCCAGTCCCGCCGCGCCAATGAGGCGGCTTCGGGTACGGGCTTTGATGCCTATGAGGCTTATCAGCAGGATCGCGACCGCCAGCAGGTCCCCCCGCGGGATGACTTCCAGGACGGTCGCGAAAGCGACGGCACGAGCCGTCCACGCCGTCTGATCGGGACCTATCAGGATCCGACCAATTCCGCTGGTGTCCGCCTGGTCGAATCCGATGTGGAGTGCGGCGGCCTTCAGACCCTGGCCTCGCTGGCCTCAGAAGGCTTGCAACAGCGCTACTCGGTGGCGATGCGTACCGGTTCCCGGCAACTGTCGGACACGTCGGTGATTGACATCCGCGCCTGCCCGCGCATTTTCCACCGCCATCCCGACCTGCTGCCCTTCCTGCTGGAATACGCCATCTCCATCGAGGGTGAGGTGCGTTTCCCCGGCGTCTATCCCGTTGTGCCAGGGGCCAAGGCGGATACGGTGCTGAAAGCCGTGGGTGGCGTGACCCTGGATGCCGATTCCGACGCCGTGGAAATGACCAATGTCCAGGGCGAGCGTACGAGCGACATGAGCCTGCGCCAGTTGAACCAGGCCACGCTGAACCCCGGTGACGTGATCCGCGTCGCGGCCCGCGTGGCCAAGCGCGAGGTGGGCGTGGTCAAGGTTGCGGGCGAGGTACTGCGTCCTGGCCGTTACGACATCAAGCGCGGTGAGCGTCTTTCCGACCTGCTGCGCCGTGTGGACGGTCTGACGCCGGAGGCCTTCCCCTATGGCGCCGTCTTCACGCGTGAACGTGTCCGTGACGCAGAGGAGGCGGGCTTCCGCCGGGCGGCGCTGGAACTGGAGCAGTCCATCCCCAGCGTCATGGCCGGTGCGTCCGGTCAGGAAGCCGAACAGGCCCGTCAGGCCCTGCCCTTTCTGCAAAGCCTGGTCAACAGCTTGAAGAGCGCGCGCGCCGTGGGCCGTGTCGTGGTTGAGGTTGACCCGACGGTGTTGGCCGCACGTCCGGAACTGGATTTCGTGCTGGAGCCGGGTGACGTTCTGACGATCCCCAAGCGCCCTTCGCACGTGACCGTGTCGGGTGAGGTGCTGAATGCCGGTTCTGTGATGTTCAGAAGCGGTAAATCGGCCCGTGACTATATCAAGATAGCCGGTGGTATCACCTCGGCGGCGGAAGAGTCCGATGCGTTCGTGATCTACCCCAACGGCGAGTCCGAGCCGCTGAGCCTGGGTCGCTTCAGCGATGGCAGCGTGCCGATCCCGCCGGGTTCCACCATCGTGATCCCGCGTGACCCGCAGCCGTTCAACTTCCTGACAATGACCCGCACGGTCGTGGGCCTGTTGAGCGACCTGGCCCTGTCGGCGGCCTCTCTGGCCGTGATTTCCCGGAACTGAGGCGGATAGATCGTGACCATGTTCCGCTTCGGCAGGACGGCAACCGCCGCCATCGCGCTTCTGGCGATGGCGGCCCCGGTCGCCGCCCAGGAGAACAATCCCTTCCTGCCCTGGCGGCCACCGGAGACGGTGAACGATTTCGGCGGCACGGGCCTGATCCAGACGCCCGTTGCACGGGCAGCACCCGATGGTCAGGCCTATGCAGGCTTCACCTATGTCTGGCCCTATTCGCGCTATTTCATCACGGTGCAGGGGCTGCCCTGGTTGGAAGCCACCCTGCGCTATACCAGCGTCGCCAACCGCTATTACGGGCCGGAGGATTTCTCCGGGTTGCAGTCCTACAAGGACCGCGGCATCGACGTGAAGGTGCGGCTGGTCGAAGGCGATGCTACTTGGCCGAACGTCGCCGTCGGCATGCGCGATATTGCCGGCACCGGTCTTTTCGGTTCCGAATATATCGTTGCGGATCAAAGCTTCGGTGACTTTGACCTGTCCCTGGGTATGGGCTGGGGCAATATGGGCACCCAGAACAAGTTCAGCAATCCGCTGGGCCTGATCTCCAAGAAGTTCAAGACACGCCCCACCGGCTTCACAGAGGGCGGTGGTGCCCTCTCGACGGACTTTTTCCGGGGCCCCGTCTCGCTTTTCGGCGGTGTTGCCTGGCAAACCCCGCTGGAAGGCCTGCGCCTGAAGCTGGAATATGACCCGAACGACTATCAGAGCGAGCCGCTGGACAATGACCTGAAACAGTCCATCCCCATCAATATCGGCTTTGATTATAAGCCGTGGGATTGGCTACAGGTCGGTGCCGCATTGGAGCGTGGCAACCGCGCCATGCTTCGTTTCGCAACGACAACGAATTTCCATAAGGCGAAGGGGCCAGGCAAGATCGACGCGCCCCCGCCCCCGCTGATGCCTACGGCCCCTGCTGCCACCCCCTCGGCGGCGCCCGCTGCCGTGCCGGATGCGCCGCGCTCTGCCTCCGCGCCAGCGGATGATGTGCGGACGGGCCTGGGCCGGCAGGCCGCACTGGATGGTCTGGCGCTTCAGCATTTTGCCCGCATGGCCGGTGAGATCCATATCACCGTGGCGGGTACGCCTGCGCGCGACAGCGTGGCCGTATCCTATGATCTGGCCCGCCGCGCGGCGGAACTGGCGCCCGATTTCACGGGCCGCATCCAGGTGACGCGGGTTGAATATAACCTGCCCTGGATGGTGACCAGTTTTGAGGCCGACAGCCTGCGCCGGGACGCGGGCTTGCGCGTTACCAGTCCCGCCCCGGTCCCCGCCCTCTATGCCGCCCCGACTGCCACGGGCAAGGCACCGGATGAGACGGTGCGCAAGGAACTGGCGGCCCAGTTGCAGAAGCAGGGCTTCTTCCTGTCAGCGGTCGATTATAAGGCCCCGAAGGTCACCCTGTTCCTGGGCAATGGTCGCTATCGGCAGGTGCCGAAGGCCATCGGGCGTGCAGCGCGCACGGCGGCTGCCGTCCTGCCGCCGGAATATCAGGAGATCGAGATCATCTTCGTGGACAATGGCATCGAGATGCTGTCGGCCACGATGTTCCGGGTCGATCTGGAACGCGCCCTGTCTCCCCATGGCGGCTCCATTGAGGAAGCCTGGATGCGCACCCGCATCGAACGGCCCACCGCCAAGGCCGAGGAGGCCAGCCATCCCGAAGATGTGGAATATCCCGGCGTCGGCTGGAACATCCGGCCGGCCCTGCGTCAGACCCTGGGTCGCCCCGAAAGCTTCATCCTGTATCAGGCCTGGGTGCGTCTGAACGGCACGCTGGTCCTGGCACCGGGTCTGAACGTCGCCGGCGGGCTGGGCATCGATGTGTCGAACAATTTCGACAAGATGCGCATCCCGTCTGACAGCCTGCTGCCGCGTGTCCGGTCCGACATCAAGGAGTACCTGCAACAGGGTACGACCGCGATGACCTATCTCCAGGCCGACTACACGCGGGAGATCGGGACCGACACCTATGCCCGCGTCTATGGCGGCTATCTGGAGGAAATGTTCGGCGGCGTGGGCAGCGAGGTCCTGTACAAGCCGTTCGGCAAGGAATGGGCCATCGGGCTGGACGTGGCCTGGGCCAAGCAGCGCGATTATGACCAGTGGTTCAAGTTCCGCCCCTATGATGTTGTGACCGGTCACCTGACCGCCTACTATCATTATGAACCGCTGGGCGTTGATGCTAGCGTCAAGGTGGGCCGCTATCTGGCGGGGGACGAGGGTGGCACGCTGGAGCTTTCTCGCACCTTCGACAGCGGCATCACGGTCGGTGCCTTTGCCACTTTCACCAATGTTTCCGCCAAGCAGTTCGGCGAGGGACGGTTCGACAAGGGCATTTACTTCGTCATCCCGCTGGACAATCTCTATGTGAAGTCCACCCGTGGCAGCCTGGGTTGGCTGTGGCGTCCCTTGACGCGTGACGGTGGTCAGACGCTGAGCAGCCGCCGGCCCCTGATCGGCCAGGTGAATACGGCCGATGGCGCCGCTCTGCGGCGCAACTGGAACCTGTTGATGGATTGATGGCGCCGCCTGACAGCAACCTGGCAAGGATTTGATAAATGGATTTCACCATCTATGACATTATCCGGTTCTACCGGCGCCGTTCCAGGCTGCTGCTGACCTTGTTCGTCGGCATTTTCCTGGTGACTGTTTCCATTTTTCTGCTGTCCACCAAGCAGTATCAGGCCTCCCTGGAAATGCTGCCGCCCGACACGCGGATGGACGGGTTGAGCGCCGCCGCGGGTGGGTCCCTGGCCCAAGCCCTGATGGGGGGCGGCAGCACCAATCCGGACTTTGCCAATTTCCTGGCCTCGATGGGGTCGATCCAACTGGCCGAACGGTTGCTGACCGAACCGAAGATCGCGCAGACCGTCTTCATCGACCGCTGGGATACCGAACAAAAGCGGTGGAAGCCGTCTTCCTCACCGGTGGCACTGGTGGGGCGGGTGTTGCGCTTCGTCTTCGGGATGAAGGCGGCGGAGGCGCCGACCCCGTTCGAGATGCGGGCCTTTGTCCTGTCCAGCCTGGATGTCTCCAAGAATTCCGACAGCCGTTCGACCCGCCTGTCCTTCCGTCATTACGACCCGGCCTTTGCGCGGCTGTTCCTGTCACAGGTGATCCGCGAGCAGGACGAGATTCTGCGCAAGCAGAAGCTCTCGGTCTATGAGAAGGAAAATGCTGCCCTGCGCGAACGTTTCAATGGCGAGCAAAGCCGGGGCGTTCAGGAATATATGATCCGCTGGATATCGGAGAATGAAAGCAAGATCGTGAAGGCGGAGAGCGCTGAGTACTTCTCCTTCCAGGTGCTGGACCCGATCAGCGTGACAGTGGAGCCGGTGAGCCCGCAGCCGCTACTGTCGGTGGTGATCAGCTTCATTGCCGCCCTGCTGGGCAGCCTGTTCATCCTGGCAATCATCGGCTTTGCCCGGCTTCTGGCGCGGGCATCGGCGGCGCCATGAGCAGCGGGCCGCAGATGTCGGCCTTGACCCGCGTCGGCTTCATCGTGCCGGCGGTGGAGGGGGAAGGGGACCTTCTGGTGGACTGCGTCGGCAATCTGCTAACGGAATTGTCCCTGTTGCCGCATCTCTCCGCATTAATCGTCATCTGCTGGCAGTCCGCCGATGGCGGGGCGCCGGTTCTGCCCGACGATCCGCGTCTTCGGCTTCTGATGCTGGACCGCATCGGGGCATCGGCGGCCCGCAACCGGGGCCTGGATGTCGCGCTGGGTCTTGTGGATGCCGTCATGTTCACCGATGTCTCCGTGCGGCCTGACGCTGCTTTCCTCGCGGCGGCCGTTGCGGCCTTGCACGACTCGCCGATGGTCAGCGCGCCTGTTTGTTTCGCACGCGAACCGATTGCCGGCGGTAGCGACCAACTGCACCCTGTGCGGGCCGGATTCGTGGTTTTCCGCGGCTTCATCTGGTCCAGCCTGTTCCGGGCCGACGCCCTGACCGGTCTTCGTTTCGATGAAACGATCGGTCCTGGCACCACATCCGCGCATCAGTCGGGGGAGGATGCGCGTCTGCTGCACCGGATCGTCACCCGCCTCGGCCTGACCCGCATCCCCTATTTGCCGGGCCGCCCCGTGCGGCGCCTGCCCCGGCCCGATCTGGCGGCCAAGGAATGGCGCTATGCCCTGGGTCAGGGCTATCTGGTGGGCCAGTATCTACGGTATCCGACGTCGGATGACCGCTCCTATTTCCTGTTCCGGGCCGTGCTGTTCCTGGGACGCAGCGTCCTGATGCTGCTGCGGGGCCGCGATGGCCGTGCCCTGGGTTGCCGCCGCATCGGTGCCTTCCTGTCGGGGCTTGGGGGTCGCGATCGCACGGCTCCCGTCCTGCGCCCTGGTCCTGTGGGGGGGGGGCGATGACGATGGTGCTGTCTCCATCCCGTGGCGTGCTGTCCCGTTTCGACTGGGATGCGCTGAAGATTATTTTCGTCTGCGCGGCGGTCGCCCTGAACAGCCTGGCAAAGCTGTCGCCGGTGCTGTACGCGCCCTTGCTGGGGGGTGCGCTGCTGATCATGGCTGTGGACCTGTTCCGCCGTCCCCTGCGGTTGGAGGCGGACGGGATTGCCGGCGCTGCCCTGCTGCTGGCCTATCTGTTCTTTGCGCTGCTGTCCTTCACCATGTCGCTGACCAATATTTCGCCGGTGGGGGCGATGGTTGGTCTGGGGCGGTTCCTGTTCGCCTTCCCTATCCTGGTGGCCTTCCTGCTCTATGTCCGGGATTTCCAGACACTGGTGGCGGCGGTGGTCGGCGTCGCCATCTTCATGGCCATCGGCAATCTGTCGGTGCCCTGGCAGATGATGTTCGGGGAAATGAAATGGCTGGGGTCGGACTATAAGCGGGGTGGCTTTGACCGCTATGCCAGCGTCCTGGGCAATGTGACGGCCATCGGCATTTCCGCCGGCTTCTACTTTGCCATCATCCTGATCCTGATGCGGCCCGGCCTGTGGAAGATGCTGGTGGGGCTGGCCATTGTCGTGGCCGCCATCGCCAGCCTGTCCAAGGCGGCGATCTTCAATCTGGCCATTCCCGTGGTTACCCTGGTCGGCCTGAACTTCCTCCCGCGCTTCCGCGTGTTTCAGAAGTTCCCGTTCCGGGCCATGGCCGGCTTCACCTTGATGGTCATCGGGGTGATCTGCATCGCCATCCTGGTCCCGTCCGTGCGCGGTCGTGTGCTGGTCAGTCTTGCCAGCTTCGGTGTCAGCAGCCAGGAAGCGGTGCTGGTGGACGACGTGGATGTTGGCACCTCCTTCCATGAGCGTCTGTTCCAGCATCCGGCCAAGGTGTTCTTCAACCTGGACCGGGTGGAGGGGCCGACGGGCCATCTGACGGGTGGCGGATTCGGCATGTCCTCCACCGCCCTGGTGCCGCAGCCCGATGAACTGTCCATCATGGCGCATAACCAGCTGGTGGAGTTCTGGGCGCTGGGCGGGGTGTTTTACCTGCTGGTATTCCTTGCCTTCCTGGCCATGGTCGCCGTGCGCCTGCTGACCCTGGTCGGGTATTGCCACCGGATGGGGCTTCACCAGCAGCGGCTGTTCTTCACCTGCATGGTGGTGGTGATGGCCAGCTATGTAGCCAACCTGCCCTTCGCCAACGGCCTGACCTATCAGCCGACCCAGGCTCTGATCTTCTGGCTGTTCTTTGCCCTGCTGATCCTGCCGCGCTCCATTCTGCTGAAGGAACGGCAGGACTGATCGCCTACAGGCGCAGCAGGAAGCCCGCCCGTTTGCGCAGGTCCCTGGGGCCGAATCCATATTTCAGGGCCGTCACGGGGCGGACCAGCCAGGGTCGGCTGCGCAAGCCCGCGAAGCTTCCCAGCAATGAACGGTGGCCCTCATCAAGGCCGGGGCCAACCTGTTGCAGGACAGCGCCCGCCTGATCCAGCCGCTGGTTCAGGAACTGCCGGTAGGCATCCTTGTCCTGGCGGGGGCGCAGCCGGGCCATAAGCCGCTGATACAGGCTCCACCGGCTGGCACCTACATCGTTGCCGCCATGCTGGCGATAATCGATCAGGGCTTCGGGAATCGCCGTGACATGCCCTGCGAAGACGCAGCACAGGGCCAGCCACCAATCATGCATGATGGCGGCGACGGGGATGGGCAGAGAGATGCGGCGGGCCGCCGCGTTGATCCCCATGGCACAGCCCGTGACGACATTCTCCATCAGCAGGTGGCGGGGATGCAGCCCGGCCTCCGTATCCAGCCCCTGGAACGCCCAGAGACTGGGATGGCGCACCGTCAGGTCCGCCTCCACGACGCGCAGGTCGCAGAAGGCCAGGCACGGCGCGTCTGTCCCATGTGCGGCTTCCAGCACCCTCAGCGCCGCCAGCGTGCGGGCAAGCTTTGTCGGGTGCCAGACATCATCCTGGTCGGCAAACAGCACATAGTCGGCATCGCTGACGGCCAGCAGGCGTGCGAAATTGCCCCGCGCACCACCGGCCCGGTCAGGGAATGTCAGAACTTGCGCGCGCTGCGGGCCCCTTCTGGCGGCCCAATCATCGAGAATCGCGGTCGTGCCATCCGAAGATCCGTCATCGGCAACCAGCACCCGGAACCCCGTCTCGGTCTGTCCCTCCAATGAGGCCAGCAGGGCAGGCAGGTACCGGGCACCATTGTAGGTGGCCAGCAGAATATCGACCGATCCGTTCATGTCGTGACCCCGCGCAGGCTGCCAATCATGACAGATATCGCTGCCGGAGACCCGACAGAAGCTGTTGAACGAGACGCCGCAGATGCCGGTCCACCATCAGGCCCAGGGACCCGACAAGGGCAAAGGCAAGGCTGGCTTCCAGCAGGGCCTGCCAGCCACCCAATGCGATATCATACTCGATCAGCAAAAAACTGCCGACCAGCATGGCAAGGGCGGGCAGCAAGGCCGCCATCGCCCGCTCGCGAATCCCCCCGAACCACATCAGCAGCAAGGCATCGACCGTGACCCGGATCGTCCAGGCCCAGGCGGCCCCAATGGTGCCGAAACGGTCGACCAGGAACCAGAGAATCAGAACAAAGGGCAGCAGCTCCAGGAGATGGATGCGGGCGGCCAGATCCGGGCGCCCCCGGCCCTGCAGCAGCGATAGGGCGATGAAGGCCAAGCCGTTGATCCAGGCGCCTAGAATCAGAACCCGGCCGACCGGTGCGGCCGTCTGCGCGAAATCCGGGCTGATCCAAAGGGCCAGGAAGGGGCCGATCAAGAACAGGCCGGCTGCACAGCAGGCGCCGAACAGATAGGCCAGCGCGGTGGTGGCGCGTGCAGCCAGATCGCGGGCCTCCTGTTCCTCATACCGCGCGAAGCGGGGGAACACGGCCCGCGACAGGGCGGCGGCCACAATCTGCATGCGGGTGGCCAGATTCATCGGCACTGCATAGTAGGAGACGGCACCCGCTCCCGCCTTCGCCCCCAGAAAGAACTGGTCGACGGAGGCCAGGATGGGGCTGACCACATTGGTGACGGTGGCCCAGGCCCCATATTGGAAAAGCGAGGTGCCGGCCCGCCGGTCATAGCGGTAGAAACGCAGCTTCTCCCACCGTGCCAGCACGGTCAGCAGCAGCAGCAATGCGACAAGGCGGACGCCGAACGCGGTGGGCAGCACCGTATCCAGGGCGGGGGATATGAACATGGCCGCAAGCGCCGGCAACACCTGCCCGCTGACCAGGGCGGAGGTTTGCAGAAGGTTGGCCGCCAGGAACCGCTCACGCGATTCCAGGGCGCCGACCCCCACCCCCGTCAGCAGGGCCAGGGGCAGCATGGACGCGATCCAGGGCAGGCTGGTCTGCACCTCCGCCCAGATGGCGGGTGGCAGGCCGAAAACCGTCTTGAACAGGACGCCGGCGCCCAGATAGATGACGACCCCGCCGACAAGGCCCAGGCCTGTGTTCAGGTACAGGGCGGACATCAGGACACGGCCCCGTTCCTCGGCGGATGCCTGGGCCAGACGGGCCAGGGCATGGGCAGATGCGCGCGACAGGCCGAAATCCAGAAAGCCCAGATATCCAAGAAGGATCCAGACAACAGAAAGTACGCCGTACCGCTCCACCCCCATATGGTGGATATAGATCGGTACCGTCACCAAAGAGGAAACGATCGGCAGGGCCATGCCAATAAGGTTGAAGAAGAAATTCTTCTTCATGCTTCGATGTTCCACGCACAATCCCCGCTTTAATTCCACCGGGCCGGTCGCAGACCGGGCATATCCCGACCCTGTCTTGTCTGGAAAGTTAAGTCCGGGGGGTGGGCGACGGCTTCTCTCACGCCCATCGGCGCCAGTCAAGACGCCAGCAAAGCAGCGGCTTCAGCGGATATCCTTGTAGTCGATGCGCTTGAAGTTGAACATGATGCGGACGACCATGCCGACCCGGTCCCATTGTTTGCGGCGTATGCGGTTGACGATGGTGATGAACAGACCGGCCATCACGGTGGGCATCGCATAGGGGAAGTGCCGCCACGTCACCCGCAGCCGGTTGCGGATATTGTAGAAATCCGCCAGTTCGCTGATATCCGTGCGCTTGCCGCCGGTGGACCCGCCTTCCTTGTGCAGCACGATGCTGGCCGGCGCGAAGCCCAGGGAGAAGCGGCCAGCACCTTTGCGGCAATAGTCGATCTCCTCCAGATAAAGGAAGTAGCTGGCATCCATCAGCCCGACCTGCTCCAGCCAGGAACGGTGGATCAGCATGGCTGCCCCCACCACGAAATCCAGCCTGGTTCCCGCATATGCCACCGCATCGGCGACCGGTTGGGCGTGGCCGATCAGCCGCACCATGCCGGTCCACCGGTTATACTGTGCCCCGCCCGCCGCCTGCATGATCTGCGGCCTGTCATAATAGGCGAGGGTGGAGCCGATGATGCCCTGGTCCGGGTGGGCGGCAGCGTGACGCAGCACTTGCGACAGCGCGTCGGAAGCAACTTCCGTATCGTTGTTCAGAACCCAGCAATGGCTCATCCCCGAATCCTTCAGGGCCAGTCGCAAGCCGACATTGTTGCCGCCGGCATAGCCATGATTGCCCGCATTGCGGATAAGGAAAGCACGCGTTGCGGGTATCGTCGTATCGACCTCTGCCTCGGTCAGTTCGGTCCAGTCTTCGCCGAAGCCGGTGTCCATGGCGGCCCGCAGGCGGGGCATAGAATCGTCGGGGGATGCATTGTCACAGACGGCCAGCCGCCAACCTTGATCATCCATGGCCAGCAGACTGCGGATACAGGCGATGGTGTCATCCGCCCCCTTCCAGTTCAACAGCACTACCCATACCGGACGGTCTGCGGTGCCCATGATACATCCTCTATGTAGCGTCGGTCCGGCATAGCCCCGACCACGCCGCCCCGTCAACGTGGGTCGGGTCCCGCGTCGCAGCAAATTCCACGAATCAAAGGGCTTGTTGGAGCTGCTCGCAGGTGTGCGGGGAGGGGGAGAAGGCGGACGTTCACACGACATCTGCTCGGCAAATTTTGCTGCCCCCGTGTTGCGAAATTATCACTATTTTAACGGTTCAAAAATATCCCAATAAAATCAATATATTACGGCCCGTTCTTGAAGTGCGCCAAATCAACAGCGACCTCATGTTAGTGAGTTGCTTAACTTTTGTGAATCCGCCGTACCCGTTTCGCCAAATTGCCTCTTGCGTGGCGTGGTTCCCTCGCATAAAGAACCTAATGCGCAACTCTGGTGCAGACGATCTTGGTGGTACAGCAATCGAGCAAATTAACTTTCAGAATGGTCGTTGTTTCCGCAGTGTGCGGTCGACAACCGAGACCGCACGGTCTTACCAACTGCCATATGCGGCCGAGTGCGGCTGCGATTTGCCCTTTGGGCTTGATGCTGTTCATACCTGAGTAAGTTCGTACCAGTAAGGCGCTGCCTAATAGCCAACTCACGGAGAATCCTACGATGGCTCTCAATTCGCGTCTCGTCTTCAACGAGGCTTATTATCTGGCTCAGAACACGGACGTGGCGGCCGTCATCGGCAAGCTGCAGCCCGATGGTGTGACGCTCTTCACTTCAGGTCTGGATCACTTCACCCGTTACGGCGCCGCTGAAGGCCGCGTGGCCACTCCGCTGTTCAATGTTGACGCTTACAAGGCGAACAACCCGGATCTGGCTGACGCCGGTGTCACCTCCGACGCCGCGCTGCGCGCCCATTTCTACACCTACGGCGCCGCCGAGGGCCGTAACGCCATGTCGTCCCAGGTCTTCAATCTGGACTACTACAAGGCCAATAATCAGGATTTGGTCGATGCCGGCCTGAGCGATGCTCAGATCGTCCGCCATTTCTATGAGTACGGCGCCACTGAAGGCCGTCTGGCTACGCCGAACTTCAGCGTTGCTAACTACAAGGCTGCCAATGCCGATCTGTCCGGCCTGACCGACAGCGTTGCTCGCGCTCACTGGTACCTGTGGGGCGCCGGCGAAGGCCGTGCCTTCCCGCAGCTGGCCCAGAGCTTCGCGGTCGCCGCTGCCGGCGTGACCGTCACCGAAGGCAACGAGCTGACCTTCACCGTTACGGCTGCTCTGCCGGTCGCTGTTGATACGGTCTTCACCTACAACATCACTGGCGATACCAAGGGTGGTACGCTGGATGCCGCTTCGGCTTCGGACTTCTCCACGCTGACGGGTACCGTGACGATCCTGGCCGGTCAGACCACCGGTCACTTTACCGTTACGCCGACCAATGATGGCGTGGTTGAGAGCCTGGAAGGTTTCAAGGTCACGCTGTTCAACAGCGCTCTGACCAGCGTCGCGACCTCTGCCACCGTCGGCATCGTCGATGTCGCTCCGGGTCCGGTTTCGAAGACCTTCGTTCTGACGACCGGGATCGATTCCGGGACGGCCTTCACCGGTGCGGCCACCGATGACGTGTTCGATGCGACGAAGGGTGCGACGGGTGCTGCTACCCTTACCGCTCTGGACTCGATCGATGGCGGCGCCGGCAACGACGTTCTGAATGTGTCTCAGACGTCGGCTATCAACCTCCCCACCTCGGTCAGCGTAAAGAATATTGAGACGGCCAATCTGTCGTCCGACAGCACGGTGTCGGTAGACACGTCGGGCTGGACCGGTCTGACGACGCTGACGACGGTCGGTGTTGGCGGTGCGGACGTGACGGCAGCGACCACCACCGCGTTGACGCTGGTTGATTCCAAGCTTGCTGCTGGCAACATCGTTGTTAATGGCGGTTCGGCGGTGACGATCACGGCGTCGAAGTCTACGACGGGTGATATCACCGTTGGTGCATCGAAGGCAACGACCGGTGCAGTCACCATTTCCAATACGTCCTATGACACCAACAACGTGTCGATGGGCGATATCAACGTTACGGGCGGCACGACCGTCAACGTCACCCAGGCCACGTCGGTTGTTGTCAACAAGACGGCCACGATGGGTACAGTGGTTGTCAATGGCACGGCCAGCACGACCAGCGTGACGGTGACGAATGCCAAGGCTGCGACGGCTAGCGCCTCCGTGACGGGTGTTGTCAACAACTCGGTCTCCATCACGGATGTGAACAGTGGTTCTGATACCAAGGCCGGCACGATCGCCAATGTTTCGGTGAGCGGTTATACGACGCTTGGTATCTCGAACAACGCCCTGACGTCGCTGAGCGTTACCAACGGTAGCGGCAACATCATCATCGACAATAGCGGCCTGACCACCCCGACGAACAAGACCTTGGCGCTGACCGCCAATGGCTTGACCGGCGGCACTCTGGACGATGCCGATATCTACACCACGCTGAATGTGACGGCGACCGGCTCGAATTCCAAGCTGGCCAATATCACGTTCGGTGCTTTGACCGCCCTGACGGTTGGTGGCGACAAGGTGCTGTCCCTGACCAGCACGGCTGGCCTGACGGCGCTGAAGACGGTTACCCTGAATGGTTCTGCGGGCCTGACCGCCGATCTGTCGGGTGCAACTGTGACCGGCGTTGACACGTCTGCCACGACCGGTGCTTCCACCGTGACGATCGACGGTACCAAGGCTACCTTCACCGGTGGTGCTGGTGTCGATAAGGTCACCGTGGGTGGAAATGTCAGCAAGGCAGTCTCGCTGGGTGGCGGGAATGACACGTTCGTGCTGGGCAGCGGTACGGTTACCGCGTCTGTGTCCGGTGGTACTGGCGACGATACCCTGTCGATGTCGGCTGCGGCCGCCGCGACGGCGTCCGGCAGCAGCACGTTCGCTGGGCTGGTGTCGGGCTTCGAAAACCTGATCCTGACGGCCGCGACCAATCAGACCATCGATCTGGCGGTTCTGGGTAACTACCAGAGCGTCAGCACGAGCGCTGGTAACGGCCTGACCCTGAGCAATCTGGGCTCTGGCGGCACTTTGACGCTGACCGGTGCGGGTACTGCGTACACCATCGGTAACACTGCCTTCTCCGCAGGCACGGCCGACGTTATCAACCTCAAGCTGACCGACGGCTCGGGTGCTGGCGTTGCTTTCGCTTCCACTGGCATCACCGCCAGCGGTGTGGAGAGGTTCGTCATCACCACGGCGGACACGCAGGCGACGCCGACCGGTACGTTCAATGATACCGTTACTCTGTTGGGTAACTCGGTGCAGAACATCGTTGTGAGCGGCAATGCCGGTCTGACGCTGACGGCAGCCAGCACCGCGCTGACGTCTGTTGACGCCAGCGGTATCGCCCTGACCGGCGCTACCCCGGGCTTCAACTGGACGGCTGGTGCGCTGGCTGGCGCTGCCACCGTCAAGGGCAGTGCAACCGGTACCAACACGGTGGTGTTCTCCGCCGCGACCGGTGGCGCTGTCACATACACCGGCGGTTCGGGTGCCGACAACATCACGGGTAGCAACGGCAAGAACAACGTTGTTGACCTGGGTGCGGGCACGAACTCGTTCGACGGTACGACCGGCAACAACACCATCACTGGTGGTGCTGGCGCCGACACCGTTACTGTGACGACGGGCAACAACAATGTTTCGCTGGGCAATGGGGCTAACAGCTTCGAGGCAACCAGCGGTAACAACGTCTATGTTGGTGGTACCGGTGTCGATACGGTGACCGTTGGCGGTGGTGTCAATACCATTACGACGGGTACTGGTTCGGACGTTGTGACCTTCACCGCAGTGACGGCGAATGGTAACGCCTACAGCACGATCACTGATCCGCATGCGGGTCTGAAGGTGGTGTTCACGGACGCTGGCCAGGTGTCGGGTACGTCCACCTGGACCTCCACCAAGGTGGCCCTGGCTGACACGGCCGTTTTCCAGGATTACCTGGATGCATCTGTTGTTGGTGATGGTTCCACCAACTCCAAGCTGGCCTGGTTCCAGTTCGGTGGTAACACCTACATCGTCGAAGACAATTCGGCGGCGTCCACCTACCAGAATGCCGGTGACTCGGTTGTCAAGCTGGTTGGTTTGGTCGATCTGAGCACTGCGACCTTCGCTGCTACTGCTACGACCTCCAGCTCGCTTACCCTCGGGTAAGTCAGTATCCGCAGGAGGACTTGAGTCCGCTTGAGTGCGGACTCAAGCATAGTAAGAAGCCCTGCCCTTGTTCTTGGGTGCAGGGCTTTTTGCTGCCGTTTGGTCGTGTTTATGCGGTCGCGGATGGTAGAGATTTATTGAGATCGTTTACGGACATTGATTTAAGCCGCAAGGCTCGCTACCAGTCGCAATAGTGCCGGGAATTATCGGTCGATATCGGGCGACGGCTTATGCTAACGGGTTGCGTTGGGATATTGACTCCCATTTCCCGGCGGGAATCTTCAGAATGAACGTCCTTTTCGTACATCAAAACTTCCCTGGCCAATTCAAGAGTTTGGCTCCAGCGATTGCTCAGTTGGGCCATAATGTAAAGGCGTTGGCCATCGACGGCATGGAGCTAGGCGGGGTCGAGTTGATACGCTATCGACCGGCGCGGGGGTCAACCCCAAATATTCACCCTTGGGCCTCGGATCTGGAAACAAAGCTCATTCGCGGTGAAGCCTGTGCAGCGACAGCGGAGCGTCTCAAGGCTCACGGCTACCGCCCAGACGTCATTGTCGGCCATCCAGGTTGGGGTGAAATGCTTTTCCTGCGGGATATCTGGCCGCATGTCCCCCAACTCCACTTTCTCGAATTTTACTATAAGACTCATGGCGCTGACGTATCATTTGACCCGGAGTTTGCTACCAACGGCTGGCAAGCCCAGGCTCGACTTCGGGCCAAAAACGCCAATGGGCAGCTGAATTTGGAAGTGATGGACGCGGCGTACAGCCCGACCTTCTGGCAACGGTCCTCCTATCCCAGCCTTGTCCAGGATCGCATCAGTGTGATCCATGACGGGGTCGATACTGACCTGCTGACGCCTTCCCGGGACGTTGAGCTGGTCTTGGGTGCCGATCAGATGGTGCTGCGGCCCGGCATGAAGATTGTTACCTTCATCAACCGCAATTTTGAGCCTTATCGCGGCTATCATAGCTTTATGCGTTCCATCCCGCGTATACAGGCCAAGTGCCCGGATGCCATTATCATCATGGTCGGTGCCGATGGTGTGTCCTATGGCGCTAAGCCGCCAGAGGGGCAAACCTGGAAGCAACTGTTCCTGGATGAAGTCGCTGACCGCGTGGATGTCAGCCGGATTCGGTTTGTCGGTTCAGTTCCGTATCAAACCTTTGTGGCGCTGATGCGCCTCTCTGCGGCCCATGTCTATCTGACTTATCCTTTCGTACTCAGCTGGTCCATGTTGGAGGCTATGAGCTGTGGGGCGCTGGTGATTGGCAGCTCAACCGAACCGGTACAAGAAGTGATTGACCATGGACAGAATGGACTGTTGGTCGATTTCTTTGACTATGACAATATTGCTGATCGGGTGGTGGAAGCCCTGGAACGGCCCGAACGGTTCATGGGTCTGCGTCATCAAGCACGCCAAACGATCGTGGAGCGTTATGATCTGCGCCGCATCTGTCTCCCCCGTCAGGGGCAGCTCATTGCCAAGGTGGCGGGCCGTTAGGTCGTTGCCGCGCGCGGTCTGGTAAGGTAATCACAATGGCTGCAACGCACGCTGGATTGTAGATAAAAGGTGGGGCTCGATGTCCAACGAATGGTCTTCAGGCTATGTGTCTGAATTAAATTATACTTATGGCTTCTACCACGAACTGACTCCCAACCTGTTGCAACTGGCTGCCGTCGTAAAGGGACAATTGTCGCCCGATATGTCGGCTCCGGCCACCTATTGCGAGTTGGGATGTGGGCAGGGTCTGTCGACCAATATCCTGGCGGCGGCGAACCCCCATATCCAGTTCTATGCAAATGACTTCAACCCGTCGCAGATCGCCGGCGCGCAAGCACTGGCGGCAGAAGCTGGCACGACAAATGTCCATTTTCTGGACAGCAGCTTCGCGCAGATGCTCGCAAGGACCGATCTTCCGGATTTCGACATCATCGCTCTGCATGGCATCTATAGCTGGATCAGCCGCGAGAACCGTAAAGCCATCGTCGACTTTATCGCGTCGAAACTGAAGGTTGGGGGGCTCGTCTATATCTCCTATAATACGATGCCTGGCTGGGCCCCCCTCATGCCCCTGCGCCGTCTGTTTGTGGATCACGCTGCGACTGGTAACGGGCCGATCCTTGCGCGGATTGAAGGGGCGCTGAAGGCCGCTGAAGCGCTGGTTGATGCCAATGCCCGTTACTTCTTGACCGTGCCTGCAGCCAAGGAGAGGCTGAAACTCATCCAGGGTCAGCCGCGCTCCTATCTGGCGCACGAGTATTTCAATCGCGACTGGACTCCGTTCTACCATGGCGAAGTCGTTGACGAGCTATCGAGCGCCAAGCTCAACTGGCTCTCGTCGGCGAATATTGTCGAGTCGATTGAGGGGTTCTGTTTTACTCAGGAGCAGCTCAAACTGCTTTCTGATGCAGCGGTTGGTACGCGGCGGGAAGAACTGAAGGATTTCATTGTCAATCAGCAGTTCCGCCGCGACATCTTTGTGAAGGGGGCCCAGCCGTTAGGCAACCGTCGTCAGGAGGAGTATTGGAGCAATACGCGTTTCGTCGCTACTGTTCCGCGTGCGGATTCACCGTTGAAAATCACCACAACCCTCGGTGAACTCGCGCTCAGTCCCGATGTCTATGGCCCGATCGCCGACCTGATTTCCAAGGGCCCGATCCGTGGCATCGACTTGATCAAGGCATTGCCGTCGCTCAATCTGTCTCAGCTTTGTCAGGCGCTTGCCGTGCTGACGGCATCTAACGCCTGTTACCCCTGCTCTTCGGAAAGGAATGTGCAGGCGGCGTTGCCAGGAACACAGCGGTTCAATAATGCTGTGATGGACCGCGCCCGCTTCTCCAGCGATCTGAACTTCTTGGCATGCCCGGTCACGGGCGGTGGGCTGCAGATCGATCGCATCAGCATGTTGATGTTGGCCGCTTACAAGTCTGGACAGGACATTGTTGGCAGCACCTGGAAGCAGCTGAAATCGGTGAACCAGCGTTTCGTCAAGGACGGACGGACTTTGGAGGCTGAGGAAGAGAATCTGGCCGAGATGAAGGTGCGTGCAGATAGCTTTGTTGAAAAGACGTTGCCGATGCTGCGCAATCTTCAGATCGCCTGATGGCCGAGGCACCCGAAGCGGCACTGACAGGCACGCCCGACCTTATGGTCGGGCGTTTCGTGGATCTCGGCTTTGTCGAAAGTGAAGACCGTATCTTCCTGTCAGTCCGGGACGACGCGCAACGGGTCGACTTCTGGCTGACACGCCGTCTGGCACGCCGGCTTCTGGCGGGCCTCATGGAACTGTTGGGGCAGACCTCGCATTCGGCCTCCGATGCCGCGGCGCGCAATCGTCAGGAAGTTCTGTTGTTTGAACAGGCTGAGGCACTGTCGCGGCGAAACGCCACAGCAGCGGACAACATTCCGTTGCCGTCCTTGCCCCGGAAGTCAGGACCTTATCTTCTTGACCGTCTTGATTTGCATGCCGACAGTCAACATCTGATTATGATGTTGTTCAACCAGGAAAAGGAGAAAGCCAGACTGCGCTGCTCGCGCGAACATGGCTTTCAATTGGTTGGCTTGCTTTACGACAAGATTTGCGAGGCGGAGTGGGACATTGGTGAACTGGCATGGCTCAATCGCCGGTCAACCATGGATATCCCTCGTGACCGCCTTCTGTCCTGAGCAAGCGTGAGACAAAGTGTCGGTCACATCACGGTTCAGCTTGTGACTTCAGTGACTCACTGATATTGCCTGTGCATAGGTGCGTGGGTAAGATGCTCCCGTTGCGGAAGCCGGGCCTATTGGAGGACGGCGGCGCAGCCTAGAGAATGAACAGGCGCTCATTATGCAAATTATGAATAGACGCCCCGCAGGCGCTCAATCTCCGCTGCGGCAGGCGCTACAGAAGTCGGCCCGCGCGTTCGCGTTTGTCGGGGTGTTCAGCTTCTTCATCAATCTGTTGATGCTGGCCGCGCCCATTTACATGCTGCAGGTTTATGACCGTGTACTGACAGCGCGAAGCGAAGCGACGCTGCTCTATATCAGTCTGATTATCGCGGCCATGATGTTCGTCATGGCATTGCTGGAGGTCATCCGGTCGCGTGTTCTGGTCCGCGTTAGCGGCAAGATGGAGCACACTCTGGGATCGAAGGTCTTCGATGCCATTTTCTCATTGAACCTCCGGGCACCGGCTGCCAACCGAAGCCAGTCGCTGCGCGATCTGGATACGGTGCGCCAGTTCATCACCTCCCAGGGTCCTTTCGCCTTCTTCGATGCTCCGTGGGCGCCGATCTTCATCGGTATCGTCTGCCTGATGCATCCGTTGCTGGGGCTGGTGGCGTTGGGTGGTGCTGTCATTCTCTTCGCGCTGGCCTGGGCGACCGAGGTTGCAACCAAGAAGCCGCTGTCGGAGGCGAATACCCATGCCCTGCGGGCCACGGCATTTGCCGAGGCCAGCCTCAGGAACAGTGAGGTTCTGGCGGCCATGGGCATGTTGCCGGCCATCCGTCGCCGCTGGCGCTCCAGTCAGGACAAGGCGATGCTGTTGCAGGCCGTTGCCAGCGACAATGCCGGCTTTATCAGCGCCATGACGAAGTTTACCCGCATGTTCGTGCAGTCTGCGATCCTGGGCATGGGCGCCTATCTGGCGCTTGAGAACGAAATCACGCCCGGTATCATGATCGCAGCCTCCATCATCATGGGGCGCGGCCTCGCCCCGGTGGAGCAGGCCATCGGTTCCTGGAAGATGTTCATCAGTGCGCGCGGTGCCTACGCCCGTCTCAATGAACTGCTGCTCGCATTCTCCAGCGAAACGGAAACGATGGAATTACCTCCCCCGCAGGGCAACCTGTCGGTGGAGCGTGTGGTGGCGGTCCCGCCGGGCGGAAGCACCCCCACGATCAAGGGTGTCAGTTTTGGCTTGGTCGCGGGTGAGTCGCTGGCTCTTGTGGGCCCCAGTGCTGCCGGCAAGTCCACTTTGGCCCGCCTTCTGGTGGGCGTATGGCCGCCTCATAGCGGTTCTGTTCGTCTGGACGGTGCTGATGTGTTCGCCTGGAAGCACGAGAGTCTCGGGCCCCATATCGGGTACCTGCCACAGGATGTAGAAATTTTCGATGGCTCCATTAAGGAGAATATCGCCCGGTTTGGTGATGTTGACCCGGTCAAGGTGGTTGAGGCGGCCCAGCTTGCCGGCGTGCATGATATGATCCTGCGCCTGCCGAACGGCTATGACACGGTGATCGGTCCTGGTGGTATCGCCTTGTCGGGCGGGCAGCGGCAGCGGCTGGGTCTTGCCCGGGCTGTTTATGGCAATCCGCGCTTCGTCGTCCTGGATGAGCCCAATTCCAACCTGGACAGCGATGGTGAGGCAGCCCTGGTGCAGGGGCTCATGCGGCTGAGGGAGCGCCAGGTAACGGTCATCCTGATTTCACATCGCCCCAGCGTCATGAACCATGTCGACAAGATATTGGTTCTGCGCGATGGCCTTGTGGAGATGTTCGGACCCAAGCAGGACGTTCTTGCCCGCCTGACCCGCCCCGTTGCGCAGCCCCAGCAGGTGCAGCAGCAGCCGGCCCCCGGTCAGATCGCCCCTTCCGCCAGCACGAGCGCCTGATTGCGCGCCGCTGGCCGGCTCTCATCGAAAGTGTCGACCATGATGAAGTTTCTAACTTCAAAAAGCAGCGTTCCGGCCCTGTCGCCAGGGATGGAATTGACCGCTGTTCCGACCGACGAAATGCCCGTGGTGCGTTCGGGCCTGATCCTGATCGCCGCTGCCTTCGGCAGCCTTATGATCTGGTCCATGTTGGCCCCCATCGCTAAGGGCGTGGTAGCCTCCGGCATTGTCGGTGTTGACAGCAGCCGCAAGACCATTCAGCACCTGGAGGGCGGTATCGTTTCAGAGATACTTGTCCGCGACGGTGCCGTCGTTAAGGCTGGGGACGTCCTGTTGCGTCTGGACGAAGTGACGTCCCAGGCCCAGCGTGACGTGCTTTATGGTCAGTTCCTGACCGTCAAGGCGCAGGAAGCCCGCTTCATCGCCGAGCGTGATGGGCAGAAGGGGATCAGCTTTCCCAAGGAGTTGCAGGGGGCTGGTGACAATGGCCGCAACGCGGCCATCCGCCAGTCTGAGGAAGAGGTCTTCAAGTCCCGGCGGGACGCCATCAGCGGCCAGCTTTCCATCCTTGACCAGCGCGTCAAGCAGTTGGAGGAGCAGAGCAAGGGTTTGGCAGCACAGGTGACTGCGAACACCCGACAGATTAGCCTGATCGACAGCGAGCTTGAAGGTCTTCAGCAGCTGTTTGAGAAGGGGTATGCATCCAAGACCCGTCTGCTGGAGTTACAGCGCCGCCGGGCCGAACTGGACGGTGATCGCGGCAATTACGAAGCCGAGATCGCCCGCAACAAGGTCGCCAGTGGCGAGGCCCGCCTTCAGGCCATTCAGGTCCGCAAGCAGTTTGAAGAGGATGTGGCCAAGGGATTGGCCGATGCACAGGCCAAGGTCTTTGACTTGCAGGATCGGTTGACCAGCGCCATCGACGTGTTGCAGCGCCGCGAGGTCAAAGCGCCGGCGGATGGCATCATCGTCAACTCGCGCGTTCACACCGTTGGCGGGGTGGTTCGCTCAGGCGATCCGTTGATGGAACTGGTGCCGACCAATGACGACCTGATCATTGAGGCCATGGTTTCGCCGATGGACGTGGATGTTGCGGCGCCGGGTATGGAGGCGGAGATCAAGTTCTCCTCTCTGTCCACCCGCCATATCCCCATCCTGATCGGGACCGTTGAGACGGTTGCGGCTGACGCGACGACTGACCAGCATGGTAATCGCTTCTTTATGGCGCGGGTCCGCGTCGGCAAGGATCAACTGGTGCATCTGAACGGTCAGAAGCTGATCCCCGGTATGCCGGCGGAAGTGCTGATCAAGGCTGGCGAACGTACCATCATTGAGTATCTGATGCGTCCGCTGACTGACAGCTTCTTCAAGGCCTTCAAGGAAACCTGATGAAGGGGAGGGCGGAGCATGATCCCGACGCAGGGTGGCTCCGGTCTTATATGGCGCATCCAGGCTGCCCCGCGCGATCTTGCGCGGGGCATCGCCGAATGCGAACTGCCTGCCAATTGTCTGGTTATTCCAGACGCAACCTGGCAGGGCATGGTTCCGGATGCGGCCTATGTTGAATGCCCGACATATTTTCTGGAGGACAAGGCTGGCTTCGTGGCGCTGCTGGCCTGTTTTGTTGTGAACTCCCTGCGCTTCCGGCTTTATGCCAGGGCCCCGCAGGGGGAGGCGCAAGGGTTGCTGATGGCCTATCCGCGGCTGGATGACGCGACGATGGACATGCTGCGCCATTTCGATCCGCGGTCGGCGCAGCAGATCAATCAGCTTTGGCTACGGCTGGAGGCGTTTTTGGGACGGATCGCTTTGCCCGGACCGCCGGAAACCGGCCTGCTGTAGAAAGTGAAAAGGGCGCTCCCCGCTGGGGAGCGCCCTTTTCTTTACCTCACGATAATGCGCGGCAGCCGGTCGATGGGCGTCAGGGTGGCGCGCCGGAACAGGGTTTCCGCCCCTTCCGACTGAAACTGGATACGGCCCTTGGTCAGGGCTGTGCGGCTGCCATCCTCGTTTAGTACCGACAGGTCGCGCAGTTCCATGACCGGCACACCATTGACCACATGGATGGCCTTGTCACCCAGGACATAAAGGTCCAGCACGTTCCACTGGCCGACCGGGCGTTCGGCGTCGGTCGCCGCCTCCACGTTCCAGGCCGGCTGTTCCACGGTGACGGCGCGCCCGCCCACCATAAAGCGGCGCTGCGGGTTGATCAGGGACCGGTCACGTCCGGCGTCGGTCACCGGCTTTACCATGGTGCCGACGGGCACGACCATGCCGGTGGAACCGAACATGATCTCGAACTCCACCGCCGGCATCCAGGTGCCATAGACCGATCCATCGGCCCCGAAGGAATGGTAGAGCAGGCCATTATTCTCCGGCAGGTTCAGGCGCGGGGCGTGTCGCTTGCCCGTCCATTTGTACTCCAGCCGCAGATGATAGTTCCCGAACACGCCCTTATGCACGATGGAGCCCCAGGTGGCGCCATCGACACGCAGGGCCGGCTCACCATCCAGCATCAGGGCCGTGAACATCGGGTCGCCACCGGGCCGCGCCCCGATCGGCTTCTCACTCTTGTTCACATAGGTGATGGACGGGTCGCGATAGCCCAGCCAGATATCCCAGTCCGACAGATCCTTGCCATTCAGCAGGGCAACGGCGGGTCCGGTGGGCGACGGGATCTCGGTCAGGGTCAGACGCTGTGGCTTGAACACCGGATCACTGGCCAGGATGGTCTCAAGCTTCGGGTCCGTTTCCGCCACTGCCGGCATCCCGGCCAGCATCAGGAAAAGAACGGCAAATCCCCGTCCTGCAACAATCCGCATCCCTGCCTCCCCTTTAATTGATAGCGCTGTCAATTTTGACCGCACTATGGATCAGCAAGGGCGGGCAGGGAAGGGAATAATCACAGCTTTTTTTCCATGAAGATACTTGCCCCGCCGCCGCAGGGATAATCCCCGAACGACCCGCAAGGGGTGAAGCCCAGCCGGCGGTACAGCCCCACTGCCTCGCGCTGCAACTCCCCGGTTTCCAGCTTCAAAAGTCTGATCCCGTCTGCCCGGGCCAGTTCCTCCAGCCGGGCCATGACCAGGCCGGCGATGCCGCGCCCGCGATGCACGGGATCGACATACATGCGCTTCACCTCCGCATAGCCGTCGGCGTCGATGCGGATGGCGCCGCAGCCGACGGCACGGCCATCGCGGCGGGCCAGAAGGAAGCGGATATCCGGGGATTTCAACTGCTGCGGGTCCAGAAGATGGTTTTCTTCCGGCTTATACAGTTCCCCCAGATAGTGATCCAGGTCGGCGATCAGGGCGCGGGCCTCCGGCAGGGTCGGATCGGCCAGTTCCACCGTGAAATGGGTCATCGAACAATCTCCAGCAAACCATTCACCAGGGCCGGCACGGTCTGTGTTGCCGGCCCATACAGGCCGCCATCAAACCTGCCGCCCGTTTCCTCCATATTGACCTCCACCGTCACGGCGCCATTGGCCCGCGCGGCGGCCACGAATCCGGCGGCGGGATAGACGGTACCCGACGTGCCGATAGCGATAAACAGGGCCGCCTCGTCCAGCGCCTGCCCGATCTCATCCATGTAAAGCGGCATCTCCCCGAACCAGACGATATGGGGGCGCAGGGTGCCGCGGCCCCCGCAATCCGGGCAGACATTATCCAAGGCCAGATCGCCGCTGAAGGCCGCCATCCGGTCACAGGCGGCGCAGCGGATTTTCAGCAATTCCCCATGCATATGCAGCATCCGCGCGGACCCCGCCCGGTCATGCAGATCATCGACATTCTGGGTGACCAGCAGGAACGGCCCCCGCCATTCCCGTTCCAGCCGCACCAGCGCCTGATGCGCTTCGTTCGGCTGCACATCCGGGTGCAGAACGGCGCGGCGGCGGGCATTGTAGAAACCCTGGACGCGCGCCGGGTCCCGCGCGAAGGCCTGCGGCGTTGCCACATCCTCCAGCCGTTCCTTCTCCCACAGCCCGTCGCCGTCGCGAAAGGTCAGCAGGCCCGATTCCCGGCTGATGCCGGCACCGGTCAGGATGAACAGGCCGGCATCGGGCCGCAGCCCCTGCAACAGGCGTTTCAGATGGGGGTCAATCATGGGAGGAATCTGGACAAGCTGAAAAGATAGCGCTGTCAGGTTGGCACGGACATGCGCGCGGGACAAGCCCCTGGACAGATGTTAAGACAGGAACCCCTGTCTCCATCCGGGTAATCCAGATGCGTTCCGTGCTTTTCGTCTGTACCGGCAATATCTGTCGCTCCCCCACGGCGGACGGGGTGTTCCGAAAGCTGGTGGCCGATGCGGGGCTGGATGTGCTGGTCGATGGCGCGGGAACCCATGGCTATCACATTGGCGACCCGCCCGATCCGCGCAGCATCCGGGCCGCCCGCACACGCGGCTATGACTTATCTCCCTTGCGGGCGCGAAAGCTGGTGGCGGCGGATTTCACGCGATTCGATCTGATCCTGGCCATGGATCGCGGCCATCTGGACATCATGCGCCGCATGGCGCCTGCCGGCGCCACCGCCGAACTGTCACTGTTCGCCGATCACGCGCCGGCCCCCTGGACCGGGCGCGACGTGCCCGATCCCTATTACGGCGGTGCGGCGGGGTTTGTGGAGGTGCTGGACATGGTGGAGGCAGGCGCCAAGGCCCTGCTGGCCCGCGTCAGCCGCTGAACTTTCCCTTCCGCAAGTTTTCCAGCGCGTCGGGGAAGCGCCGCGAAAGGGGTGCCTTGCTGCCATCCGACAGGGTGATCGCGTAATCGCCTGATCCTTCCGGTTCCAGCCCCCTTACATGCGCTCGGTTGACCAGCCAGGACCGATGCGTCCGCAGCAAGCCATGGGTGGACAGTTCCTCGGTCAGCTGCGTCAGGGTGGCCCGCATCAGGGGCTGGCGCCCATCGGCCAGCAGGAATTCCACATAATTCCCCGCCGACCGCACGGCCTGGATATCGGCCACGGCAACGCGCAGCAGCCGGGCGCCGTCGCGGATATCGAACTGTGCTGCTGATGGCGGCGCGCTGATCGGCATCGGCGTTTCGGGTGCCTGGATGGGTGATTGCGCCTTATGGCCGCGCCCATGTCCGAACAGCAGGAAAATGCCGCAGACCACCACATAGGTCATCACATCCTTGCGGCCTTCATAGACCAGGACGCCAGCCGTCAGATTGAACCGGTAATCCAGATCGAACAGGACGCCCGCCCCATTGCGCAGCAGCGCCATGCCCGCACTGTGCAGCAGGCTGAACAGCAGGGCCGCCGGCAGATGTAGCAGCAAAACCCGTCCCCAAGGTGGGGTTAGCGGCGCCCGGCCCAGGGCCCAGGCGGGGACCCAGCACAGGCACAGGATGGAAACGGCACTGCTGAATTCCGTCAGAATGGGCAGCCAGAAGGGCCAGCCATCGCGGTCGTCCCAGGCTGACATGGTATTGACCAGGGCAAACAGCAGGGTCAGCGGCACCAGCACCAAATAGGGCCGGAAGCCGCCCAAACCGGGGCTTTCGCCGTTCGTCCCGCCGCTCGTCACAGCCATCATGCCGTCCGTCACACCCGTGTCAGGGCCGGTTCCGCCCATCCCCGCCGCCTTGCCGGCCTGGGCGCGCCAGGGCCAGAAGCGGGGGCCGGCACCCGTTTCCCGCTTTTCGGATGATGAAGATGACGATGACAAACCCTGCCCCATCCGTCCCGCCTGCCCCTGGCCAGCGCCTGCCTTTCCTGGACTGGGTCCGGGTCGGCGCCTTTGCTCTGTTGATCCTTTACCATGTCGGCATGTTCTATGTGACCTGGGATTGGCATGTGAAGAGCCAGCATGTGGGGCCGGCGCTGGAGCCGCTGATGCTGCTGTCCAATCCCTGGCGCCTATCGCTGCTTTTCCTGATCTCCGGCGTTGCCACCCGCTTCATGGCCGACCGCATGGGGCCGGGCGAACTGGCCCGGTCCCGCCTGCCGCGCCTGGGCATTCCGCTGCTGTTCGTGATGGCGGTGCTGGTGGTGCCGCAGCCTTATTATGAGGTGGTGGAGAAGATCCAGTATGATGGCGGGTTCCTGGCCTTCTATGGCCGCTACCTGTCCTTCTATCAGGGCTTCTGCCGGGGCGATGACTGCCTGACCCTGCCTACCTGGAACCATATGTGGTTCGTGGCCTATCTGCTGCTTTATACGGGCCTGCTGTCGCTGATCCTGGTGGCGGGCGGCGGGCGCTTCCTGATCCGATTGGGGCAGGGGGCGTGGACGCGGCGGCCCTGGATGGTGTTGCTGCTGCCCATACTGATCCTGGTCGGGTTGCGCCTCAGCCTTTATGACCGGTTCCCCGTCACTCACAACCTGACCTGGGACTGGTACAATCATGCCGTCAGTTTCGGCATGTTCCTGCTGGGCTATGCCATCGCCCGCAATGGCGACCTGTTCGACCGGCTGGCGCGGATGCGCTGGGGGGCGCTGGGCGTGGCGCTGCTGGCCTGGGGTGCTTATGTCTATTGCTGGTCGCTCTGGACCTTTCATGAGAATGACATGCCGTTCAGCGGCGATGTCCTGCGCCTGATCGCCCGCACATCCTATGGCGTGGAACAATGGGCCATGATCCTGGCGGTCCTGGGCTTTGCCCGCCGGCATTTCAACCGCTCCACGCCACTGCTGCGCTATCTCAGCGTCGGGGTGTTCCCCTTCTACATCATCCACCAGACCCTGATCGTGGTGGTCGGCCATCATCTGACGCCCTTGAACCTGCCCGTGGCGGTCGAGTCCCTGCTACTGATCGCGGCCACGGTGGCCGGATGCTTCGCCACGTACGAGTTGGCGCGGCGGGTAAAGCTGCTGGGGCCTTTGTTGGGGGTTAGATAAGGCTTTCTTTACCCCTGTGGGTGCATTCTGTCCCCCGCCGGCGAACAGCCGGCCTTGGGGTGCGGAGTGTGATGTGAGTGGCGTTGCCAATGTCCAGGACATGACGGGGATTGCCGCGGATGCCATTGTCGATGGCCGGTTGCGCGCCCTTGTCGAATACTGGGCCCGTGTGCGCGGGGCCGGACGGGCGGCACCCGCCCGCAATGACCTGAACCCCGCCGACATGCAGCCTTTGCTGCCCTGGGTCATGCTGCTGGATGTCATGACCGGGGATTACCGTTACCGTCTGGTGGGTACCGGCCTGGATGGCCTGTTCGGGCGTGCCCTGACGGGCAGCACCCTGCGCCAATCCTGGCCCGCCCATCTGGGTGACCATTGGCGGCACTGGATGGACCGGGCCAGCCAGGATGCCTGTCCTGTGGCCAGTTCCGCCCTGGTCAATACGCGGCGCGGGCGGCTGCGGCTGGATGCCGTCATCCTACCGCTGTCCAATCACCAGCCGGGCCGCATCGACATGCTGCTCTGCGGCCTGATGGGGGCCTCTGTCCGCTACCGCGCCTCCTCCCTGCTGCGTCCCGCTGATGAGGTGGTGGAGGATAAGCTGGTCTCGTTCGAGGCGGCCCCACTGACGGTTTGAGGCGGCAGCGGCAGGGTGCTAGGGTGGCGGCCCCTCCCGGCAGACCTATGACCCAAGTGACCGACAGCAGCACCCGCCCCGAAAGCACCGCCAGCGCCCCCGTCTCCCCCATGATGGCGCAGTATCTGGAGATCAAGCGGCAGCACCCAGGCACGCTGCTGTTCTACCGCATGGGCGATTTCTATGAGCTGTTCTTTGACGACGCGGTGCAGGCGGCGGGCGCCCTCGACATCACCCTGACCAAGCGCGGCCAGCATCAGGGGGAAGACATCCCCATGTGCGGCGTGCCCGTGCATTCCCATGAACAATACCTCTCCCGCCTGATCCGCGCCGGCTTCCGTGTCGCCATCTGTGAACAGACCGAAGACCCGGCGGAGGCCAAGAAGCGCGGAGCCAAATCGGTGGTTCGCCGTGACGTGGTGCGCGTGGTCACCCCCGGCACCATCACCGAGGATGGCTTGCTGGACGCGCGATCCAACAATTACCTGGCGGCACTGGCAGAGGCAGGGGGCGAGGGGGCGCTGGCCTGGCTGGACCTGTCCACCGGTGAGTTGACCCTGTCGCCGGTGGAACGTGCCAGCCTGCCCTCGCTGCTGGCCCGTCTGTCGCCCGGCGAATTGCTGCTGCCCGAACGGTTGAGCCAGGTGGAGGAGTTGTCGCCGCTTTGGGATGAATGGCGCGCCCGCCTGACCATTCAGCCCAATGCGCGATTCGACAGCGAGAATGGCCGCAAGCGCCTGCTGGCGCTCTATAATGTCGGCACCCTGGATGCGTTCGGCGCCTTTGGCCGGGCGGAGGTGGCGGCAGCGGGCGCGCTGGTCGATTACGTGGAACTGACGCAGAAGGGTCGTCTGCCGCGCTTTGACGTGCCGCGCCGTCTGGCCGCGGGTCAGGTGATGGAGATCGACCCCGCCACCCGCCGCAACCTGGAACTGACCCGCACCCTGACCGGTGAACGGCGCGGCAGCCTGCTGGCCGCCATCGACCGCACCGTTACGGGGGCTGGTGCCCGGCTGCTGGCCGGACGGCTGTCGGCCCCCCTGACCGATCCGGCGCGCATTGAGCGGCGGCTGGACATGGTCGCCTATCTGGCCGGTGAAACGCCCTTGCGCGTTGATATTCGTGAGGAATTGCGCCGTACGCCGGATGTCGAACGCGCCCTGACGCGCCTGACGCTGGACCGAGGCAGCCCGCGCGATCTGGCCGCCGTGCGCGATGCGCTGGAACGGGCCGTATCTCTGCGCGGACGCTTGGCTTATGGCAATGGCGGCATCGGCACGCCCCTGCCGCCGGGCATGGCCCGCATCGTCGATGGTCTGGCGGGTGGGCAGGGCGCCGATCATGAGGCGCTGATTGCGCTTCTGTCGCGCGCCCTGGGCCCCGATCTGCCTATGCTGGCCCGCGATGGCGGCTTCGTGGCGGCGGGATATTCCGGTCCGCTGGATGAATTGCGGGCGCTGCGCGACGACAGCCGCCGGCACATCGCCAACCTTCAGGCGCAATATGTGGATGCCACCGGCATCGCATCCCTGAAGATCCGGCATAATAACGTGCTGGGCTATTATATCGAGGTGACGGCGGTTCATGCCGACAAGCTGATGTCGGAAAAGCACCGGGCCGATTTCATCCATCGCCAGACCATGGCAGGGGCCGTGCGTTTCACCACCGTCGCCCTGTCGGAACTGGAACGCAAGGTGGCAGAGGCCGGCGATCGCTCTCTGGCGCTGGAGCTGGAGATTTTCGGGCAGCTGGTGAAGGCGGTCATCGATCTGGCCGACCCCATCGCCACCACGGCCCGTGCACTGGCGACCCTGGATGTCACCGCCTCGCTGGCCGATCTGGCCGTGGATGGCGGCTGGTGCCGGCCCGAAATGGCCAATGACCTGTCCTTTGACGTGCGCGGCGGGCGGCATCCCGTGGTCGAACAGGCGCTGGCCGAAAATAGCGGCGGGCCGTTCGTGGCCAATGATTGTGACCTGTCGCCGGGACAGCGCCTGTGGCTGCTGACCGGTCCCAACATGGCCGGTAAATCCACCTTCCTGCGCCAGAATGCCCTGATCGCAGTGCTGGCGCAGATGGGGTCCTATGTGCCGGCCCGCACCGCCCGTATCGGCACCGTGGACAAGCTGTTCAGCCGTGTGGGGGCCGCCGATGATCTGGCGCGCGGGCGCTCCACCTTCATGGTGGAGATGGTGGAAACCGCCACCATCCTGAACCAGGCCACCCGCCATTCGTTGGTCATCCTGGATGAGATCGGGCGCGGCACCGCCACCTTCGACGGTCTGTCCATCGCCTGGGCCTGCGTTGAACATCTGCATGAGGCGGCGCGCTGTCGCGGCCTGTTCGCCACGCATTATCACGAACTGACGGCCCTGTCGGCCAAACTGCCCGACCTGTCCTGTCACACGATGCGGATCAAGGAATGGCGGGGCGACGTTATCTTCCTGCATGAGGTGGCCGCCGGTGCCGCCGACCGCTCCTATGGCATCCATGTCGCGCGTCTGGCCGGGCTGCCGCCGCAGGTCATTTCGCGTGCGGAACAGGTGTTGCAGATCCTGGAGAAAGGTGATCAGGCCAGTGCGGCAAGCCGGCTGGCCGATGATCTTCCCCTGTTCGCCGCCATGGCCGCGAAACCCGCCCCGCGTCAGGTCGTTTCGGAACCGGAACCATCTGTGGTGGAGATGGAACTGCGCACCATCAATCCGGATGAGCTGACGCCCCGTCAGGCGCTGGACGCGCTGTACCGGCTGCGGGGTCTGCTGGGCTGATCAACCGGTCAGCAGGCTGGTGATCAGCACATCCTCGACCACGGGCTGGCCGATGATGTCATTGGCCAGATTGCGGACATGGCGCTTCACATCGGCCAGTTCGTTGGGGCCGGAATTGCGCGACAGACTGCCATCCACCGGCAGTTCTTCGGTCAGCTTGCCAACGATGCGCGGCATATAGGCGGTGACCAATGCCGATTCCCCCGGCAATTGTTCCGTCCTGCGCACCACCAGCTGCATGACCAGCCGGATGAAGGCATAGCGCTCCTTGCCCGGCAGCAGCAGGGGCGGGACATTGATGAAGCGCAGTTTGGGATCATCGGCTGGGCTGCCTTCCGCCAAGGCATGTCCCGGCAAGGCCATGCCGGTCAGTACCGCCATGCCAAGCCTCAGGATCTGGCGCCTGTTCGCCATCCGCACCTTCATAAGAACGCCCCTTGTGATGCCCCGTCACAGAAAGCAGTAAGCGGTAAACGGCCCCGTCCCGCAAGCCCACCCTTATGTCCTTCCGGTGAGCATGCAGCCATCGCATGCCTGTCGCGGCGATTATCAAACCATCCAGTCTATTAATCTGGATTGACCATCTGTCGGACAAGGCGCATTTTGCGTTTCAATACTGGACTGTCCAGTTCCGAAAATATCCAGACCAGGAATAGACCCATGAACAGGAAGATCGCCTTGGCGTTGGCCGTGCCGCTGCTGCTTGCCGGTACCTATGGCGGCTGGCATTGGTGGTCCGTGGCGCGGTTTCAGGAGGCGACGGACAACGCCTATGTCGAGGCTGACATCACCATGATCAGCCCGCGCGTCGAAGGCTATGTCGGCGCGGTGGAGGTGGTGGAAAACCAGATGGTGCAGGCGGGCGACGTGTTGCTGCGCCTGGATGACCGCGACCTGGCGGCCAAGGCCGATCAGGCCCGCGCCCGCCGCGATGCCGCCGCGGCATCCATCGCCAATATCGACAGCCGCCTGACCCTGTCCGGCGCCCTGATCCGTCAGGCAGATGCCGGTGTCGCCGCCGCCCAGGCCGAACAGCGCCGGGCCGGCGCCGATGCCCAGCGCTATACCGCCCTTGCCACCCGTGAGTTTGCCAGCCAGCAGAAACTGGCCACCACCCAGGCCGACGCGCAGAAGGCCGGCGCCGCCCTGACCAAGGCGCAGGCGGCCCTGACCGCCGAACGCGATCAGCTGTCGGTCCTGTCCACCGAACGGGCCAAGGCTGAAGCAGCGCTGGAGGAGGCGAACGCCGCCCTGGTGCTGGCGGAAAATGACCTGGAGAAAAGCGTGATCCGCGCCCCCATCGCCGGTGTGATCGGCAGTTCCGGGGCGCGGGTGGGGCAGTTCGTAAAGGCCGGGACACAGTTGATGGCCCTGGTCCCCGTCCAGGACGCCTATATCACCGCCAATTTCAAGGAGACCCAGATCGGTCGCCTGCGCGTGGGCCAGCCTGTGGAACTGTCCATCGATGCCTATCCCGGCATGAAGGTTGAGGGCCGGATCGACAGCCTGTCGCCTGCATCGGGCGCGCAGTTCAGTCTGCTGCCCCCGGAAAACGCCACCGGCAACTTCACCAAGATCGTGCAGCGCGTGCCCGTGCGCGTGGCCCTGCCCAAGGATGGGCCGCTGGCCGGCCGTCTGCGTCCCGGCCTGTCGGTGGAGGTCAGCGTGGATACCCGTCATGACGGGCGTGACCTGATCGGCATCGCCAAGGCCGACACGGCCATTCCCCAGCAGGTCGCGGTGCGGCCATGAGCAGTACCGCCGCCACGCTGGACAGTATCCCGGCTGTAGAGCCGCCGCCCATCACGGCGGGCATATCGAAGCGGACCCTGGTCGGTTTCGTCGCCATGGTGTTCGGCATGTTCATGGCCATCCTGGATATCCAGATCGTGGCCAGCAGCCTGCGCCAGATCCAGGCCGGCGTGGCGGCCAGCGCCGATGAGATTGTCTGGGTCCAGACCAGCTATCTGATCGCCGAAGTCGTGATGATTCCGCTGTCGGGTTACCTGACGCGGCTTCTGTCCACCCGTGTGCTGTTCACGGCGGCGGCGCTTGGCTTCACCATCACCAGCATGCTGTGTGCTCAATCCTCCTCGCTGGAGGAACTGGTGCTGTGGCGTACCTTGCAGGGCTTTATCGGTGGCGGGATGATCCCCACCGTGTTCGCCACCAGCTTCACCGCCTTTCCCCCGGCCCGCCGCGCGCCCGTGACCGTCGTCATCGGTCTGGTGGCCACGCTGGGCCCGACGGTCGGGCCGACGCTGGGCGGGTTCCTGACGGAGCAGTTTTCCTGGCACTGGCTGTTCATAATCAATCTGCTGCCGGGCCTGGCCGTGGCGGCCATCGTCTGGACCTGCATCGATATCGACAAGCCGAACTTTTCCCTGCTGAAAGGCATCGACCTGCCCGGCATCGCCCTGATGGCCCTGTTCCTGGCCAGCCTGGATTATGTGATCGAGGAAGGTGCGCGGGAGCAGTGGTTTCAGGATGAAACGATCCGCGACTTCGCCCTGCTGGCCCTGATTGCCGGGATCGGCTTCTTCTGGCGGGTCCTGACCTATGAAAAGGCCATTGTCGACCTGAGCGCCCTGCGCAATGTGAATTTCGCCATGGGTTCCATCTATGGCTTCGTCATCGGCATCGGGCTTTATGGCTCGGTCTATATGCTGCCGCTCTATCTAGGGCAGGTGCGCGGCCTGAATGCACAGCAGATCGGGTCGACCATGGTGGTGACGGGCATCTGTCAGTTCCTGTCGTCCCCCATCGCCGGTATGCTGTCTTCCAAGATGGATGTGCGCAAGGTGCTGGCCATCGGCTTCACCCTGCTGGCCACCAGCTTTTACATCTCCGTCCCTGTCACCGCCGACTGGCAGTTCGACCAGCTGCTGCTGCCGCAGATGATCCGGGGTGTGGGCCTGATGTTCTGCATCATCCCCATCACTTCGCTGGCCATGGGCACCCTGCCGGCGCATCAGGTGCCCAATGCCTCCGGCCTGTTCAACCTGATGCGCAATCTGGGCGGCGCCTTTGGCCTAGCCGGGATTAATACCCTGATCACGGAGCGTATGGCCCAACATGGCCGCGTGCTTTATGACTGGATCGACCCGACCCGGCCTGAGGTGCAAAACTTCCTGTCCGGTGTCGGGGTGCGGGTGGCGGATGCCACGGGGGCAGATCCGGTCACCGCCGGTCTGCCGGTGCTGGCCGCGACCATCCAGAAACAGGTGACGGTGATGACCTTCTCCGATCTGTTCCTGGCCATGGGCGTGGTCTTCACCCTGGCGCTGCTGACCCTGCCCTTCGTGAAGCGGCCCGTGATGCGGGGCGCTGCCGATCTGGGCGGGCATTGAGGGATGGAGTGTGTCATGACGGTGAGCATGGTGGTGGCCGACGACGTACGCGAAGGGCGCCGGGGGGCCGGACGGCCCCTGGACATGACCAAGCGCGACGCCATCCTGGACGCCGCCGAGGATGTCTTTGCCCGCGAAGGTTATGGCGCCAGCATGGACCGCGTGGCCGAGGTGGCGGGCGTATCCAAGCAGACCATCTACAAGCATTTCTCCGCCAAGGACCGGCTGTTCGATGCCATGGTGGTGCGCCGGTCGGAACGCATGACCGAACCCGTCACCATGGGCGATCCCGCCGCCCCGCCCGCCGAGGTGCTGACCAATCTGGGTCTGCGCTTTCTGGAACTGATGGTGGAAGGGCAGTTGAACTGTCTGCTGCGCACCATGCTGTCGGCGGGGGCGCAGAGCGATATGTCCGGTCATTTCTATCAGACCGGTCCCGCCGTCTCCCTCTCCCGTCTGGGTTCCTATCTGAAGCGCCAGCATGATGAGGGGCGGTTATCCATCCCTGATCCGATGCTGGCCGCGGAACAGTTTTTCGGTCTGATGAATGGCCATGTGCAGCTGCGCGGCCTGCTGGGTGTCCTGCCCGCGATGGGTGATGCGGAGCGGCAGGCACGGGTGGATGCGGCGGTTCGGGTCTTCATGGCCGCCTATGGGCGCTGAAAAAAGCGGCTGAAAACAGCAAGGGGCGGCCCCGTCGGGACCGCCCCTTGTTCTTTATCGCCACCCGTTCCCGGTTCAGGCCGTGCGGCGCAGGGTCGGGCTTTTATGGGGCTGGATCAGGTCGGACAGCTGTGCCGCCAGTTCCCGGCCCCGGTCGGTCAGGGTGATGATCTTGCGCCGGCGCTCACGCGGGTCTTCCTCTGCCTGCACCAGATCGTGACCGGCCTTGCCGAAGCTGTGCCACTTCGACAAGGCGGCCACGTTGCGGGAGGCAGAGGATTGCGCGATGCCCAGACGCTCCGACAGGTCACGGATCGACAGCCCCTCATTCTGCGCGATGGTCAGGAATGACAGCGCATATTGAATGGGCAGGTCGGGATCCAGCGTGCGGAGCGCTTCCAGAACGCGGACCAGCGGGTCCAGCGTTTCAGGATGCCATGCGGCGGTCCCTGGATTGGTAGGCATCGTGGTGACGGCCATCGTTTGTGGGTCCCCTGGCCACCGGGCGCCAACGGCCCGGCGTATAAATCACATGGAGGCGGCCAAGCCAGATCAGGGTTTCGCCATTCTCGCGCCGAACTTCATAGCCGCGCGTGCGTGGGGCGTCCCGATGGGGCCGCGCGGTCAGTTCAAAGAATAATTTCGGGCCGTTGCCCAACGACATGAAGAAGCTCATCACTGCCCTCGATTGTTCGGAAGATCGTTTGTTGGTTGAGGGGGATTTGTCGTGCAGAGGTCATGCAGCCGGTACCGCGCAGGCCGTGCCCACGCTGGGTACCGGTACGATTAAACAGATTATCCATAGAAAATTCTCCTCTTGGCTGGGGGGTGGCGGGATGGGTTCAGAGGGATTTATCGCCGAAGGACGGGAAGGTTGCAAGGAACAATCTGTCCCTGTATTCCGTCAGTTCCGAGATCGGATGAATGCGAAACGAAAAAGGCCGTCGGGCCTGTCGCGCACCCCGCTCCAGCGCGTGGCGGGTATCGGCATCCAGATCGCGCAGAATCACATCCGGCAGGTCGGGATAGGGGCGGGGGATCGGGGTCAGAAGCCGGGCAAGCCGCGCCGGCAGGGTCAACATGAACATCACGGGTCATCTCCGGTTCGGGTGGGCTTAAACCATCCGATATCGGATATGATCCGTCAACATGCATAACCCTCAGATCAGATCACCCATATCCAGCGTGCCGGTAAAGCCCGTGATGTTGACGATGAAATCGTCGGTGCTGAAGACCGAGCCGGCTGTGGCGCCGGTGACGATCAGGTAGGTCTGCTCGCCATAGCTGAACAGGCCCGCCGTCAAGGTGGTCTTGGCCAGGGGGCCGGTGGAGAACAGGGTGAAGATGGCGGCGGCCAGGCTGGTGCCGGTCAGCGCCGTGGTGCCGTCCAGCACGGTTTTCACGGTGAAGGGCAGGTCGAACCTGTCCTGCCAGTCGCCGCCCGTACTGCCCAGGTCAAGATCGGTGATCCGGTCCATGATGGCGGCGGTCAGGGTGCCGCTGCCACGGCTTTCAATGACGGAGGCATATTGGAACAGATCCTTGTCCGCCCCGCCCGTCAGCACATCGACACCACTGCTGCCCACCAGCGTATCGACGCCCGCGCCGCCGACCAGCGTGTCATTGCCGTTGCCGCCATTCAGCCGGTCGGCGCCATCACCGCCGGTGATCACATTGTTCAGCGCATTGCCGGTACCGGTGAAACCCGCGCTGCCGGTATAGGTCAGGTTCTCAACCTCGGCGCCCAGGGCATAGCGCACAATCCCGCTCATCACGGTATCGGTGCCGCCGCCCGTCGCTTCCGTCACCACATCGCCGGTGGCGTCGATGATATAGACATCGTTGCCGGCCCCGCCGATCAGCGTGTCATTGCCGGTGCCGCCATCCAGCGTGTCCGCCCCGGCCCCGCCCGTGATCTTGTTGGCCAGCGTGTTGCCAAGCCCGGTAAAGGCAGCACTGCCCTTATAGGCCAGGTTCTCGACATAGATGCCCAGGCGATAGCTGGCAAGCGTGGTCTGCACCTCGTCCGTGCCGCCCAGGTTCAGTTCGGTGACCTGATCGCCTTCATCATCGACCACATAGATATCGTTGCCGGTGCCGCCGGCCATCACATCGACACCGGTGCCACCGTTCAGCAAATCGTTGCCCGTGCCGCCCGACAGCGTGTCGTTGCCAGCTCCGCCCAGCAGCGTGTCATTGCCGTTATAGCCCCAGATGACGTTGTCCAGCGCGTTGCCCGTGGCGATCTGGCTGGCCACGCCGGTGATCATCAGATTCTCGACATTGTCAGGCAGGGTATAGCTGACCAGGGTATAGACCGTGTCGGTGCCTTCCCCGGCATTTTCCGCGACTTTGTCGGTGGTGGCATCCACCTCATAATGGTCGTTGCCGATGCCGCCCAGCATCTCATCGACGCCCAGCCCGCCGCGCAACAGGTCGGAACCGCCGGCCCCCACCAGCACATCATTGCCGGACCCACCGATCAGCAGATCGGCGAAGGCACCGCCGGTGATGGCATCATTGCCATTGCCGCCATCGACGGAGGCGGAGCCGTTGGCGCCGATGGTCAGCCGGTCGGCGGTTGCCGTGCCCTTGCCGGCCTCGAACTCCGCCCGCAGACGATAGATCACCACCTCGTTGGGAGCCATGGCGGCCAGGGCAGTGGCGGTAAGGGTGGTCTCTGCCGTGATGTTGCCGCGTCCGCGATTATCGATCAGCGTCAGGCCACCATCCACCGTGCCCGTCACAATGAAGGTATGATCGGTTTCGCCCGCGCTGGCGCTGGGCGTCCAGTTTAGGCGCACAATGTCGCCGGCGCGCAGGCTGCTGGTCCAATCGTCCGGCGGGGTGCCCACAAAGGCACCGGCCAGCAGCCAATGGTCGTTCTGGGCACGGGCATTGATCAATTCATAGCGCACAGCAGCCAGCACGCTGCCCCGTGTTTCGCCATCGGCCACGAAGAAGGAATTGTTGGCCCCTTCGGCGATGGTCGCAACCTCGCGCACAAAATCCATATCGGCGGCGGCACCCACGGCCAGCCCCAGATTTGACCGGGCAATGGCCACAATCTCGGCGGCGCTCAGCTTGCCGGCCTGCGCGCTGGTCTTGACCATTTTTGTCTGCCAGTCGGCCATCACATCCTCAAAGCTGCCCCCAAGTCCGCCGGGGGCACAGGTCTTGGACTATAGCAGAACTAGATAAAATGCGAACAATCACCCCTGCAATTAAAAAACCCCCGCCCGGTTTCCCGGACGGGGGAGCAGGCTGGAACTGCCCGATGAAGCTGTGGGGGAACTGAAAACCGCTTACTTGGCGGCGATGGTCACGGTGACGGTGTCGGCATAGTCGCCGGCGATGTACTGGTCGGAGGCGGCGATGGTGACCTTCAGGTCGGACTTCTTGCCGAACTGGGCGGTGGCGCG
>NZ_JBQVOH010000007.1:0-303945 GCF_052437035.1 Niveispirillum sp.
CTTGTTAACTTGTATGGCCAGACAAACCAGCCAAAGAACCACCGGATACTGGCCAAAACCACCATCCAAACCCCGCTCGTCTCAGCACCGAAAAGCGCCGTCCCAAGCGGGAGCCGGGGTATAGGACAGGCAGTACCGGGCTGGCAAGCGTTATTTTCAAAGAAAGTGAAACATTCGCCCTAGCGCGCGTCACGCGCGCGCGATCTTAATTATATAAGCGCAATCATCTATGCCGGATGGCATGGGTCCCATCCGTCCCTGTACGGGCGTCAAGCCCCTAAAGATGAGTTGGGAGCGAAGTTTTTTCCGGCGGCCTATGTCTTTTTGCTCGCATTCCACCCCCCGGATGGGGATTATGCCAAGCACATCGGTGCGGGAAGCACGGGTCCGCTGCGGCAAACGCATTCTTTGAATGAAGAGCGTCGTTGACAGTGTCGGGGCCGTCACTTCCGCGAACATCCGCCGGGTCCGTAACCCGGCAGCCAATCGGTCAAAAAAGCCAGGAGGAGCGTGGGGATGGAGGTTCGTCAGTGCTGATGAAGCGTTTTGCGATTGCGACCATTGCCCTTGCCGCCCTTGGGGGCGCCGGGACCGCCGCCTTCCTTCACTCCACCAGCCTGTCCACGTCGCCTGCGGCGTTGGAAGCCGCACCTGCCCTCGCCTCCCTGGATGCACAGCAAGGCGCCTCCGCTGCCCCCGATGCCTGGGGCGATGTCGAGAAGGCCGCCGATCCCGTGGAGCGTCGCCTGGTCAATCTGGGCCGTGGCGATACGCTGATGCAGGTGCTGCTGGAGGCCGACGTGCCGCAGCCGCATGCGCAGGAAGCCATTACCGCCCTGAAGGCTGTTTACGACCCTCGCCGCATGAAGCAGGGACAGCCCGTCGAGGTTATGTTCGATCGCACGGGCGATGAAGATCGATTCGTCGGGTTTGAGTTCCAGCCCGCCGTGGAACGCTCCGTCTCTGTCAGTTTCAATGGCGTGCGCTTCCAGGCCGCCGAAACGGCCAAGAAGCTGGGGCGCCGTGCCGTCGCCGCACAGGGTGAAATCCGTTCGTCCCTGTTCGAATCGGGCCGCGCCGCCGGCGTGCCGATGAATGTGCTGACCGAGCTGATCCGCAACTACTCCTATGATGTCGACTTTCAGCGCGACATCCAGCCGGGTGACCGGTTCGAGGTGCTGTATGAGCAGGTGGTGACCGAGGATGGAGAGGTGGTTGCCGGCGGCAATGGCAATATCCTCTATGCCTCGCTGACCCTGTCGGGCAAGGAACAGGCCATCTACCGCTATGAGGACAGCCAGGGCATCGCGGAATTCTTCAATGCCCAGGGTTCCTCGATTCGCAAGGCCCTGCTGAAGACCCCCATTGACGGCGCCCGCCTGTCTTCCGGTTTCGGCATGCGCCGCCACCCGGTGCTGGGTTATTCCAAGATGCATAAGGGCGTGGATTTCGCGGCCCCCACGGGCACGCCGATCTATTCCGCCGGTGCCGGTGTCGTGGATGAGATCGGGCCGAACGGGTCCTACGGCAACTATATCCGCATTCGGCACAATGGTGAGATTTCCACCGCCTATGCCCACATGTCGCGATTCGGTGCCGGCATGCGCAAGGGCGCACGCGTGGCCCAGGGCGATGTCATCGGCTATGTCGGCACCACGGGCCGTTCGACCGGTGCGCATCTGCATTATGAGATCGTGAAGAACGGACAGCAGGTCAATCCGCTGTCGGTGGCGGTGCCCACGGGCCGCAACTTGGAAGGCAAGGAACTGGCCCGTTTCAAGGGCGTGATGGCCAGCCTTCAGGAACGCTTCGAGGCCGGGGGCGATCAGGCCGCAGATGGCATCGGCCTTGTCGCCGCCACGCCCAAGGCCACCAAGCCGTCCAAGGCGAGCTGCGACCGCAAGCGCGGCTGCTGATCGCCTTTCAGGCCATGCAAAGGCAAAGAAAAGCCCGACCGAATCGCTTCGGTCGGGCTTTTTGCTGCCGTGACGCTCAGTGCAGTGTGCGCGCCTGCCCCCAGGCCGACTCGCCGGCGGGCGGCAGCGGGCCATGGGCGGGTTCACCCTGGATCAGCAGCCCGTCCTCATTGGCATCCACCCGCACCGGCGTGCCGGGGGCGACCTTGCCCTCCAGGATGCGGGTGGCCAGCGGGTTCTGCAATTCCCGCTGGATCACGCGCTTCAAAGGCCGCGCGCCATAGACAGGGTCATAACCCTTATCGGCCAGCCATTCCTTGGCAGCCCCCGTCAGTTCCAAGGTCAGTTCCCGTTCCGCCAGCATCTTGGTCAGGCGCCCCAGCTGCACCTCCACAATGCCCGACATATTGCCACGCGACAGACGGTGGAAGATCAGGATCTCATCCAGCCGGTTCAGGAACTCCGGCCGGAAGGAGCCACGCACCACTTCCATCACCTGGTCCCGCGCCGCCGAGCTGTCCTCCCCATCGGGCAGGTTGGCCAGGAATTCGGAGCCGAGATTGGAGGTCATGATGATCAGGGTGTTGCGGAAATCCACCGTCCGCCCCTGGCCATCGGTCAGGCGGCCGTCATCCAGCACCTGCAGAAGGATGTTGAAGACATCGGGATGCGCCTTCTCCACCTCATCAAACAGCACCACCTGATAGGGGCGACGGCGCACCGCCTCCGTCAGGGCCCCGCCCTCGTCATAACCGACATAGCCCGGAGGCGCACCGATCATGCGGCTGACCGCATGCTTTTCCATATATTCGGACATGTCGAGCCGAACCATCGCCGTCTCGTCATCGAACAGGAACTCTGCCAACGCCTTGGTCAGCTCCGTCTTGCCCACGCCCGTGGGGCCGAGGAATAGGAAACTGCCCATAGGGCGGTTGGGGTCCTGCAAGCCGGCGCGTGAGCGGCGGACAGCATTGGCGACGGCGATCACCGCCTCCTGCTGTCCGATCACGCGGCTGCCCAGATGGGTTTCCATCTGCAACAGCTTCTCCCGCTCGCCAGTCAGCATCTTGTCCATGGGGATACCGGTCCAGCGGCTGACGACGGCGGCGATATCCTGTTCGCGCACGGCCTCGTTCAGCATGCGGTTCTGGCTGGCGGCTTCGGCCTCGGTCAGGCGCCTTTCCAGGTCGGGGATGCGGCCATAGGTGATCTCGCCGGCGCGCGCCCAATCGCCCGCCCGCTGCGCCTGTTCCAGCTCGGCCCGCGCCCGCTCCAGCTCTTCCTTCAGCTTCTGCGCACCGGTCAGCGTGTCCTTCTCCGCCTGCCACTGCGCCGTCAGGGTGCCGGATTTCTGCTCCAGCTCCGCTAGTTCCGTTTCCAGCTTCTCCAGCCGGTCGCGGGAGGCCTGGTCGGTTTCACGCTTCAGGGCCTCTCGCTCGATCTTCAGCTGGATGATGCGGCGGTCCAGCTCGTCAATGGCTTCCGGCTTGCTGTCCACCACCATGCGCAGGCGGGAGCCTGCCTCATCGATCAGGTCGATGGCCTTGTCGGGCAGGAACCGGTCGGTGATGTAGCGGTTGGATAGGGTGGCGGCCGAGACGATGGCGCTGTCGGTGATGCGCACGCCATGGTGCAGCTCATACTTCTCCTTCAGTCCGCGCAGGATGGAGATGGTGTCGGCCACCGTCGGCTCCGCCACGAACACGGGCTGGAACCGCCGGGCCAGGGCCGGGTCCTTCTCGATATATTTTCGATACTCATCCAGCGTCGTGGCGCCCACGCAGTGAAGTTCACCCCGCGACAAGGCCGGCTTCAGCATGTTGGACGCATCCATGGCGCCATCGGCCTTGCCGGCCCCGACCAGGGTGTGCAGCTCATCGATGAAGACGATGATCTCACCCGCCGCCGACTGGATCTCCGACAGCACGGCCTTCAACCGCTCCTCGAACTCGCCCCGGAACTTGGCACCGGCCACCAGGGCGCCGAGGTCCAGCGACAGAAGACGCTTGGTCTTCAGCCCTTCTGGCACGTCGCCATTGATGATGCGAAGCGCCAGCCCTTCCACGATGGCGGTCTTGCCCACACCGGGCTCACCGATCAGGACGGGATTGTTCTTGGTGCGCCGTGCCAGCACCTGGATGGTGCGGCGGATTTCCTCGTCACGCCCGATCACGGGGTCCAGCTTGCCGTCGCGGGCCGCCTGCGTCAGGTCACGGGCATACTTTTTCAGGGCATCATAACCCTGCTCTGCTGACGCGCTGTCGGCGGTGCGGCCCTTGCGCAGGCTGTTGATGGCTTCGTTGAGCTTCTGCGGCGTCACGCCGGCATCGGAAAGGGCCTTGGCCGCATCGGTACCGGCGGACAGGGCCAGCGCGAGCAGCAGCCGTTCGACGGTGACAAAACTGTCACCGGCCTTCTTGGCCAGCTCTGTCGCCTGTTCAAAGGTCCGGACCAGTTCGCGCGTCGCGAATAGCTGGGTGCCCCCGCCTTCCACCTTGGGCAGCTTGCGCAGGGCCGCGTCGATACCGGCCTCTGCCGCGCGGGCATTGCCGCCGGCACTGGTGATCAGGTTGGCGGCCATGCCCTCCTGGTCTTCCAGCAGCGCCTTCAACAGATGTTCGGGCGTCAGCTGCTGATGTCCAGCCCGCGCCGCCGCCCCTTGCGCCGCCTGAATGAAACCCTGGGCGCGTTCGGTATAGTTCTTGAAATCCATAACCCACTAACTCCCCGATTTTGCCCCATCGTCCTCTCTAGGCCCGATGAATGCGATGATCCACGTCATGTGCGATCCGGGAGGATCGTATCTGATGTGGGAAGCAGGACCCAAGCCCGCAAGGGTCCGTGACGGCATCTGACCGGACGGTTATGTTACCCCGCATGAGCGACCGATATTTCCACCTGTTCGACACATCCGTCGGCACCTGCGCCATCGCCTGGGGATCGGGCGGGCTGCTGGCCGTGCGCCTGCCGGCGGTGGAAGGCGGTGATCTGGCGGACAAGATGCGCCGGGCAGTGCCGGGGGCAATACCGGGTGGACCGGATGCGGAAGCCGCATCGGCCATCGCCGGCATCCGCGCCCTGTTGTCGGGGGAGAAACGCGATCTGCTGGAAATCCGCTTGGATATGGCGGCGACCGGTCCCTTCGACCGCGCCGTCTATGCCATTGCCCGCGCCATCCCGCCGGGACAGACCCTGACCTATGGGCAGGTGGCCAAGCGGCTGCCGCCGGATGTGTTGACCGGCATGCCGCCCTCCATCGTGCCGCGCGCGGTGGGGCAGTCGCTGGGCCGCAACCCTTGGCCCATATTGGTGCCCTGTCACCGGGTGATGGCGGCAGCAGGTGGGACCGGTGGCTTCTCCGCCCCCGGCGGGGTGGATACCAAGCTGACCCTGCTGCGGATCGAGGGGGCGGTATTGCCGGCACAGCAATTGGGCCTGTTCTGACGTTACAGGAGGCGGCCAGGGAACTAGGAAACTAAATTACCGGTTTTTGGGTATTGTCCGGGTTGCGCCGTGACCGCAGGGCAGATTATCCTGTCGTCATCATGTCCATCAAACTTGACACTATTCACTATTATCCCGTGAAGGGCCTGACCGCCCAGACGCTGGACCATGTCACCCTGACGCCGGGCGGCTGCCTGCCGCATGACCGGCGTTTTGCCATTCTGCACCGGGCGACGCAGTTCGACCCGCTGGAACCGGCCTGGAAGCCGAAGACCAACTTCCTGGTCCTGCTGCGGGATGAGAAGCTGGCGACCCTGCAGGCCGTGTTCGACCCCGCCACCTGCATGCTGGTCTTGAACCGCAATGGCAAGCGGGTGGCCGGCGGGCGCATCGATACGGCCACGGGCCGTCTGCTGATTGATCAGTTCCTGTCCGCCTATATGAAGGATGCCGCCGTCCCCGGTCCCTATAAGATCGTGGAAAGCCCCGGCCATAACTTCACCGACATTCCGGACAAGGCCGTATCGCTTCTGAACCTCGCCTCGGTAAAGGATATCGGGCGGGTGACGCAACGGCCCGTCGATCCCCTGCGGTTCCGCGCCAATCTGCACCTGGCGGGCCTGGAACCCTGGGCGGAGATGGCCTGGGTGGACAAGCGCATCGCCATTGGCGACACGGTGCTGTCGGTGTTCAAGACCACCACCCGCTGTGCGGCGGTGGAGGTGAACCCCGCCACGGGCGAACGCGACATGGCCCTGCTGAAGGCGCTGAAAAGCGGCTTCGACCATGTGGTCTGCGGCGTCTATGCCCGTGTCGAACAGGGCGGGGAGATCAAGCCGGGCGATGCGGTGCAGGTTTTGGATTAATCCACCTCTGCGCACACACACTATGGCCCTCCGCCCCATCTCATGCTAATCAGCCCGCTTCATGCCAAGGGCGGAACAGTCACGTCGATGCATTTCCTGGAATTCGAAAAGCCGATCGCGGAGCTGGAATCCAAGATCGAGGAGCTGCGCCACCTTGCCGATGGCGGTGATCTGAACATCGCCGACGAGGTGAAGAAGCTTCAGGACAAGGTGGATAAGCTGCTGCGCGCCACCTATGCCAAGCTGACCCCGGCGCAGAAGGTACAGGTGGCCCGCCACCCGAACCGGCCGCACTGCCTTGACTATGTGCAGGCGCTGATCACCGATTTCACGCCGCTCGCCGGCGACCGGCTGTTCGGGGAAGATCGCGCTGTCATCGGGGGCCTTGGCCGTTTCCGGGGCCGCTCCGTGGTCGTGATCGGCCAGGAAAAGGGCAACGACACCGAAACCCGCGTGAAGCACAATTTCGGCATGGCCAAGCCCGAAGGTTACCGCAAGGCCCAGCGCCTGATGGCCATGGCCGACCGTTTCAACCTGCCCGTCATTTCGCTGGTCGATACGGCTGGCGCCTTCCCAGGCGTGTCGGCGGAAGAACGCGGCCAGGCCGAAGCCATCGCCAAGTCCATCGAAAGCTGCCTGCGCCTCAACGTGCCGATGGTGTCCACCATCATCGGTGAGGGCGGGTCCGGTGGCGCCATCGCCATCGCCGCCGCCGACCGCGTGCTGATGCTGGAACATTCGATCTATTCGGTGATCTCGCCCGAAGGCTGCGCGTCCATCCTGTGGCGGTCCGCCGCCAATGCCGCCGACGCGGCCCAGGCCCTGCGCCTGACGGCCCAGGACTTGAAGGAACTGGCCGTCATTGACCGCGTCGTGATGGAGCCGATCGGCGGCGCCCATCGCCGGCGCGAGGAAACGATCAGCGCGCTAGGCAACGCCATTGAAGACGCGCTGGAAGGTCTGCGCGGCCAGGACGGTGCCACGCTCCGCCAGAACCGCCGCCAGAAATTCCTGGACATGGGCCAGAAGGGCCTGGGCTGACCTGCACAATTACTCTCGCACCGATAGACTTGTGCGCGGGTTTCACCTATATTGAAGAGGAAGGTGGGACGGAGGTTCGAGCTCCACCCCACCCTCTCCTAGGCCCTTACCCCAGCATGATGGTGACGTGCAAAACACGCCGCCGCCAGATGGGGATACGGAGCACCAGGAGACACGACAGTTTATGCATGTCGTACCTCCATAGACGGCGGGCCGCGGGATTGCGGTCCGCCGTTTTCATATTCAGCGAAAATCCGATTACAAGTCCATGCAATTTCCCGTCATTGGGGATATTGCGAATGCTCCCTCAAAACTGCCACGTCACCGCCACGGCCCCATACTCATCCCCTTCCTTCTGCCCGCTGAACTCGCGGGTTCGGAAGACATGGGTATAGGTGATGCGGGCATCGTAGATATTGATGGCCATACCCGCCTGCACATCCGCAACCCAGACCTTGCGGTCCACCGACCGGCTGTCGCGGAACGTATTGCCGTCCAGGAAGATATTGCGGGCCACGGCCCGGCCAGAGAAGCCCAGGAACCAGTAGAAGCCCACAGGATGGCGGGCATCGGGTTCAAAGAAGCCACTGCCCGGCAAGGATGGCTGGATGCGGGCCGGCCCGAAATCGGCGGGCAATTGCCATCCGGCACGCAGCATGAAGCCGGCATCGGCATAGGTGGAGACATTGCCGACCGCACCGCCGACATGGGGCATGATGTCGATGCCGAAACCGGTGGTTTCCACCAGATCATAGCGCCAGCTGCGCTGATAGGTGACGACCACGCCCGGCTCATTATGCAGCTGCGTGTCCCACCCCATCGGCTTGGGCGCATCGGTCAGGCGATGCACGATCTTCTGCGCCGGTTCAGCCAATGAGGCCGGCCCCACCACGCCCAGCGTCAGCTGCAGCTGGTCCATCCGCCGGTTGGTCTCGTTGATCAGCCCGGCCGACCCGTGCAGCCAGCCGGCATAGGGCCGCTCGTTCAAGGGCGGGTTGCGGGTTTCAATATCGCTGGGCGTGTACATGTTCTGACCCGCCGCGAACACGGCCCGCACATGCCCATCCTGGGCAAAGAACGGCACCCACCGCGCCCAGCGCCGGGTCCAGTCCGGCACCTCGTCCCGCGCCGTGGTCCAGACCGCCTGTACCCCGTTGGTGTAATGGCGATCCAAATTATAGAACAGGTCGTTCTCCAGGATCAGGGTCAGAGTGCCCGTCTCCGCGCCTGCCGTCGGCCCGGTAATCTCCGCCCGCACCGGCCCGGTCAGGGCCAGGCCGGCCAGCAGCGACAGGAAAAGGGTGCGGGCGCGTGACATGATCAGGTGAGCGTTGTTCAAGTTTGGTTAACGGGAATGGACCACCCGCACCCGCACCGCAGTGACGCCCCTCACACCGGTGCGTTAATGGGTGCCCCCTGCCCGGATTCGACCGTATGGCCGACACCCATGAACTGCCGGATCAGGGCGAAGGTGCCATCGGGATCGTCGCGGAAGGTGCCGTGCCCGCAATGCGGGAACCGGTGCAGCCGGCTGGTCGCCTGGGGCAGCAGGCCGATAATCTCCTCCGAACATTCCCAGGGCGTGATCGGGTCCTGATCCCCGCACAGCACCAAAACCGGATCGGTGACGCGGGGCAGGCTGTCGCGGAAATCCATGCCCCACATTTCCCCACCCTTGCCGGAGAAATGTTCCAGAACCTCCGGCCGCATGATCGACCGTGCCCGGCCCGGCCCGTCCATAGGCGCCTTCACCGTGTAATAGGGCATGACCTGGGCCGCATAGGGCAGGACCTTGTCGGCGCGGATGTCGGACCAGAAATCATCCGCCGCCTGCCCGATGGCGGGGCCGCCGCGTCGGGCAAAGGCCTTGACGATAAGGTCCATCTGCATGCGCGCCGCCGTGGAGGACAGGATGACACCCGCCGCATGGCCGGGATGGCGGCGCATATATTCCATGGCGACGAAGCCGCCGAAACTGTTGCCCAGCACGAACGGCTTGTCGATCTCCAGCGCGTCGCAAAAGCCCTTCACATCATCGGCCCATTGCGCCAGCGTCCAGGTGGCGGGATCGCTGCCACCGCTGCGCCCCTGGCCGCGATGGTCCAAATAGATCACCTGCGCATCCGCTGACAGGACGCTGAAGGCCGGCTTGAAGCTGGCATGGTCGAACCCCGGCCCCCCATGCAGCAGCAGCAAGGTCGGCTTCTTGCGCAGACTGCCCCCGTCGGGCACCAGTTCCGCGCCTTCGACATCGAAATAAAGCGGCGCACCATTGACCATTACCCGCACGATCACATCTCCCGGAAAACGGATTTGGCGCAGGCTTGCACGGGGCATAGGCCGGCTGCAAGGGTTGCCGCCACCAGGCGGCGGACGTACAAGCAAAGGCGCTGGGAAACCGGCGGACAATGAGACAGGGCGAAGGCCCGCAATCCAGGCACAGGAAGGCAATCGGACTATGCATCAAGGGACAAGGCGTGGGCTGGCCACGCTGCTTCTGGGGGCGCTGTGTGTCATGCCGATCATCACGGACACCGCCGTCGCTGCTGATTATGTGGACGGCGCACAGGCCGGGCGCGGTGACCGTCTGGTCGGTGCCAATTTCGCGGGCCGGTCGGAGATCATCGCCAAGAATGGTGCGGCGGCCACGTCGCAGCCGCTGGCGACCCAGGTGGCCATCTCCATCCTGCAACAGGGCGGCAGTGCCGTTGACGCGGCCATCGCCGCCAATGCCACGCTGGGTCTGGTCGAACCCACGGGCAGCGGCATGGGCGGGGACCTGTTCGCTCTGATCTGGGACCCCAAGGCACAGAAGGTCGTGGGCCTGAACGCCTCGGGCCGCGCACCCAGAGGTCAGACGCTGGACGATCTGGTCAAGCGTCTGGGGCCGGGCAAGATGATCCCATCCCATGGCTCCCTGTCGGTGACCGTCCCCGGTGCCGTCGCCGGCTGGGTTGAGCTGCACAAGAAATACGGCAAGCTGCCGCTGGAAAAGGTGCTGGCCCCGGCCATCGCCTATGCCAATGACGGTTTCCCCCTGTCGCCCTTCATCGCCAAGGGCTGGGCCGCCAATTTCAAGCGCTTCGACCAGATGGGGGGCGTGATTGAGGAACTGGACAATGCCAAGAAGACCTTCCTGATCGACGGCAAGGCGCCGGTGGCCGGGCAGATCTTCCGCAATCCCGACCTCGCCAAGTCGCTGTCGCTGGTCGCCAAGGGCGGTCATGACGCCTATTACAAGGGCCCCATCGCCAAGACCATCGACACCTATATGAAGCGGATCGGCGGCCCGCTGCGCTATGAGGATTTCGCGGATTTCAAGGCGCAATGGGTGGAACCCATCTCCACCAATTATCGCGGCTATGATGTCTGGCAGATCCCGCCCAACGGCCAGGGTCTGGCCACGCTCCAGATGCTGAACATCCTGGAGGGCTATGACCTGAAATCCATGGGCCATAACAGCGCCGATTTCATCCATGTCTCGGTGGAAGCCAAGAAGCTGGCCTTTGCCGACCGCTCGCGCTGGTATGCCGATCAGGAATTCGTGAAGCTGCCCATCAGCACCCTGATCTCCAAGGACTATGCCGCCAAGCGCCGCGCCCAGATCGACATGAAGAAGGCCGGGGCACCGGAAACCGGCATCATGCCGGAAAGCCATGACACCATCTTCCTGTCCACCGCCGACAAGGATGGGCTGATGGTGGCGCTGATCCAGTCCAACTATCGTGGCATGGGTTCCGGTCTGGTGCCCGACGGTCTGGGCTTCATGCTGCAGGATCGCGGCGAGCAATTCGCACTCGATCCCAAGCATCCCAACGTCTATGCGCCGGGCAAGCGCCCCTTCCACACCATCATCCCCGGTTTCGTGACCAAGGATAACCAGCCCTTCGCCGCCTATGGCGTGATGGGCGGCGGCATGCAGCCGCAGGGCCATACCCAGGTCCTGGTCAACATGATCGATTTCGGCATGAATGTGCAGGAAGCCGGCGACGCCGCGCGTTGGCAGCATGAAGGCTCGCCCGAGCCGACCGGCGAGGCCGGCGAGGGCGTGGGGATCGTCTATGTTGAGCAGGGCGTGTCGCCTGCCGTGATCGAAGAGCTGAAGAAGCGCGGTCACAAGGTGGAGGTGAAGCCCGGCCTGCATTATGGCAGCTATGAAGCCATCGTCCGCGACCATGTGAACGGCGTCTACCGCGCCGGCACCGAAATGCGCGTCGACGGCCACGCGGCGGGCTATTGATCCTGTAACCACCTGTCGTCATCCCAGCGGAAGCCGGGACCCAGGGGCCAAGCGCCCGACCGCCGAACAGCGTCAGGCATAAAGCGTCAAGCTTTGATCCCATGGCCCCTGGGTCCCGGCTTTCGCCGGGATGACGGATAAGCCAATCTGTTAAAACCGTACCGACCCGAACGTTTCCGAGCCTTCCCCATGACCATCGACCCCGTCGCCCTGACCCAGGACCTGATCCGTTGCCCCAGCGTCACCCCCGCCGATGCCGGCGCGCTGGGTGTGTTGCAGCGGCTGCTGGAAGGCATGGGCTTTGTCTGCAAACGGCTGGTGTTTGAAGAGGCGGGAACCGACCCGGTCGATAATCTCTATGCCCGCTTAGGAACCAACAGCCCGAATTTCTGCTTCGCCGGGCACACGGATGTGGTGCCGGTGGGTGATGCCGCCGCCTGGACCGTCGATCCTTTCGGTGCCGAAATCATCAATGGCAAACTTTACGGTCGCGGTACGTCCGACATGAAGGGCGCCATCGCCGCCTTCACATCCGCCGTAAAGTCGTTTCTGGACCGGAATGGTACGCCCGATGGCTCCATCTCCCTGCTGATCACGGGGGATGAGGAAGGGCCCAGCATCAATGGCACCCGCAAGGTGCTGGACTGGATGCAGGCGAACGGAGAGGTGATCGACGCCTGTCTGGTGGGCGAACCCACCAACCCCCGCGTCCTGGGCGACATGATGAAGATCGGACGGCGTGGGTCGGTGACGGCCACGCTGACCGCCTATGGTGCGCAGGGCCATGTCGCCTATCCGCATCTGGCCGACAATCCCTTGCCGCGCCTGACCAAGGCCCTTTCCATGCTGGCCGACAGCCCGCTGGACGAAGGGACTGCCCATTTCCAGCCCAGCACGCTGGCCATCACCACCATCGATGTCGGCAACCCGGCCAGCAATGTGATCCCGGCCAAGGGCACGGCCAAATTCAACATCCGCTTCAACGACCTGCACACACCCAAGAGCCTGGAGGCCCATATCAGGGACGTGCTGGAGGAAGTGGGCGGCACCTGGGACCTGAAAATGGCAGTATCGGGAGAGGCGTTCCTGACCCCGCCCGGCGCCCTGGTCGCCACCGTCGCCGGGGCCGTCACCGCCGTGACGGGCAAGACGCCGGAACTGTCCACCTCGGGCGGCACGTCGGATGCGCGCTTCATCAAGAATTTTTGCCCCGTGGTGGAATTCGGGCTGGTCGGCCAGACCATGCACAAGGTCGATGAACATGTGGATGTCGCCGATATCCGCACCCTGGCTGCCATCTATGACCGTATCCTGGCCGATTTCTTCGGCAAGGCGGCGGCATGATCCCCCTGGTCGGGGCCATCCGGCTGGCCGCGCTTGATGGGCGCGGCATCGGCTTTTTCGATCCGTCACCGGCGGCGGCCTGGCGCAATCTGGTGCTGCTGGTGCCGCTGCTGCTGGCCCAGGCCGTGTCCGACCTGATGGCCCTGCCCGACGGGGTGGAGGTCACGACATATCTGCTGCTGTCGGCCTCGGTGTCGGCGGTGCAGATGACGGGCTATATGCTGGCCGTGTCGCAGATCCTGGCTGGCACGGGGCGCGGTGACCGCTTCCCCCTGTTCGTCTCCACCTACCTTTGGTGCAGCATCGTCAGCACGGCGGCTGGTCTGCTGGCCCTGGCCGTGGCCCTGGAATCCACCCTGCCTGTCGCCAATGGCATCGGCATTGGTCTGGTCCTGTGGAGCCTGGCCTATAGCTGGTTCAGCGTTCGGGCCGCCGTCGGCTGCCCCGGTGCCGTCGCCGCCGGTCTGGTCGTGCTGGAAATCCTGACGGTGCTGGCCACCAACAGCCTGCCGCTGCAACTGGCGCAGGCCGCGGCGAAGGGTTGAGCCGTCACGCAAGGCTGCCCGCCCGCCCGTGCGGGGTGTTTGCATTTGCGTGAAACCGGTCCCTGGGCTAAGACCGGTTACCGGTGTTGGGGTTCCTCCCTTCGCTTGACGGCACTCACCATCGGTAAGCTCAAGACATGACCGATACGCCCACCAAGGCCCTGGCGGCCAAGGCGCTGTTGCCCACCGGACTGCGTGACCTGCTGCCCCCGGATGCGGAGCATGAGGCGCAGGTGACAGGCCGTCTGCTGAAGGAATTCCATCGCCACGGCTATGAGCGGGTGAAACCGCCGCTGGTGGAATTCGAGGAAGGGCTGCTGTCCGGCTCCGCCGCCAGCCTTGCCAACCAGACCTTCCGCATCATGGACCCCGTGTCGCAGCGGATGATGGGTGTGCGTTCCGACATGACGCCGCAGGTCGCCCGCATCGCGACCACCCGCCTGCGCAAGGCACCGCGCCCGCTGCGCCTATCCTATGCGGGCCAGGTATTGCGCGTGAAGGGCAGCAGCCTGCGCCAGGAACGGCAGTTCGGGCAGGTCGGTGTGGAACTGATCGGCCCCGACCGGGCCGAGGCGGACGCAGAGATCATCCTGCTGGCCGCCAGCGCCCTGTCATCGGTGGGGGTCAAGGGCATTTCCATCGACCTGACGGTACCGACGCTGGTGCCCGCCGTGGCCCGCGCCCTGTCCCTGTCCGATGATGATTATGCCCGCCTGCGTGCAGCATTGGATCACCGCGATGCCGCCGCCGTGGCCGATGCCGCCGGCCCGCATGCCCCCCTTTTCCTGTCTATCCTGAATGCCAGCGGCCCGGCCCCGGCGGCGGTGGAACGGCTGTCCGCCGTGGACCTGCCCGATGTGGCCAAGGCCGCGCGTCAGGAACTGGCCGATGTCGTGCGCCTGATCGCGGCGGCGGCACCGGGCCTGTCGGTCACCATCGATCCCGTGGAAATGCGCGGGTTTGAGTATCAGACGGGCGTCAGCTTCACGATCTTCGCACGCGGTGTGCGGGGCGAGCTGGGTCGCGGTGGCCGGTATCGCACCGGCGGGGCCGACCCGGTGGGCGAACCCGCCACGGGCTTCACGCTCTATACCGACACTGTCCTGCGCGCCCTGCCTGGCCCTTCGCCAGTCAAACGGGTTCTGCTGCCGCTGGGTACCGATTATGCCGAGGCGCAGGCCCTGCGCGCCCAGGGCTGGCACACGGTTGCCGGCATGGAAGCGATCACTGATCTGGTCGCGGAGGCCAAGCGCCTGTCCTGTTCACATCTTCTGACGGCGGACGGGCCCACGCCCGTCTGACCATCCTGACCGAAACCAACCAAGGGTAAGGGCCCAACCGGGCCACGGACCCGGACGTCTCACGCAAGCGAGGAATATCATGGCCAATGTGGCGGTCGTCGGGTCCCAATGGGGCGACGAAGGCAAGGGCAAGATCGTCGACTGGCTGTCCAGCCGGGCCGATGTCGTGGTCCGCTTCCAGGGCGGTCACAATGCCGGCCATACGCTGGTGATCAACGGCGTGGTCTATAAGCTGTCGCTGCTGCCCAGCGGCGTGGTCCGCCCCGGCAAGCTGTCGGTGATCGGCAATGGCGTCGTCGTCGATCCCTGGGCCCTGCTGAAGGAAATTGCCGCCATTCAGGAAAAGGGCGTGACGATCACGCCCGAAACCCTGCTGGTGGCCGAAAACTGCGCCCTGATCCTGCCGCTGCACAGCGCCGTGGACAAGGCGCGTGAGGAAGCGCGCGGCGTCAACAAGATCGGCACCACGGGCCGTGGCATTGGCCCGGCTTACGAGGACAAGGTCGCCCGCCGCGCGATCCGCGTCTGCGATCTGGCCGACGAGGCGGTGCTGGAGCACAAGGTCGAACAGCTGCTGTTCCACCACAATGCCCTGCTGCGCGGCCTGGGCGCCGAGGAGCTGAGCAAGGATGAGGTCCTGGCCCAGCTGCGCGAGGTGGCGCCCAAGCTGCTGCCCTATAGCGCCGTGGTCTGGAAGCGTCTGGACGAGGCCCGCCGCCAGGGCAAGCGCATCCTGTTCGAAGGGGCCCAGGGCGCCATGCTGGACGTGGATCACGGCACCTACCCGTTCGTCACCTCCTCCAACACGGTGGCCGGCAATGCCGCCGCCGGGTCGGGCATGGGTCCGGGCACGGTCGGTTATGTGCTGGGCATCACCAAGGCCTATACGACGCGCGTCGGTTCCGGCCCCTTCCCCACCGAACTGCATGACGAGATCGGGGACAAGATCGGCCAGCGCGGGCATGAGTTTGGCACCGTCACGGGCCGCAAGCGCCGCTGCGGCTGGTTCGACGCCGTCATGGTCCGCCAGGCCATCAAGACCGGCGGCATCACCGGTATCGCGCTGACCAAGCTGGACGTGCTGGACGGGTTTGACGAGCTGAAGGTCTGCACGGGTTACAAGCTGAATGGCGAGGTGATCCAGCACCTGCCCGCCGGCCAGACGGCCCAGGCGCAGGTGGAACCGATCTATGAAGTGTTCGAAGGCTGGAGCGAAAGCACCCAGGGTGCCCGCTCCTGGGCCCAGCTTCCCGCCGCCGCCATCAAATATGTACGCCGCATCGAGGAACTGATCGAGGCCCCGGTGACCTTGCTCTCCACCAGCCCCGAACGCGACGACACCATCCTGATGCGCGATCCGTTTGAGGATTGAGGGGGAAGGTCGGTCACTCCCCCCGTCATCCCGGCTTTCGCCGGGATGACGGGATAGAACATTTGGCCTGCCCACAGACTCGCCGGGTGCCTATGTGGAGTCCGCTTACCTAGGCTTCTTGCCAAGTCTCGGCACCTCCTCTATACACACCCGCTCCATCGGACGGTGCGGCCGGGCGAGAAGCCCGGGGCATGCCCACCGTCCACATGTGAAGAAGGACCGAAAATGCCCAAGTTGAAGAACCATTCGGGCGCCAAGAAGCGGTTTAAGTTCACCGCTTCGGGCAAGGTGAAGGCCCAGGCCGCCGGCAAGCGCCACGGCATGAGCAAGCGCCCCCTGAAGATGAAGCGTAACGCGCGTGGTACGTTCGTTATGTTCAAGGCCGACGGCGAGAAGATCGCTGAGAATTTCCTGCGGGTTAAGTGAGAGGACTGACCTATGGCACGCGTTAAGCGGGGCGTCACCACTCACGCCCGTCACAAGAAGATCCTGAAGCTCGCCAAGGGCTATCGTGGTCGCGGTTCCAAGTGCTATCGCGTTGCGATTGAAAAGGTCGAAAAGGCGCTTCGTTACGCCTATCGCGACCGTCGCAACAAGAAGCGCGATTTCCGCGGCCTGTGGATTCAGCGTATCAACGCCGGTGCGCGTCTGCACGGGCTGAAGTACAGCACCCTGATCCACGGCCTGAAGCGCGCTGGCATCGAACTGGACCGTAAGGTCCTGTCCGACATCGCCGCCCGCGAGCCGGAGAGCTTTAAGAGCCTGTGCGCACAGGCTGAGGCTGCTCTCAAGGCCGCCTGATTTCCGGTAACGGATCTCAGAACGGTTGCAAGTTGAAAGGGGGAGCAGGCCCGGCGGGCCCGCTCCCCCTTTTGCTTGTGCGCGACAGGCAAACGGTTTTTTGTGCTAGTCTGATCCGGTCATGCGTGACGGGAGGTTTCCATGGGCTCATTGATGATCCGCAACCTTGATGACAGCTTGATCAAGGGGCTGGAGGATCAGGCGCTGCGGTCGGGTCGGACCTTGGACCAGGAGGTGGCGCTGATCCTTAAGGATGGCGTAAGGCCCCCCCCTGTTGACCGTGCCGAGCTGTTTGCGCGCATGGATGCTTTCCGGGCATTGACGGCTGGCAGGTGTACTGTCCCGTCGGAGGTCTTGCTGCGCGAGATGAGAGATGAGCGGTAACCATTGTCATTGATGCTAGTGTTGTCATTAAGCAGCTGATTTCTGAAGACAACTCCGCTGCGACAGACCTTTCCCTGTCGTGTTGGCTATCGACCGCGACATCGCCCCGATTACTGCCGACAAGCGGCCCAGGTCGCCCCTGGGCCAACCTCGTCACCCTGCTCACCGAATTCCAACCGGGCGCTTCCGCCCCCTCCCTTTCCTGATCCGGACCCCTCATGGACACGCTCGATACGCTCAAGGCCGAAACCCTGGCCACCATCGCCTCTGCCAATGACAGCGCCGCCCTGGAAGAGGTGCGGGTTGCCGTCCTGGGCAAGAAGGGTTCCATCACTTCCCTGATGGGCGACATGCGGTCCCTGACCCCGGAGGAGCGCAAGGCCCGGGGTGCGGCGCTGAACGCCGTCAAGACCGCCGTGGAGGCCGCGATTGAGGGCCGCCGGGGCGAGTTGAAGAGCATCGAGCTGGAAAAGCGCCTGTCGGCTGAGCGGATCGACGTCACCCTGGCCCCCCGCCCCGAAACCCAGGGCCGCATCCACCCGATCAGCCAGACGGTGGATGAGATGGTCGCCATCTTCGCCGCCATGGGCTTCACCGTCGCCGAAGGTCCGGATATCGAGACGGACTTTAACAATTTCACGGCGCTCAACATCCCGCCGGAGCATCCGGCCCGTCAGATGCACGACACCTTCTATCTGCCGCCCTCGGCAGAGGGTGCTGCCCGCGTGCTGCGCACCCATACCAGCCCGGTGCAGATCCGCACCATGCTGAAGAACAAGCCGCCCATCCGCATCATCGCGCCGGGCCGCACCTATCGCTCCGACTATGACCAGACGCACACGCCCGTCTTCCACCAGATTGAAGGTCTGGTGATCGGCGAGGATATCCATATGGGCCATCTCAAAGGCTGCATCCTGGAATTCTGCCGCGCCTTCTTCCAGATCGACGATCTGCCCATCCGCTTCCGCCCCAGCTTCTTCCCCTTCACCGAACCCTCGGCAGAGGTGGATATCGGCTGCTCGCGCAAGGGCGGGGAGCTGAAGCTGGGCAACCATGGCGACTGGCTGGAAATCATGGGGTCGGGCATGGTGCATCCCAAGGTGCTGGAGAATTGCGGCATCGACAGCACCAAGTACCAGGGCTTCGCCTTCGGCATGGGGATCGAGCGCGTGGCGATGCTGAAATACGGCATCCCCGACCTGCGCTCCTTCTTTGACGCCGACCTGCGCTGGCTGCGCCATTACGGCTTCGTGCCGCTGGATCAGCCGAACCTGGCGCAGGGCCTTTCCCGCTGATATGCCGCTGATCGCGGAGTTCGACGGGATCAAGGTTCTGATGTATTATCGGGACCATGATCCTCCCCATTTCCATGTGGAGTATGGGGAGGAGGAGGCATTGCTGCGAATCGCGGATATGCAGGTTATTGCCGGGCAATTGCCGGCCCGCGTGTTGCGCCAGGTGGTCGGCTGGGCGCAGCCGCGACAGGCGGCCCTGGCACTGAACTGGGTGAAGTGCCGCAGCCATGCCGTTCCTGACCGCTTGTGAGGCTTGTCCCATGCCTGGATTGCTGCGGAATCGGATTGTTGATGTACGGGTTGCCAGCGGCACGTCTTGCCTGACCCTGACCTGGGAAAATGGACAGACCACCCGCTTCGACATGGCTCCGGTCATCGCGCAGGGCGGCGTGTTTGCGGCGCTGGCCGATCCCGAGGCATTGGCGGGCGTGAGCGTCGGACCGCGCGGTCGATCCCTGGTCTGGCCCGGCGACGTCGACATGGACGCCGATGCCCTGTGGTTCGATGCCTTCCCCGCCGACAATCCTTTCAACCAGCCGGTGGCGGCGGAGTGACATAAAGGAAACCATCACCGACGCCAGAAAATAAGTGGCGGACCTTGCCAGGAAGGTCCGCGCGCTTCATTGTGCCGCCGGCCACCGGTTTGCGGGGGGCGTGGCCTTGCCAATCCATGCGCCATCCCCCACCTGCCGGGGCCGGTGTAGCGGGAGCAAGCGATGCAAACGGGCGTGGATGAATATCACGGTGTTGACGCCGCGCGGTTCCAGATGGAAATCCAGCCGCATTATCGCCCCGCCGTGCTACGTGGTCTGGTCACCCATTGGCCCGTGGTGAAGGAGGGGCGGACCTCGCCCCAGGCGCTGGCGCAGTATCTGAAAAGCTTCGACCGTGGCGAACTGACCGAAAGCATGCTGGGGTCGCCCACCATCAAGGGCCGGTTCTTCTATCGCGATGACATGCGCGGCTTCAATTTCGAACGGCAGCAGGAAACGCTGTCCGCCGCCATCGACCGGCTGCTGGCCCATCTGGACCATCCCGTCCCGCCCGCCTTCTACACCGGTTCCGTGCCCACGGATGTAAACCTGCCGGATTTCGGGCGCGACAATGCGATGGACCTGATCCCACGCTCCACCGGCGCGCGCATCTGGATCGGCAATTCCGCCACCATCTCCACCCATTACGATCAGTCAGACAATATCGCCTGCGTGGTGGCCGGCCATCGCCGCTTCACCCTTTTCCCGCCCGAACAGCTGCCCAACCTCTATGTCGGGCCGCTGGATTATACGATGGCGGGGCAGCCTAGCAGCATGGTCGATCTGGCCAATCCGGATTTCGCCCGCTATCCCCGGTTCCGCGCGGCGCTGGATGCCGCCATTACTGTCGATCTGGAACCCGGCGACGCGATCTATATCCCCTCCATGTGGTGGCACAATGTCGTCTCCACCGGCCCGTTCAATGTGCTGGTGAATTACTGGTGGAACGATGCCAAGCCCTGGGCCGGCAACCCGTTCCAGGCCCTGGTCCATTCCATCATGGCCATGGGGGAGATGCCGGCGGAGCGGCGGGAGGTGTGGCGCGATGTCTTCGACCATTACGTCTTCCACCGCAATGGCGACCCGATGGCCCATATGGCGCCCGAACATCGCTCCGTCACCGGCCCCCTGACGCCGCGTCTGGCGCAATATATCAGGGGCTGGCTGCTGCGTTGCCTGGGCGGCTGACCCCGTCCCCATCCGCATCCCCGCAGCAGCGGCGGATCAGGGTTGCCGGCGCTGACTGCCTGCCCGGCGGCAGGACGGTCTTACCTGCGGCCCGTGGCCCGTGTTACACCCGTGGACGATATCGCCCCCCGCTGCCCGCCGGCCCGCCCGGCGGCAGGGAAGTTTGCATCAGGACCATTCCCATGAAGTTCACGCTTTCCTGGCTGAAGACGCATCTCGACACCGACGCCACGCTGGATCAGATCACCGACGCGCTGACGGCCTTAGGCCTGGAGGTGGAGGGGGTTGAGGATCGGGGTGCCGCCCTGTCGGCCTTCCGCATCGCCCATGTCGTCTCCGCCGAAAAGCACCCGAACGCTGACAAGCTGCGCCTGTGCATGGTCGATACCGGTGCGGGCGACCCGGTGCAGGTGGTTTGCGGCGCGCCCAATGCGCGGGCCGGCATCAAGGTGGTCTTCGCCTCTCCCGGCACCAAGATCCCCGTCTCTGGCGACACCCTGTCCATCGGCACCATCCGGGGCGTGGAAAGCCGGGGCATGATGTGTTCGGAGCGGGAGCTGCTGCTGTCCGACGAACATAATGGCATCATTGAGCTGCCGGAGGATGCGCCCGTGGGTGGCTCCTTCGCCGATTGGCGCGGCCTGTCCGATCCGGTGATCGAGATCGCCCTGACGCCCGACCGCGTCGATTGCGCCGGCGTGCGCGGCGTGGCCCGTGACCTCGCCGCCGCCGGCCTTGGCACGCTGAAGCCGCTGGCCGCCGCGCCCGTGACGCCCGCTTTCGACAATCCGTTGAAGGTCACGCTGGACCATCCCGGCTGCCCGCAGATCGCCTTCCGCCTGATCCGGGGCGTGAAGAACGGCCCCAGCCCGAAATGGCTGGCCGACCGGTTGCTGGCCGTGGGGCTGCGCCCGATCAGCGCGCTCGTCGATATCACCAATTATTTCAGCCTGGACCTGTGCCGCCCGCTGCACGTCTTCGACGCGGCCAAGCTGACCGGCGGCATCACCCTGCGCGCCACGGCAGACGGCGACAAACTGCTGGCCCTGAACGGCAAGGAATATACCCCGCCCGCCGGCCTGATCGGCATCTATGACGATGCCAAGATGATCTCCATGGCCGGTGTCATGGGCGGGGAGACGACGGGCGTCACCGCAGACACGACCGATGTCGTGCTGGAAGTGGCGACGTTTGAGCCGGTGCGCATTGCCGAGGCGGGCCGCGCCCTGCAACTGGACAGCGACGCCCGCTATCGGTTCGAGCGTGGCGTGGACCCGGCCAACATCCTGGAAAAGGTCGAGTTGGCCACGGCGATGATCCTGGATTTGTGCGGCGGTTCCGCCGGCGCCGTCAGCCTGACCGGCACCGAACCCGCCTGGCAGCGCACCCTGACCCTGCGCCCGGCCCGTGTGGCCGCATTGGGCGGGGTGGATGTGCCGGTCGATGAACAGGTCCGTATCCTGTCCGTCCTGGGCTTCACCGTCACCCGCCGGGATGATGGCGTGTTGGTGGCAGACGTCCCGTCCTGGCGCCGCGATGTGGAGGGCGAGGCCGATCTGGTGGAGGAGGTGTTGCGCGTCAACGGCTTCGACAAGATCCCGGCCACGCCACTGCCGCGTGAGGTCGGCACCCCCGCCCCGGCGCTCACCGCCGATCAGCGCCGCCGCTTCAACGCCCGCCGGGCCGCCGCCGAGCGCGGCTTGCTCGAGTCGGTGACATGGTCCTTCGTCGATCCCAAGGTCGCGGCCCTGTTCGATGGCGACAAGGATGAGCTGCGCCTGCTGAACCCGATCAGCGCCGATCTGGCTGTCATGCGTCCCTCCATCCTGGGCACGCTGGTCCCTGCCGCTGGCCGCAACGCCGCCAAGGGCTTCAAGGATGTCGGCCTGTTCGAGGTTGGCCCCGCCTTCCGCGACGGGTCCGAAAAGGGCCAGGATCTGGTGGTGGCCGGCGTGCGCGCCGGTGCTGCCGTCCCGCGCAACTGGTCCAAGGGTGAACGCCCCGTCGATGCCTTTGATGCCAAGGGCGATGCCTTGGCCATTCTGGAGGCTGCCGGCGCCCCCGTCGCCAACCTGCAGGTCACGCGTGATGCGCCCGGCTGGTACCATCCGGGCCGTTCGGGTGTGCTGCGCCTGGGCCCCACGATCCTGGGCCGCTTCGGTGAGCTGCATCCCGCCCTGCTGGAGGCGCTGGACGTGACCGGCCCCGTGGTGGCGTTCGAGCTGTTCCTGGATGCCGTGCCGGCGCCTAAGAAGAAGGCTGGCACTGCCAAGCCGCTGCTGGCCCTGTCGCCGTTCCAGCCCGTGGACCGTGACTTCGCCTTCCTGGTCGCCAACAGCACCGACAGCGACAAGCTGCTGAAGGCGGCAAAGGGCGCCGACAAGCTGCTGATCAGCGATGTCACCATCTTCGATATCTATGAAGGCAAGGGTGTGGAGCCGGGCTTCAAGTCGGTGGCCCTCTCGGTCACCTTGCAGCCGGTCGACAAGACCCTGACCGACAAGGAGATTGAGGATGTGGCCGCCAAGGTGGTGGCCGCTGTCGCCAAGGCCACGGGCGCCAGCTTGCGCGGCTGACCGACGTTCGGTTGCAACCGGCTTGATCGAGAAAGGGGTACCACGCAGTGGTGCCCCTTTTTTCATGGCTATTATGCCGCGACCGCATGTCAAACGCGCCGGCTTACGCAGATGACAGCCTTACATAACGTTTACGGAAGGTGGGGTAAAAGCCGCCTTTCCTATCCGGAATTTCATGACTTCATTACAGGCAGGAAACGAATTTCTTAGACAACAGATGACTTCACCCTGCACGCACCCCCATTTCACTTGCATGTGCACAATAAATAATCACCATAGATAAAATTCCATTCAAATACACATTGCACTTTTCCCAAGTCACCACCAACAAAACACCGTCACACCTCTGTCACATCCCTTGGCAAACACAGGAAAAGTGCCACTTCCCATCTGTTGCCCTCTTGGCTTGACTGTCGAAACACCGTTACAGTGCAAGAAAACAAAAATGGCGCCCCAAGCCAGTTCAGGGCGGGCAAGCCGAAAAAAGTATCGGGAGGGAACATGCGTGCGCTTAAAAATCTTCCCATCGTGTGGAAGCTGGTTCTGCCATTGCTGCTGATGGGCGTCTTGACCATCGGCACGTCGCTTTACGCCCTGTCTCAGATGGAGGCGGTGGGCGATGAATATCGCGGCATGCTGGACCGGTCGGAAAATGCCAAGGCCATCCTGAACGCGCGGGAAACCGCGACCGACCTGGGCCGCCTGGGCTACACGATGGTGGCGGAGACGGACAGCTTCATCCTGGACAGCATGCAGGACGAGATCGCCCTGAAGCGGGATGAGCTGACGGGCCATCTGGACCGCGTGGAGAAGATCCTGCCAGAGCGGAAGGCCGATATCGACGCCATTCGCGAGGATACGCGCCGCATGCTGGAAATCGTCGAACAGGCGCGCAAGCTGGCGCTGGACGGCAAAGGCTCGCAGGCCGCCGCCATCCTGATCGACCGGTTCGACATCAAGCTGACCGACGTTCTGGACAAGCTGGAAGTGACGACGGGCGATGTGCAGGCCAAGCTGGATGCCGGCAAGGAAGCCGCGCAGAGCCGGTTTGACCGCGCGCTGGCCGTCACCCTGATCGTGGGCCTGTCGGGCACGGCCATCGTGCTGGCCCTGGGTATCGCGCTGGGCATGGTCGGCATTTCCCGCCCCCTGCGCCGCATTGTGACCACCATGACCAAGCTGGCCGACGGCGACCTGTCGGTGAAGGTGTCGGGCGGCGACCGCCGGGACGAGATCGGATCCACGGCCCGCGCCCTGGCCGTATTCCAGAAGGGCATGCGTGAGGCGGAGCGGATGCGCGACGAACAGGCGGCCATGGAGGAACGGGTGGAGACGGAGAAGCGTCAGGCCCTGGTCCGTCTGGCCGATGATTTCGAAGGCAGCATGCAGGCCGTGGTCAGCGCCGTCGGCGGTGCCGCCGACCGCATGCGGGGCACCGCACAGGGCCTGAACAGCGTGGCCGATGAAACCAATCGGCAGTCCGAGGCCGTGGCCAGCGCCGCCGAACAGGCGGCAGAAAATGTGAACACGGTGGCCGCCGCCGCCGAACAGCTGACCGCGTCGATCAACGAAATCTCCCGTCGCGTGGCCGAAAGCGCCACCATCGCCCATGACGCCGTGGCCGAGGCCGAACGGTCGAACAGCACCGTCACCGGCCTGGTCGATGCCGCCCAGCGCATCGGGGAGATCGTGCGCCTGATTGGCGATATTGCAAGTCAGACAAACCTGCTGGCACTCAACGCCACCATTGAGGCGGCCCGTGCCGGAGAGGCCGGCAAGGGCTTCGCCGTCGTTGCGTCGGAGGTGAAGGCGCTGGCCACCCAGACCGCCAGGGCGACAGAGGAAATCGGCAGCCAGATCGCCACCATGCAGTCCGCCGCCGGCAATGCCGCCAATGCCATCCGGGGTGTCGGTGGCACCATCGATAAGATCAGCGATATCGTCTCCACCATCGCCACCGCCGTGGAGGAACAGGGCGCCGCCACCCGCGAGATCGCCAGCTCCGTGGCCCAGGCCGCCACCGGCACCCAGAATGTCAGCTCCACCATCGGCGAGGTCACGCGCGCCGCCGCCGAAACCGGAAGCATGGCCGGCGATGTCCTGAACGCCGCCAACGATCTGGTCGGCGAAAGTGCCGCCCTGAACCGTCAGGTGGCGCAGTTCGTGGCGAAGGTGCGGGCGGGATAAGGGGCGGAGCTGCCCTCACCCTCCTAAGCCTTCCGGCTTGGAGAAGGCATTGCCCTCACCCTCCCAAGCCTTCCGGCTTGGGCCCCTCCCTCTCCCACTTTCGTGGGCGAGGGAAGAAATTTTAGCCCCTCGCCCACGAAAGTGGGAGAGGGAGGGGCCCGTCGGCGCCAGCCGACGGGAGGGTGAGGGAACCACGAAGAAGCCCCCACCTGCGGTCACGCCACCCCGGCGACGTCATCACTTCGGACCCAACCGGAGTATCCCCATGATCCGCCGCCTGCTGCTGGCCGCCGCCCTGTTCCTGACCCCTCCCGCCCTGGCGGCACCGCAGACGCAGACGGTCAATACCGCCAATACCCAGGTCAGTTTTTCCATCCGCTATCTTCTGCTGGCCAAAGCCACGGGGCGTTTCACCGATATTGCCGGCAGTTTCAGCTTTGATCCCGACACGGATGAGCTGGGCGGCATTGATGTCACCATCACCACCGGCAGCGTCGATACCGGCAGTGCGGGGCGCGACCGCGATCTGCGGGGCGAGGATTTCTTCGCGACCGCGCAGTATCCCACCATGCGCTTCATCGGCCATCACGCCGTCCGCACCGGCCCGCATTCGGGCCGCGTATCCGGTGAACTGACATTGCGCGGGGTGACAAAACCTGTCGACCTGGATGTCACCCTGGCCGATCATCGCGCCACAGCCACCACCAGCATCAAACGCAGCGATTTCGGCATGCGCCCTGGCCTTGCCAGCCTGTTCATCGCCGACCGGGTCGATATCCGGATCGAGATCAGCGACCTGCCCGGTGCGGTCAGCCCATAGAGACCGTTACGAGACCGCCGGCGTCACGCCCTTGGGCAGCAGCAGCCAGTAACGCCCAGGGCTTTTCATCAGGCCCGCGCGCTGTTCGGCCTCGGCCCCATGGCCCCAGAACACATCGCCGCGCACAGGCCCCCGGATGGCCCCGCCCGTATCCTGCGCCACCATCAGGCGACGGATGCGGGTCTTGGCGTCCAGCGGGTCCTGCGCGTCCAGCCAGAGCGGCACGCCATAGGCGATGAAGGTCCGGTCCACAGCCAGGGAACGGCCCGGCGTCAGGGCCACGCCTTGCGCGCCCAGCGGCCCCTCCCCCTCCAGCCGGCGGAAGAAGACATAGGACGGGTTGGTGTTCATCACGGCCGCCGCCTGGGCCGGGTTCGCCTCCAGCCAGGCGCGGATCGACTGCATCGACACGTCTTCCTTGACCAGGGCGCCGCGCGCCACCAGCTCGCGCCCGATGGCGAAATAGGGCTGGCCGTTCTGCCCGTCATAGCCGATGCGGACCTGGCTGCCATCGGGCAGGGTCACGCGGCCCGACCCCTGTATCTGCAGGAAGAAGGCATCAACCGGATCATCGACATAGAGCAGTTCCAGCCCCTTGCCGTTCAGGGCGCCTGCCTCGATCGCCTTGCGGTCGGCATAGGGCTTCAGTTGCCCATCGACCACCCGGCCTGCAATGCGCTCGCCCTTCAGGTTGGGCCGGAATTCGCCCAGTTCCACCATCACCAGATCGGCGGGGCGCTTGTAAAGCGGGGTCTGGTACTTGCCCTGGCGCTTGAACGAACCGCGCAGCGAGCTTTCGTAATAGCCCGTGAATAGGCCCTCTGCCTCGCCATTGTCGGTCGCGGCCCAGGGCTGAAACAGGCTTTCGACGGCACGGCGCAGGGCCACATGGTCGCCCGCCGGCAGTTTGGCGATGGCCGCGCAGGGGCCGATCCAGTCGCTGATCCGGCCCATCATGCCATCGGGGCCCAGCGCGCGATCACCCGGCTGCTTCACCAGCCGGTCACAGCTTTTCAGCAGGGCGGGCAGCGCGTCGGCCGTGCGGTCGACAGACCAGCCGGACAGATCGCTGAAACTGGCGGGACGCAGGGTCAGGCGGGCGGCAGGTTTCTCCGCCTCTGCCGGGGCCACCGGGGCGCCGGGCACCTTGGCCGGTTGCGAGGCACAGCCGGCCAGCAGGCCGATGGCGAAAAGGGCGGCAAGGGAGCGAAGGCGCATTGGCAATCCATGGGGCGGACATGGAAAGGGCGCCCGACAAGGGGCGCCCCGGAAGGACGGGCGGCGGAACGGCATCAACCGCCGCTGCGGGTTTCAGACAGGTGCCAGTTCGGGTCGCTGGCACGGGTATTGCGGCTGAAGGTCCAGATATCGACCACTTCCTCGGGCCGCGCCTCATCCCCGTCGACGATATTGCCATCGGCGTCGCGCGTGACATGGGTCTGGCGGGTGGTGAAGGTGATGGTGCAATGGGCCGTGCGACCATCCAGACGCGCCGCCGACAGGTCCACCGCCTCGAACGAATGGATACGGCTGTCCAGCGTCTCACCCGCCGCCTGCCGGTCGCGGATGGCGGCGGCAAAGCGGTCATAGACATCATCGGCCAGCAGCGGGCGCAGCGTGGGCGTGTCACCCTCGGCATAGGCCTTGACGATCATCTCGAAGGCGGCCTTGGCACCCTGCAGGAAGGTGCGCTCGTTGAAATTGGGATCGGCGGCGCGGATCAGGCGCAGCCCATCTTCCAGCGAGACGGGACCGGACGGGTCCGGCAGGTCGGGCATATCGGCGGCGGGGCCGCGACCGGGCAGCTGGATGACATTGTCACCCTCCACCGTCGGGCCGGTGGCGCCATTATTGTCGCGCGGGGTGAATGGGTTGGGGCGTTCACGCTCCTCCCCATGCTTGCGGCCAAGCACGTTGCGAAGGCGATAGATGAAGAACGCCGCCACCATCGCGAAAATCAGAATTTCCAGCCAGACGGAGCCGCCGCCCATCGCATCACCCATTTCTGCCCTTGCGCCCGACCGGGTATGAACACCATTTGATGCGGGTGGCACCCTCTCGCCATCCGCCCGCCGGGGCGTTAATTTATGAAAGCCTGTCCGTTAGATAGGCTCTCAATCGACAAAGAGCAAGGACAGCCATGCGTTTCCTCCTTCCGTTGCTGCTGCTTCCGCTGCTGGAAATTGCCGGTTTCGCCTGGGTCGGGTCCCAATTGGGGGCAATTACCACCGTGTTGCTGGTGGTTCTGTCGGGCGTGATCGGCGTTCTGCTGCTGCAACGCACGGGCCTGGAGAGCGTGCGCCGCGCCCAGGTGGGCCTGCGCACAGGCGAGACGGAGCCGATGCGGCAGATGTTCGGCGGGCTGTGCACGGCCTTTTCCGCCATTCTGTTCCTGATCCCCGGCTTCATCACCGACATCCTGGCCCTGATCCTGTTCCTGCCCCCGGTGCGCAATGCGCTCCTGGCCCGCATGACCATCTTCATGCAGGTGAACGGCCAGACGGTCCGCTCGCGCCCGTCGCCGCGCGGCGGCAATCCCGTGATCGATGTCGAGTATGAGGATGTGTCGCGGCCCGGCAGCGGCGATCAGGCGGGCGACCTGCCCCCGCCCGACAGCAAGTGGCGCCCGCCGGGCGCGTGAGGGAAAACTAAGGCCGGCGACTGCCGGCCCGCGACCGCGTGGTCGCGTAAGCCAAGGCGGCGGATGCCGCCGCCCGGCGCCTGAGGGAAAACTACTTCGTCCCGAACAACCGGTCACCGGCATCGCCCAGGCCGGGCACGATATAGGCGTTCTCGTTCAGGTGGCTGTCCAGCGCCGCCGTATAGACCGGTACATCGGGATGGGCCGCATGGAAGGTGCGCACGCCTTCCGGTGCCGATACCAGCGCCATGAAACGGATCTGGCTGTCCTTCACGCCATGGCGGTTCAGGACATCGACGGCATGCACCGCCGAATGGCCCGTGGCCAGCATGGGATCGACCAGGATGAACAGGCGTCCCTCCGCGTCCGGCAGCTTCACCAGATATTCCACAGGGCGCTTGGTTTCATGATCGCGGTAAAGGCCGATATGCCCCTCGCGCGCCGCGGGAACCAGTTCCATCAGCCCTTCGGCCATGACCAGACCGGCGCGCAGGATGGGCACGACCGCCAGCTTCTTGCCCTCGATCACGGGCGCATCCATGGGGCAGAGCGGGGTGTCGATGGTCTGCGTGGTCAGCGGCAGGTCGCGCGTGATCTCATACCCCATCAACAGGGCAATCTCCCGCAGCAGCTGCCGGAACCCCATGGTCGACCGCGTCTTGTCCCGCATGCAGGATAGCTTGTGCTGGATCAGCGGGTGATCGAAGACAAACAGGTTGGGAAAATCGCTGCGCATGGCGGTGTCCAGGTCTGGGATCGGGTTGGGGGGAGAATAGCCAAGGCAAGCCGGCAAATACCAGCCATGCCGAAGCCCCGCGCTGTCATTTGCCGCCTTGCGTCCATATGATCGCTTCCCGCCTTGCCCCCATCATTCCCGGACCATCATGCGCCGTCACGACCGCCCCACCGGCAACCACGACCCGTCACAGCGGCCAAAGCGCCTGACCGACGGGCAGGTGCTGCGCCAGCTGTTGCCCTATCTCTGGCCGGCGGGGCAGACGGGGATCAAGGTGCGGGTGGTGGTGGCGCTCTTGTTCCTGGCGGCGGCCAAGGCGGCCAATGTCTCCGTTCCCATCTGGTACAAAGGCGCGGTTGATGCCCTGACAGCGGGCGGCAATCTGGCCGCCAGCCCGGCGGTGGCGATCCCGGTCGGTTTCATCCTGGCCTATGGGCTTGCCCGCGTGCTCAGCCTGGCGTTCGGGGAATTGCGCGACGCCATCTTTGAACGGGTCAGCCAGCGGGCCATGCGGGTGGCCGCCCTTAACGTCTTCCGGCATCTGCATGCCTTGTCCCTGCGCTTCCATCTGGAGCGGCAGACGGGCGGATTGAGCCGGGTGGTGGAACGCGGGACCAAGGCCATCGACAGCCTGCTGGGCACGTCCTTGTTCAACGTGCTGCCCACCCTGCTGGAAATCCTGCTGGTAACGGGCATCCTCTGGCACCTGTTCGATATCCGTTTTGCCGCCGTCACCTTTGCCACGGTCGCGGGATATATCTGGTACACGATCACCGTCACCAACTGGCGCACCCGCATCCGCCGCGACATGCTGGATGCCGATACCCGCGCCAGCGCCAAGGCCATCGACAGTCTGCTGAATTACGAGACGGTCAAATATTTCGGCAATGAAGGGTTCGAGGCCAGCCGCTACGACAAGGCCCTGCGCGCCTATGAGGATGCGGCGGTACGCACCCAATCCTCGCTGTCGCTGCTGAATGTCGGGCAGGGGATCATCATCGCCGCCGGCGTGGTCAGTGTCATGTGGATGGCGGCGGGCGGCATCATCAGCGGCGAGCTGACCATCGGCGATTTCGTGCTGGTGAACACCTATCTGCTTCAGCTTTACCAGCCGCTGAACATTTTCGGCTTCGTCTATCGCGGCATCAAGGAATCGCTGAACGAGATGGAGCGGATGTTCGAACTGCTGGCCGTGAACCGGGAGGTGGAGGATGCACCCAATGCCCAGCCGCTGACGGCCAAAGGCGGCGAAATCCGGTTCGAGGGTGTGGATTTCGCCTATGATGCCCGCCGTCCCATCCTGAAGGACCTGGAATTCACCGTCCCGGCGGGGCACACGGTGGCCGTGGTCGGGCCGACGGGCGCGGGGAAATCCACCCTGTCCCGCCTGCTCTATCGGTTCTACGACGTCACAGGCGGGGCCGTGCGGGTCGACGGGCAGGATGTGCGCGACGTGACGCAGGACAGTCTGCGCGCCGCCATCGGCATCGTCCCGCAGGACACGGTGCTGTTCAACGACACCATCCGCTACAACATCGCCTATGGCCGCCCCGGCGCCACCCAGGATGACCTGGACCGCGTGGCAGACGCCGCCCAGATCGGCGATTTCATCAAGGCCCTGCCCGATGGCTGGGACACGATGGTGGGCGAGCGCGGCCTGAAACTGTCAGGCGGGGAAAAGCAGCGCGTGGCCATCGCCCGCACCCTGCTGAAAAACCCGCCCATCCTGATCCTGGACGAGGCGACATCGGCCCTGGACACCCATACCGAACGCGAAATCCAGGCGGCCTTGGGCCTGGCCGCCCGCGGCCGCACCACCCTGGTCATCGCCCACCGCCTGTCCACGGTCGTGGACGCCGACGAGATCATCGTGCTGGAAGCCGGGCGTATTGCGGAGCGCGGCAGCCACGCGGCCCTGCTGGCCCAGGACGGGGCCTATGCGGCCCTGTGGGCGAAGCAGCAGGAGGGGGTGGCAGTTTAATCCCCCCGTCCCACCAACCACCCGCCCAACCGCTCCCGCTCCACCCCGGACAGATCGTAGAACGCCACGCCCAGCCCGCCATGCCGGCGCCACGCAACAACCGCATCGCCGACAATGTCGAAATCGCCCAAGGTCAGGACGAAGCTGAACCGGTCCTGCGGGTTCAGAAGGCCGCGATAGCCCACGACGCACATGCCCGCACCATTCACCTCCGTCACGGCCAGCACCTGTTCATTCACCAGCGCCGACACACCGGCCAGCGGCGGATAGGTTTGCGGGCGGCGGCGGAACAGCCGGGTCAGCCAGCGGCGCAGTGGCGGCAATGCCGCAATGGGGCGGGCCGGGCTGTGGCTGGTCTGGACGCTGGCGGTCATGGACGCGGTCCTGGGGATAAGCCTGGGGATGGCCAGGGGGATTTCATGTGGGCTGGCTGTGGGCAAGTTGTGGGCGGATCGGTGGATAAATCCAGAATCACATGGATTCCCGCCGCTTGCAAAGCACTGCCGATGGTCACACACCAAAGAAATAGGGGCAGGCCCGCACCCCTGGCGATTTGACTAGGCCGCGCGCCTGTTCCAAAGTGCGGCCCCCGTTGCCGCCTGGAGCCACGCCCATGCCCATCGCCGACCTTGCCGAGCGTATCCGCGGCGGTGACCGGCGTGCCCTGGCACAGGCCATCACGCTGGTGGAAAGCACCCGGCCCGACCACCGCGAACAGGCCGAGGCGTTGCTGGCAGCCCTGCTGCCCCATACCGGTCGGGGTGTGCGCATCGGCATTTCCGGCGTACCCGGTGTGGGCAAATCCACCTTTATCGAGGCGTTCGGCCTGCATGTCATCGGCCAGGGGCACAAGGTCGCGGTGCTGGCCATCGACCCGACCAGCCAGCGCACCGGCGGTTCCATCCTGGGTGACAAGACCCGCATGGAGTTGCTGTCCCGCGATATCAGCGCCTTCATCCGCCCCTCACCCGCCGGCACCACCCTGGGCGGGGTGGCACGGCGTACGCGGGAGGCCATGCTGCTGGTGGAGGCTGCGGGCTTCGAGGTGGTGATCGTGGAGACGGTGGGGGTGGGACAGTCGGAAACGGCGGTGGCCGACATGGTCGACCTGTTCTTGCTGCTGCTGCCGCCGGCGGGCGGGGATGAATTGCAGGGCATCAAGAAGGGCATTGTCGAACTGGCCGACATGATCGTGGTCAACAAGGCCGATGGCGATCTGGCCAATGCCGCCCGCCATGCCGTGGCCGAATATCGCCACGCCTTGTCGCTTCTGCGGCCCGCCAATGCCAATTGGCGCGTACCGATCCTGTCCTGTTCGGCGCTGAACAATCTGGGCATCGATAAGGTCTGGGACGGGATCGGCGACTATCGCCGCATCCTGGGCGATGACGGGTCCATCGGCCGGCGGCGGGCCGAACAGGCACAGGCCTGGATGTGGAACGAAATCCGCGAAAGCCTGATCACCGCCTTCCAGGCCGACCCGGCGGTACGCGCCGAACTGTCGGGCCTGGAACGCGCCGCCGCCGACAGCAGCGTCACGCCGGGGGCGGCGGCCCGCCGGTTGCTGGACCTGTTCCGGCATCGCAAGGATGCGGAATAAACATCCGCCCCTTGCCAATCCGGTCTTTCCGCCAAACTATCTTGCATGGAATTGACCGCCGCCTCTCCCCCTCCCTCCCCCTGGCATCTGCGCCGGCCCGTGCTGACGCATCTGCTGGCGGCTGTTTGCGCGCTGCTGGCGGTGGCGGTGGGGCTGGGGCCGGCGCTGGATTTGCCGGGAACCTATGCGGCCTTCTGCCTGTTGGCCTTTCTGCCAGCCGCCTGGTTCGCGCTGACGCGGCTGGATCTGCACCGGGCCCCGGAATGGGGGCACGCCAACCGGGTCACGCTGTTGCGGTCGGTCCTGCTGGCCCTGGTCGGGGGCAGCCTGCCCTTCGTCCATGATCTGGACGCAATGCCGGCCTGGGTCCTGTCGGTGATTGCCGTCACGGCGCTGGTGCTGGACGGGGTGGATGGTTGGCTGGCGCGCCGACAGGGCCTTTGCAGCCCCTATGGCGCCCGGTTCGACATGGAAATGGATACGGTCGCCATCCTCTATCTCTGCCTGCTGCTCTGGCTGTCGGGCGAGGTGGGGGAATGGGTGCTGCTGGCGGGGCTGCTGCGGCCCCTGTTCGTGGTGGCGGGACGGGTCTGGCCCTGGCTGGACAATCCCCTGCCCTTCAGCCAGCGGCGGCGCCTGATCTGCATGGTGCAGGTGGGCGTACTGGCGCTGTGTGCCACACCGCTGCTGGGGCCGCCGCTGACCGGCTTTGCGGTTGGCGCAGCCCTTGCGCTTTTGCTTTTCTCTTTTACCGTCGATACGGTTTGGCTGCACAGCCACCGTCATGACGGTGGTGGGACGAATAATGGATAGCATGGTTCTGGAATACGCCTCCGCCGATCACGCCACCCCGCCGGACCATGCGGCCCAGCGCGCGGTAGACCGCGCCCTGTCCGAATTGCGGCGGGGCGAGGCGGTGGTGATCACGACAGAGGCGGGGACGGCCCTGCTGGCCTTTGCCGCCGAAGCGGTGACGACGCAGACCCTGAACCATCTGGCCCAACTGGCAGGCACGGCCCCGTCCCTGGTCTTGACGGGACAGCGCGCCGCCGCCCTGGGCCTGGATGTGCCGCTGGACCGACCGGTGCGCCTGTCCCCGCCCGCCGGCCTGACCGCCGATCTGGTGCGCGACCTGTCCGACCCGACCCGGCCCGCCCGCGCGGCCACTCCCACCGGTGCCGTCAGCCTGGATGGCGGGGCGGAAGGGGCGGCCACCATCCTGGCCAAGATCGCCCGCCTGCTGCCCGCCGCCATCGTGGCCGACCTGCCCGCCGGGCGCGGCGGCATGGTGGACGCCGCCGGCTTTGCCCGCCGCCACGACCTGCTGCTGGTCCGTGCCGCCGACATTGTCGATTACCGCCGCCGCTCCGCCCGCAGCCTTGCGCGCGTGGCAGAGGCTGCGGTGCCGCTGGAAGACGCTGAGCGTACCCGCATCGTGGCCTTCCGGCCAAGCGATGGCGGGCCGGAACATCTGGCCATCATCATTGGCGACCCGACGCCCGGAAAGCCCGTCCTGGCCCGCCTGCATTCGGAATGTTTCACAGGCGACCTGCTGGGCTCGCTGCGCTGCGATTGCGGCCCGCAGCTGCGTGGGGCCATCAAGGAAATCGCCGACGCCGGCCAGGGCATCGTGCTCTATCTGGCGCAGGAGGGGCGCGGCATCGGCCTGATGAACAAGCTGCGCGCCTACCGGCTTCAGGATGGCGGGCTGGACACGGTCGATGCCAATACCGTCCTGGGCTTTGACGCCGACGAACGCGTCTATCTGCCGGCGTCCAGCATGCTGCGCCAGTTAGGCTTCACCCAGGTCCGGCTGATGACCAACAATCCCGACAAGATGGCGCAGCTGGCCGCCAGCGGCGTGGAGGTGGTGGAACGCGTCCCCCACATCTTCCCCGCCAACGGCCATAACGAGGCCTATCTGCGCACCAAGGCGGAAAAGTCGGGGCATTTGTTCTGAACGGTTTCCGGTTTATCGCAAACCGTTCCGGCGGCGACTGCCGCCGCGCCGCAGGTACGGCGTAAGCCCAAGCTGCGGACGCAGCGCCGGCGCTTGAGGAAAACAAGTATCTCCCCACCCGGCAAAATCCGCCGCCCTGCACTTGGCACGCGGCCTGCATTGATCCTTGCGAACCGGGAGGATCACCATGCCGCCAAGCAGCATCCATATGGACCATGTCCGCGCCAAGACGCAGCACCTGCATGCCGTGTCGACGGATAGCGCCAAGGATGGGGCGAAGTCCGAAAAGGCCGATGGCAAGGGCGACGGCATGTCCTTCTGGGATGTGCTGGATGTGGTGAACCCGTTGCAGCACATTCCCGTCGTCAACAAGATTTATCAGGCCGTCACCGGCGACACGATCCGCACCCCGGCCAAGGTGGCGGGCGCGGCCCTGTTCTTCGGCCCCGTGGGTCTGGCCGTGGCCAGCGCCGACGCCATCCTGGAGAAGGAAACGGGCAAGGACGCCATGGACCATGTGGCCAGCGCCCTGGGCCTGGAGAAAGACGCCGCACCGGCGGAGGATGATCCCTTCACCGTCACCGCCCCCCGCCCCGCCCAGACCGCCGACGCCACCCCGGCCCCGCAGGCTGCTGCCCCCACCGCAAGCGTCGCAACCGCCGCACCCACACCCGGCGGCCCCGTGGAACTGTCCAGCGGTCAGGCAGCATTGCTGGAAAGCCTGATGGGTGGTGGGCAATCCCTGCCCAGCGCGCCCAGCACCACGGCAGCCCTTGCCGCCACTGCGCCCGCCACGGTCGCGGCGCCCGCTTCCCTGCCCATGGCCGCCCTGACCACGAAGGCACCCGCCACCGTCCCCACCTCCATCAGCGCGCATGCGCCTGCCGCCGGTGGCATCGCCACGGCCCAGCAGCTGAAGGACCTGGAAAGCACGCCCGGCGCGTCCGCCGCCCTGACCGCCGCGCGCGGCATGGGCACCGCCGCCGTGGTGGCCAGCCTGCCGGCCCCCGGTGCTGCCGGGTCGGGCGACAATCTGCTGACGGCGATGAGCCAGGAACAGGCCGCCCCGGCCCGCGCCGGCAAGGGTCTGGCCGAATACCGCGCCGCCGCCATCTCCGCCGGCTCCATGGGGGTGAAGCCGATCGTGGCGTCCCGCGCCAACCAGATGGCCCGCAATGTCGGCGGCAACATGCCGGGGGCCGCCGTCCCCGCCATGCCGAAGCAGACCACGCAGCCGCAGGCCCCGACGGTCACCAATGCCCAACCCGTTGCCACGCAGCAGCCGCAGGCCGCCCCGGCCCCGATCAACAGCCCGGCACAGGTCCAGTCACAACAGCCGGCATCCTGGCCCCCCGGCGGTGCGGCCCCCCTGCCCAAGGAACTGATCGCCGACATGATGAGCCGCGCCATGGACAAGTATGACAGCCGCCCCCGCACCGGCGGCACCAACACCGACACGGTGCATTGAGGGGTACTACCCCCTCACCATTCCACTGGCTCATAGGCCAGAACCGCGTCAAACGCGGCATTGGCCGGATCGATGTCGGCGGTAATCGGGTCGGCCTTGCCCAGAACCTTCAGCACAAAACGGCTGGCCACCAGCCATTTGCGTCGGTCGCCCCATTTCAGCTCCGCCACCGCCTCCTCGCACAGCAGGGCCGCCGCCAGCGTATCGGCCATCAGGGTCAAGAGGCGCCGTCCATGGCGCGGCCCCTGGTCCGGGTTGCGGCGCAGGAAGGACAGGGCCGCGCGGCATTCCTCCAGCGCGCCTTCCAGAATGGCCGACACATCATCAACCACCGGCTCCTGCAGACGCGTGGGCAGGTCCGACAGGATGGTGCCGACACGGGCCAGGAACATCTGGTCTCCGGGCCGCTTGCCCGTCACCAGCCGCAGCAATTCCAGCGCCTGGATATTGGCCGGCCCTTCCCAGACCGACACGACCAGACAGTCGCGGTAGAAGCGGCTGGTCGCCATCTCGTCGGTATAGCCATTGCCACCCACCATCTCCACCGCCTGCCGGCAGCCGGTGACGGCCTGCTCTGCGGTCCGGTATTTGGCCAGCGCGGTGGCAAGACGCAGCCAGTCGCCGCCCATATCAGGGTCGGCCAGCTGCGCATCGAAGGCCAGCACCGACTCGAACGCCAGCGCCGTCGACGCCTCCAACTCCATCTGCATATCCAGAAGCTGATCCTGCACCATCGGGTATTTGCGGATGGGCTTGCCGAAGGCCACCCGGTGCGTGGCCCATCCCGCACTTTCCAAAAACGCCCGGCGCAGCAGGCCCGCCGATCCCACGGCATTGTGGATGCGGCTGTACTCCAGCGCCGCCATCATCACCTTCAGCCCGTCCGGCGGCAGCGCCAACTCCACGGCAAAGCACCCGTTCAGGTCCAGTTCCGCGGTCGCCAGCCCTCGGGTCCCCGCCTTTTCCTTCAGCCGCCGGGCACGCTGATGGTTGGGCGTGCCATCCTCCAGATGGGAGGGGACAAGATAGCAGCCCAGACCCCGCCCGCCCGGCTCTGCGCCATCCGGCCTTGCCGTCGCCATGGCCAGACCCGCGCCGGCATTGCTGGTGAACCATTTCAGCCCGTGCAGGCGATAGCCGTCATTGCGCTGTTCGGCCCGCGTCGTGGTCGCCCCCACATCCGACCCGCCATGCAGTTCGGTGGCCCAGGTGCCGCCCGACAGGGCCTTGCCATCCATGCGGATCATGTCCGGCAGATAGCGGCCACGCACAGCGGCGGGGGCCGCCATGTCCAGCACATGCGCCACCGCCCCCGTCATGGTGACGGGGCAATGGATGGAGATGTCGGCCTGCGACAGCATATAGCCCATGGTGAAACAGGCGGCATGGCTGGGCGCCCCCGTCGGCCCCTGCCCTTCTGGCAGATAGGCCAGGCCCACGGCCCCGCGCCGGTACGCCTCGGCATGACAGGCCAGATAATCGGGGTTGAAGACCACGCGGCCCGTACGGTTGCCGTCACTGTCATAGGGGTCCAGGCGCGGCGGCGCGAACCGGTCGGTATATTCGGCCTGGGTGTCCAACTCATTACCGGCCCAGGCCCCGAATTCCGACAGCCGCCCCTCATGTGCCTCCAACACATGCGGGGCCCGGCGCTCCAGCAGGCGGATCAGGTTGGTGTCCGTCTCGAAAAAATTCGTGCCGCGCGCCGTGCGCGGATAGTCGGCGGCATCACTCATGCCCGCACCCTCCCTGGCTTTAGGGTCCAGCATGACGCAAAGGGCAGGCCTGTGAAAGAGGGCCGAACGGGGCCGCGCGCGACAGCCATGTGTACGTCCGACGACGATAGTTCTTGTTATGGAACGCAAAGACGCCCATGTTTGCCAAGTCGACTTTGCTACTGGGCTATCTTCCGGCTACCGCTGGTTCTTCCCTGTCGTGACTTTGATGCCCGTGCCGCACTCTCGCGCCGGGCAGCTCCGAACGGGAACTATCCCAGGAGGCTTTTATGTCTGTCGGTACCGTCAAGTGGTTCAATGGCACCAAGGGTTTTGGCTTCATCCAGCCCGAGGATGGCTCGGCTGACGTGTTCGTCCATATCTCCGCCGTTGAGCGTGCTGGCCTGTCCAGCCTGAACGAAGGCCAGAAGGTCACCTTCGACGCCGTGCGCGATCCGCGCAAGGGCAAGACGGCGGCTGAAAACCTGCGCGTGGCCTAAATCCACGTTCAGTAAACGGCTTTGAAGGGGCGGCGGCATGGTTTCATGCCGCCGCCCTTTCTGTTTCAGGGGTACAGAATGACCAAAGAAGAATTTATCGAGTTCGACGGCATCATCGCCGAGGCGCTGCCCGATGGCCGCTTCCGGGTAAAGCTGGAGAACGGGCACGAGATTATCGCCTATACCGCCGGTCGCATGCGCAAAAGCCGCATCCGCTCCCTGGCCGGCGACCGCGTGACGGTGGAAATGACGCCTTATGACCTGAGCAAGGGCCGCATCACCTATCGTCACAAGGACGAGCGCCCCGCCGGTGCCGGCGGCCCGCCGCGCCGTCCGGGCGGCCCACCGTTCCGGCGCTGACAACGTCACCCCCTCCCACCCGTTGATGCTGACGGGCGAGGGGTGAAGAATTTACGCCCCTCGCCCACGAAAGTGGGAGAGGGAGGGGCCCCAGGCCTGCCAAGGCTTGGGAGGGTGAGGGTTCAACGCCCCCACCCATCCCCCACTTAACTAAAGCGCCACCTCGAACGCCGCTTCCGTCTTCTCCTTGATCTCCTCAAGCGTCACGCCGGGAGCCAGTTCGATCAGGGTCAGCGGGCCGGTGCCATGCTTGTCCACCTGGAACACGCCCAGGTCGGTGACAACCAGATCGACGACGCGCGTGCCGGTCAGCGGCAGGGTGCAAGCCTTCAGCAGCTTCGGCTCGATGGCGCCCGTTTTCTTGTCGACGGCGCAATGCTCCATCACCACCACGACCTTCTTGACGCCGGCGACGAGGTCCATGGCCCCGCCCATGCCCTTGACCATCTTGCCGGGGATCATCCAGTTGGCCAGATCGCCATTGGCGGCCACCTGCATGGCGCCCAGCACCGACAGGTCGATATGCCCGCCACGGATCATGGCAAAGCTGTCGGCGCTGCTGAAATAGCTGCTGTAAGGCAGCTCGGTGATGGTCTGCTTGCCGGCATTGATCAGGTCGGCATCCTCTTCCCCTTCAAACGGGAAGGGGCCCATGCCCAGCATGCCGTTCTCCGACTGGAGCGTGACATGCATGCCCTCGGGGATGAAGTTCGCCACCAGGGTCGGAATGCCGATGCCCAAATTCACATAGAAACCGTCGCGCAACTCCTTGGCGGCGCGGGCGGCCATTTCCTCACGGGTCCAAGCCATTTTTGTTCCCCTCGCCCTTAATCACGCTTGCGGGTGGTGCGCTGTTCGATGCGCTTCTCGTGCTCGCCCATGATGATGCGCTGCACGAAAATGCCGGGCGTGTGGACATGATCGGGGTCGATCGTGCCGACATTTACCAGCTGCTCCACCTCGGCCACCGTGACCAGGCCTGCCATGGCCATCATGGGATTAAAGTTCCGGGCCGTCTTGCGATAGATCAGGTTGCCTTCGGTATCGCCCTTCCAGGCCTTGACGATGGCCAGATCGGCGCGCAGGCCCCGCTCCATGACATAGGTCTCGCCGTCGAACTCGCGCAGTTCCTTGCCTTCGGCCACCAGCGTGCCCACGCCCGTCTTGGTGAAGAAGGCGGGGATGCCCGCACCGCCGGCGCGGATACGCTCGGCCAGCGTGCCCTGCGGGTTGAATTCAAGCTCCAGCTCGCCTGACAGAAACTGCTGCGCGAACAGCTTGTTCTCACCCACATAGGAGCTGATCATCTTCTTGATCTGCTTGGTCTCCAAAAGCTGGCCCAGGCCGAAGCCATCCACGCCCGCATTGTTGGAGATGACCGTCAGGCCCTTCACGCCCGACAGCTTGATCGCAGCGATCAGATTTTCGGGAATGCCGCAGAGGCCGAACCCGCCGGCCATCACGGTCATGTCATCGCGCAGCAGCCCCGCCAGGGCCGATACGGCGTCGGTATAGACTTTCTTGCTCATGAGCGTGCCCGCGGCCTCCTCCATTATGTGGGCTTTTCTCTTGAGGTGTACGGCGGTGCAGCATGGGTGTCAATGCGCCATCCCACACAATATGAAACATGATTCAATTTTCATGTTTGATGTGTCCGACAGGCGACCAATCGGCCGCCATGTTACGAATGTTACACCTGTGGCGCGCGGGCATCGGTCGCGGCATGATCATCGCGATGGGTTGTTCGGGGGCCTGGGGGCGGGCCCGTATCTTCCAAGGAATCTCAAGGTCAGATCATGTCCATGTCTTCTATGATCGGGCGGGCCCTGCGCCCCGTCCTGCTTTCCTGCATCCTGCTGTCCACCACCGGCGCCGCCCTGGCGCAGGACCGGCCCAACCCGGACAAGGTGGCGCGCGGCGCCTATCTGGTCGGCATCCTGGGCTGTGGCGACTGCCACACGGCGGGCGCCATGGCCGGGCGGCCCGATACGGCGCGCCTGCTGGGCGGCAGTGATGTCGGCTGGCAGGTGCCAGGGCTGGGCACCTTTGTCGGCCCCAACCTGACGCCCGACCGCGATACCGGCCTGGGGGCCTGGACCGATGCGGAGATCGTGAAGGCGCTACGCACCGGCGTCCGCCCCGATGGGCGGCAATTGGCCCCCGTTATGCCATATATGGGGTATAGCCGGATGACCGACACCGATGCCGGCGCCATCATCGCCTATCTGCGCTCGCTGACGCCGGTATCGGGCACCGTGCCCGGTCCCTTCGGGCCTTCGGAAAAGCCGACCCTGCCCTATTTCGCCCTGACCATACCGGGCAAATGACGGAGAACCTTCGTGAAGATCGCCCATGTCGCCCTGTGGACCGCTGATCTGGATGCGGCTGCATCCTTCTGGGCAACGCATTTCGGGGCCGATGTGGGGGATCTTTACGAAAGCCGCCGCCGACCGGGCTTCACCTCCCGCTTCCTGCGGCTGAAGCAAGGGGCCGTCATCGAACTGATGAGCGCGCCCTGGCTGTCGGGAGAGGGCGAACAGGGCTGGGAACGCTATGGCTGGGCCCATATCGCCCTGTCGCTGGGCTCAGAGGCAGCGGTCAACGACCTCGCCACCCGCCTGTCTACCCTGGGCCTGCTGGACAGCGGCCCGCGCTGGACCGGCGACGGCTATTACGAGGCCGTGGTGAAGGACCCGGACGGCAACCTGATCGAGATCACGGTGTAAAGGCAGCCCTGCCAGCCCGGCATTTTACAGTAACCGCCGGTTGGGGTAGAGCATGTCCATTCCCGACATCCCCTGTTCCCGCCCGGTGGCCCTAGATGACCGACCTGGTCCTTTCCACTTTCATCGCCTTTTTCGTGACCATCGATCCCATCGGCCTTGGCCCCATGTTTGCGGGGCTGACGGCGGGCATGGATGCGCGTCACCGCCGCCGCACCGCCGTGAAGGGCGTGCTGATCGGCACGGGCCTGCTGTTCGGCTTCGCCTTCATCGGCGAATTGCTGCTGACCTCGCTGGGCATCGGCGTCGGGGCCTTCCGCATCGCGGGCGGCATTCTGCTGCTGCTGGTCGCCATCGACATGGTGTTTGCCCGCGAAAGCGGCCTGCGCACGGCCACGGCAGAGGAAAAGGAAGAGGCGACGCACAAGGAAGACATCTCCGTCTTCCCCCTGGCCATCCCGCTGATCGCGGGGCCGGGCGCCATGACCTCGGTCGTGCTGCTAATGGGCCGCGCCGATGGCGACCTGATGATGCAGGCGACCGTCCTGGCCGTGCTGTCGGGCGTGCTGCTGGCCACCCTGTTCGTGCTGGTCTTCGCAGGCGAGGTGTCGAAACTGCTGGGCGTTACCGGCATCAACGTGATCAACCGCGTCCTGGGCATCCTGCTGACAGCCCTTGCATGTCAGTTCATCATCGATGGCGTCATCGAAAGCGGCATTCTGGGCCATTGATGTGGGTTTGTCGCATGCGGGCGCTGCCCTTATGCGACCTACGCTTATGCGACACCCGCCCCCCTCACTCCCCCGCCAGCCGCGCCCCTTCCCAGGCCAGAAGCGTGCGCTTCTGCACGGGGCCCCAGCGGTAATTATCCAGCACGCCCGTACCCCGGATGACACGGTGGCAGGGGATCAGCCAGGCGAGCTTGTTGGCCCCCACGGCATTGCCCACGGCGCGGGCGGCACTAGGCTGCCCGATACGGTCGGCGATGCCGGCATAGGTGGTCACCCCGCCATAGGGAATGTCCAGCAAGGCCCGCCAGACCCGCATCTGGAAGTTGGTACCTTTCAGATGCAGCGTCACCGGCCCCTGCCCCGATGAAACGGGATCAAGGGACGCCGCCGCCGCCCGCGTCGGCTCCGGGTCTTCCACAAATGTCGCCATCGGCCAGTCGTTGCGCAGTTCCGCCATCTGCCCCGCCGGGTCGCCATCGGCCCCAATAAAGCCGAACCAGCAGACCCCACGGTCGGTCGCGGCCAGCAGGGCCGTCCCCAGCGCCGTCTGATGCACAGCCCAGCGGATGACCATACCCTTGCCGGCGGCCTTGTATTCACCGGGTGTTACGCCTTCGGCCACTACGAACAGATCATGCAGGCGGGACGGGCCGGACAGGCCCAGATCCAGGCTGGCGCCCAGCAGATCATTCCCCCCCTCCCCGCGCAGCAGGGCGCGGGCATGGCCCAGTGTCGCGAACTGGGCAAAGCGTTTCGGGCTGATCCCGGCCCAGCGCTTGAACAGCCGCTGGAAATGCCATTGCGTCAGCCCCGCGTCAGCCGCCAGTTCCTCCAGCGAGGGCGGCTCCTGCCAGTCGCGGGCCAACCGGTGCAGGGCACCCGCCACCAGCCGCGCCCCGCCATCGGCCAGCACCGGGTCGCGGGGATCATCGGGGGCCGGGGCGGTCTGGTCATTCATGGCGGTCAGGGCGCGCAACGGGGTGAAGGCGGGGTGCGTAGCGGTCAGCATGATCGTTCCTTTCCGGTTCCTGAACCAGAAAATGACGCAAGCGCCGGTCCCGCCCCACCCGAATATTGCGGTCGTCCATAGTCCGCCCCTGCTGTCCGGTTGACGCCACCATCGCTCAGGCCCCACCATGCCCCGTGCCACTAAAGGGAGAGCAGCCGGTGAAGGAGAAGGAGCTTCGCATCGCGCTGGTCTGTTATGGCGGGGTCAGCTTGGCCGTCTATATGCACGGCGTGACCAAGGAACTGTGGAAGCTGGTGCGGGCCAGCCAGGCTCTGCATGCGGGCCGCAACGCCCATGGCAACGGCCATGCTGGCAGTTTCCAGACGGCCCTTGCCGGCGATCCCCGGCCCTTCGATACCGAATCCATCTATTTCGACCTGCTGCGCGATCTGCTGCCCGACCTGTCCTTGCGCGTGCTGATCGACGTGGTGGCGGGCGCCAGTGCCGGCGGCATCAATGGCGTGCTGCTGGCCCGCGCGCTGGCCCATGATCTGGATTTGGAGCCGCTGACCAGCCTGTGGCTGGAAAATGCCGACGTGACACAGTTGCTGACGCCCGACAGCCGGGCCGGCAAATGGTCGAAATGGTTCATGCGGCCCGTGGTCTGGGCCATGACCCAACGCCTGGAACGGCTGGCACCGGATGCGGAGGTGGCGGAGAAACTGTCGCTGTTCGTGCGGTCCCGTTGGTTCCGCCCGCCCTTTGACGGCAAGCGGCTGATGGAATTCCTGCTGGATGCCGCCCACGCCATGGGCGACAGCACGAAAAAGCCGCTGGCCAGCCTGCTGCCGCGCGGCCTGCCCTTGTCGCTGCATGTGACGGTGACGGATTTCCACGGCTACACCACCCGCATCCCGGCCCATGACCCGCCGGAGATTCTGGAGCGTGAACATCGCCACCGCTTCACCTTCCGGTATCGCCGCACCGAGGGCGATCTGGACAGCGATTTCAAGGATGGGGACGTGCCGGGCCTGGTGTTCGCCGCCCGCGCATCCGCCTCCTATCCCGGTGCCTTTCCACCGGCCCAGGTGCGGCAGATGGACCGGCTGCTGAATGAGCGGGATGAACGCTGGGAGGGGCGGGCACGGTTCTTCGAACGCAACTTCGCCGAATATCGCCGCCAGGGGGCGGACCCCGAACAGGCCAGCTTCATCGACGGGTCCGTCCTGAACAACAAGCCGTTCGCCGCCGCCCTGTCGGCCATCGCGGGCCGCCCCGCCTATCGCGAGGTGGATCGCCGCATCGTTTATATCGACCCCAAACCGGCGGGCCGCGTCGGTCTGGGTGGCCGGCCAGAGGCGCCGGGCTTTTTCCGCACCATCCGCGGTGCCCTGTCCGACATTCCCCGCAATGAGCCGGTGCGCGATGAACTGCTCGCCATTGCCGGCCGCAATGCCCGCATCGAACGGCTTAGAGGCCTGCTGGATGCCGCCCGCCCGCGCGTGGCCGAACAGGTGGCGCGCGTGCTGGGCGGGCCGCTGCCGCCGGCCCCCACTATCGAACAGATCCGCCATTGGCGCGATCAGGCCAGTGCGGTCGCCGCCCAACAGGCGGGTTTCGCGTTCGAGGCCTATCTGCGGCTGAAGATCGAAGGGGCGCTGGAACATCTGGCCACGCTGCTGTCGCCCTGCCTGGGCCGCGCCGATGCCGGGGCCAGACCGGCCCTGCTGGCGGCATTGAACGGTTGGGCGCGGGCGCGCGGGGTTCTGCCCGACCGGCTGGATTTCCCCGCCGACGGGGAAAAACCGGCCTGGGTTCGGTTCCTGCGCGATTTCGACATCGCCTTCCGGGGACGGCGCCTGCGTTTCCTGATCCGGGAACTGAACGCCATCTATCCGATGGTGGGCGAAGGCGAACATGCCGACACCCGCGCCCCGGACCTGGATGAGATGAAGGCCAGCCTCTACAGCGCGCTGGAACGGCTGCCCGGTCTGGCCACCGACGGGTTGGGCCTGTTCAATGCCGGGGAACGGATCGCGCTGAACAACCTGATGCGCGCCGACGGGCCGGTACCATCCGCAGAGACCCTGGACCGCGTGCTGCCGCAACTGGCCGCCGTCTGGAAGCTGGAGGACCAGTCAGCGGAGATTGACGAGATCTTCGCCCTGATGGGCCTGAACTATCTGGGGCCCGCCGCGCGGCGGCAGATATTTGAGGCCTATCTGGGCTTCGCCTTCTGGGACGTGCTGACCTTTTCGACCAGCGGCTGGGTGGAGCTGGATGAATTCCACGCCATCCGCGTGGACCGCATCGCCCCGCCCGATGCCCGCCTGCTGCGCCGGTCCGGCGCCCCCACCGACCTGCGCAGTGCCCGCATGAACGCCTTTGGCGGCTTTTTCAGCCGCCATGACCGCGAACATGATTACCTGCTGGGCCGCCTGCACGCCGCCGAGCGTGTCATCGATCTGGTGGTGGATGCCGGCGGCATCGCCCTGTCGGAGGCCCGCATCAACGGCCTGAAACTGCGCGCCTTCCACACAATCCTGGTGGCCGAGGAAAAGCGCCTGGGCAAGGGCAACCGCGCCCTTGAACAGGTCCGCGCCTGGGTGGAGGCTTGTGGCTAACGCCTAGCCACCGCCGTCAGAGAGGGGCAGGCACCGCTTAGAACGGTCGCACGATCACCAGGATGACGATGCCGATCATCAGGACGGTCGGCACCTCGTTCAGGATGCGGAAGAACTTGGCCGGCTTGGTGTTGGCATCATTGGCGAACAACCGCACATGCTTGCCCAGCACCCCATGCACGCCCGACATCAGCAGGACCAGCGCCAGCTTGGCATGCAGCCAGCCCTGGCCCTTCATCAGGTCGGGGTTCAGGGCGATCATGGCGATACCGAAAATCCAGGTCCCGCCCATGGCCGGGTTGATGATGGCCTTCAACAGGCGGCGTTCCATCACCTTGAAGGTTTCCGACTGCACAGACCCGCGCTCGGCCGCGCAATGATAGACGAACAGGCGCGGCAGATAGAGCATGCCCGCCATCCAGGCAATGATGCTGATGACATGCAGGGCCTTGATCCACAGATAATAGTCACCCACGCCGCACCTTCCCCGTTTCGTCCTGGATATCCCGATGGACATTTGCCCACCGGTTCTTACCCCGGCTAAATAGCATCGGACCACCTCTTCACCAAGCACCATGCCACGTCCGCGACAAGGGAACGCCTTGCATACACGCGGATGCGTGCTAGGTTGCCGCTAACAAAACCTCCGGCCATCCAGGCCCCCGGGAACCGATATGGCCGATACCGCCCAGACCGACGCCCCCGAACAAGGGGAAGCCGAGGTCATCCAGTTCGATGACGCGTCGCGCGATTCGCTGCATATCCTTCCCATGGCCATGCTGCCATTGGAAACGCCGGGCCTGCGCCGTGCCAAGCTGATCAAGAATGCGAGGCTGGAAACCGTCGTGGAAATCTTCCAGGACCGGTCCACCGGCAGCGGCCAGATCAGCCCCGACCATCTTGGCAGCCTGTTTCCCAGCCACAGCAAGACCCTGCGCGTCGATATGGTGCAGATCAGCAAGCTGGTCCGCATCAACAGCTTTGACGTCTATACGCTGCGCAAGGAGCTGCGGCGTGTCGGCATCGCCGTGAATGATGCCAAGGCGTTGCAATTGTCGGACAGCAAGCGTGCCGAACTGACCGGCTATATGAAGGATTTCACGCGCCCCCTGCTGCAGCAGGTCTATGGCGGCGAACAGCGGCAAATCAGCGACGTGTCGGACATCCTGGCCATGCTGGCCAATCCCGACCGGGAGGAGGCGCTGTCCAACCTGCGGCTTCTGTCGGAAAAGCTGAAGGTGAAGCTGAACGAGATCCCGGACTTTCTGGAGGATTATGGCGACGTCTTCCTGTCGCTGGCCTATTTCCGGTCCTGCCTGGACGGCATCGTGCCGGAGGTGCAGCGGTTCATGAAATGGGCGATGGAACCGAAGGCATCCGAACTGATCGCGCGCGACCGCAACATCATGAAGATGCTGTCAGATGTGCAGTCGAAACTAACCTCCATAACCACCTCCATCACGGGCCGGTTCGAGGCGTTCGACCGCCGGTCCAAGGATTTCTGGAACGATATCAGCGCCGAGAGCTTCCGGTCGGTGCGCCATCAGATCGAAAGCCACCACGTCACCATCGGCGGCGTGCTGTGCGGTCTGGCGGTCAAGATGGCGCTGTGGAAGGCACGTTTCCCGCAGGGCGGGGCCGGGCCCAACAAGCGCGTGGAATTCATCCGCTCGGAAATCCTGCCGGGCCTGGACCATATCCTGGCCATCGAAAACGCGGCCAGCGGCATGAAGTGAGGGGCGATGGACGCCTCTATTCCCCGCGCAGCATCTTGCGGATCGCGTCTGCCAGAAGCTGATAGGGGTCCTCCCCCTTGGCCTTGGCCGCCCGCTGCACCTGTTCCTTGAAACCCTTGTCGCTGGCCTGACGGCGTAGCCTTTCAATCTCCCCCTGCCGGATGCGCCCATCCAACTCCCCCGCCTGGGGGGCGGTGCTGATTGGGTGCGCTTTCGGCGGGGGACGCTTCACCTCACGCCTCAATCACCGACATAGGTATTGCCGACACCGGTATTGCGGACATTGGCTTTGCCCTCATGCCTGGCGATGCGGACATTGCCGGCGCCTGACGCCACCACCGTGGGGTTGATGGCGGTGCCGTTGAATTCCAGCGAGCCGGCACCCGTCACCCGTGCTTCCAGCTCCGCCTCGCCCTCGCCGATGCTGACGCGACCGGCGCCGGGAAAATCGATGCGGACGGGACCATTGACGCGACCGATATCCATTTCCGAATGGCCGGCGATGGAGATGGCCAGCCCGTTTTCCACGCGACCCAGCGAGACATTGGCATGGCCATTCACATCCAGCTTGGCCGTTTCCGCCCGCTCCACCGACAGTTCGCCTGCCCCCTGTACCCGGAAATTTAGCGGCCCCTCCACACGTTCGACGGACACGGTACCCGATTCCAGGATATCGACCGACAGCGCACCCACCCGTTCCGCCGACACGTCGCCACGCAGCAACTGCACCGACAGCTTGGCATCGGACCGGCCACCGATGGACAGGTCGCCGGCTAGGCCCGCCACCGTCAAATCGGTATCGGTGGGCATGGTCAGGCGGATATCGGTATTGCCAACATGGGGATCGTTCCGGCCCCGGACAGTCAGCACGCCATCCTTGACGTCCAGGTCCATGTTGCTGGCGCCGCTGTCGATCTCCACCCGCACCTTGTCGGCGCGGCTTGAACGTTCGATGGTGATGTCGCCGCCGATATTGACCAGTTGCACGCCCTTGGGCGCATCGAAGGACTGCATGATGCTGCCTTCGCCCTGCTGGGTCTGGGCCTGCGCGCCCTTGGCGGCACCGGCGGCGGCGGCCACACCCAGTTCCGCCATACGCAGGGCACCCTCGGCGATGGCGGGCACGTCCTTGCCTTCACGCTGCAACTGCTCGCGGGCGGCGGCCAGCTCGCGCTGGGCATCGGCAAGCCCTGCCTGCGCCTCTCGCAGACCCTGCATCCGGGCGGCATCGACATCCACCCCGCGCATGGCATCGCGCACGGCGCGTTCCACCATCTGCGGGTTTACATCGACATTCACGCGCACATCCGGCGGCTCTGGGGGTTCCGGTGGCTCCGGCGGTTCGGGGATGTTGATGTCGAAATGCGACCCATGACGTTCCTGCGGGCCATCAATGTCACCGGCGGCCAGGCCCCAGCCGATGACGCCCATCGCCACCAGGATGGCAGCGATGCCACCGGCAGGCACGCCGGGGGTCAGGCGCGGGCGGTTGGAAAGGCTGCTGGGCGGGGTGCTGGAAAGGGCGCCATCCATGGGTCGGTTCCTGTACTTCATCGGTTACCCGTGTCTCGCCTTGGATAATGCGGCTGGCCCGGCCCCCTGTCCGCCGCATTTGCAGGGGGTTTACAAATATCCGGCCTTGGTAACCGATGATAACGGATTGTTACGAACGCTTAACTCTTCATCCGCCATCCCGCCGAATAAAGCCTTGCTGCCAGCGCATAGAGCAGGACGATGGCCACCAGCAGGAACAGCGCCGATCCCCAGGGCATGGCCCCGCCCAGGATACCGTGGCGGAACCCCTCCATGGCATGGAAGATCGGGTTCAGCCGCACGATGGTCCCCAGCGTTTCCGGCATCGACTCGACCGGCGCGAACAGGCCCGACAGGAAGGAGAGCGGCGTGAACAGAAACGTGAAATAGGCGGAGATATGGTCCCACTTGGTGCTGGCCATACCGCAGAGCAGACCGCAAAGCGCCATGAACAGCGACCCGGCCAGCGCAAAGCCAAGCGCCGCCAGCGGGTTGGCCACCGGCAGCGGCCAGAAGAACAAGGACGCGATCCAGACCACGATGCCGCTGCCCATGCCGGCCACGACGCCCGCCAGAAGATAGGCGGGCACCGCCTCCCGCGCGCCGATGGGGGCCATCAGCTCATCGATGATATGGCCCTCGATCTTGCTGTACAGCAGCATAAAGCCGCCATTTTCCGCCGAGCGTAGCAGGATCGACAGCATGATCAGGCCCGGCACCAGATAGGAAAGCACCGCGTCGCCCTCTGGCGTGCCCCGCTGCGGCCCCAGCCCGAACAGGAAACAGACGAAATAGATGCCCGCCATCAGGGCCGGCGCGATCAGGAAGGCCGCCGCCATCTTCACCATGCGCCGCAGCTCGCGCCGGCACAGCGTCAGGAACGCCACCCAGTGGAAACCGGGCACCTGCCGGCTGATCGCGGGATTGAAGGCGCCGGCGGGGCCGCGCGTCTGTTCCAAGCTCATTCCCAGCTTTCCTTTTCAGTTGTCGCATGCGGCCTCACCGGCCTTATGCGACCTGCGAAACGGGCCGTAGGTCGCATAAGCGCAGCGCATGCGACATCAACCACACCCTCACGCCTTCAGCTTGTAACCCTTGTCGATCATCCGCCAGGCCACAAAGCCCAGGACCAGATTGATGCCCAGCATCACCAGGATGCCCGTTACAAGGGTCCCGTCCGTCTGGCCGATGAAGCCATAGCGGAAACCGTCGATGAAATAGAAGAACGGGTTCAGATGCGCGATGAAGCGGAAGGCCGGCGGCACGCTGTCGATGGAATAGAAGGTGCCCGACAGGAAGGAGAGCGGCGTCACGATGAAGTTCGTGACGACGGCCATATGGTCGAACTTGTCGGCCCAGATGCCCCCGATCAGCCCCAGCAGCGCCAGAAGCGAGGCCGCCGCCACCCCGTGGAACAGGATGAAACCCACCGAATGCAGCTGCAACGGGATGAACAAGGCGATGGCCAGGGCCGTGACCAGCCCGACAATGGCCCCGCGCACCACACCGCCGATGACATAGGCCGCGGTCAGTTCCAGGGCGGAAATCGGCGGCATCAGCACATCGACGATATTGCCTTGCACCTTGGCCACCAGGACCGAGGAGGAGGAATTGGCAAAGGCGTTCTGGGCAATGGCCATCATGATCAGGCCGGGCGCCAGGAACAGCAGGAACGGCACATCCCCCACCATCCGCACCACCCCGCCCAGCGCCAGCGCAAAGACGGCGTAGAACAAAAGCGTGGTGACGACGGGGGCGGCGATGGTCTGTACCCAGACCTTCAGGAACCGGTGAACTTCCTTGCGGATCAGGGTGGCAAGCCCGATCCAGTTGACGGCGCCGACGGCGCGGGGCATGGGGAGGGTCGGTTGCGACATGGCTTTCGGGATCTTCCGGGGCAGCGGAAATGAGGTGCCCGACACTATACGGGCATCCGGTCGGCGGCAATGATGGCGCGAAGGCAGGGGATTGGCAGTGACGGACGACACGGGGCGGGCAGGAAACGGGCGCAAGGTGGTGAAGAAGGTGACGGCGGCCTATCTGGACCGGGCGGCCCTGCATTATCTGGAACGGTTCGCCAGTTCGTCGGCCAATCTGCGCCGGCTGCTGCTGCGTCGCGTCGATGCCTCGGCCAAGGCGCACGACACCGACCCGCAGGAGGGGCGGGAATGGGTCGACGCACTGATCGCGCGCTATGTCCGCTCTGGTCTGCTGAATGACGGGCTTTATGCGGAAATGAAGGCGTCGGGCCTGCAACGGCGCGGCGGGTCCACACGGGTCATCCGCCAGAAGCTGATGGCCAAGGGTCTGGACGGCGATCAGGTGGAAAAGGCGCTGGGCAGCCTGGAAGGGGCCGAGGAGGGGGAGGCGGAATGGAACGCGGCGCTCGCCTATGCCCGCCGCCGCCGGCTGGGCGGCTTCCGTCCCGACCGGGGCCTGTCGGAGGAAGAGGCGCGGGCCCGGCGCGACAAGGATATCGCCGCCATGGCGCGGGCCGGGTTCGACCTGGAAACCGCGCGGCGGGTGATCGACAAGGAGGGGGAGGAATAGCCCTCCCCCACACAAGAGCTGTTTTTGGTTAACCGAAAACAGCTCCGGCGGCGACTGCCGCCGCGCGGCACGTGCCGCGAAAGCCAAGCGGCGGATGCCGCGCCGGCGCTTGAGGAGAACGAAAGGCTAGAGCGCGCTCTAGCCTGACTACTCGCTCTGGATCTGCTGACGCGCCGTTTCCAGCAGGTCGTTCAGTTCTTTTTCGATCCGATGCTCGGACACGTCCACGCCCTTGGCCCGGAAATCGGCCAGGATGCGGCGGACAATATCCTTGTGCCCCGGCTCCTCGAAATCAACGGTCACGATCTGCTTGGCATAGGCGGCGGCATCGTCGCCGCTCAGACCCAGCAGGCCGGCGGCCCACAGGCCGGCCAGCTTGGCGCGGCGGGCATTGATACGGAACAGCAGTTCTTCGTCATGCTTGAACTTGTTTTCGAAGGCCTGTTCGCGTTCGTCGAACGTCGTCATTTTTAATCCTCTGCAGGCAGGTCGAACGATAGAGCCTTGGCCCTTATATACGGCAGATGTGACATAAGCCATCACCTGACGCATCGTCCTCACCTTTAGGATGGTGAGCCATGGGGAATTTTTGAAGGTCAATGCCGCCATGTGTACACTTGTGATCCTGCGCCGCCCCGGCCATGACTGGCCCCTGCTGCTGGCTGGCAACAGGGACGAGATGAAGGGGCGGCCCTGGAAGCCGCCGGCCCGCCACTGGCCCGACCGGCCAGAGGTGATGGCCGGCATCGATGAGATTGCGGGCGGGTCCTGGCTGGGTCTGAACGACCATGGCGTCGTGGCCACCGTGCTGAACCGTGAAGGCACGCTGGGGCCAATGGCGGGCAAGCGGTCGCGGGGCGAACTGGTGCTGGATGCCCTGGACCATGCCGATGCCGCCAGCGCCGCCGAGGCCCTGGCCCATCTGGATGGCCGCGCCTATCGGCCCTTCAACCTTGTGGTGGCCGACAATCGCGACGCCTTCTGCCTGTCCCTGACCGGGGAAAGCCGGCGGGTGCGGGTGGAGACGGTCCCGGTGGGCCTGTCCATGATCGCGGCCTGCGACCTGAACGACCCGGACCATCCCCGCCTGCGCTTCTTCCGGCCCCTGTTCCAGGCGGCACCGGCACCCGATCCCGCACAGGATGACTGGTCCGGCTGGACGCCACTGCTGGGCAGCCGCATCTGGGATGGGGATGCCGGCCCGCGCGGGGCCATGTGCATCGTGACGCCCAGCGGGTTCGAGACGGGCAGTTCCGCCCTGGTCGCCCTGCCCTCCATCGACCGTCTGGGCATGAAGCCACGCTTCCTGTTCGCGCCCGGACGGCCCGATCAGGTGGCGTTCGCGCCTGTCGCCCTCTGATCACCGCCACCCAGCACTGACCCGCCCGCATCGCTGGTTTCATTGTGCGGGGGCGCGTTGCTTGCTATAGGGTTGAGCACCGGACCCGCTGGTTTTGCCATGCGGGTCCGTCTCCCTTTGGCTGGAACGATTGCTGGACACCAGACCCATGACGCGACGCCGGCGCATCTACGAAGGCAAGGCCAAGATTCTGTATGAAGGCCCTGAGCCTGGCACCCTGGTCCAGTACTTCAAGGACGACGCGACCGCCTTCAATGCCCAGAAGAAGGGCACGATTACGGGCAAGGGCGTCCTGAACAACCGCATCAGTGAATATCTGATGACGAAGCTGGGCGAGATTGGCATCCCCAACCATTTCGTGCGCCGCCTCAACATGCGTGAGCAGTTGGTGCGCGAGGTGGAGATCATCCCCATTGAGGTGGTGGTCCGCAATATCGCCGCCGGGTCCTTGACCAAGCGTTTCGGCATCCCCGAGGGCACGCCCCTGCCGCGCTCCATCGTCGAATATTATTTCAAGAACGACGAACTGGGCGACCCGATGGTCTCCGAGGAGCATATCACGGCCTTTGGCTGGGCGGCTCCGCAGGATCTGGACGACATGCTGTCGCTGGCGCTGCGCATCAACGACTATCTGAATGGTCTGTTCCTGGGCATCGGCCTGAAGCTGGTGGACTTCAAGGTGGAGTTCGGCCGGCTTTATGAAAATGAAGAGATGCGCATCATCCTGGCCGACGAGATCAGCCCGGATAATTGCCGTCTGTGGGACGCCAAGACCAACGAGAAGCTGGACAAGGACCGTTTCCGCCAGGACCTTGGCAATGTCGCCGAGGCCTATCAGGAAGTGGCCCGCCGCCTGGGCATCCTGCCCGAGGCCGGCCCCGGCGACCATACCGCGCCCAAGCTGGTGCAGTAAGTTTTGATCTTCCATTGCTGAAAAGGTTTCTCCCATGAAGGCCAAGGTCGTTGTGACGCTGAAGAACGGCGTGCTGGACCCGCAGGGCAAGGCCATCGGCCATGCCCTGACCAATCTGGGTTTCGATGGCGTCGGCGAAGTCCGTCAGGGCAAGCTGATCGAGCTGGAGGTCGCCGAGACCGACCCGGCCAAGGCCAAGGCCCAGATCGAGGAAATGTGCCGCAAGCTGCTGGCCAACACCGTGATCGAGAATTACTCGATCGAACTGGTGGCCTGATCACGCGGGTTCGCCGCCAAGGCGGGCACCGGCCGTGATGCGAATGGAAAGGGACGTCTTCGGACGTCCCTTTTTGCTTGTCGGCAGGGGATGTTTGCGGCCAGGGTTCCAAAAAACATCCTATCTTGGGAACCTGACCCGATGCGCGAACGCCCCCTGCCCCGCCTGCTTGCCGCCGCCCTGATCCTGGCGGCCCCCGCATCGCTGACCCTGCCGGCATCGGCTGCAGGTCAGGATGATGTGCTGAAATGCCTGGGCATCGTCGATAATGGCGCCCGTCTGGCCTGTTACGACCGTACGGTTCCGGCCCTGCGCCACACGCCGCAGCCGCCCGCCGCCCCGTCGGCCCCTGTGGCACCGGCAGCACCCGCCGTCGCCGCACCCGTGAACAAGGAACAGGCCTTCGGCGCCGAACGCATCGACCGCAAGGATGCCCCCGCCGGCACGGTGGCGCAGGAAGCCGAAAGCATCACGGCCACGCTGACCAGCGTCAGCCAGCAGACCGTGGACCGCTACACCTTCACCCTCGACAATGGTCAGGTCTGGTCCCAGGTCGTCGCCCGCTCCATCGCCAATGCCAAGCCGGGCAAGGAAGTGAAGATCGAAAAGGGCATGTTCGGCAGCTTCACCATGACCATCGACGGCGTCACCGGCATCATCAAGGTCCGCCGGGTGAAGTAAGCACTTCCTGTCTGCTTCCATCCATATCCCCCTTGACCGTGTTCCATAAATGAGATTTTATCTCGTTTATGGAACACGACATTGATACACGTCTGGCCGCGCGTCTGGCCCAGTTGCGCCGTGATGCCGGCTGGTCGCTGGATGATCTGGCGGCGCGCAGCGGTGTGCCCAAGGCCACCTTGTCCCGGCTGGAGCGGGGGGAGAGCAGCCCCACGGCCAGCCTGCTGGGCAAGCTCTGCGCCGCCCATGGCCGCCCCATGTCCCGCCTTCTGGCGGAGGTGGAGGCCGAACCCGCCCTGCTGATCCGCGCAGGCGACCAGCCCGTCTGGACCGATCCGACCAACGGCTTCGTGCGCCGCTCCCTGTCGCCGCCCGCATCCGGGCTGGAGACGGAGATGATCCATGGCACCCTGCCGGCTGGTACCATCATCGATTATGACGCCCCGCCCGTGCCGGGCCTGGAACAGCATATCTGGCTGCTGGAAGGCCGGCTGGAATATCGGCTGGACGGGGTCGCGCATGTGCTGGAGCCGGGCGATGTCCTGCGCTTCCGGCTTTATGGCGCCTCGCGCTTCCACGCGCTGGGTGACACGCCCAGCCGCTACATCATTGCCATCACCCGACCCTGAGGGTTCATTCATGCGTTACGACATCGTCACGGCTGGCGCGGCGGATTTCGCGGCGGCAGTACCGGATCTTGCCCAGGTTCTGGCTGCGTGCGTCGCCAACGGGGCCGCCGTCGGCTTCATCCCGCCCCTGGACCTGGACAGCGCCGCCGCCTTCTGGCGCGGGCAGGAAGGGGCCGTGCGGTCGGGGGAGAAGCAGATATTGCTGGCCGTGACGCAAACGGGCCACATCATCGGCACCGTCACCCTGGCGCTGGCACCACAGGTCAACGGCACGCACCGGGCGGAGATTGCCAAGATGCTGGTGCATCCCGATGCGCGGCGTCAGGGGGTGGCGGCCAGCCTGCTGAAACGCGCGGAGGAGGTGGCACGGTCCAAGGGCCGCCGGCTTCTGGTGCTGGACACGCGGGAAGGCGATGATGCCGAACGGCTTTATGCCCGCCTGGGCTGGCAAAGCTGCGGCACCATCCCGGATTATGCCCTGAATGGCGACGGCAGCAGCCACACGACCCATGTCATGTATCGGCAACTGCCCGTAGCGCCCGCCGGCCTGACCATCGAACCGGCCAGCCCCGATGCCCAAGACGCCATCCCCCTGATCGACGCCCTGTCCGCCGATCTGGCCGCCCGTTTCGGCAGCGACGGGCGCGGCGGGCTGGCCGGATGGGACGCGGTGGCAGACCGATCCCTGTTCGCCTTGGCGCGTCTGGACGGGGTGCCCATGGGCTGCGGTGCCGTGCGACCGTTGGAGGGGGAGGTGGCGGAGATTAAGCGCATGTATGCCGTGCCGGGCAGCGCCGGCGTGGGTGCCGCGGTTCTGTCCTTTCTGGAGGATGGGGCGCGGCGGCTGGGCTATCGCCGGCTGGTGCTGGAAACACGCTGGGCCAATGACCGGGCTGTCTCCTTCTACCGCCGCCATGGCTACCGGCTTGTCCCTAACTACGGTTCCTATCAGGGACGGTCGGAATCCGCCTGTTTTGGCAAGATATTGTAGGCCAAACCCACTGCCGCCCGTACAGGTTGACGCAAAGGGCGCATCTGGTCAGGATGCGGCCCAGTGGATACCAGTGTTTGGGGGGAGTGGGAGATGGCACGGCTGACGGATCGCGTGGCCCTGATCACGGGGGCGGGCAACAATATCGGTCGGGCCGTGGCCCTGGCCTTTGCCCGCGAAGGGGCCGACCTGATCCTGCAATATGAGGATGACGCCCAGTCCAATGCCGTCAGCGAACTGTCGCGGGAGGTGGAGCGCCACGGTCGCCGCGTGCTGGCGCTGCGCACCGACGTGACCAATGCCGACGGCGCCTATGGGCTGGTGGAAACCGCCGTCACGGGCCTGGGCCGCGTCGATATCCTGGTCAACAATGCCGGGCTGCGGCCCGCCATCTCCTTCATCGACACCACGGCAGAACAGTTCGACATGGTGATGGCGGCCAATGTGCGCTCGGCCTTCATGATGACGCGCATGATCCTGCCGCTGATGTTCGCGCAGAATTACGGGCGGATCGTTACCACCGTATCGGATGTCGCCTATCACGGCGCCCCCGGCTACACGCTCTATGGCGCCGCCGCCGGTGCGCTGCTGGGCTTCACGCGCAGCCTGGTCCACGATATCGGCCCACGCAACGTCACCGCCAACTGCGTGGCCCCCGGCGCTATCGATCCCAAGGCGGGGTCCGCCGTGGCCCAGGCCGGGGTGGACGCCCTGCGCCGCGCCCTGCCCAGCCAGCGCCTGGGCAGCGTCGATGATGTCACGCCCGCCTATCTGTTCCTGGCGTCCGACGATGCCCACCACATGATCGGCCAGTGCATCAGCCCCTGCGGCGGGGCCGTGATGCTGTAATTACGCATGGATCGGATCATCCGGCCCCGTCAGGTCCGGGTAACCCGTCACCCAGGCATTCCCGTCCTCCACATGGACCCCGGCCCCGAACCGGCGCAGCAGGTCCAGCGCCGGTTCCATCTCCGGCAGCATTGTAACACCCGTCCGCCCCGGACTGTTCAGCCCGGCCAGCAGCAGGCCCATCCCTTCCGCCGCACCCAGCCCTTCATGCAGGGCCGGCAGCGGCCATGGCGTGCCGGTGATGGCACCCGGCAGCAGGTCAGCCCGGCGCAGGGTCAGTCGCGCGCCCACCCGTTCCAGCGCCGGGCGCAGCCCCGCCAGCGACACCGACTCGGCGGCCAGAACGGCTGTGACATCATGCGCAGCCAGCGCGCCGGCCAGCAGCGGCACCGCCCCCGGTCGCGGCCCCAGTTCCAGGACCCGGCCCGGTTCGCGCCATCCACCCATCCCCCTTCCCTGTATCCGCCAGGCCTCCGCCCTCTCAACCATGGCACCAAGGGCCGTCAGAGCATGCGCCAGCGCGTCCAGCCCGTCCGTGTCACGGACATGCACATGCGCGCCGCCCCGCGCCAGGGCGGCCAGGATCAGGGCCAGGGAGGGCAGGTCGATCGCAGACATGATCCGGCCTTCGGTGGAGGATTTATGGGGACCGGGCATAGCATGGACGGACGGCACCGCAAAGCATGCCGGCCCCGTTTCAAAGGCCCCGCATGGCCGCACCACGCGCGAACCGTGACAGTTCCGTTTGACAGGGGCGCGAAGCCATGGCAGATGCGGCCTGAACCGCGGCGCATGTCCTGGCGCGCGTGATTGACGGAGGTATTGCCGTGGCCAAGGCCGAGTGGGGTATCAAGCGCATCTGCCCGAATTGCGGCGGGCGTTATTATGACATGAAGAAGGACCCGCCGACCTGCCCGTCGTGCGGTACCGTGTTCGATCCCGAAGCGCTGCTGAAGTCGCGCCGCGCCCGTCCCATGCCGGTGGAGGACACCAAGAAGGTGGTCGCCCCGCGTGACGATGAGGAAGCGTTGGATACGGAGGTCGAGGAGGAACTGGACGAGGCCGCCGATATCGCCGATGACGATGTCGATGTCGCCGACGCGCTGGAAGCCGACGAGGTCGATGACGGCGTGGTCGAGGACGAGGACGTCCTGTTGGAAGATGCCGACGAGCTGGATGACGGCGACGACATGGGCGAAGTGGTCGATGTCGAGGGTGAGGAGGAGGTCTGATCCTCCGCCATTTGGGCCGGCGATGTCAGAAATCCGTCACCGGCCCGAATTTTCTGCTTGCATCCCTGCGCGAGTTTCTAGATAAACCCGCGCACGGCGCCGACGACCCAGACAGCGCCAAAAGTTTCGGGGCCATAGCTCAGCTGGGAGAGCGCTACAATGGCATTGTAGAGGTCAGCGGTTCGATCCCGCTTGGCTCCACCAAATTCAGAGGCCCCGCCGGTGACGGCGGGGCCTTTGTCGTTTTGGGGTGCGGACAGATGACGGGGCCACTTCGGGCCGGGAGAATGGGGCCACCAAGGCCGATCATCCAGCTTTTCCCCCATCACCGTCGCGATTTTGTCCTGCTCCGGCTCCATTGTTTGCAGATTTGCAAGTAACACCCGCCCAGTGGCTCCATGCCACCGGTCTCGGGCGGCCTTTGCCCTGTTACAATCTTGCCCCTATAAGTGCCGGCCAGGGGCGTTACTTGGTTGTCGAAATCCCAACCCCGAATGGACTAGCCAAAACGGATATGAATTCACGGATCGGCCCCAGGCCGGTCACGGCGAAGCCATGATCGGGCGGGTAAATCCAAATGCAGGGGCGGCAACCATCCTTTGTGGATCGAGAGAAAATGTCTGGTAGCTTGCGGGCGGGTACGCCCAACGATGATACGCTGCTTTCCCAGTCGCCGCGCGACACGCTGGCCGGCGGCGCCGGTGACGATATCTATGATGTCCTGCATTACGGCACCATGGTGCGGGAGCTGCAGGATGGTGGCCACGATGTGGTGGTCACCCATATCGACTACGTCCTCCCCGACTTTGTGGAGGATCTGGTCCTGGACTATGCCACGCGCGGGCATCAGCCCAACCCGGCCAGTGCCGGCGCCCTGATCGGCATCGGCAACCGTATGGACAACACCATCGCGGGCAACGCCCTGAACAATGTCATCAAGGGCATGGTCGGCAATGACACGCTGCTGGGCAATGGCGGCGATGATGTCCTGGAGGGCGGTGACGGCAACGACCTGCTGTCCGGCGGGTCCGGCAATGACACGCTCTATGGCGGGGCCGGCAATGATGACCTGGCCGGCGGCATCGGTGACGATGTCATCATCGGCGGGGCCGGCGATGACCGTATCTTCGGCAATGATGGGCTGGATGTGGTCCGTTATGAAGGGCGCCTGGGCTTCATCGGCGGTGACCATGCCTATATCCGGGACGCCAATGGCGGCATTACCGTCAGCAGCGTGAATGGCGATGGCGTCGACACCCTGACCGGGGTCGAACTGGTGGTGTTCGGCCTGGATGTGCTGGTCAACAGCCTGCCCACGCCCGGCACAGCCCGCACCGGCTTTGACGAGAAGCTGTATCTGTCCATGAATGCCGACGTGGCCAATGCCGTCCGCAATGGCAGCATCGCCAGCGGCCTGGAACATTTCCGCCAGTTCGGGGAACGGGAGGGGCGTGATCCCAATGCCCTGTTCGACACGGACTATTATCTGGCCAACAACAGGGATGTGGCCGCCGCCGTGGCGCGCGGGCAGACCACGGCCTGGTCGCATTACAGCAATTACGGCTGGAAGGAAGGGCGCGACCCGTCGGCCTATTTCAATACCCGCGCCTATCTGGAGACCAATGACGATGTCGGGGCCAGCGGCATGAACCCGCTGCTGCATTTCCTGCATATCGGCGCCGACCAGGGCCGTCTGGCCCAGCTGTCGAACAGCACGCTGGACTGGATCGGGTGACACCATCGCCAGATGGGAACAAAAAAGCCGCGACAACCGCGTCGTTTTGTCCCGCGACAGGGGGCAGAACGGGGCGTAGCAGTGAAGGGTGGCCGTGCCGGTGACCGGGCGGCCATTCCCTTATCCGCGCAGCCGCTTTTATACAGGTGCGTCATGTATGTTGTTTATATGCTGCTGGGCATGCTGGTTGGCCTGCCCTTTGCCGGTGTCTTCTATTACGCCATCTGGATGTTCCTGGCCGGTGGTGATCCCGGCGGCGGGGACAGCAGCCCCTTCTGATCCCCATGCGCCACCTGACGGCCCTGATCCTGACCTTCGCCACGCTGACCATTCCAGGTTCGGCACAGCAGACGCGTGCGCCAGGCGTTGCGGCGGATGACAGCCGCCAGATTGTCGATATTACCGGCCCGCCCTGGAACAGCATCGCGCGGGTACAGACCAATATCGGCGGCAAATGCACCGGCACCGTGATCGGCCCCCGTCTGGTGCTGACCGCCGCCCATTGCCTTTACAATCCCCGCACCCGCCGCTTGCTACAGGCAGGGTCACTGCATGTGCTGTTGGGATATGAGCGGGGGGATTACAAGACCCACCTGACGGTCGATGTCCTGCACGTCCCCGCCGCCTATGATGGGACGAAGCCGGGGGAGAGTGTGCGCCATGACTGGGCCCTTCTGCGCCTGTCGGGGCCGGCGGATGTCCCCGTCCTGGCCCCCGCCCCCCGCGCCGCCGCAGCCGGCGACAGCGTGGCCCTGGCCGGGTTCAGCCAGGATCGTGTGCATCTGCTGATGGCCGACCGGGATTGTGCAGTAACGGCACAAGGCAAACCGGCGGGACCGGGTGGAATGCTGATCTTCCATTCCTGTTCGGCCAGCCGGGGCACCAGCGGCGGGCCGCTGCTGGTCCACACCGATGGGCAATGGCGGGTGGGCGGCGTGAATGTCGGCATTACCGCCCAGGCCGGCAATCTGGCCATCTGGCCCGACGGGCTGGACAGCGCCATCAAGGCGCTTTCTGCACCCTAATACTAACGGTCAAAATTCTTGACCGTTAGCATCCGCGCCGACTGGCGCGGCGGCGGCCCATGCCGCCGAAGCTGAAAATGCCGATGAGTCGGCATTTTCAGCAGCTGGTATAATGCGGGCAAGGCTTTCCCCGCATTGCGGAAATAGCCTATAGTCGCCGCGACGAGTTTTCCCATCGCCCGTGGAAAGAACTGCTGCCTATGCCCGACCCGATGTCCGGCGACGATCTCGACCGTTCCTCCATCCTGTCCGTACCGGTCCAGGTGTCGGTCCGCCTGGGCCGCCGCCGGCTGCGCATCAGCCAGCTTCTGCGCATGGGGGCGGGCGATGTGGTGGATCTGGAGCGCGTGGTGGGCGACCCGGTGGATGTCTATGTCAATGACCGTATGGTGGCGCGGGGTGAATTGGTGGTGGTCGATGGCCGTCTGGGCCTGACCATTGTGGAACTGATGCCCCAGGCCACCCGTGGGCGTGAACCGCTGGGCCCCGGCCCCGGTGAATGACCGGGGCTGTCATGGACAATGCGCCCAAACGCATCCTTCTGATTGATCCGGACGCCGCACTGCGCCAGACCCTGGCCGAACAGCTGGCACAGCAGGAAGGAATGCTGCCTGTGCCTGCGGCCACGGGGGAGGCGGCGCTGGCCATCCTGGCCGATCATGGCGCCGATGCCGCCCTGCTGGACGGGGTGCTGGCCGCTGAAGGCCTGATCCCGGCGCTGCGGGCAGGCGGCCTGACGGGGCCGCTGGTCCTGTTGCTGCCGGCGGGCATGGGCGTGCCGGCGGGGGCGGATGATCATCAGGACAAGCCGATCCGCCTGGGCACGCTGCTGGCCCGGCTGAAAGCGCTGCTGCGTCAGGCGGCGATCGTGCAGGCGGCGACCGCCCTGTCGGTACGGATCGGCCCCTATCATTTCCTGCCGGCGGCCAAGCGGCTGGAAAGGGGGGACGGTACCGCCATCCGCCTGACGGAAAAGGAAACGCAGATCCTGGATCATCTCTGCCGTTGCGGCGGCATGGCCGCGCGGCAGGACCTGCTGGACAATGTCTGGGGCTATGGCGCCGGCATCGATACCCACACGCTGGAAACCCATATCTACCGCCTGCGCCGCAAAATCCGGACGGGCCTGGGCCAAGATCCCCTGCTGCTGCGGGTGGATGGCGGCTATCGACTGACGCTGGAGCCTTTGCCGGCATGACGCCCCCTTCCCGCCGTGCCCTGCTGGCCCTGTTCGCCCTGTCGCCACTCGCCGCCTGCTCATCCGGTCCAAGGCCGGAGGATGAGGAAGGGTTGCCGCCCGACCTTCCGCCCCTGCCGGCGGTGCGGCGCATCGTGCTGTTCCATGCCAAAAGCGGTGAACGCGCGGATGTGGTCTATTTCTACAACAATGCCTATGACCCGCGCGCCATGCAGAAGATCGAACTGCTGCTGCGCGACCGACGGACGGGGCAGGTGGGGCGCATCGACCCGCTGCTGATGGATTTCATGTTCGACCTGTTGCAGCGCACGGGCCTTCCGCCTTCCACGGAGGTACAGGTGACGGACGGGTTCCGTTCCCCCGGCACCAATGCCGATCTGGTGCGCGACAATCCCAATGCCGCCCGCGAAAGCTATCACCTGCAGGGCCGGGCCATGGATTTCAAGGTGCCAGTCCTGCCCGGCCCGGCCCTGGGCGAAATTGCGAAAACCATGCAACGGGGCGGCGCCGCCTATTACCCTTCGACCGGCCATACCCATATTGATACAGGCCCCAACCGCACCTGGAAAACGCGATGAGGCGCTGGCTGCTCGCGCTTGCCATTCTGCTGCCGCTGACCGGGTGCAAACCGGTCCTGACGGCGCGCGTGCCCATCCTGCCCACCGGTAATGAGCTGCCCGCCGGGGCGGTACCCCGCGACCTGCCCACCGGCACCGGCGACACGCTGACCGTCACCGAGGAGAAGATGCGGGTGGGCATGCGCTATGTGGTCAGCGCGCCGGGCGGCCGCGTCGGCTCTATCGCGTTCGAACCCGTGCCCGACATCCCGCTGACCCGCATCCAGGTGCCGGGCGGGGAGGCGCGTGCTGTCTTCCTGGCTCAGGGCCGCGTGACCCAGGCCGGGCTGGAACGGCTGCTGCACGGCACCCGCCATGCCAAGGATCTGGCCCGCACCCTGACCGAGGGCGTGGGCAATGCAGAGGAACACTACCTCTTCGCCTTCTTCGCCCTGATGCGACAGGGCACCGACGCCCCGCGCCTGGCCCTGGTCCAGTGCGGGGTCAGCCATTCCGGCCAGGAACCCATCGCCAAGGCGTTTCAGGCGCAGGCCGCCCGCCAGGGCCTGAAACTGGACGCCGATGGCGACCTGATCCGCCTGCCCAACCGTGATCTGGCCCTGTCGGTGCTGTTCCAGGGCCTGCGCGACGCCCTGGCCAACGGCGACTGCCGCGCGGACTTACCGTTGCAGCTTCCTGATCTGTGACCATGACCTACCCCATTTAAGCACTCGTGACCGCCATTCCACCCGTGTGATGGCGCGCTTCATGTGGTAGGGATACGGCGACCGGCTGCCCATTCCTGGGGGTCGGGTCCGGTGCTTCGCGGATGGAACTGGTCAGGCCATGACGATGATGAGCGGCACCCCGGCCATCGTGCCGGAGGTGGGGCGCAGCCCCGATCCCGCAGCCGGCGCGCGGCGCCTGCTGGCGCGGTTGCGCGATGTCATGGCGGGCAGCGGGTCGGCACAGGACCGGCTCGACAAGATCGTGATGACCATCGCCCATGAGATGGCCGCCGACGTGTGCTCCTGCTACGTCATGCGCGCGGGCGAGGTGCTGGAACTGTTCGCCACCATCGGTCTGAACCCGGACGCCGTGCACAAAACCCGCATGCGGGTGGGCGAGGGTCTGATCGGCGATGTGGCGGCCCATTCGCGACCCATCGCCCTGGCCAATGCGCCCAGCCATCCCAATTTCGCCTATCGTCCCGAAACGGGTGAAGACCCGTTCAATGGCTTCCTGGCCGTGCCAATTGTGCGCGGGGGCCGCGTACGCGGCGTGCTGGCCATCCAGCACAAGGACCGCCGCGATTATGACGAACAGGAAGTGGAGACTTTACAGACCATCGCCATGATCGTGGCCGAACTGGTGGTCGTGGGCGAACTGGTCGACAGCCGCGAATTGTCGGTGGTCAATGATCTGGTCCTGCTGCCGTCGCGCGTGGAGGGCACCAGCCTGAACCGGGGCGTGGGCATGGGCGTGGCCGTGCTGCACCGGCCACAGCTGACCATCCGGCAGATGGTGGCCGATGATCCGGAGGCGGAGCTGGCGCGCCTGAAAGAGGCCGTGACCAGCATGCATTCGGCCATCGATCAGATGCTGATCGCCGTGGGCGAGTCTGACAGCGAACATGCCGAGATCATGCAGACCTACCGCATGGTTGCTGCCGACCGCGGCTGGCTGAACCGCATCCGGGAGGCGATCCGGTCGGGCCTGACGGCGGAAGCCGCCGTACAGCGCGTGCAGGACGACAATTCCACCCGCATGGCACAGGTGGCCGATCCCTACATCCGCGACCGGCTGCTGGACCTGAACGACATCACCAACCGGCTGTTGCAGCATCTGGCCGGAAAGCCTGTCGTGGCCACGGGCGGCACGCTGCCGGATGAGTTCGTGCTGGTGGCCCGCAATCTGGGTCCCGCCGAACTGCTGGATTATGACCGCCGCCGCCTGCGCGGGCTGGTGCTGGAGGAAGGGTCGGCCTACAGCCATGTGGCCATCGTGGCCCGCGCCCTGGACATCCCCGTGGTGGGACAGGCCGCCGACATCCTGCGCCGGGTGGAGCCGCTGGATTTCCTGATCGTCGATGGCGACAATGGTCAGGTCTTCGTGCGGCCTGCCGACGATATCCAGGCCGTGTTCGTGGCCAGTCTGGCCGCGCGCCAGCGCCGGCAGGCCGAATATGCCAAGCTGCGCGAACTGCCCGCCGTCACCCGCGACGGGCAGGATGTGAAGCTGATGCTGAATTGCGGGCTGCTGATCGACCTGCCGCATCTGAAGACGACGGGGGCGGATGGGGTCGGTCTGTACCGCACCGAAATCCCCTTCATGGTCCGCCCCTCCTACCCCGATGTGGCGACCCAGTTCGAGAATTACAGCAAGGTGCTGGAAGAGGCGGGCGGCCTGCCCGTCAATTTCCGCACCCTGGATGTGGGCGGTGACAAGACCCTGCCTTATTTCCCGGAGCTGGGGGAGGAGAACCCGGCACTGGGCTGGCGCGCCATCCGCATCGGTCTGGACCGGCCCTCCATGCTGCGCAAGCAGTTGCGCGCCATGCTGATGGCCGGGGCCGGGCGTGACGTGCGCATCATGTTTCCCATGGTCGCCACGGTGGCCGAATTCATCCAGGCCCGCCGCATCCTGGACCTGGAGGTCAAGCGTCTGAAGGATGCTGGCAATCCGGGTCCGTCCGCCCTGAAGGTCGGCGTGATGATGGAGGTGCCGGCCCTGCTGTTCCAGCTGGACGCCCTGCTGCCGCTGGTCGATTTCATGTCGGTCGGGTCGAACGACATGTTGCAGTATCTGTTCGCCAGCGACCGTGGCAATCCCATGATGAACAACCGCTACGACCTGCTGTCGCCGGCCCTGCTGCGCGTGCTGAAAATGCTGGTCGAAAAATGCGGGGAGGCGGGGGTGACCTTGTCGCTGTGTGGGGAAATGGCCAGCAAGCCGCTGGACGCAATGGCCCTGCTGGGTGTGGGCATGCGCCATCTGTCCATGTCGGCGCCGGCCTTTTTCGAGGTGAAAAGCATGCTGCGCTCGCTGCATGCAGGTGACCTGGCCGCCTATATGGATCAGCTCTATCACCTGCCCGTCCGCAGCCTCCGGCCGTACCTGAAGGCCTATGCGGCTGATCACGGTGTCCGCTTGGGGTAATGCCGGAAGCACCGGGCGCGTGGGTTGCGCGAACCCGCTCCCCGTTGCTAAGAGAAATAGCGTAAGGCACAGGGTCAAAGCCGGCGGGGAACCATGGGCGACCAGTACGGACGACAGCAGGATATGCGCGACATGCGCAATGGCGGTGCGGCCACAACGGCACCGGAGCCAGAGGCGCACCATGCCCATTCGTCGGGCCCCCGCCATGTTGGCGAGGCGCTGAAGGCCCGGCGTGAGGCGCTGGGCTACAGCCTGCCCGATCTGGCCGCCAATCTGCGCATCCGCCTGAACTTCCTGGAAGCAATCGAGGAAGGGCGCTGGTCCGACCTGCCGGGCCACGCCTATTCCACGGGCTTCCTGCGCTCCTACGCCCAGATCGTGGGGCTGGACCCCGGTGCCGTGCTGCTGCGGTTCAAGCAGGATGCGGCAGGGCATGAGCCGGCACCGGAGCTGTATTTCCCCGAACCCGTGAATGAAAGCCGCGTACCCGGCGGGGCCGTACTGCTGATCTCCGCCCTGCTGGCGCTGGGCGTCTATGGCGGCTGGTATGTGCTGTCGGCGGCGGACCGGTCGGTGGGCGATCTGGTTCCGGCCCTGCCGGAACGCCTGTCCAAGCTGATCTATGGCGATGGCACCGTCGTGGAGCCGCCGCCCACCCCCACCACCGTCCTGAACCAGGGACAGGTGGAGGCGCTGGTGGAGGCAGCACCGCCATCGGCACCGGAGGTGGGGTCGGCCACGACGACCGGCCTGCCCGCCGCCCCGCCCATGCCCCCCGCCAGCTCGGCCACGCCGCTGCCCGCCACCGACACCACGCCCGTGGCCCAGGGCCCGGCGACGGAGGAGGATAGCGAGGTGCCGCAGCTGCCCGACCTGGGTCAGGCCCCTGCCCCGACCACAGCGCCTGAACCCGCCACGCCCGATGTGGAGCCGGTGGCCGCCGGTGAGGTATCGGGTACCCCCGCCGCGCCGGCCGCCAACGCCCCGCCCGCGACCACCGAACAGGTGGTGCCCACGGGCCGCGTCTTCGGTCTGGCGGAAGGAAAGGTGCGCGTCACCATCCGCGCGGTGGAGGATAGCTGGATCGAGGTGCGCGACGGCAAGGGCACGCTCTGGGCCTCGCGCGTGCTGCGCCGGGGCGACCTGTTCCGCGCCCCCGACGTGCCTGGCATGGTGCTGAACACCGGCAATGCCGGCGGCCTTGTCGTGTCGGTGGATGGCCGCGACCTTGCCCCGCTGGGCGCCAAGTCCCAGGTATTGCGCAGCGTCCCCCTGGCCCCCGAGGCACTGGCGGCGCGGTAACAGGACACCTGATGCGGATCATCTCGCGCCGGACCCTGAAGGAACATTGGGAGATGCCGGGGCGGGCCGATAGCGAAACGCCGCTGACGGATTGGTACAATATTGTCCGGCGTGCCGATTGGGCCGATACTGCGGCGGTGAAGGCGCAATTCCGGTCAGCCTCCTTCGTTGGTGACCGGGTTGTTTTCAACATTGCCGGCAACAAATACAGGCTGGTTGCCGGCATCGACTATCGCTACCGGACCCTCTATGTGAAGTGGGTCGGCACCCATGCCGAATATGACAGGATCGACGTCAGGGAGGTGTGAGACATGGAAATCCGTCCAATCCGATCCGACGCCGACCATGCGGCCGCCCTTGCCGACATCGACAAGCTGTGGGGTGCCTCACCTGACAGCGATGACGGCGCCCGGCTGGAGGTGCTGCTGACCCTGGTGGAGGCTTATGAGGAGGTCCATCACCCGATCCCGGCCAGCGACCCGGTCAGCGCCATCCTGTTCATGATGGAACAGCGCGGCCTGCGGACCGAAGACCTGGAACCGATGATCGGGCGCGGCAAGGTGGCGGACGTGTTGAACCGTCAGCGCCCGCTGACCTTGCCAATGATCCGCCGGCTTTCCGCCGCGTTGCATATCCCGACCGACATCCTGGTGCGCCCCTACACCGTCAAACGCGCAGCCTGACCCTGAATCCACCGACCAAAAGAGCATCATGAGCCCCAACCACGATCCCGCCGCCCATCGTCCCTGGCGTCAGATTCAGCGCCGCAAGTCCCGTCAGGTGCGGGTCGGGTCGGTACTGGTGGGGGGCGATGCGCCGATCACCGTGCAGACCATGACCAACACGTCCACCGCGGACGCCAAGGCCACGATCGAGCAGATCCGGCGGGCGGAGGAGGCGGGTGCCGATATCGTCCGCGTCTCCTGTCCGGATGAGGAAAGCACGGCGGCCCTGGGTGAGATCGTGCGTGCGGCACAGGTGCCCATCGTGGCCGACATCCATTTCCATTACCGCCGCGCCATCGAGGCGGCAAAGGCCGGTGCCGCCTGCCTGCGCATCAATCCCGGCAATATCGGGTCGGCGGAACGGGTGCGGGAGGTGGTGCAGGCGGCCAAGGACCATGGCTGTTCCATGCGGATCGGCGTCAATGCCGGCAGCCTGGAACGCGAGTTGCTGGAACGCTATGGCGAGCCCTGCCCGGAGGCGCTGGTCGAAAGTGCCCTGACCCATGCCAAGATTCTGGAAGATCATGATTTCCGGGAGTTCAAGATCTCCGTGAAGGCGTCCGACGTCTTCATGGCCGTCGCAGCATATCAGGGACTGGCCGAATCTTGCGATTACCCGCTTCACATCGGCATTACGGAGGCGGGTGGGCTTCGCGCCGGCACCGTGAAATCCTCCATCGGCCTGGGTATGTTGCTCTGGTCCGGTATCGGCGACACGATCCGCGTCTCCCTTTCCGCCGATCCGGTGGAAGAGGTGAAGGTCGGGTATGAGATGCTGAAAAGCCTGGGCCTGCGCCGCCGGGGTGTCACCGTCATTTCCTGCCCCTCCTGCGCGCGCCAGCAGTTCGACGTGATCAAGACGGTGGAGGTGCTGGAAGAGCGCCTAGCCCATATCACCACGCCGCTGACCGTCTCCGTCATCGGCTGTGTCGTGAATGGGCCGGGCGAGGCGACCATGACCGATATCGGCTTCACCGGCGGCGGCAAGGGCACACATCAGGTCTATCTGGGCGGCGTCCCCGCCCACCGCCTGAAGGATGAGGCCATCGTCGACCATCTGGTAAAGCTGGTGGAAGAAAAGGCCGCCGCCATCCGCGCGGGGCAGTGATACCCGATCCCCGCTATTGGCTGTGATCAGCGGTAACGCTTAAGTTTTATGTGCCTGCGGGGGATGTGGACAGGGCCGGAACTGCTGACTTCCGGCTCTGTCCGCGCTATGATGCACATCATCATCGTCAGACCTGCGCCCCCCTTCGCAATTTACCCGCTTTCGCAGCGTTGGGGGGGCGTCATGGAACACCCCCTTGTTTTATGTTTCATTTGGTTGCACGAAGCCGATTCCTGGCCGGAGCAGACCTGTCGCTGCCTCCGAATTCAGCCGGGCTTGGGGATGGGAAACACGCCCTGACGTCCGGCAAGCTCGCGCTATTACAGCCATCCGCGCTTGCGGAAATACCAAAGCGGCAGGACAGCGGACAGCACCATCAGGCCCAGCGCCAGCGGATAGCCGAAGCTCCAGTCCAGTTCCGGCATATGCTCGAAGTTCATGCCATAGATGCTGGCCACCAGCGTCGGCGGCAGGAAGGCGACGGACGCGACCGAGAAGATCTTGATGATGTTGGTCTGCTGGATATTGATCACGCCCAGCGTGGCATCCAGCAGGAAGTTGGTCTGCATGGCCTGGAAGGCCGCATGTTCGACCAGTGAATGCACGTCGCGGCCAATGGTCTTCAGCCGTGATTTCTGGTCCTTGTTCATGCGCGGGCCCGTTACGGTGGTGGCAAAGGCCACCAGCCGTTCCAGGCCGGCCAGACTGTCACGCACCTTCTGCGTCAGGTCGCCGGCGCGGCCCACGGCGGTAATGACGGCGCGCATCGACACGGTGGTGGGTGGACGGCGGCGCACATGGGTACGGTCCACCACCTGATGGCGCGGCGCCTTGGCCCCGTCGCGGATGGCCAGCGTTTCCACTGTCCGGTCCTCGTGATCGGCGAAGACCCTGTGCGACAGCCGGTCCAGATCGGCCGTGACCCGTTCCAGAACGTCGGCGGCCCGGTCCACCACGGCCTCCAGCAGGCCCAGGAACGCCTCAATGGGGCAGGTCACCAGCTCCGGCTGCTTCAGGGCGCGGGCCGCGAAGATGGCGAACCACAACGGTTCGGTATAGCGGATGGTGACCAGCCGGTCCGGCGCCAGCACGAAGGTCAGCAGCCCGCGTTCCAGTGGGCCCGTGGCGGAGCGCACGATGACGGGCGTGGTCATGAAGGCCACCTCCCCCTCGGTATAGAGGCGCGACGAGGTTTCGATCTCGTTGATATCTTCCAGGGTCGGCAGGTCCGCCGACAGCAGGTTGGAAACGGTCAGCCGCTCCATCTCGTCCGGGTGCAGCAGGTCAAGCCAGACCGCGCCCGGGGGAATGGCATCCCCCGGACCCACGGCCTGGGCCGTCAGGCCGCTGGCGTCCCGGACGTAGGCCGTAATCAAAGGCCGATCCCGGCGGGCAGCGGCACACCGGCGCTGCGGCAGGCGGCGGTGACGGTATTGGCCAGCAGACACGCAATGGTCATCGGGCCCACCCCGCCCGGCACCGGCGTGATGGCCCCGGCCACCGACGCCGCCTCGGCATAGCAGACATCGCCGACGATGCGGGTCTTGCCGGCGGCTGCCGCCACCGGATCACGGGCCGGCACGCGGTTGATGCCGACATCGATGACCACGGCCCCTTCCTTGATCCAGTCACCCTTGACCATTTCCGGGCGACCCACGGCGGCGACCAGGATGTCGGCCTCACGGCAGACAGCGGCCAGATCGCGGGTGCGGGAATGGGCGACCGTGACGGTGCAATCGGCCTGCAACAGCAGCTGCGCCATCGGCTTGCCCACGATGTTGGACCTTCCCACGACCACGGCATGCATGCCGCGCAGATCCTTCACCGTATCCTTCAGCAGCATCATGCAGCCCAGCGGCGTGCAGGGCACCAGGGCCGGCAGCCCGACCGACAGGCGCCCGGCATTGACCACATGGAACCCGTCCACATCCTTGGCCGGATCGATGGCCGACAGCACGGCCTGGGTATCGATATGGCCGGGCAGCGGCAGTTGCACCAGGATGCCGTGGATCGACGGATCATTGTTCAGCTGGTTGACCAGCCGAAGCAGCTCATCCTGGCTGGTGGAGGCATCCAGCCGGTGGGTGACCGAATGCATGCCGGCCTCAAGGGTCTGTTCGCCCTTGTTGCGAACATAGATGGCGCTGGCCGGATCCTCACCCACCAGCACGACGGCCAGACCGGGGACCACGGCATGGGTGGTGCGCAACTGCTCCACGGCGGCGCCGATGCGTGCGCGCAAGCCGGCGGCGAAGCCCTTGCCATCGATGATGCGTGCCTCGGCCATATCCGGTCTCCCCGTTCTTTCAACAATAAGGTGGCTACAGCCCGCCCAGCCAGTCACTCAGCCGGGGTATCAGGGCCTCTGTCTCGCCGGCAACGAATAATATCTTTGACCGGTCCGTGCCACCCGCGACGACGCCGATGCTGCTTTTCGGAATTCGCCACGCTTTGGCCAGCAATTCGATGATCGCGGCATTGGCCTTGCCATCCTCGGGCACGGCGGTGACCGCGATCTTCACCTGTTGGCGCCCATCCGCCCCTTCCGCCACGCCCTGTACCGCATTGCGGCTGGCCCGCGGGGTGGCGCGGACAAACAGCCGCACGCCGCCCTGGGCCGGTTCCAGCGGCGGCCGGACAGCCATCAGATGATCCCGTAATTCAAGATCAGGCGCTGGACGAACATCACGATCAGGATCAACACCACGGGCGACAGATCGACCCCACCCAGATTGGGCAGGACATTGCGGATGGGCCGCAGGGCCGGCTCCGTCAACCGGTACAGCACATCAGAGATCATATAGACGGCGCGGTTGCGGGTGTTCACCACATTGAAAGCGATCAGCCAGGACAGGATGGCCGAAATGATCAGCACCCAGACATAAAGATCCAGCGCCACATAAAGGATTTCGGCGACGGTGCGCAGCAGCGGGTCCATGTTCATCCCATGTCCGGTGGGCGGGCGGCGGATACCGCCCCGCATCTGTTGTGGAACGTAATGTCGCGACCCCGCCCTGTCCACCCCCGCGCGGGTCCGCCCCGGATTGGGACCATGGGGCCATGCACCGAAAGTGGGACCGGCCCGTGATGGCATGCTTGACAGGGCGGGGCCGGATACGCATTATCCGCGCCACTTCGGGGGCCTGCCGTTCTGGTGGGTTCATGGTGCGGGGCCGTAGCTCAGCTGGGAGAGCGACGCGTTCGCAATGCGTAGGTCGGGAGTTCGATCCTCCTCGGCTCCACCATTCCTCCGGGTTTCCGATCAGACATGATTTTCGGGTTCGGCAGATGCAGCGCTGTTCCGGCATGGCCGACCTGATATGCTGGTATCCACGCCCTTTGGCGGGAAGACAACAGCATGCCCACTGAAATCCGGCACATCATCTTCACCAATGAAGAGGTGATCCGCGCGGTCGTGGATTATCACCGCCGTTCGGGAAACCCCCTGCCGTCAGGCAGCATCATCCGCCTGGAAATCCAGACGGAGCCGCAGGTGCGCTGCGCCCTGCATATCGGGCTGGATGACGGGGCGCGGCAGGTGCAGTGGATCGACAATCCCACGCTGGCCGCCTGCCTGATCTTTTACTGCATCAATCAGCGCATCCCGCTGCCCACCAAATCGGCCAAGCAGCTGCATATGATGAACGACAAGGTCACCCTGGTTGTTCACAAGAATGCCCAGACCGACCGGGGCGGCGCGCGGGTGGCTTGATTTGACCGGAGCGCCCTATTGTTGCAGTGCGGTGAATATAGACAGCCTGCAATGACGGGCGCACCATGCCTGCCACCTTCCACCATGGCGGTCCCAGCCCCATGATTTCAGGCACGGCAAACCGGTCCGACGATCCCATGCCCCCGCCCGCGGAAAGCACCCCCGCCCTGTTGCAACCCCTGCTGCCTTGGTGGCGGGCGCTGCCCCGCGCCGAAGGGAGTTTGCCGCTCTGGACCGGTGAACTGGTCTTCGATCTGAAGCCCTGGCTGGGCCATCTGCTGATGGCACGGTTCCCGCGTGACGGATCGGGGGCGCATTACACGCTGTACGGTTCGGGGCTGGTCGAATTCACGGGCCGCGACCTGACGGGGCGGGGCCTGCGCGATGCCAGCAAATCAGCGGGTTTCAAGCTGACCGCCGACAGCTATGTGACGGCGCGGCAGACAGGTCGCGCGCATTGGAGCCGGGTCCGCGTCGATCTGCCGGGCGGGGACACGGTGCGCTATGACCGGCTGCTGCTGCCCTTTGCCTGTGCCGATGGCGATGCCCGCGTCCTAGGCGCCATCCGTTTCGACCGCCGCCTGCCCCGGCATTGGGATGCCGATGACATGCGCCTGTCGATCGAGCAGGAGGCATTGCTGGCGTGAGGGGACGACGCCGGGGTTTCCGCGGAGCGGCTTCGCAGCTCTGCGCTACGCCATGTAATGCCCCAGCGACAGGAAGTTTTCCTTCGTCGTGGCATCCACGGGCAGTTCCCGTTCCAGCACCCGTTCCGCCACGCGCGCAGCGATGGCGTCGAAGCCGGTGAGCTGGCTTTCAATGCTGTAACTTCCCCGGCCCGCCCGGATGGTCAACTGCATCCAGCCGCCGGACTTGTCCTTTTTTGTGGAATAGTAGCGCAGCTTCACGCCCGTGATCTGATCCCACCGGACCATGATCATGAAAAAGCCGCTGGGCAGGATCAGACCCTCTTCCGTCACGCGGCAGGCGGCACCCCGCCGGGCCAGCGTCCGTAGCCCCAGCCAGCCGAACAGGCCGGCCCCCGCCAGCAGCGGCACCGCCACCAGCGGGTGGGCATCGAACCCGACCAGGGTGAGCGGGCCCAGCGTCACCGCCAGGCCCCCCGCCGCCCGCAACCCATCGGCCTTCAGCGCATCGGCCGGGTAGCGGCCGAACCCCGGTTCCGTCACTTGGACATCCCGTGGGCGCGCAGGATGAAGGCCTGGGACAAGGCCACTTCCTTCAGCTTGTCGAAGCGGCCCGTGGAGCCGCCATGGCCCGCACTCATCTCCGTCTTCAGCATCAGGACATTGTCGTCGGTCTTGTAGACGCGCAGCTTGGCCGCCCATTTGGCCGGTTCCCAATAGGTGACACGGTAATCATTCAGCCCCGCCGTGATCAGGATCGGCGGATAGAGCCGCTTGGTCACGTTGTCATAGGGGCTGTAGGTCTTCATGACATCATAGATTTCCTTGATATTGGGATTGCCCCATTCCGGATAATCACCCGTGGTCAGGGGCAGGGTATCGTCGAACAGGGTGTTCAGCACATCGACGAAGGGCACATGCGCCACGGCCCCGGCAAACATACCGTCGGATGCCATGTTCAGCACGGCCCCCATCAGGGTACCGCCGGCCGACCCGCCCTCAATGCTGATCTGGCCGGGGCTGGTATAGCCCTGGGCCACCAGGAACTGCGCCACATCCAGGAAATCGTTGAAGGTGTTGGGCTTGTTGGTCAGGCGCCCGGCATCGTGCCAGGGGCGCCCCATCTCCTCGCCCCCGCGTATATGGGCGATGGCATAGACGAAGCCGCGATCCAGCAGGCCGATGCGGTTGGTGGAGAAGCCGGGTTCCATGGCGATGGAGTAGGAGCCATAGCCATAGAGATGCATCGGCGCCTTGCCGTCCTTCTTCACATCCTTGCGATAAACGATGGAGACGGGGATGGGCGTGCCGTCCCGCGCCGGGGCCATCAGCCGTTCGGAAGTGTAGAGCGAGGGATCATAACCGCTGGGGATTTCCTGCACCTTGCGCGTCGTCAGGGTGCGGGCGGCCAGGTCATAGTCGAAGACGGTCGGCGGCGTCACCAGCGAGTGGTAGCGGACGCGGAGCGTGCCCGTCTCATACTCCTCGTTATTCATGCCCGACACGGCGAAGGCGGCATCGGGGAAGGCGATGGTGTGCGATCCGCCCTTATTGTCCAGCACCCAGACCTGCTGCGTGCCGTCCTGCCGGCCGAACACCACCAGCCAGTCCTTGAGTGTCAGCAGACCCGTCAGATATTGCCGGTCGCTGCCGGCCATCACCTCTGTCCAGGATTTCTCCGACCAGTCATTGATCGGGGTCTTCACCAGACGGAAATTCAGATGCTTGTCATTGGACAGGATCCACAGGCTGTCGCCCTGGTCGGCCACGGAATAGAGATGGTTCTCGCGGCGCGGGATCACCGGCTTGGGTTTGTCCGTCGGGTTGTCGGACGGGATCAGCAGGGTTTCGGACGCGACCAGCGTGCCCGACCCGATCTCAATGAAGCGGCCCGACTGGCTTTCGCCGATGCCGACCCACCAGGACGGGTCCTGTTCCTCATAGACCAGGGTACCTGCATCGGCCTTCGCACCCAGGACCGTACGCATCACCTGCTTTGGCCGCTGGCTTTCATCTTTTAGCACATAGAACAGGGTCTTGTTGTCGGCGGCCCAGACCACGGAACCGGACGTGCCGGGGATCGGCTCGCCCACGAACTGATCATTGGTCAGGTCTTTCACGACGATGGTGAAGTTTTCCGAACCATTGTCATCAAAGCTATAGGCGAGATACCGGCCATCGGGGCTGGGTTCCAGCGCCTCGACATCATAGAAGTCCTTACCCTTGGCCAGTTCGTTCACGTCCAGGATGGTCTTCTCAGCACCCTCCGCCTCGCCCTTGGCGCGGCGCACGAAGGTGGGGTGATCCTGCCCGGCGGCAAAGCGCGACTGGTAGATATAGCCACCCCTGGGATAGGGGACGCCGGTATCGTCCTCCTTCACGCGGCCCTTCAATTCGCCGAACAGGCTGGCGCGCAGGCCGTCCTCCTCCTTGCCCAGGACGGTGTCGGTATAGGCGTTCTCCGCCTTCAGGTAATCCAGCACATCGGCGTCATCGACCTTGGGATAATCCTTGTCACGCAGCCAGTCATAGGGATCGACCCAGGTCTCGCCATGGCGCACATGCTCCACGGGCACCTGTTTGGCCACGGGCGGTGCGGGGAACAGGCTCTGGCGCAGCGGGGGCAGGTCGGTGGCGGTCTGCGGGACGGGCATCTCGGCGTTTTTCCTTGGCAAGGTCACATAGGCCAGCGTGGTGGCCCCGACCAGGGCGGCAAACAGGATCAGGATGCCGGGCCGGCGCGGCCCGCCCCCGGAATGATGGCCCGATGACATATGCGACACCCCGATAATGGTTGACGGTTGGCCGCAGGATAGGGCCGCAGATTGGAAGCGCCAATGCTGAAATCCAGGCGGACCCATCATTTAGGGCAGGCATCGGCACCCGAAACGATTTATAGTGGTACCCAATATAGATCGCCGCCCGATCCGGTTCCCGCCGCCAAACGGTGGAACTGGCTGGAGCGGTATACATTTGTTTCAATCTGGTGTTTCGCCAGACATTCAGCAGGAAGCCCGTCCAATGGGGGGCGGGTCGGTCGCATGGCGGCGGATGGAACGGGGTCAGGGCTTTGGTTGATGACGATTTCCTGTTCGCGGAGGATGGCACCCTGAAGGGTGCGCCTGCCGCGCTGCCGGAAAGCCGCCAGCCGGACGGCCCGCCCTGGCGCATCCTGATCGTCGATGATGACGAAGAGGTGCATTCCGTCACCCGCTATGCCCTGCGCAAGGTCCGCTTCCGCGACCGCCCGCTGGAGTTGCTGTCGGCCTATTCGGCGGCACAGGCGCTGACCATGTTGGCGGCAGAGGCTGACGTGGCCCTGGTCCTGCTGGACGTGGTGATGGAGACGGATGATGCCGGCCTGCGTCTGGTCCGCGCCATCCGCGAGGATTTGGCCGATACCGCCATCCGCATCATCCTGCGCACCGGACAGCCGGGTCAGGCGCCCGAGGAACGGGTGATCGTCGATTACGACGTCAATGACTACAAGGCCAAAACTGAACTCACCTCGCAGAAGCTGTTCACGACGGTGATCGCGGCGCTACGCGCCTATGACAGCATCACCACCATCGAGGCCAACCGCCGCGGCCTGCGCCGCATGATCGCGCTGGATGACCGGCTGCGCCCCGATATGGGGATGGAGGCCTATGCCCAGACGGTTCTGGAACAGGCCGGCCCCATCCTGGGTGCCAATGCCTGCGGTCTGGCCTGTGTCGTGGAGGGGGTGGAGGGCTGGTCCATCGGCGGCACCCGTTTCCGGCCCTTGGCCGCCACGGGCCGTTTTAGCGATATGACAGCGGTCCCGGAAGGCAGCCCCCTGCATGAACGGCTGCTGGCCGCCCTGGCCGACCGGCGCACGGGCGTGGCCGGACAGACGGCCACGCTCTACATGCCCGGCCCCGATGGCGGGGCCTTCCTGGCCATTCTGGATTGCGACCGCGTGCTGATGCCGGCAGATGCGGAGATGCTGGGCGTTCTGACGGCCAAGTTCGCGGGTGGGCTGGTCAATCTGGTGCTGTACGAACAGCTGAGCCAGGCCAATACCGACCTGCGCGCCCTGACCCAGACGCTGGAACATCGCGTTGCCGAACGCACCCGCGAGCTGTCGGAAGCCAATGCCAAGCTGGAGACGCTGGCCAGCATCGACAGCCTGACCGGTATTCTGAACCGCCGCCGCTTCATGGAACTGGCGGAGGCGGAATGGGATCGCTGCACCCGCTATGGCCGCGCTTTCTCTCTGTTGCTGCTGGACTTGGATCAGTTCAAGCGCATCAATGACAGCCATGGCCACGCCGCCGGCGATACCGCAATTCGCGTTGCCGCCGAACGGGCGGGCAGCAGCCTGCGCACCACTGATTGTCTGGCCCGGTTCGGGGGGGAGGAACTGGTGGTCATGCTGCCGGAAACCGACCTGCCGGCGGCCCTGCTGGCGGCAGAACGCATCCGCAGCGCCATCGGCACCCATCCTGTCCTGCATGAGGACAAGGCCATCCCGCTGACCACCAGCATCGGCGTCGCCTCCTGGCGGGGGGATACGGAAACGCTGGCCCAATTGCTGGACCGCGCCGATCAGGCGCTGTATCAGGCGAAGCTGCAGGGCCGCAACCGCGTGGAAGCGTCCCGCGTCACCGTTTCCTGAAGGCGTTCATCGACCATGCCCCTGACCGCACCGGCCTTTCCCAGGCCCCTGCACGCTGTTGTCTTCGATATGGACGGGCTGCTGATCGACACGGAACGCCATGTACGTGAGGCGACGCTGGGTGCCGCACTGGATGTGGGGCGGCCCATGGAAGACGATTTCTATGCCGGCATCATCGGTACGCCCTGGCCGGAGACCCTGGCCATGCTGAAGGATTATTTCGGCGGGCAGGACGGGTTCGACCGGTTCCGCGCCCATTTCGTCCCCCGGATGGAGGCCTTGCGCCAGGGGGTGGAGATGATGGCGGGCGTGGTGGAACTGCTGGATCATCTGGACGCGCTGGGCCTGCCCAAGGCGGTGGCGACCTCCACGGGCCGGGAAAAGGCCGATGAACATCTGCGCCATGTCGGCATCCATCACCGGTTCGACGCCATCGTCACCCGCGACGATGTCACGCGCGGCAAGCCACATCCCGAACCGTACCTGACGGCAGCCAGGCTGCTGGGTGTTGATCCCGCCCATTGTCTGGCGCTGGAAGACAGCCATAACGGCATCCGCTCCGCCCATGGCGCCGGCATGATGGCCGTGATGGTGCCCGACCTGCTGCCCGCCACAGACGAGATGCGGTCGCTGGCCATGCATGTGGCGGAAAGTCTGCATCAGGTGCGGGGAATGCTCTAGGCTTTCGTTTTCCTCAAGCGCCGGCACTGTTTTTGGTCAACCCAAAACAGCTCTAAGCCGGCTCCCGACGCTCTTCCGGCGGGGGGATGGGGCGGCCTAGGCGGGCCCAGACGGCGCGGCGTTCGTCGGGCGTCATCACGCCCCAGCGCATGATCTCTTCCAGCAGCCGCTTGCAGCCCAGGCAGGATTGCCGCTTGCGGTCCAGGTCGCAGCGCCGGATGCAGGGGCTGGGCACATAATCGTCGGGATCGGGAACCTGCACCTGGATAACCATCCTAATTATCCCCCCATCGCGGCGGCCAACAGCGCGCCGCTGACAAAGGCAGCCTCTGCCCGCGCCTCCAGGCACCAGTCGCCACAGGCCCCGATGCCCAGCGTGGCATCCAGCAGGAAGCCGTCGGTCAGCGGCCTTGTCGGCAGGGCATAACGCCAGCGATGGGCACTGATCAAGGCCGGATCGTTACCGATGCCCGTTGCGGTGCGGAATGCCGGCAGCAGGGCCGCCGCCACCGCGTCTGCCGCATCCTCCAGATGCCGGATGGACCAGTCGGGAGCGGCATGGGCCACGAAGCTGGCCCCCCCGGCCCGGCCCGGCTTGGCCCCGTCATGGGCGATCCAGGACAGGGGCCGATCCTCTGCCCCTGCACCCGCGACGAAGGCGGCGTCCCAGGCGGGCAGTACTGCCTGATCGAAGCCCAGCATCAGGGCCCAGCACGGGGCCATCACAGCTTCGCCCGCGCGCGCGGCCAGGGCGGGGGCGACGGGCGACAACAGGTCCACGGCCTGGGGCGACGGAACCGCGATGATGACAGCGGCAAACGGCCCTTCCACCACCCCATCCTCCATCCGCAGATGCCAGTCACCGGGCTCGCCTGTGATGGTGATGGCGCGGCGGTTGAAACGGGGGCGGGCCGCATCGGGCAGGCGGGCGATCAGACCCTGGAGAATGCCATTCATGCCGGGCACGCCCACGAACCGTTCCACGGGATGCGGCTCCACCCCGCCTTCGGCAGTCAGGCGCACGATATGCCCGGTCCAGGGCGCGGCATGGCCATCAGCCACCAGCCCGTCCATGACACGGCGCAGGCCGGCATCGCGTACCGTCAGATATTGCCCGCCATGGTCAAAGCGCCAGCCATCGGCCCGCCGCGTGGACAGACGCCCGCCCGGTCCCCGCCCCTTGTCGAACAGGGCGACGGCCATCCCCCGCTGCGTCAACGACAAAGCCGCCGACAGACCGGCAAGGCCGGCGCCGATGATGGCGATGGGGTGGGCGGAGGCAGGGTTCTGCATGATCGTTCCGGTCTGCGGGGATAAGGTGCGGTGCCAGATGGGGTGCCGCCGCCGCGTGTCCAGGGTGTAAAGGCGAGAATCTGTTCGGCTACCGCCCATACTATGCTTGTGCGTCATGGCACCAGGGGCCATGGAATGGTAACAATAGTCCATTCATTGAGGCCGCGAGCAGGCGATGGACGGTACGACCGGCGCAGAACGGCCCCCCACCTCCCCGGACCGCCTTCGGGCGCGTTATCCGATACTGTCCCCCTGGCTGGCTTTGCCGCTGGCACTGGCCGGGATGGCGGCTCTTGCCGTGACCTTGCTGCGGCCCGAAGCGGCCCTGCCCGCCGGGGTCAACCCCTGGCAGCCGGCGGCCCTGGCCTGTGCCGGTCTGGCGGTATTGCTGCTGCTGGCCGTCACCATCCATGCCGCCTGTCAGCAACGATCCCAATCCATCCGCGAACGCCAGGAACTGCGCGACGCCAATGCCGCCCTGGTGGCGCAGGTGACGCGTCAGCAGGCGGTGATGGACCGGCTGGCACAGTCGGAACGCAAATACCGCGAGATTTATGAGACGGCGATGGAGGGGATGTTCACCATCGACATCCCCGGTCGTTTCCTGTCCGCCAACCCCGCCCTGCTGGCCATGCTGCGCTATGACAGCCTGGAGCAATTGCAGGCGGAGGTGCAGGACGCCACCGTCAGTTTCTATATGGATCAGGACAACCGGGAGGCAATCACCCAGGCCCTTCTGACGCAGGAAGAGGTGGGCAGCGTGCCCGTCGAACTGCGCCGCCGCGATGGGGAAGGCTTCTGGGTCGCGATTTCCGCCCGCATCATTCGCAATGCCGATGGCAGGGCCGTGGCCTTCCAGGGCAGCGTGCGCGACATCACGCAATGGCGCCGCGACCGGCAGGCCATGGAGGCAGCATTGGACGCCGCCGAAATGGCCAACCGCGCCAAGTCGGAATTCCTGGCCAACATGACGCATGAGTTGCGGACACCGCTGAACGCCATTATCGGCTTTTCAGAGATCATCGCGACGGAGGCCATGGGGCCGATGGGCCAGCCCGCCTATCGCGAATATGCCCATGATGTCCATGACAGCGGCCAGATGCTGCTGTCGCTGATCAACGACATCCTGGACCTGTCCAAGATCCAGGCCGGCAAGAAGGAATTGTCGGAAAAGCTGGTGGATGTGCCCCGCCTGATCCGGTCCAGCATGCGCCTTGTCGCCGAACGTGCCGACAAGGGCGGGGTGCTGCTGGAGACAGAGATGGAGGCGGAATTGCCGCCCGTGCGCGCCGATGAGGTGGCGTTGAAGCAGATCCTGTCCAACCTTCTGTCCAACGCCGTGAAATTCACGCCCCAGGGCGGCAAGGTGGTCTGCGGCGCCCGGGTGGAGGCCGATGGCGGCATGTCGCTTTATGTCCGCGACAATGGCATCGGCATGCGCGAGGAAGATATCGCGACCGCCATGGAGCCGTTCCGCCAGATCGAGGGCAGCCATTCCCGCTCCGCCGGTGGCGTGGGGCTGGGTCTGCCTTTAGTCCTGGCGCTGGCCCGTCTGCATGGCGGCGACGCCACGCTGGAAAGCACCATCGATATCGGCACCACCGTCACCGTCATCCTGCCGCCCACACGGGTGCAGGCCATGCCCCTGGCCTTCCTGCGCTCCGTCATTCCGGCATAGGCCGGCATAGAGATGTCGGGGACCAAGCCTTCAGGACCTCAACCATCGCCATTTACATCCGATCCCGGATGGATTAGTCTTCGCGCCGAAACAAGCCGGAGCCTGACGCCCATGGATTTGAACCCGCACATCTGACCGCCGCCCCCACCGGGGGCCGTCTCATGTCCGACCTGGGTTCCATCCATGCCGCATTGGCTTGTGGCCGAGGGGCTGTGCTTCACGCATGGTCCTGACCGGCCTTTGATCGACGATCTTTCCTTTTCCATCGCTGATGAACGGGTCGCCCTGCTGGGTGGCAACGGGGTTGGCAAGACGACCCTGCTGCGCCTGCTGACGGGGGCCTTGCAGCCCGCGCGGGGCCATGTCGCCCGACGGGGCCGGCATTTTCATTGGCCGCAACTGACCCAACCGGGGCAGGTGGTGGGCGACCTGCTACCCGATGATCCGGGCCGGGCGGCGGCGTTGGCACGCCTGGGCCTGCCGCCCGACCTGCCGGACGCGCTGCCGCTGGACCGGCTGTCGGGCGGGCAGGTGGCGCGGCTACGGCTGGCGGCCATCCGGTTGAAGCGGCCCGATCTTCTGATCCTGGACGAGCCGGGCAATGACCTGGATGAAGGGGGGCGGGCGCTGCTGTCCGATCTGATCCGGAACTGGCGCGGCGGGTTGCTGCTGGTCAGTCATGAGGTCGGGCTGCTGTCGTTGTCCGACCGTATCCTGGACCTGTCGCCCTTGGGCCTGCGCAGCCATGGTGGGGGCTACCAAGGTTGGCTGGCTGCCAGGGAGGCCGAGCGGCAGGCGGCGGAACGCGCCCTGGCCGATGCCGGCAAACAGGCCCGTCTGGTGCGGAAAACGGCACGGGAGGAGGCGGCCAGGGCCGCGCGACGGGCGCGCACCGGCAAACAGGAAAGGGCACGCGGGTCGAACGCCCCCATCCTGATGGGCATGCGCCGCGACAATGCCGAACGCGCGGCATCGGCCCGGCGCATCAAGGGGGAGCGGCAGATGCAGGCTGCCAGCATGGCGTTGGACCAGGCGCAGGGTCGTCTGCCACCACCCCTGCCACCCCTGGACATGGCCATCGGCCCGTCTGCGGTCCCGGCGGGCAGGGTGCTGCTGCGGGCAGAGGGGCTGTGCCTGTCGCGCGGCGGGCGGGAACTGTGGCGCGACCTGTGCTTAACCATCGCCGGCCCCGCGCGCATCGCCCTGACGGGGCCAAACGGGGCGGGGAAAAGCAGTCTGCTGGACTGTCTGACCGGTTGCCTCACCGCCGATGCCGGCAGCATCACCCGTGCGCCTGGCCTGCGTCTGGCGCGGCTGGATCAACGTCTGGCTGCCGCAACGGATGACACGCCCCTGTCGCTGTCCCGCGCGGCACAGGCGGGGCAGGCGGAGGAGGCGATCCGTGCCGGTCTGGCCCGATTCGGCTTCCGGGCGGGGGCAGCACTGGTGCCACTACGCCTGCTGTCGGGCGGCATGCGGGTGCGCGCACATCTGTGCGCCGCGCTGGGTGGCCCGGTGGCGCCGCAGCTTCTGTTGCTGGACGAACCGGCCAACCATCTGGACCTGGAAGGGCGGGCAGCCTTGCTGGAGGCGCTGAACGCCTATGATGGCGCCGTGATCCTGGTAAGCCATGACCGGGATTTCCGCCGCGCGGTCAACACCGAATGGGAGATCGCGATTCCGGCCTAAAACCAAAGGTAATGCTGCTTACCGGCACGATCGGCCATAAGCGAATAATTACCCTATGTCTGATACAATGTTAACGAGTAAATCATTTGATGGTCATACGACCAACCATTAGTCTCTCCGCATCCTAGCAGGCACGCGGCGCCCATCCCGGCCCGCCGCGTGCCCACCAGCCAAAGCGGAGGGGATGGGAATGAGCGATATCCTGGATATAGCGATTGTCGGTGGCGGCGTGACCGGCACCTATTGCGCCTGGCGCCTGACCGGCGATCAGGGGATCACGGGCGCCAAGGTGGCGATGTTCGAATATAGCGACCGTATCGGCGGCCGGCTTTATACCAAGACCATTCCCGGCATGCCCAACATCGCCGCCGAACTGGGCGGCATGCGCTATATCCCGCCCAGCGAGGATAACGACGCCTCCAACCAGCCGATGGTCAGCAATCTGATCGACGCGCTGGGCCTGCCGTCGCATATCTTCCTGATGGGCAATCCCAAGCCGGGTCCCGACGGGCAGCCCATCGGCGAGAAGGACAACATCTTCTTCCTGCGCGGCAAACACTTGAAGATGAAGGAGCAGTCGGACCCGGACAAGGTACCCTATAACCTGTCCTGGAACGAACGCGGCAAGAGCGTGAACGACCTGCAGGTCTTCGCCTTCGATCTGCTGGTGCCTAAGAACAAGCGCAATTCGCTGGATGCGCTGATGGAAACCACCGTGTTCGGCCACCCGCTCTACACCTACGGTTTCTGGAACCTGATGAGCCAGACCCTGTCGTCGGAGGCCTATCAGTTCATGAAGGATGCCGGCGGCTATGACGCGAATGTCGCCAATGCCAATGCCGTGGCCCAGCTGCCGGCTACCGAATATGCCAATACCAGCGGCTTCAAGGCCATCACCGGCGGCTATCAGCGCCTGCCCCTGACGCTGGCGGAAAAGGCGGCGGCACAGGGCACTGACATCCACATGAACCGCCGTATTTCCCGCATCGAACGCGATCAAGACGGCCTCTACCTGCTGACCGTCGTGGAGACGGAAACGAAGCTGGTCTATGCCGACTTAGGCGGGTTGCGCGAGGTGACCAAGGACAAGGAGGGCATGGAACCCAGCATCGTGAAGGCCAAGGATATCATCCTTGCCCTGCCGCGCCGGTCGCTGGAACTGATCGAATGGGTGGAATGGAAGCAGCCCGACGTGAAGGCCATGGTCAGTTCCGTGCTGATCCAGGACGCGTTCAAACTGCTGCTGGCCTATGATTATCCCTGGTGGGAGGCGCAGGGCCTGGTGGCCGGGCGTTCCATCACCGACCTGCCCGTCCGCCAGATCTATTATTTCGGGACGGAGGAGGATCAGCCGCACGGGGAGAAGGGCAATACCCGTTCCCTGTTGATGGCGTCCTACAATGACATCACCACCGTCCCCTTCTGGAAGGGTCTGGAAAAGGGCGCCCCCTTCCTGGGTCGCCTGCCCGAAGGCGTGAAGGGTGTGGCCAAGGAGAAGTCAGGATCGGGTGAAGAAGGCACGCCCATCCCGCTGGCCGAATGCATCGCCACCGACGCCATGGTCTCCAGCGCGCATTCACAGATCCTGGCCGTCCACGGTCTGGTCGATGTCGATAAGCCCTATTCCGCCATCTATCACGACTGGTCGGGCGACCCGTATGGCGGCGGCTGGCACGAATGGAAGGCGGGTTTCCGCTACGACAAGCTGATGCCCGCCATCCGCCAGCCCGTGTTGAAGGATCGCGTCTTCATCTGTGGCGAGGCCTATTCCAACAATCAGGGCTGGGTCGAAGGCTGCCTGCAGACCGCCGAGCATGTGCTGCTGGAAAAGTTCAACCTGCCCTGGCCCGCCTATCTGGCGCATCTGAAAGACAGCCAAGCAGAGGTTCTTGGACCGTAAGTCATTACTTACGGAAGGGGCGCCCGACAGGCCGGGCGCCCCTTCTTCCCCATCCGGCATATCCGCATTCCTAGCCCACGGGAGATGGCGCCCATGAATCCGCTGCCCACAGATTTCACCGTTTCCGACTATCTGATCCAGCGCCTGCACGAGGTGGGGCTGCGCGATGTCTTCACGGTGCCCGGCGATTATGTCGCCCGCTGGTTTGACTATATCGATGACAAGGCCCGCAATGTCGGCGCGCAGCTGAACCGATTGGGCTGCCGGTCAGAGCTGGAGGCGGGATATGCCGCCGACGCCTATGGCCGCATCAACGGCATTTCGTGCGCTGCCGTCACCTATGGCGTCGGCGCCTTCTCCCTGATCAATCCGGTGGCCGGGTCCTATGTCGAGCGCGTGCCGACGGTCGCCATTTCCGGCAGCCCCGGCACCGGGTCGACCGACCGGCCCTTCGCCCGCACCTACAAGATCCTGCTGCACCATGCGACGGGCAATTACGAGGCCGACCGCGACGCGTATGAGGACATCACGGCGGAAGCCATCATCATCAGCGATGCCGTCGAGGCCCCTTCCATGATTGATGGCGCCCTGGGGGCTGCCCTGTCGGAAAAGCGCCCCGTCTATATCGAGATTTGGCGGCAATTGTGGGACGCCCCCTGCGCCAAGCCGGAGAAGCCCCTGGTCATCCCGGCCTTGCTCGAGGATGCGGATTCCGTGGCCGCCGCCGTCAAGCATGTGGCCGGCCTGATCAAGGAAGCCGCCAAGCCCCTGTTCTGGGGCGGGATCGAGGTGCAGCGTTATGGCCTGCAAAACGGTTTCGCCGACTTGGTGGATCAGACGGGCGTCCCCTATGTCACCAGCCTGCTGGCCAAAAGCCTGCTGGCCGAAACCCATCCCGGCTTCATCGGCACCTATACCGGCCCATCCTCCGACTATTGGACCTATACGACGGTCGAACAGGCCGATCTGGTGGTGGTGACGGGCGACCTGCTGACCGATGATTATGAAGGCTTCGTGGGCAAGGATTTCAGCAGCATGATTGTCGCCTATGACAATCAGGTGCGGGTGGGCGAGGCCTATTATTTCGGCGTGCCGATCAAGAGCTTCATCGAGAAACTGTCCGAAGCGCTGAAGGACACGCCCAAGCGTGAACCCTGGGCCGTGAAGGGGCCGGCGGTGATCGACCCGGATTTCAAGCCCTTCCCGCCGGACATCATCACCTATGCCCGCTTCTTCCAGCGCATGTTGACCTGGGTCGATGCCGACATGACCCTGGTGCCCGATGAAAGCAGCAGCATGTATGTCAGCTGCAACATCCCGGTGAACCGGGCCAATGGCTTTGTGTCGGAAGCGGCCTGGGGCAGCATCGGGTATGCGTCGGCAGCCGCGCTGGGCCTGTCGGTGGCGGCACCGGATGCGCGGCCCGTGGTGTTTGCTGGCGATGGCGGGTTCCAGATGGTGGCGCAGACGGTCAGCACCATGGCCGTCTATAAGCGCAATCCCATCATCTTCGTGATGGCCAACACCATCTATGGCATCGAACAGGCCCTGACCAACGACAAGGCCTATACCGAGGGCCAGCCCTTCAACCCGTTCAACGTCATCCCCTCTTGGGATTACGCGGCCCTGGCCGTGGCGCTGGGTGCCAAGGGCGTGGCCGTAACCACCCTGACGGAGCTGGAAGACGCGCTGTCGACGGTGAAGGCGGATACGCAGTCGGTCTGGCTGGTGCAGGTCAACCTGCCCGCTGACGACATCCCGCAGGAAATCCTGCGCCTGGCCACCAACCAGGGTCCGACCAAGCCGTAAGGTGTTTGGGGCGGGTGCCACCACCCGCCCCCCTTTCTTACACAAACAGCATCTGGTCACCGGGCCGCACCTGGCCCAGCAGGGTGACCATGCCCGTCGTTTCGACATTCAAATCGGGACGCAGTACCGGCTCGCGGATGCCCAGGGCCCGCCAGCCCATCTCACAGGCCAGGAACGCCACGCCTAGCTCGGCACAGGCGGTCAGCAATTCATCGAAGGTACCCACACCGCGATGGGCCAGCGTGTGGTCGCGCGCCTCCGGGCTGGTGCCATCGTCGGAGAAATCCAGCCGTTTCCAGCCTTCGCGGGCCAGCAGGGCCGGCAGGGCGCGCCCGGTAAAAAACAGGGTCACGGGCCGTCCCGTGGCCACGGCGGCGGCGGCGGTGACCAGGGCATAATGCACACGGTCATAGCCCCCGGACTGGATCACCAGCACCAGACCCCATTTACCGTCGGACATGCGAGGGCTCCCCAGCGTGGTTTCACTTATGGTGGGAAAGATCGATGTAGGTCGGGTGGGTGCCGCAGACAGGGCAATCCGGATCACGGCGGATTTTCACGGTCCGGAACCCCGTCTCCAGTGCTGAATACATCAGCAGGCGGCCCGACAGGCTGTCACCGATCCCCAGCAGTTCCTTCAACACCTCGACGGCCTGAAGGCTTCCCATTGTTCCCGCCAGGGCACCCAGAACCCCGCCTTCCGAACAGGACGGGATCATGCCGGGCGGCGGCGGCTCGCGGAAAATGCAGCGATAGCAGGGGTGCGGGTCGCCACAATGCGCCTTGAAGGTGGATAGCTGCCCGTCAAAACGCAGCATGGCCGCACTGACCAGCGTCCTGCCCGCCAGATAGCAGGCATCATTCAACAGGAAGCGGGTCGCGAAATTGTCGGTACCATCGGCCACGACATCATAGCCGGCGATGATGTCCAGAACGTTGGACCGGTTCAGGCGGGTCCGGTGGATTTCCACCTTCACATCCGGATTGATGGCGGCGATACGGCCCGCCGCACTGTCCACCTTGGGCACACCGATGCCGGCGGTATCGTGGATCACCTGACGCTGCAGATTCGACAGGTCCACGGTATCATCATCGACAATGCCGATGCGTCCCACCCCGGCGGCAGCCAAATACAGCAGCATGGGGGCACCCAGGCCGCCCGCGCCGACGATAAGGGCGGACGAAGACAGCAGCTTCGACTGCCCCTCCCCACCCACCTCACGTAGCATGATATGGCGGGCGTAACGGTCGATCTGGCTGTCAGACAGGTCCAGCATAAAGGGCTTCCTCAGGCGGCGAACAGGTCGCGGACGAGAAGATACAGAGGGTGATCGGGTTGCGCCACCAATCGGATGGTCATACCCAGACAGACAACCACCAGCAGCGGCCGCACCAGTTTGGTGCCAAAGCGTAGGGCAGCGTGGCTGCCGGCCCAGGCGCCGATCACCTGTGCCACGGCCATGATCAGTCCGGCCTTCCAGACGATCTGCCCGCCCAGCGCGAACACGCCCAGGCTGACGACGTTGCTGGTGAAGTTCAGCAGCTTGGTATTGGCAGTGGCGCGACGCATGTTCATGCCCAGCAGCGCCACGCAGCCGAGCGCAAAGAAACTGCCCGTGCCCGGCCCGAAAAACCCGTCATAGAAGCCGACCGCGAACCCCACCGTCAGGCTGAAGGCCGGCAGGGTCATGCGCGCCTTTGCCTCCATATCGCCGACCCGTGGGCTCAGCAGGAAATAGACGGCGATGGCGACCAGCAGGATCGGGATCACTGCCGTCATGAAGCCGGTCCCCGTCAGGCGCACCACCATGGTGCCCGTGGCCGACCCGGCAAAGACGCAGGCGACCGGGAACGCCATGGCCTTCAGTTCGATCTGTCCCGCCCGCCAAAAGGTGATGGTGGCCATGGCGGTGCCGAAACTGCCCTGCAACTTGTTGGTGGCCAGTGCCGCCGCCGGCGGCATGCCTGCGGACAGCAGGGCCGGAATGGTGATCAACCCACCCCCGCCGGCAATGGCATCGACAAAGCCGGCCAGCAGTGCGGCACAGGCCAGGAAGACCAGAAGGTCGGTGGTGAGCAGTTCGGTCAAGATCAGGCCCGCGAGCGTGGGGAAAGTACCGCGATACTGTTACGGGGTGCGAGCGATTGGGGGAAGGGCGAAGGGGCAGAGGACAAGCAGTCCCGACAGGGTTGACCATCAAATCTAATAGGACCAACCTTGAGGCTCAGAAGGGGCAGTGCCCAACGGAGTGCCGACCATGCGCGAAATTCAGTCCACCGAAGCGACAGCCCAGCTTTCAGCGATTCTGGACGCGGTCGAGCGTGGCGAGACGGTCGCCATCACCCGGCAGGAACGGCGTATTGCCCGTCTGGTTCCCGAACCAACCCATCACCAGGAACGAGCGGCCAAGGCAGTTGAAGCATTGCGTGCGTTCGGACAACGCAACGGCTCGATCAGCGCTGACGAACTCATTTCTGCCCGACGCGAAGGGCAACGCAGTTGATGCCTTTTGTGCTTGATGCCTCTATGGCTGCCAGTTGGGCCTTCGGGGATGAAAGCTCTACGCTGTCGCAACAGGTATTGATCCGCTTGACCAGGGAATATGCGGTCGTTCCCGCGCTCTGGTGGTTCGAGATGCTGAACATCGTCGCGATGAACGAACGCCGTGGGCGGCTGTCCGCTGACTTGTCCGCCGAGTTTCTGGCCCTGCTTCATGGTCTTGATATCGAGGTTGATCAAAGCACGGATCAGGCCGTGATTTTGTCATTGGTCCGAGAGTACAGGTTGACGGCATATGACGCTGCCTATCTGGAGCCGGCGGTGCGGGAACGACTGCCACTGGCCACATTCGACCGGGAACTGGCCAAGGCCGCACAACAAGCCGGTGTGACGCTGCTGACGGCATGAGCACCGATTACCCTCGCTCCCCGCTCCCGCGTTTGCTAAGAAGGTGGTTCCAGTCGAAATCGGGCGGGATGGCCGGGATGGCGGAACATGGCGCGGATGGGTGGCGGGATGTTGCCCGCCGGGACCGCTGATCCCATGTGTTGGTGATCATGGTCCAGATACATGCAAGCTGTGTCGCCATTGACGGAATGGCCCTGCTGCTGCGGGGGCCGTCGGGGTCGGGCAAATCCGATCTGGCCCTGCGGCTGGTCGATGAAGGGGCGCGGCTGGTGGCCGATGACCGCGTCGATCTGATGTCCGACGGCAAGGGCGGGCTGATCGCCCGCTGTCCACAGCCCATCGCGGGATTGATGGAGGTGCGGGGCCTGGGCGTGCTGCCCGTGCCTGTCATCGATGCCGCCCCTGTAGCCCTGATCGTCGATCTGGGCACGGACGAGGAACGATTGCCCGATCCGGGGTTTGACATCGTGGCCGGTGTCGCCGTGGCGCGCATCCGCCTGAACCCGTTCCATGTCTCCACCCCCGCCAAGCTGCGTCTGGCCATGGCCGCCCTGGCGCGCGGCTGGCCGCTGGTGCCGGGGGAAAATGCCTGGCGCGGGCTGGTGGCTGCCGCGGCCGCGCAGGGCACGCCAGGGGGCCGGGCATGAGCGAGGCCAGCGCGCTGGGTCCCGATGGCCGCCTGCCCATCGTGGTTGCCACCGGCATGTCGGGCGGGGGCCTTTCCACGGCCATGAAATGCCTGGAGGATCTGGGCTATGAGGCGGTCGACAATCTGCGCCTGTCACTATTGCAGCCGCTGGTCAGCCAGCCGCATGACCGGCCCCTGGTGATCGGCATCGACAGCCGTACCCGCGATTTCAACGCCCAGGCCCTGCTGGCCCAGATATCGGAACTGCGCGCCCGGCCCGACCTGCGCATGCGGGTCCTGTTCATGGATGCCCATGCCGATGCCTTGCAGCGGCGTTATACCGAGACGCGCCGGCCCCACCCGCTGGCCGCCGACCGGCCCGTTCTAGACGGCATCGCCACCGAACGCCTGCTGATGCAGCCGCTGCGCGATGCGGCGGACGAGGTGGTGGACACCACCAACTTCTCCGTCCATGACACGCGCCGGCACCTGACGGGCCTGTTCCGGCTGGATGGCGGGCCGGGCCTGTCGATCTTCGTGACCAGCTTTGCCTATCGCCATGGCGTCCCGCGTGAGGCCGATCTGGTCTTTGACGTGCGGTTCCTGGACAATCCGCATTGGGACCCGGTCACCCGCCCCCTGACGGGGCTGGACCAGCCGGTGGCCGATTACATCACCCGCGATCCCGACTGGCCGGAATTTTTCGGCAATCTGACGCGGCTTCTGGAACCCTTGCTGCCCCGCTATGTGCGGGAGGGCAAGCATTACCTGACCATCGCGGTCGGCTGCACAGGCGGTCGTCACCGGTCGGTCTTCACCACCCATCTCCTGGCCCACTGGCTGAAGGAGCGGGGATACAAGGTGGGCGAGGCGCATCGCGATCTCGACCGCAAGGCGCAGGTGCCGCCCGTACCCGAAGATCGGGCGGCCACCGGCACGAACCTGAGGGAAAGCGCATGATTGGCTTGGTCCTTGTCACCCATGGCAACCTGGCTGTGGAGTTCATCGCCGCCATGGAGCATGTGGTGGGCCCACAAAAACAGGTCTGCGCCGTCTGCATCGGACCGGAAGACGACATGGAGCAGCGGCGCAACGACATCCTGGCCGATGTCGCCAAATGCGATACCGGCGACGGCGTCGTTGTCCTGACCGACATGTTCGGCGGCACGCCCTCCAATCTGGCCATCTCCATCATGGACCGCGCCAAGGTGGAGGTGATCGCCGGCATGAACCTGCCCATGTTGATCAAGCTTGCCTCCATCCGCAAGACGGGGGCCGACCTGAAAAGTGCGGTGGCTGCCGCACAGGAGGCGGGTCGCAAATATATCAACGTCGCCTCCGCCCTGCTGTCGGATGGCTGAACCTTTCAACGCGGAAAACAACCCCTGATGAGCGAAAGCATCCTGCCGCCCGACGCGCTGTCCCGCACCGTCACCATCCGCAACCGCCGCGGTCTGCACGCCCGCGCCGCCGCCAAATTCGTGAAGCTGGCCGGTGATTTCGACGCGATGGTAGAGGTGGAGCGCGCCGACAATATTGTATCTGGCGTATCAATCATGGGCCTGATGATGCTGGCCGCCAGCATCGACACCACCATCGATATCCGCACCGCCGGCCCGCAAGCGCGCGAGGTGCTGGACGCGCTGACCAAGCTGGTTGACGATAAGTTCGGCGAAGACTGAAGAAGAACAAGTTCCGGGGAGTAGCCGCCCATGACCACGCGACAGCAGCCGGGCCTGACAGGCACGGAGGCCGGATCCACGGCTGAACGGACCCTGCGCGGCCTGGGCGTATCGCCCGGCATCGCCATCGGCCCCGCCCATGTCATGGAAGCGGGCGCCATCCAGGTGCCCGAATATAATGTCGCCGAAACGGCGGTGGCGGACGAGGTTGCCCGGTTCCATACCGCCGCCGAAAAGGCGCGCCGGCAGCTGGGCAAGCTGAAGGCCAAGGCCGGCACCCTGCCCGCCGATGCCGCCGCCGACATGGCCATCCTGCTGGATGCGCATCAGGCCATGCTGACCGGATCACGCCTGATCCGGGGGGTGGAGCGGCGTATCCGTGCCGAACGCCTGAACGCCGAGTCGGCGGTGCAGCAGGAGATCACGGTCCTGGCGCAGAGCTTTGCCGCCATGGACGATGCCTATCTGGCCGCCCGTGTCGCCGATGTTCGGGAGGTGGGCCGTCGTCTGATCCGCAATCTGATGGAAACGCCCTATCAGGCTTTCTCACGCTTGCCCAACGGCGCCATCATCCTGGCCGAGGAACTGTCCCCCGCCGACACAGCCCTGTTGGACCCGCGCCGCATCGGCGGCTTTGCCACCGTGCTGGGCGGGGCGGAGGGGCATACGGCCATCATGGCCCGTTCCCTGTCGCTGCCCGCCGTCCTGGGCGCCGCCGGCCTGTTGCAGGGGGTGGAGACGGGTGATCTGGTGGTGGTGGATGGGCGCGCGGGCCGCGTCCTGATCAACCCGTCCGAAGATGTGCTGGCCGATTACCGGCAACGTCAGGCCCTGTGGAAGGCCGAGCGGGAGCAGTTAAAGGCCCTGGCCGGCCTGCCCGCCATCACCCGCGACGGCACATCCCTGACCCTGAACGCCAATCTGGAACTGCCGCGCGAGATGGAAAGTGCCCGCGACGCCGGGGCCGCCGGTGTGGGTCTGCTGCGGACCGAATTCATGTACATGAACCGCGAGGACCTGCCGGGCGAAGAGGAACAGTATCAGGAGTTGCGCGACCTGATCATTGCCATGGAGGGCAGGCCCGTCACGGCCCGCACCCTGGATGTGGGCGGTGAAAAGCTGGCGGGTGCGCTGGCCGACCGGTTCGCCACACCGGCCAACCCGGCACTGGGCCTGCGCGCCATCCGCCTGGGTCTGAAAGAACCGAAGCTGCTGGAGACGCAGCTGGCGGCCATGCTGCGGGCCGGGGCGCATGGGCCCATCCGAATCCTAGTGCCGATGATCAGCAACCCGTCGGAAATGCGCAAGGTCCGCGAACTGATGCGCGCCGTGGCCCGCCGCCTGTTGCGCCGGGGCCATGCCATTGCCGACCCGCTGCCGCCGCTGGGCGCCATGATCGAGATACCGGGGGCGGCCCTGGCCGCCGACAGCTTGGCCAGCGTGTCCGATTTCTTCGCCATCGGTACCAATGACCTCATCCAGTATACACTGGCCATCGACCGTGGCGATGAACAGGTCGCCTATCTCTATGACCCACTGCACCCTGCCGTGCTGCGTCTGGTGCAGTTCACGGTGGAGGCGGCGGGACGCGCCGGCATTCCGGTTTCCGTCTGTGGCGAAATGGCAGGCGACCCGCGCTATGCGGCATTGCTTATGGGGCTGGGGGTGCGCGAGCTGTCTATGGCGCCGGGCAATCTGCCCCTGGTGAAGCGCCGGGTGCGCGGCTTGGACCTGCGCGAGGCGACGCGGCGGGCCGGCATGATCATGAGCCAGACCGATGGCGGGCGCATTGCGGCACTGCTGGATGATTTCAACGAAGCGTTGGGGTAAAAGGGATAATTATCCCTATCCGCCCGTACCCATGCGAGGGCCGCCGATGACGCCATGGACCTGTAAAGCGCTCGCCCTGGCCGCCCTTCTGGCCATGACCGGACCCGCCGCTGCCCAGGCCGACCTGACCATCCGGGAGGAACGGTCGGTGACGGTGGATGGCACGCCAGAGGTGTGGCAGGTGGCCTGGCTCGGCCCCGTACGTGATTATTGCGAGGCGGTAAGTCCGGAAGTCGCCATGACCCCCGCCTGTGCCCTTTTCGCCCGTGGACAGGCAGGCCGCCTGTTACTGCGCCGGCTGCGTGGCGGGACTGTGGTGGATCAGTTCGATCCCGCCCCGGCCTTCAAGGGCATGGGGGAAGGTTGGACCGAGGGCTGGTCGCTGCTGCCCCGCCATATGGTGCGCGATGATGATTATGAACGCTGGCTGGAGGATGAGGGGGCATTCCTGCGCGCCGTCCAGGAGCGCCCGACCGCCACCGTTCTGGAACTGTATGATTACAACCGTGACGGCAAGGCTCAGGAATTCCTGATCCGCACAGAAACAGGACCGTCTGGCCGGGGTCTTTATGCCGCTGTCGGCCTGATCGGGGGCAAGCTGGGCTTTCTGCACTCCACCGGTCGGCCCGACCGGGCGCTGGTCCTGCCGCGCGACATCTGGGTGGCGCTGCGCGACCGTGGGGGACCTGTCGCCCAGACAAAGACGGCCTGCGGGGACACGGGGGCATCATTGCGCAGCGAACAGATCCTGACCGCCGCCGATGGCCGGATCGGCGTGAAGGGGCGCGATTATGAATGCGCCCTGGGTACCCCGCCCGTGTTGAAAGCGGAATATGACGGATAGGAATGACGGCCCGGCTTTATTCGCCCCTGCCTTCTCCCGTATGCTGCCCGCCCCTGTTCATGGAGCGTGAGAGCACATGATGCCCCTGCCCGACCGTGCCACCGCCTTCTGGACGCTGGCCCCTGGCAAGGGGGCGCTGTGCCAGCAGGAATTGCCCGAACCCATGGCGGGAGACGTCCTGGTCCGCGCGCTGGCCAGCGGGATCAGCCGCGGGACGGAGGGGCTGGTCTTCCGGGGCGGCGTGCCTGCCGAACTGCACCCCCTGATGCGCTGCCCGTTTCAGGAGGGGGATTTTCCAGGGCCGGTCAAATATGGCTATGCCCTGGTCGGGATTGCCGATTACGGCCCCGCCAATCTGAAGGGACGGCGCGTCTTCTCCCTTCACCCGCATCAGGATGTGGCCGTGATCCCGGTGGAGGGATGCCGCCCCGTACCCGATGCCGTCCCCACTGAACGCGCCATCCTGGCCGCCAACATGGAAACGGCCCTGAACATCCTGTGGGATGGCGGGGCGGCACCCGGACAGCGTATCGCCGTGGTGGGGGCCGGCATTGTCGGCGGGCTGACGGCCTATCTGGCGGCACGCATGCCGGGAGCGGATGTCACGCTGATCGATATCGACCCGGCCCGCGCCGATCTGGCCCATGCCTTTGGCGCCGCGTTCATGACACCGGACAAGGCCGATGGCTTGGATTGCGATCTGGTCATCCATACCAGCGCCAGCGAAAGCGGCCTTGCCACCGCCCTGCGCCTGGCGGGGATGGAGGCCACCATCGTGGAGGCATCCTGGTACGGCGACCGGCCCGTGACGGTGCCGCTGGGCGGTGGGTTCCATGCCGGACGGCACCGCATCATCTCGTCACAGGTGGGCAGGGTCTCCCCCGCCTTCCGCCCGCGCTGGACCCTGTCGCGGCGACTGGACAAGGCCTTGTCGCTGCTGGCTGATCCGGTTCTCGACCTTCTGCTGGGCGCCCGCGTCGATTTTACGGACTTGCCCATGGCCATGGCAGACCTAGCTGGCCTGCCATTCGGATGTCCCGTCGTCCGATATCAGCACTCCGTTCCCTGAAAGGACAGGCATGTATTCCGTGTCGGTGCGTGACCACATCATGATCGCCCATTCCTTTGTGGGGGCGATTTTCGGCCCGGCGCAGGCCCTGCACGGCGCCACCTTTGTCGTGGATGCCGAGTTCCGCCGCCGGCAATTGTCGCCGGAGGGGCTGGTGGTGGATATCGGGGCCGCATCCGCCTTGCTGAAGCAGGTTCTGGCGCCGCTGAATTACAAGAACCTGGACGAGATGCCGGAATATCGCGGGCGCAACACCACGACCGAATATCTGGCGGGCGACATCCACCGCAAGATTGCGGCCGGCATCCGCGCAGGCGCGCTGGGCGCCGACGGGCCGGCACTGGATGGCCTGCGGGTCACCCTGTCGGAAAGCCATACCGCCTGGGGTTCGTATGAAGCGCCGCTGAACGCGGACGCGGCGCGATGATCGACCAGACCCTGCATATCCTCTGCCCCGGCGATATCAACCAGTTGACGGGTGGCTATGGTTATCTGCGCCGGCTGGTGACGGGACTGCGTGATCTGGGGGAAACGGTCATCGTGCATGAACTGCCGGGACCGCATCCCTTTGTCGATGATCCGTCGCGCAATGCCGCCGATGCCATCATGGCGGCCATCCCCGATGGCGCGCCCGTCCTGATTGACGGTCTGGCCCTGCCCGTGGCCGCACATGCCATCTGGGTGGACCGTTACCGCCTGCGTTTTGCCGCCTTGGTGCATCACCCGCTTTATCTGGAAAATGGATTGACGCCGGAACAGGCCGATATCCTGTTCCGTATCGAACGCGATGCCCTGGCCCATATGCGCCATGTCATCGTGCCGTCGCGCACCACGATGCAGGGCGTTATCGGCCTGTCGGTGCCGCCGGCCCGGATCAGCATCGCCAATCCCGGCACCGATCCCGCCGAACCCGCCACGGGCAGCAGCGGCGGTGATGGCCCCACCATTCTGTGTGTCGCCACCCTGACCCCGCGCAAGGGGCATCTGGTGCTGATCGAGGCGCTGGCCCGCGTCAGGCACCTGCCCTGGCAGCTGGTCCTGGTGGGCAGCGACGCCCGCCATCCCGGACAGGCCGCCTCCATCGCCCTGTCCATCGCCGGGCATGGTCTGGCCGACCGGGTGCGGCTGGCGGGTGAATTGTCGGGCCCGGCGCTGAATGCCGAATGGCGCGCGGCGGACCTGTTTACCCTGGTCAGTTTTCATGAAGGCTATGGCATGGTGGCCGCCGACGCCCTGAAACGCGGTCTGCCCTGTATCGTTACCGATGCCGGCGGTCTGGCAGAGGTGGTGCCCCCCGCTGCCGGCGCCGTTGTCCCGCCGGGTGACGTGGCCGCCCTGGCTGCGGCCTTTGAACGGCTGCTGTCCGATCCTGTCGCACTGGACGCGGCCCGCGCAGCGGCACGGCGGGCGGGCGATGGGTTGCCGACATGGCAACATTCTGTGTCATTGATCAGGGGCGGCCTATCCGGCATCCTGGTTTCCTAAGGAAAGTGATCGGACACCGGCATGAACCTTAATTTCGAACCCGACTGGCTGCGCCTGCGCGAACCGCTAGACGAGGCGGCGCGCGCCGTGGGGCTGGCCTGGGCCTTCGGGCGCGTGCTGCCGGCCCATCCCATGATCATCGATCTGGGCGCCGGCACCGGCAGCAATGTCCGGCAGCTGGCCATGAAGCTGGGTCGGGGAGAGCAGGATTGGACCCTGATCGAAAAGGACCGCAAGCTTCTGGCCAAGGCACCGGGGGAGATCGGGCGCTGGGCCGACCGCAATGGCTGGGAACATAAGGAACAGCGCCGCGCCTATATGATCACCTGCGATGACATGGCCGTGCGGGTGGAGATGCGCAGCTTCGATCTGGCGCAGGACCCGGCGGAACTGGGCTTGAACCAATATGACGGGATCACCGCCAAGGCCCTGTTCGATCTGGTATCGCTGCCCTGGCTCGACCGGTTCGTGAAAGAACTGGCCAGTTGCGGCTTCCCGCCCCTGCTGGTGACGCTGACCGTTGACGGGCGCGTGGAGTTTTCCATTGCGGACGAGGATGACGGGTTCGTGCTGGACCTGTTCCACACCCATATGGGCCGGGCCAAGGGGCTGGGCGGACCCGCCCTGGGACCGGCAGCCCCGCAGGCCCTGGCCAACGCCCTGACGGGGGCGGGGTACAAGGTGGAAACGGCCCAGTCCGACTGGAAAATCGGGCCCAAGCAGATCGCCGCCCATCTGGCCATGATCGCCGGCTATGAAAAGGCTGCCACGGAGCAGGACCCCGGCAGCAGCGCCCGCATCGCCGCCTGGGCCACCCGCCGCCGCACCCTGGCCAGCGAACAGGGCGCACGCCTGATGGTTGGCCACCAGGATCTGCTGGCCAAAAGGTAGATCTTAAAACCCGGCCGCAGACGCAGGCGTAAAGCCCTGCGCAGGCGCGGCACGGGACAGGGTGACACGCACCCCATCCTTCCACAGCGCCAGATGCCTTTGCGCATCCGCCGCCGCGTCGATATCCGCCACAACATTGCCGGGCACCAGCAGCAGGTCCGCCGCCGCCCCCTTCACGATGCGACCCCGGTCGGGGAAATCCAGAAGGTCGGCGGCAACCGAGGTCCCGGCCTTCAAGGCGGCCAGCGGGTCCATGCCAAGCGCCACCATGTGACGCAGCTCCTGCGCATTCTCCCCATGGCGGTTACCGGGCGTGCCGGCATCAGTGCCCAACGCCACCACCCCGCCCGCCGCGACAAAGCGGCGAAAACTGTCGAAATGCATGCTGCCGAACCGTTCCGCCTTGGCCCGGACAAAGGCCGGCAGCCGGTCCTTCATCTCCAGCAGGGCCATCATGGCGGACAAGGTGGGGACCAGCCGCACGCCCTTGTCGATCATGATGGCGATCTGCACATCTGTCAGTTCGAACCCATGTTCGATACTGTCCACCCCCGCCGCGACGGCACGGGCAATGCCGCGCGCACCCTGAGCATGGGCCGTGATCCTCAACCCGAAATCATGGGCCATGCCGACGGCGGCGGCCAGTTCGCCCTCTGCCGGGTGCGGGGCTAGCGGGTCGACCCCGCCGGTCAGCACGCCGCCGGTGGCGATCAGCTTGATACAGTCGGCCCCATGTTTGACATTGGTACGCACCCCGCGCAGCCAGTCATTGGGGCCATCGCATTCAATGCCGATCCAGGCCCCATGCCCGCCGGTAATGGTCAGCGCCTTGCCGGCGCAGCGCATGGAAGGGCCGACATGCCGGCCCGCGCGGATGGCTTCGCGGATGGAGATTTCCAGCCATTCCACCCCGCCCAGATCGCGCATGGACGTGATGCCGCCAGCCAGCGTGGCCTGGGCATTCTCCAGCAGGCGCAGGGTCAGGTCGCCCATGGGCCGCTGCCGCAGGGTGGTGACGACATCGCCCGTCGCCTCCAGCGCCAGATGCACATGCGCATCGACGAGACCGGGCATCAGGGTGGCGCCAGAGGTATCGTGACGCGGCCCCGCATAGCCCGCAAAATCCGCCACCGGCGCTACCGAGGCGACACGCCCGTCACTGACCAGCACGCCCAGCCCCGGCTGCGGGGCCGAAAGTCCGTCAAACACCAGACCACCGGACAGAAGCAATTGCTGCGACATGGAAATCTCCCAACCATATCAGACGGATCGCGCGGGACCATCTTGAAGATGATCAACCCGGAGCATCAATGTGCACCAGGCAGTCATGCACCGTGGCAATGATCCGTTCCACATCCAATTCCGTAAGCCGCGGACTCAATGGCAGGCTGATAGTCTGCCGGCCGATCCGGGTGGCGACCGGCGTATCCTGCGGCTGCCAGCCCAACAGTTCCTGATAATAGGGATGTTCGGTCAATGACAGATAGTGCACGCCGACACCGATTCCCGACCGGGTCATGCGTTCCATGAAGCCGTCGCGGGTGATGCCGCAACGGTCTGGATCAATCAACAGCGTGTAGAGATGAAGGCCATGCCGCGTGCCGGGTTCTGGCGGGGCTGGCAGGATGACGGGCAGATCGGCCAGCCCTTGCTGGTAAAGGCTCCAAAGCGCCTGCCGGCGTTGCCAGGCGCTTTCCACCCGGTCCAGCTGGCCAAGGCCGATGGCCGCCTGCAAGTCCATCATGTTGTATTTGAAGCCAGGCGCCACGACCTGATAGTGACGATAGCCACCGTCAGAATACCGGGCCCAGGCATCACGGCTCATACCGTGCAGGGACATCACCTTGATCTGTTCACGCGCAGCCGGCTGACGAGCCAGTACCAGCCCGCCCTCCCCCGTCGTCACGTTCTTGGTAACGTAGAAGCTGAAACAACCGAAATCGCCCAGCGTGCCCATGGGCCGGCCATGATAGGTCGCCTCCACCGCATGGGCACAATCCTCGATCACCGTCAGGCTGTGCCGCGTTGCCAGATCCAGGATGGCATCCATGGCGCAGGGGCGACCAGCCAGATGAACCGGCAGGATCGCCCGTGTGCGTGGGGTGATGGCGTTGGCGATCCTTGCCGGGTCGATATTCATGCTGACCGGATCGACATCCGCCAAGACGGGCCGGGCGCCGACCTGGAGAATGGTGTTAACGGTGGCGCAGAAGGTCAACGGCGTGGTCACCACCTCATCGCCGGGGCCAATCCCGGCAGCCAGCAGGCTGAGATGCAGGGCAGCCGTACAGGAGCTGACGGCGGCCACCTGATCGATGCCCACGCCCTTGAACGCGGCAAACTTCTTTTCAAACCGTTCCACACGCGGGCCCGTACCCAGCCAACCGGATTGCATGACCGCCATCACCTCGGCCACGTCATCCGCTGCGATGTCGGGAGCGCCGAACGTCAGGAAAGGTGTGGTCATGATGACAGGCCAAGGCGATGGCGTAGTTCGGCGCGGGCCATCAGCGGTCGTTCCAGCGGCTCGGCCAGGCGGCAGATGCGGTCGACCAATGTTGCATTGGAGGCTGGCACTGTGCGGCCTTGATCCATCCAGAGATTGTCCTCCAGCCCCACACGCACGCCATCGGCGGCCAGGAGTCCAAGACCGTTGGCCGCCAGCTGGTAACGACCGAGGCCGGCCACGCTGACGATGCAGTCAGGAGGCAGGGCAGCCAGAATGGCCGATAGTTGCAGCAGGTCGGCCTGGGCGCCCGCGATATTGCCCAATAGCACATTGACATAGAGAGGCGGCTTCACCAGCCCCTCCGCCAGCAGAACCCGGGCAAAATTGGCCATTCCCGCGTCGAACACCTCCAATTCCGGCTTGATCCCGCGTTCCAGCATGCGCGCTGCCAGGGCACGGATTGTGGCTGGGGCATTGATGCTGGCGGATTGCGCGAAATTCAGCGAACTGAGCGTCAGGCTGCCCATGTCGGGTTTGGCATCGCCATCCAGATCCAACACCCGTGATCGCGTGGCAAAGCCATTTTCCAACCGGCCGGAAGTGGTGACACCCACCACCAGCTCGCGTCCGCCAGGCAAGGCCCGGATAGCGCTGACCAGCAGACCATAAGGTTCAGGATCACTGGTCTGGACGCTTTCGGCGTCGCGGGCATGCAGATGCACGATCTGCACCCCCTGCGCGATAGCCGTCGCCACATCCGCAAGGATCTCATCATGGGTCAACGGAACATGCGGACTCATCGCCCGTGTGGGAATGACGCCCGTACAGGCCAGATTGATGATCAGGGGGGTGCCGATACGCATACTCATCCGCCTGTCACTTGAAGGGGGGATTTGTCCAGCTTGCGGGCGGGATTGCCAACATAGACGCCGTCATCGTCGGTGCTGCGCGTCACGACGGCACCGGCGCCGACAAAGCCACGGGCACCGATCCGGATATTGTCAATAACGACGGAGCCCACCCCGACGAACGCTTGTTCGCCCACCGTGCTTTCGCCGCCCATCGCCACTTCGGCGGCGACGAAGGCGTGACTCTCCACCGTGCAATGGTGGGAAATATGGGCACCGCTGCGGATGATGCAATTGTCACCGATGCGGGCGAAGGGCTGGATGATGGCATGTTCATAGATCAGCACATTGTCCCCGATCACCAGATCGGGCCACGTGCTGGCCCGGCTCGAAACATAGCTGGCGAAGGTATAGCCACGTTGCCGCGCCGCCTCGAACCGGGCCCGGCGGATACTGTTGATCCGCTGGTAGCCCATGGGGATCAGCAACCGGTAGTCCGACGGCGGGTAATGCGTCTCAAGGTCCTCAAACGGCACCAGCGGCAGACCGTCATAGCGAGTGCCGGCCATGTAGGCGCGGTCAACCGTGAAGGCCACAACCCTGCAGGGGCTGTCATGGTCAAGGCAGAAGCGGGCGAGGCTGGCCGATCGCAGATTGCCAAAAATGACAACAGGTCTGTCGTCACCACCCGGATTATATCCCGGTGCCATGGGTTTCTTCCTTTCATTCATGCCGACCGCCCGCGCAGGCTAATCGATCGCCCCCGCGCCGCAAACTCAATATCAGCGCCTGCTCCAGCGCCTGGGCCGCCGCGGCAGATGACAGATCCAGCCGGGAAGCGAATTGCTGGCGCAGGGTCTCACCGAACCGTCGCCGGGCATCGGGGTCGCGCAGCCACTCTGCCAATGTCGTGAAGAAGGCTTCTTCGGATGGCAAGGCCAGCCGGCCCAGCTTGTCCCCCCCATCCCCGTCGGGCAAGGCTGCAACCGCCAATCCCCGTTCCATCGCCATGGCCACAGACGCCCCGCCGCCCAGCCGTGGCGGATTTACATAGATGTCGGCCATTGCCTGCAGCTCGGCGAGTTGATTGCTGTAGGGAATGAAATGGACGCGGGGGTGGGCCGGGAAATCCGGTTTGGCATGGTCATTTTTGGCACCAACAACCAGCCAATGGGCTGTGGAGTGGTCGTCCAGAAGAGCCAGCATGCGCCGACACCAAGCCGGGGGCATCTCCTGTCTGAGACGCACACCTGCCGTCACCATGACGGGCGCAGTGTCGGGGATGCTTAAGGACGCGCGTGCAAATGCGGTGCCGCTGCCGCTCGGCCAGAACCGGTACGGAAACGGTACTGCACCATCAGCGGTTTCACATTCCATCTGCGCCGATAGCCAGGCATCGACCGGCAAGGCGGGCGGCATGGCATGGGTCGCCATTGCAAGCATCGGATAACACGCGGCCAAGCGGCTCCCCAAGGGAGAGTGATAGCCGATGAAAAGAACCAAATCCGGGCCGAACCTATCGATGGCCTGCCCGATCGCCGACAACCGGTAAGCCAGCGACCGCTGTCGGTTGCCTAGATGCAACATGCCTTTACCGTGACGCAGGCGAAGGCTGTCCGCTTCAAGGCCGGGATCGCGCTGGATTTCGCTGGCACCGAAGAAGAAGTCCTGGAACGGGATGGACATTTCCATGGCGGAGTAGAAGCGTGCATCGTGGCCGAGATCGCTCAGCATGGCCATCAGGCTCAAGCCCATGCTTGTGGCGGCGTGCCGATCCGAAACGATCTGCGGCGTGTACAGCGCCACCTTCAGCGGCTGCTGACCGGCACGGATTGGATGCGGAACAACGCCCTTCAACCGATCCGCCAGCATCGCAATGACACGGTCTGTCTGAGCCACCGCCAGCCATGCGCGCAGGTCTTCATGGTTGGCGGCGGCCATCAATGCATGTGCATAGGCAAGGTTGACGAAACCCATGGCGATATCGGTGGGAGTATCGTCATCCACCAGAGATGCTAGCCGGTGCATCCAACTCTCGTCGCGGACGATATCCAGCAAAGCTGAATATTGCAGCCAGCGCGACCGCTTATCGTCAGCCGGTATCCCGGCCATGGCTTCAGCGATGCGTGCGCGATCTTCTGCGGGTTGAGAGCGGGCCATACCGGCCAGCCGCCGCCAAAGAGCGGTTTCCTGTGGCAACGCCCGGAGCAGGCAAAGAAGATCGTCCGCGAGGTCCATATCTGTTTTCGGTCTCTTTAGGGGGCGCTCAGCGGATATGAGCGCGCTTCAGCGGCTGATGGCGAGTCACGCCAATGTTACCGCCGCAGCAACCTTCAGGTGTGTGGCATCGTGACCGAAGAAATTCACCGCGACAGCTATCGTATCAGCAAACAGGGTGTCCACTCCCCTAAAAGACTATAGACATAAGACGGAAAGCCTATGTCTTTTATCGTGGGTAACGTCAGTGGTTTAAACGGGGCGCCGGGGCCCAACAGAAAGGTGCCAGCGATGAACATAACGGCGTCGTCGCGACATTTCCAGACCACCTGACCAGGTCGACCTTGAAACGATATCGATGTCTTATGCACGGGCCAAACAATAGCAGACTGTCGCTGCCGAGCGTTTTCCTGCCCCGGATTGTCAGGAGCCCCCACCTGCCGCAGGATTGTGACCGACCAGCCCGCTCAACAGCGACAATCACCCGACGGGTTCGAGCGGGCGTACCCACGAAGGGGAACGCTGACCTTCAGGATGCAGGCATCAGGGCGTATCCGCCATGATCGCCGGTGTGGCCAAGGGAACGGCGGATCTGTTGCCCTACCCCCGCGCCAGCATCACCGGCGTGGCATAGGCGCCAATGGGCAGGACACTGGAGGCGCTGTCGCCCAGGCGCTGCAGAACGGCGGACAGGCGGGGATCGTCCAAGGGGACGAAGCCTTCCACCTCCACCAGATGCACCGCACCGCCGCCACCGGGCAGATGGTGGGTGCGCAGCTGCAAGGTGGCGAAGCCAGCCCCTTCCAGCACATCCTTCAACCGGCCCCGGCTGACATCCTGGGTCACTTCCACGGCCAGAAGGGCGCGGTCATCGCCGGTGGCCTCCATCGGTACGGCGGCCAGGACCAGGGCGTCGCCGCCCTCGCGGCCCACGCTCTGCCCCTCAACCCGCAGGAAGGGCAGGCGGGCGATGATGCGCGGGGTCTTGGGATCAGGCGACAGGATGAAACGCCACCAGGGGTCGTTGTCATCTTCCTCCGGCCAGGGGACGACGGCCAGGGTCGCGGTACCTTCGGAGACGGCGCGAAGTGCCGCCATGGGCGTATTGACCGCGAAGGTCGGCGTGGTGGAACCGAAATGGTCGCGCGCATTGTCCCAAAGCGGGCTCTGCGCCTCATTCGCACAGACGACGGCAACAGCCAGCGGACCCTGGATACGGGTCAGGGCGGCGATCATCTCGCGCCACATGCGGACCACGGCTTCCACGGGGAAGGCACCGCTGTGCCGGCCCACCAGATTGCGCACGATCTCCGCCTCGCGACCGGGGCGGATGTGGGGACGGCCGGGCGGTTTCACCTTTGCCACCTCCTCCACCACCTGCGCACGGCGCATGAGCAGCGTATGGATTTCCGCATCGATCGTATCGATCTGGCGGCGCAAGTCGTCCAAGGTCGGTTTGGTGGGCATGGAGGGCCGGTTGTAGGTCCTTCGGGAGGCGGATAGTATTAGGCGGGATGCCCCCCCGAAATCAAAGAAAACATTGACACCCGCCGCCCCCCTTCATAGCTCTTGTCACCCAGCCCGGCACGGCCCCACAGGGCCAGCCACACCGGGTCGCATGACCGGACGGGACAGCCAGCAACCATGAATGTGGCCATCGACGCGACGAGCCAGGACCCCAGCGAAGCCGCCAACTCCGGCCCCGCAGGCTGTATCCGGCTGGGCATGGACAAGCCGCTGGAACTGGATGGCGGCGGCACGCTTTCGGGTTTTCGGCTGGCCTACCGCACCTATGGCAGGTTGAATGCAGACCGTTCCAACGCGGTGCTGGTCTGCCATGCGCTGACCGGCGACCAGTATGTGGCCGAACAGCATCCGGTGACGGGCAAGCAAGGCTGGTGGGACCTGATGGTGGGTCCAGGCCGGCCCGTGGATACCGACCGTTTCTTCGTCATCTGTTCTAATGTCATCGGCGGCTGCCTGGGCAGCGAGGGGCCGAAGGAAACGGATGACGCCACAGGCAAGCCCTGGGCCCTGAATTTCCCCGTCATCACCATCGCCGACATGGTGCGGGCCCAGAAGATGCTGATCGACCATCTGGGCATCGATCAGTTGTTCTGTGTCATCGGCGGGTCGATGGGCGGGATGCAGGTGCTGCAATGGGCCGTCAGCTACCCGGACAAGGTCTATTGTTGCCTGCCTATCGCCACGGCGGCCCGCCACAGCGCACAGAACATCGCCTTTCACGAGGTCGGGCGTCAGGCCATCATGGCCGACCCCGACTGGCGCCTGGGCGATTATCTGAACCAGGGCACAAGGCCGACCAAGGGCCTGTCGGTGGCGCGCATGGCCGCCCACATCACCTACCTGTCCGAACCAGCATTGCACCGGAAATTCGGGCGCAACCTGCAGGATCGCAAATCGATCACCTTCGGCTTTGACGCCGATTTTCAGGTGGAAAGCTATCTGCGCTATCAGGGTATCAGCTTTGTCGAACGGTTCGATGCCAATTCCTATCTCTATATCACCCGCGCCATGGATTATTTCGATCTGGCCGCCGACCATGGCGGGGTGCTGGCCAATGCCTTCCGCGTCACCGGACCCGACGGGCGGCTGACGGGCACGCCGGTCAAGTTCTGCGTCATCAGCTTTTCCAGCGACTGGCTGTTCCCGACCAGCGAAAGCCGGGCCCTGGTTCATGCCCTGAACGCCGTCGCCGCCAATGTCAGCTTCGTCGAGGTGGAGACGGACAAGGGCCACGACGCCTTCCTGCTGGATGTGCCAGAATTCTATCAGGTGGCGCGGGGCTTCATCGAAGGCCACGCGGCGCGGCGCGGCATAGCCGCCAAGGTGGGGTAACAGACCAATGGCCGTGACCTCGCTTCTGCCGCCCGCCGCCATCCGCAGCGATCTGGAAAGCATTGTCGACTGGGTCGAAGCCGGCAGCCGCGTGCTGGATGTCGGCTGCGGCGATGGCGAGCTGCTGCACGCCCTGGTTCACCGCAAGCAGGTGGATGGGCGCGGGATCGAACTGTCGATGGACGGGGTCCGCGCCTCCGTCGCCCGCGGTCTGGCCGTGATCCAGGGCGACGCCGACACCGACCTGAAGGATTATCCCAGCGACGGGTTCGATTACGTGATCCTGTCACAGACCCTGCAGGCCACGCGCCACCCGCGCATCGTGCTGGATCATCTGGTGCGGATTGGGCGGCATGCCATCGTATCGGTGCCCAATTTTGGCTATTGGCGGGTGCGGGCCGATCTGCTGCTGCGGGGGCGGATGCCGGTGACCGACCGTCTGGGCCATGAATGGTACGAGACGCCCAATATCCACTTTTGCACCATCGCTGACATGGTCGCTTTGTGCCAGGATATGGGAGTTACCATCGAACGCAGCCTGATCCTGGGTGCCGATGACCGGGCTGTTCCCGCCCCCGCCGACAGTGTCCGCGCCAACTGGCTTGGCGTGCAGGCGGTCTTCTTGCTGCAACGCAGCTAAGGAAATTACGTTAAACCGATACAGAAGGTTATAAACGTACTTTTCCCCTTGCCCCCTACCGCCTTTGGGTGCAGTCTTTTGTGACGGTTCGGCGGCAAGTGGGTGACAGTACAGCCCCCCAGCGCATTCCCCGCCCGCTTGTCGCCGCGCCGCCCCTTTTCGATCCTGGCCCCCCTTTGCAGGGTGTGCCAGCCCCAAGGATGGGAGGCCCGTAAACATGCTCCGACCCCAACGCGCCTATGCCGACATGGCCGGCAACCTGCGCCGCGCGCGCCAGCGCCTGGAACGGCTGGAATATGTATCGACGGCCCTTATGGGATTGTCGCTGGCCCTGCTTTTGGGTGCGGCGATGATGTGAGGGGTGGGGCGGTTCTCTCCGTGCCGCCATACCCTGTTGAGTTGCCCTGTTCCGTAGGATTTCTGCTAACCTGTACGGCCCCCGGCTCTGCCTGGGGCCGTTTTTCTGTCTGAAGCAGCCGAAGGGATGAACCTCGTGCGCTATCTCTCCTGGATCCTCACCCTGCCGCTGACAGCACTGGCCATCAGTTTCGCCGTGTCGAACCTGACGCCGGTGCAACTGGCACTCTGGCCCCTGGTCGGCACGCTGGAAGCACCGGCCTTCACCCTGGTGCTGGTGACCTTGGTCGTGGGGTTCTTCGCCGGTGGACTGACCGTCTGGCTGGGCCAGCATGCCAACCGCCGCGCCGCCCGCCAGCACCAGGCCCGCGCCGACCGGTTGCAGAAGGAACTGGACGCGGCGCGCGCGGTGAAGCCTGCCGACCTGCCGTAACGCTTGCCAGCCACGGCGCCCTTCCCGCACTATACCTTGAAACAAGTGTTTGAATTTCAGGGAGAGAGACCGCGATGCAGGGTCCGAAGCAGCCAGCCCTGACGCTGGCCGATTATCAGGCGCGGGTGGGCACGGAACTTGGCCGGTCAGACTGGCTGACCGTGGATCAGGGCATGATCGACCGGTTCGCCGACCTGACGGGCGACCACCAGTTCATCCATATCGATCCGGTCCGTGCCGCCGCCACACCGCTGGGCGGTACGGTCGCCCATGGGTTTTTGACCCTGTCGCTGCTGGGCGCCATGGGGATGGAGATGGTGCCACCGCTGACCGGTGCTGCCATGATCATCAATTACGGCTTCGACAAGCTGCGCTTCATCACGCCTGTGCGCAGCGGTGGCCGCATCCGTGGCGCCTTGACCCTGTTGGGCGTAGAGGCCAAGGGTCCCGGCCAGCATTTGATGCGCTATGCCGTCACGGTAGAGGTGGAAGGCGCGAACAGGCCGGCCCTGGCCGCCGAATGGCTGGTCATGATGGTGACCTCGGGCTAGAGCTGTTTGAAACAGCTCCGGCGGCGACTGCCGCCGCGCCGGCGTTTGAGGAATACGAAATGTCCGCGATGCTCCGACCTACAGCGACGCCATGGCCAGCAGAAGACCGGCGCCGATCAGCAGCGCACCCGTCATCCGGTTCAGCCAGCGTTGCGCCACCGGTCCCGTCAGGCGCAGGGCCAGCCCCTTGCCACCCACGGCATAGGTCATGATCCAGCCGAATTCGATGATCAGCATCGTGACCACCAGGATGGTCAGTTGCGGTGCCATCGGCCGCTCCGGATCAATGAATTGCGGGAAGAAGGCGGCCATGAAGACCAGCGCCTTGGGGTTGGACAGCGTGATCAGCAGACCCTGACCCAGCAGCCCCAGTTGCCCCCGCCTGTCGGGGCCTGCCTTCATGGCGGCATCCATATCCGCCGCTTCGTCCCGGATGGGGGCCCGCCAGGCCTGGATGCCCAGCCAAGTCAGATAGGCAACGCCCACCCATTTGAAGAGGGTGAAAGCCAGCGGCGAGGTTTTCAGCAGCACGCCCACCCCCAGCGCCGACAGGCCGGCCAACAGGCCCAACGACAGGCACATGCCGATCCCGCCCCAGGCCGCCCCGGCCAGCCCATGGCGCATGCCCATGGACAGGGCCGACAGCATATTGGGACCGGGCGTGGCCGACAGGAAAAAACAGGTGGTCAGGAAAATGACCAGGGTCTGGGTGGAGATCATCATGCATCCGTACGCGAGGCGCCGTCCATGCCAGCCGTGAACGGATTGGCGGCGGCGCTTGAACCGGAACTGATATGCAACACCTGCTGCGGGAAGGGAATGGTGATGCCATCGGCATCGAATCGCTTCTTCATGCGGCGGTTGAATTCGCGGCCGATCCCCCATTGCTGCCCGGCCCGCGTCTTGATGCGGCCCTTGACCAGAACGGCGCTGTCCTGGAACGCGTCCACACCGGCGATTTCCACGGGCCCCAGGATATTGGCCGCATATTCCGGCTCCGCCTGCATCTGCGCCCCGATATCCCGCAGCACGGCCACCACCTTGTCCGTGTCCACGGCATAATCGACGGTGACGTTCAGGACATAAAAGCTGAAATCCTTGGTGGAATTGGTGACGGTGGTGACGGAACTGAACGGGATGGTGTGAACGGCACCGTCATAACCGCGCAGGCGGATGGACCGTATGGACATGGCCTCCACCCCGCCCGACAGGCCGCCGACGGTGACGCTGTCGCCCACCGCGATCGTATCTTCGATCAGGATGAACAGGCCGGTGATCACATCCTTGACCAGGGTCTGTGCGCCGAAGCCGACGGCCAGACCGATGACACCGGCACCGGCCAGCAGGGGCGCGATATTAACCCCCATTTCCGACAGCACGATCAGCCCCGCCATGGTGACCAGGAAGATGGTCAAGGCATTGCGCAGCAGCGGCAGCAAGGTGCGCATCCGCGCACTGCGCACCAGCCGCGCCCCCTGATCGTCGGTGGCGTTCAGGTAACGCAGGATGGCGCCATTGACCATTTCCCAGACCACCAGGGCCAGGGTCAGCACCACCAGGATGGTCACGGCACTGGACGCCACCCGCTGGCCCAGGTCGGAACCCAGCCAGGACAAGGCATCGGCACCCCAGGCCTGCAACAGCAGCAGCAGGGTGAACAGGGCCAGTACCGCCTGCGCCACCCGGCGAAGGAAGGGCAGGTACCGGTTGGCCCGTTCCTCCAGCCCCGGATAGGCTGTGCGCACATCAGCGGGAACCTTCAGCCCCTGATCCACCAATCGGTCCAGCCCTTCCGACAACAGTCGGGAGACGATCAGGATGGCGCCCGTGACCAGCGTGGCGCGCAGCACGAAATCAAACCCGCCCGCAATCTCCAGCGCCCAAATCAGATAGACTGCACCCAGGTATAAGATGGCCAGTATATGCCAGACATCGGCCAGCCTTTGCCGCACCATCGACAGGGCGGCATGACGGCGGGCCTGGGCCGTGCTGGGCGGCGGTAGGGGTTCATCCCCCGCCGCTTCCCCCGCCAGGACGGCGCGCAAGGCCTCGTCATCCCCGGTGGGGACCGGGTCCGGGCGACCGCGCAGGGTCTGCGCCACCGCTTCACGGTTCTGCAGGATCAGGACGATCAGCATGGCGGTGACCAGCAAGCCCACCAGCTTCAACCAGGCGGCATGAGGCGTGGCGGGCAGGCCCAGCACGCGCATCACCTCGCCCATGAAATAGCCATAGACACCGATAATCGTGACGCGGCGGATCCAGATCAGCAGATATTGCGCGGTTTCATCCGTCACGCGCGCCAGCCGCAGATTAGCTGTCGTAGGGGACAGCAGCACCCGGCTGACCACCAGCACGCCCTGCACGATCAGGCTGGCATTCAGGATGGTCAGGGAGGCCAGCCGCACCGCGCGCGGCGCCTCCGTCGCCGATAACAGGCCAAACCCGGCCAGCGCGAAGGACGCCATGGGCAGCAGGTCGATCACCAGCCGGGCCAGCAGCAACAGAAGTTTGGCCGGCAGGCTCCCCGGCGACCGCGCGCCCAGCGCCTTGCGGGGCCGGACCAGCAGCCAGATCACGGCAAAGCGCGCGGCATAGCCGCCGCCGATAATCCCGGCCAGATGCAGGGCCAGCAGGCCCCAGGCATCGCGCTTGGCCGGATCGGCCACTTGCTGGTTCAGCCAGCGCAGCGCATGCGGTGCGTCGATGACGGCGCGGCTGGCCGCGGCCACCTGCTGGCTGAAAAGGTCGATCCGATCCGACAAAGTATCCAGCGCCCGGCTTCCGATCGTCTCCGGCTCTGCTGCCGGCTTCTCCACCGCCTTCAACGCTTTCAGCTGCGCCAGCAGCGCGTCGCGCTTGGCCGGGTCCTCCAAGGTGGTGATCAGCCGATCAACCTCGGCAGCATTGGGCTTGTCCGCGGCGGGGGCTGCGTTCTGTGCCGGTGCGGGCAGGGTCCCCAACAGGGCCAGGCCGAGAAGCAGGCAGGACAGGAGAAAACGGATCGGGCGGGTCTGCATGGGCAGGTCGGGCCTTCATGTTCCGGAAACCGGGTGGGTCGCGACACCCAACATAGCAATCCTGGCCCGATGTTCCATGGGTAAGGCCATGTGTGTAACGCCTCTCGTCCCGGCACGCCGGTCGCGCTATGTATCTGGCAAAGCAATCCAACAAACCTACGGACGATCCATGTCACCCGCCGATACGCCCGAAAACCCGCCCAACGCCAAGCTGGTGGGCGCCAAGCAGAAATGGGCCGAGGAAGGCCGCCTGATGACGGGTGCCGCCGCACCCCGCGCCGACCGTCTGCCGCCCGGTCAGCGGGAGGTGAAGAACTGGCCGGTGCTGGATCTGGGTATCCAGCCGGAGATCGATCTCGATCAGTGGGAACTGACCATTGATGGGCTGGTGGCCCATCCGACCGCCTGGGGCTGGGCGCAGTTCAAAAGCCAGCCGCCCTTCACCGACGTGTCCGATATCCACTGCGTCACGGCCTGGTCGCGCTATGACAATCACTGGGAAGGCGTCTCGGCCAAGCATATCATGGAGGTGGTGAAGCCGCTTCCGGAGGCCAGACATGTCGTGTTTCATTCCTACGATGGCTACACGACCAATGTGGCGCTGTCGGTGTTTGACGATAACGATGTCCTGCTGGCCCATAGCTGGGAAGGCAAGCCGATCACGACCGAACATGGCGGGCCGGTGCGGGTGATCATCCCGAAATTCTACTTCTGGAAATCCGCCAAATGGGTGAACCGCATCGAATTCGTGGCCGATGACCGCCCCGGCTTCTGGGAAGAACGCGGCTACCACAATGAAGGCGATCCCTGGACCGAACAGCGCTATAGCTGAGCCGGGGTAACCGATTCGGTCCGTTGCCAGATGGCGGCGGCGGGCTTATATTTGGGAGGGTTGCCGGGGTGCTGCTAACACCCCGGCTCCCCCTTAGAACCGGATCACAAGGCGCAGGCTGATGCCGAAGCCTTTGAACACCAGTTCTACGGAACGGGGTTGCTTATTCTCGCTAAGCATCCTTCTCGCTCCTGTGTGGCGGGGGGTGGCCTATCCGCCGCCTGTTACACCACGCGGAATAGAATAGGCGAACGCTGATTCCTCTTGAAGGAACCTATCGGCGTCTCGCCTATTTTTTTGCCTTTAGATCATCTTGCACACGCGGACATCATCCCCTTGAAAAATCCCAAGAAAGAAGCCCCCTTCCCCACCAAGGATCAGGTCCTGGAATTCATCCGGGAAAGCCCCTATCCGGTAGGCAAGCGGGAGATCGCGCGCGCCTTTCACATCAATGGCGATGACCGCATCGCGTTGAAGGAGTTGCTGCGCGATCTGGAAGGGGATGGGACGATCGAGAAGGGCGGCCGCCGCCGTCTGGCCCCGCCGGCCAGCCTGCCGCCCGTGGGCGTGGTGATCGTCACGGGTGTGGATGGCGATGGCGAACTGATTGCCCGACCGCTAAACTGGTCCGACCCGGACCGGGAACCGCCGCGCATCATCATGAAGCCGGAACGGCGCGGCACCCCGGCTCTGGGTGAGGGCGACCGCGCGCTGGCCCGGCTGGCCCGCGTCCGCGATGACCTGTATGAGGGCCGCACCATCAAGAAGTTGGGCGGCGATCAGACGGCGCAGATCGTGGGCGTGTATGAGCAGGGCCCCGATGGCGGCCGCCTGCGCCCCGCCGACCGAAGGGCCAAGGCGGAATTCGTGATCTTGGCCCAGAACGCCATGGACGCCGCCCCCGGCGATCTGGTCGTGGCAGAGGTTCTGCCATCGTCCCGCCATGGCCTGAAACAGGCGCGCGTGGTGGAGGTGCTGGGCGGGATCGACCAGCCCAAGGCCATCAGCCTGATTGCCATCCACCAGCATGGCATTCCGGTACATTTCCCGCCCGCCGCGATTGAACAGGCCGAAGCCGCACAGGAACCCACCCTGTCGGGCCGCACCGACCTACGCGATATCCCGCTGGTCACTATCGACGGGGCCGATGCGCGCGATTTCGACGATGCCGTCTTTGCCGAACCCGATACGGACCCCAACAATACTGGCGGCTGGCACCTTCTGGTCGCCATTGCCGACGTGTCGGCCTATGTCACGCCGGGCAGCCCGCTGGACAAATCGGCGCTGGAGCGCGGCAACAGCTGTTACTTCCCCGACCGCGTCGTGCCCATGCTGCCCGAAGCGCTGTCGAATGAGCTGTGCAGCCTGAAGCCCGGTGTCAACCGCGCCTGTCTGGCCGTCCATATCTGGATCGATGCGGCGGGTCGCATCAAACGGCACCGGTTCGTGCGTGGTCTGATGCGCTCTGCCGCGCGCCTGACCTATGAGCAAGTGCAGGAAGCGTTCAACGGCGCGCCTGATGATCTGACGGGGCCGCTGCTGGACCCGGTCATCCGTCCGCTTTACGGTGCCTATGCCGTGTTGGCGCAGGCGCGGGCCAAGCGCGGGACGCTGGAACTGGACCTACCGGAACGCAAGGTGCGGATCGGGGAGGATGGTAAGGTCGCCGAAATCGGCGTACGCGCCCGGTTCGACAGCCACCGCCTGATCGAGGAATTCATGATCGCCGCCAATGTCGCGGCGGCAGAGGCGCTGGAAGCGCGCGACACGCCCCTGCTCTATCGTGCGCATGCCGAACCGGCCCTGGACAAGCTGGAACCGCTGCGCGAATTCCTGAAGACGATGGGCTACAACCTCGCCAAGGGGACGGTGATGCGGCCCGCCGCCTTCACCAACATCCTGGACAAGGCCAAGGATACGCCGGAGTCCGAGATGATCAGCACGGTCATCCTGCGGTCCCAGGCGCAGGCCGTGTATCAGCCCGACAATATCGGCCATTTCGGTCTGGCGCTGGAACGCTATGCCCATTTCACCAGCCCAATCCGCCGCTATGCCGACCTGATCGTGCATCGCGCCCTGGTCCGCGCATATCACCTGGGTGATGGCGGGCTCAGCGATGAGGAGATGGGCAAGCTGGACAAGATCGGGGAGCAGATTTCCGGCACCGAGCGCCGCGCAGCGGATGCGGAACGCGACGCGCTGGACCGCTATGTCGCCTCATATCTGGCCGACCGTGTGGGGGCGACGTTTAGCGGCAAGATCAGCGGTGTCTCCAATTTCGGCCTGTTCGTCAGGCTGGATGAAACGGGGGCGGACGGGATCGTGCCCGTTTCCACCCTGCCCGACGATTTCTATGACCATGACGAGGTGCATCACTGCCTGCTGGGCCGCCGGCACCGCCGGGTGTTCAAGCTGGGCGAGCGAGTGAAAGTCCGGCTGATCGAGGCAGACGCCATCACCGGCTCCATGGTCTTCCGTCTGCTGAACCAGGACGGGACGGAGATGCCGGGCGGGCGCGGGTCGGGCACGGGGGCATCGCGCCGGGGCCGTCCGGAACGGCGGCGCGAACGGGCAGAGGCCGAACCGTCTGGCATGGATATGCCGAAACCGCCGCGCCGGCGGCGGTAAAGGGGATTTGTTGTTCCCTCAGGTGCCGGGCGGGCGCATCCGCGCCCTTGGCACGCCGCATGGGCGGCGCGGCGGCGGTCGCCGCCGTACCATCTCAAGATGACCGATGGATTACGCCCCCCGGGGTGCCCACAGGATAGTGGCGGCCCCGATCAGGCAGAGGGCTGCACCCGTCAGGTCCCAGCGGTCGGGCCGCTGCCCCTCCACCAGCCACATCCAGGCCAGCGAGGCGGCGATATACACCCCGCCATAGGCGGCGAAGGCCCGGCCCGCCGCATCGGCGGGCACCCGCGTCAGAACCCAGGCGAACAGGGCCAGACTGGCCATGCCGGGCGCCAGCCAAAGGGCCGTGCGCCCATCGCGCGCCCAGGCCCAGAAGGCAAAACAGCCGGCGATTTCCGCGATGGCGGCGACGGCATAGAGCAGGACCGTGCCGCCGGCCACCGGCGCTTCAGCCCTTCTTCAGGACCAGGGTGGACCAGTCACCCAGACGGAAGCGCTTGACCAGACGCAGGCCCTGCGCGCGGTGGGCGTTGATCACCAGCGGTTCCTGACGGTGCAGCAGGCCCGACAGGATGGCGGTGCCGCCCGGAGCCAGGAACCGATCCAGGTCCGGCGACATCCGGGCCAGCGGGCGGGCCAGGATATTGGCGACAATCAGGTCGAACTTGCCATGACGGCGCACCGCCTCGGCGGCATAGCCGTTGGCGGCGTAAAGCTTCACCAGCTTGTGCACGCGGTTCAGCTTCGCATTCTCCGTCGCGATCTCAATCGACAGCTCGTCGATATCCACGCCGATCACCGGCTTATGCGCCAGCTTGGCGATGGCAAACGCCAGAATGCCCGACCCGCAGCCCATGTCCAGCGCGCTGCGAAAACTGCCGCGCCCGCGCGACGCCAGTTCGGAAATGGCCCGCAGACAGCCCTGGGTCGTCGCATGCTCCCCCGACCCGAAGGCCATGGCGGCTTCGATCTGCAGGCCCATCTTGCCCTTAGGCACCGGCTTCTTGTGGTGGCTGCCATGGATGAAGAAGCGCCCGGCCTCAATGGGCGGGAAGGACAGATAGGTCTGGGTCACCCAATCAATGGGGGCCAGCGGCTCCTTGGTCAGTTCCGGCTCATTGATGCCATGTGCGGCGGCCAGCACCGCCAGTTTCAGGCCGATGCGGTTGGTGTCGGGCTCGTTATAGGAGGTGCACTCGATCAGCCACTGGCCGCCCTCCTGCAACTCAAAGGTGGAGACGGCGTCGACATGCGGTTCCACCATGTCGGCGAAAACAGGGACCAGCGCCTCCGGCACCTCAAACGCGACACGCCACATCGGCTGCATGGAACTCTCCGCCCGTATACCTGACAAAACCAAGGTTGATGGCCTTTCTAGTCGCAAAGCCGGCAGCCCGGCAATGGCGCTTTGCGGCGGGGACATCTGCGGTAGTGGCGGGGATTTGGGGGTCCCGACCTTCCGTAAGGGAAGGGGCATGTGGCGGCATTCCCTCCTGCAACCACGCAACAGAACCATCATGGTTTCGACGGAAACACGTCAAATCATTGAAATATAACAATGCTATCCGCCCATTGTGCGCCGCAGCAACCATGCCGGCGACCAAAGGGATGCCCATAATGAACCATCGTCAGCTGATCCTGGGGACCGCGCTCGCCACCTTGTTCGCCGTCTCCCCCACGCTCGCGCAGACCACGGAAGTCGCCGAAGCGGCCCCGATGTTGGAAGAGATCATCGTTTATGGCCGTGGCGAGGCCCGGCAGGTGCAGGGTGTGACCCAGGCCGCCATCGCCCTGGAAGCGCCGGGTACCAGCCCGCTGAAGGCCATTGAGAACCTGCCCGGCGTCAGTTTCCAGTCCGCCGACCCGTTCGGCGCCTATGAATGGTCGACCCGCATTACCATCCGTGGCTTCAACCAGAACCAGCTTGGCTTCACGCTGGATGGTGTGCCGCTGGGCGACATGTCCTATGGCAACCATAACGGCCTGCATATCTCCCGCGCGATCAGCAGTGAGAATATCGATCAGGTGACGGTGGCGCAGGGGGCCGGCTCGCTGGCCACCGCCTCGACCAGCAATCTGGGCGGTACGGTGCAGTTCACGTCCCGCCGTCCAGCCAAGGAAGCGGGTGCCTATATCGCCGGCACCGCCGGCAGCGAAAAGACGGGCCGTGGCTTCGTGCGCCTGGAAACGGGTGAACTGTCCACCGGTACCAGTGCCTATGTCAGCTACACCCGCCAGAATGCCGACAAGTGGAAAGGCAATGGTGTCCAGCGCCAGGACCAGCTGAATTTCAAGGTCGTGCAGAGCGTGGGCGAGGGCGAGATCAGCGCCTGGGTCAACTGGTCCGACCGGGCCGAGAACGATTACCAGGACCTGTCCAAGGAAATGATCGGTCGCCTGGGCTACAACTGGGACAATTTCGCCAAGGATTGGGCCACGGCCCTGCGCGTCGCCGATATCTATAACGGTCTGGCCACCGGCCCCTTCCCGGGCAAGATCACGTCCGTGGATGATGCCTATTATGATGCGGCGGGCCTGCGCGAGGATACGATCGGCGCGGTGAACCTCACCTATCCGCTGACCGACGCGGTGAAGCTGGATGTCACGGGCTATGCCCACAAGAATGACGGCCAGGGCCTGTGGTTCACGCCCTATGTCGTGACGCCGGGTGGGGCGCCGATGTCCATCCGCACCACCGAATATGGCATCGAACGGTACGGTGCCGTCAGCCAGCTGACGGCGGAAATCGGCGATCATACGGTCAGCGGCGGCTTCTGGTTCGAACAGAACGACTTTGCCCATGCCCGCCGCTTCTACGGCCTGAACCGCGCCAGCCCGGGCCGTTCCTCCACGCAGTTCCAGCGCGGGGCCATGGCCACGCAGTGGGAATATGACTTCGACACCGAAACCCGGCAGTTCAACCTGTCGGACAGCTGGAAGGTCATGGATGCCCTGACGGTGACAGCGGGGTTCAAGGCCGTGAAGGTGGAAAACACTGCCAAGACCCTGGTCGGTCCCGTGAAGAACGGTACCATCAAGGCCAAGGACAATTTCCTGCCCCAGGCCGGTTTCGTCTATGAGCTGACCAACGAGCATCAGATTTTCGGCTCCTATGCCGAGAATATCCGCACCTTCGAAAGCTCCAACACGGGCGGCCCCTTCTCCACCAGCCAGGACGGCTTCAACGCCATCCGCAACAGCCTGGAACCGGAAAGCAGCCGGACCATCGAGCTGGGCTGGCGCTTCAATGTCGGCATGGTCCAGGGCGTGGTCGCCGCCTATGACGTGCAGTTCGATGACCGCCTGCTGGCCCTGACCTTGGGGCCGGGGATCGTCGGCAACCCATCGGCGCTCCAGAATGTCGGCGGTGTGTCCACGCGCGGTATCGAAGCGGGTGCGACCGTCGAGGTGACGGACGCCGTCTCCATCGTTGCCTCCTACACCTACAATGACAGCTCCTATGACGACAACGTCCTGGGGGCCAATGGCGCCGTGACGGCGGCGACCGATGGCAAGACCGTCGTCAACGCACCGAAGAACCTGCTGCGCGGCGAGCTGAAGTACGACGACGGCAATCTCTATGCCTCGGCCAGCGCCGCCTATACCGGCAAGCGCTACTACACCTACCTGAACGACGCCTCGGTCGAAGGCTATACGCTGGCGGAAATCAGCGTCGGTTACCGGTTCGAAGGCAATGCCTGGCTGGAAGGCACCGAGCTGCAGGCCAATGTGACCAACCTGTTCGACAAGGAATATGTGTCGACCATCGGTTCCAACGGCTTCACCAACAGCGACCCGACGGGCACGTCCCAGACCCTGCTGGCCGGTGCGCCGCGTCAGTTCTTCGTGTCACTGAAGAAGCAGTTCTGATCTGCCGCTTAGGTCGTCATCCCGACGGACGTCGGGATGACGAGGGGGGCTGCAGCCCCTCTGATTTGCATCGTCTCTCTTCCCTTTTTGAAACTGGGGCGGGCCATGGGTCCGCCCCTTCTTTCTGTCTGGAGGCCCCCATGTCCCGCCCCCTTCTCGACCGCCGCCTGCTGCTGACCGGACTGGCCGCAGCACCACTGGTGGCGCAGACCGTTCAGGCCCAGGCCGTGCGCCGCCTGCCGGAAGCTGCGATGCCCACCCGTATCGCCTTCGGGTCCTGCGCGCACCAGACCAAGGACCAGCCAATCTGGGATGCCATCCTGGCCGCCAAGCCCGACCTGATGATCCTGCTGGGCGACAATGTCTATCTCGACACCCGCAATGTCGATGACATGAAGGCCAAATACGCCATGCTGGCCGCCAAGCAGGGCTTTCAGAAGCTGCGCGACGCGGTCCCTATCGTCGCCACCTGGGACGATCATGATTTTGGCGAGAATGACGCCGGGGCCGACTATCCCATGAAGGCCGATAGCCGGAAGCTGTTCTGCGATTTCTTCGGGGAGGCGCCCGACAGTATCCGCCGCACCCGGCCCGACGGCATCTATGCGGCCTATGAATTTGGCCCCCGGGGCCGGCGGTTGCAGATCATCCTGCCCGACCTGCGCTGGAACCGCACGCCGCTGGCCACCATCGACATGGGCGGCAAGGGCTATGAGGAATGGGCCAAGGCCCGGCATGAGGCGGGGCAAAGCGTTCCCGGCCCCTATGCCCGTCTGCCCGAAGGGGCGGCGACGCAGCTGGGGGAGGCGCAGTGGCAATGGCTGGAAGGGCAGCTGGCACGCCCTGCCGACCTGCGCATCCTGGCCTCGTCGCTACAGGTCGTGTCGGATTTTCCGGGCTGGGAGGCCTGGATCAACTTCACCCATGATCATCAGCGCCTGATCGAGACGATCCGGGAGAAGAAAGCCAACGGCCTGTTCTGCATTTCCGGCGACACGCATTACGCGGAAATCTCAAAGCTGGATTGGAACGTGCCCTACCCGCTCTGGGATTTCACCTCGTCCGGCCTGACGGAGGTCTGGCCCGTGCTGCCGCCCAATGCACGGCGGGTGGGCGAGGCGTACCGTGCCCAGAATTTCGGCCTGATCGAGATCGACTGGGCGGCCAAGCAGGTCGTCATCACCATCCGTGATGTCGGCGGGGCGGAACAGCTGCGTCAGGTGGTGGCGCTGGGGGATCTGCGGGTCTAAAACCCCGGATCGGGGCGCAGGTGAATGACGTCGAGGCCATGGGCCGCCGTCAGACGGTTGGCGACCGTCAGGCGATGGCACTGGCCGTGATCGGCCTCAAAGCACAGAAGGCAGGCGGGTTTGTCCAGCGACAGGGAACCCGCCAGCGCTAGTTCATACTGCGCCTCCGGCCGTGACAGCCCTTCCTCAACGATGGACCAGAATTCGTCCATGCGACCGGCCCGGTTGGCCAGACGCCCTTCCTTGGGCGTGCCCAGCTTTTTCAGGTGCAGATAGTCGATCCCTTCCGCCTCCAGGCTGGCGCGAAGCGGCGATTTGGAGAAACCGGCGCGGCGGGAGGATGGTAGTTCGCGCACATCCAGGAGCAGCCGTACCCCCGCCGCCTTCAACGCCGCGATCACCGCCCCCTGGCTGGCGCCTTCATACCCGATCGTGTGCAGGATCATGGGGTGCTCCTCCGGCTGATCGTCTGGCCCTCACCCTCAGCCCCCCTCCTCCGCATCGGCAAAACGATAGCCGATGCCCGGCTCCGTCTGCACGAAGACAGGCGCGTTGGGATCATCCTCGATCTTCTGGCGCAACTGGCGGACATAGACGCGCAGATACTGCACCTCGTCGGCCTTGGCCGGTCCCCAGACCTCTTTCAGTATCTGGGCATGGGTCAGGATGCGGCCCGCATGCTGGGCCAGAAGCCGCAGCAGATCGAACTCCGTCGGTGACAGATGCAGGCGCTTGCCCGCCTTCTGCACATGCCGGTTGACCATGTCGATTTCCAGGTCGCGGATGCGCAGCAGGGGGCGCCCGCCTACCTGCTGTATCGCATGGCGCTGGGCCGCCCGGATGCGGGCCATCAATTCGCCGGCCCCGAACGGCTTGGTCACGTAATCATCCGCACCTAAGTCCAGGGCCAAAATCTTGTCCTGCTCCCGGTCGCGACTGGACAGCACGATCAGCGGTACCGGGCGTTCACGCTTCAGGGTCGGGATCAGATCCAGCCCGTCCATATCGGGCAGCCCCAGATCCAGCAGGATCAGTTCGGGCAGCGATTGGCGCGCGACGGCGAGGGCCTGGCTCGCGGATGTGGCCTCCACCATCTCCCAGCCTTCCGGGGTGATGATGGTTTTCAGCAGGCGGCGGATCGCCACCTCATCCTCGACCACCAGGATGCGGTGAGGCCGCGTCATTCCGTCGCCTCCGCCATCACCATATCGCCGCGCGGGTCCACGGCCAGGGTCATCTCCAGGCACGCCCCGGGGCCGCCATCGGCCCGGTCGCGCGCCGTCAGGGTGCCGCCCATCGCCTCCACGAAGCCCCGCGCAATGGCAAGGCCCAGGCCGGTGCCGGCGGTGCGGTGGTCCTTTGCCTCCACCCGGAAGAACTTGTCGAAGATGCGGACCCGGGCCTCCTCCGGAATGCCCGGCCCCTCATCCTCCACCCGCAGCTTCACATGCGCCGCGTCGCGCAGGGCCTGGATGCGGACGGCGGTGCCGTGGGGCGCGTATTTGCCGGCATTGTCCAGCAGGTTGAACAGGGCCTGTTCCAGCAGCAGATGATCGCCCTGCACCAGCGGCAGGTCACCCGGCATGCGGATGTCGATCATATGGCCCGTCAGGACCGGCCCTGCCCGGCGCACCGCGCCCGACACGACATCAGCCAAATCGATGGGTTCGCGTTTCAGGTCCAGCGCGCCTGCCTCCAGCCGCGTCATGTCCAGCAGGTTGCGCACGAAGCGGGCCATGCGTTCGGCCTCTCCGTGCAGCGTGTCCAGCATGGATGCCGTCTCCGCCGGATCCAGCCGCCCCTGCCCCGCCTTCAGGCCCGTGACGGTGCCGATAATGGCGGCCAAGGGCGTGCGCAGGTCATGGGACAGGGACGTCAGCATGGCGGAGCGCAGCCGTTCCGTCTCCCCCTCCAGCTTGGCCTGATCGATGGCGCGGACCAGCTTCACCCGCTCAATCGCCACCGCCGCCTGATCCAGCAACGCATCCAGCAGGCGGCGGTCATCGGGCGTCAGCAGGGGGCCGGTGCCGGCATCATCACTGCCGATCCCCGCCACCGCGACCGTCGCGCGTTCGGTGCGCAGCGGCAGGTACAGGCGCTGCGTGCCCGGGAGGGTGGCAGCCCCCCGCCCCGCCGGCTTGCCATTCTCAAACGCCCAGACGGCGGCGGCATGGTCGGCGTTGGAAATCTGGTCATCGGGCGGATAGGCCGAGGCCGGATACAGGCTGGCGGCATTGTCATCATCCGCCGGCAGCATCAGGACGACGCGCAGTTTCAGCATCAGGGCGATCTGATGGCTGGCCGCCCAGAGCAGATCATCCATATCGCCGATCCCGGCCAGCTTGCTGGCAAAGGCTGACAGCTGTGCCGTGGTGCGGGCGCGGATACGGGCGATTTCCGCCTGTTCGCGCACCCGCGCCGTCAACCGGCTGGTCAGCATGGCGACGCCCGTGAAAAAGACCAGCGACCAGATATTGGACGGGTCCCCGATGGAGAAGGTGTAAAGCGGCGGCAAGAAGAAGAAATTATAGGCTGCGACGGCCAGGACCGCCGTGAACAGCGAGGCCAAGAAGCCGTGCAGAACCGCACTGCCCAGCACCGCCATCAGGAACACCAGGCTGATATTCTGCACGCCCAGCCATTCGTCCACCAGGACCCCCGCCCCCAACGCCATGGCGGTGAAGGCGATGCCGGCCAGATAGGCCTTATAATCGGCAGGTTTTGCGGGCGGTCGGGTGGTCACGCGGCGGGCGGCATTGCTGTCGGGGTCGGGCTGTTCGCTGGCGATCACATGCACCGAAATGCCCGTGGCCCGGCGCAGCAGATCATGCACCACCGACCCGTTTATCATCTCAAACCAGCGCGACCGCTGCGACTTGCCGATGATGATCTGGGTGATGTTATGGGCGTGCGCGAAACCGACCAGCGCCTCCGTCACCGTCCGGCCCGGCAGGGTCAGCGCCTCCCCGCCCAGCTGTTCGGCCAGACGCAGCGTATCGGCCACGCGGTCGCGCGCCGCCTCCTCCAGGCGCTGATGCCGGGCGGTTTCCACATAAACGGCTGTGAATGGGGCCTTCAACCGGTCAGCCAGGCGCTTGGCATGCCGCACCAGCCCACCCGCGCCCGGATCATCGGAGATACAGACCAGCAGCCGGTCGCCCGCCGCCCACGGCCCGGCAATGGCGTGGCTGCGCATATAGGTGACCATCTGGTCATCCACCCGCTGCGCCGTGCGCCGTAGCGCCAGTTCGCGCAGCGCCGTCAGATTGCCGGGGGAGAAGTAATGTTTCAGGGCGCGCTGGGCCTGGTCGCGGACATAGACCTTGCCCTCCCCCAGCCGCTTGATCAGGTCGGCGGGGGTGAGGTCGATCACCTCCACCTCGTCCGCGCTGTCGATCACCTGATCGGGCACCGTTTCGCGCACCCGGATGCGGGTGATGCGGGCCACGACATCATTCAAGCTTTCCACATGCTGGACGTTCAGCGTGGTCAGCACATCAATGCCGGCGTCGCGCAGCTCCTCCACATCTGAATGGCGCTTGGCGTGGCGGCTGCCGGGCGCGTTGGTATGGGCCAGTTCATCGACCAGGACCATGGCGGGACGGCGCGCGATCAACCCGTCCAGGTCCATCTCCGACAATTCCTGCCCACGATAGGACAGGGTTTTGCGCGGGAAAACCTCCAGCCCGGCCAGCATGGCGTCGGTTTCCGCCCGCCCGTGGGTTTCAACGACGCCGACCACGATATCGACCCCGTCCTTTTTCAGGGCGTGGGCCGTGCGCAGCATCTCATAGGTCTTGCCCACGCCGGGGGCGGCACCCAGAAAGATTTTCAGCTTGCCGCGCCGTTCAGCCGTTGCTGCCTGCAGCAGGGCGTCGGGGGAGGGCCGGCGCGCGTCATCGGCCATGATGATTACGCCTGCTTGGCATCGATGATGGAGCGGCGAACCGCGCGGGTACGGGTGAACAGCTCATGCAGCTTGTCCCCCTCGCCCCAGCGGATGGCCCGCTGCAGGGCCGTCAGATCCTCGGTAAAGCGCTGGATCACCTCCAGCACCGCCTCCCGGTTGTTCAGGAAGATATCACGCCACATGGTCGGGTCGCTGGCCGCGATGCGGGTGAAGTCGCGGAAGCCGGACGCGCTGAACCGGATCACCTCGGACTGGAGATGGTCTTCCAGATCGGTGGCCGTGCCGACGATGGTATAGGCGATCAGGTGGGGCAGGTGGCTGGTGATGGCCAGAACCCGGTCATGATGGCCGGGTTCCATAATCTCGATCATCGACCCGCAGCCGCTCCAGAAGGCCGACAGCTTGTCCACGGCGGTCTGATTGGTGCCGGGCGTGGGGGTCAGAATGCACCAGCGGCCTTTGAACAGCAGGGCGAAACCACTTTCCGGGCCGGAATGTTCGGTACCGGCCAGGGGATGGCCGGGAATGAAATGCACCCCGTCGGGCACATGCGGGGCGATATCGCGGACCACCGACTGTTTCACCGACCCGACATCGGTGAGGATCGTGCCCTCGCTCAGGTGCGGACCGATGACGGCCCCCAGATCGGCAAAGGCGCCGATGGGCGTGGCCAGCACCACCAGATCGCATTGCGATACCAGGGCGGGATCGGTCCCCGCCTGTTCCGCCAGCCCCAGTTCCAGGACCCGATCGCACACGGCCTGCGACCGGTCCACGCAGACCACGCCGTTTGCCAGTCCCGGATATTCTGCCACGCACCGCGCGATCGACGAACCGATCAGGCCGAAGCCGACGATGGCAACCTTGTTGAACAGCGGGGCGGTCATGGGAGGCAACCTTGCATGCGGAAAAGACAAGACCGAGGTTCACTATCATGTGAACCCCGGTCCCGTGTAGAGTGGATTAGGCGGAGCCGTAATCCGTGGCTGTTCTGTAATCGTGACTGTGGCTCCCTCACCCTCCCATTGGCTGGCGCCAACGGGCCCCTCCCTCTCCCACCTTCGTGGGCGAGGGAAGAAATTTTAGCCCCTCGCCCGTTTACGGGAGAGGGAGGGGTCCGAACGCGCCAGCGTTTGGGAGGGTGAGGGAACAGCGCCCTTACATCTTGAAGGTCAGGCGCGCATAGCCGAACTGGCCCGGCGCGTCATAGGTGGTGGGGTCAAAATTGTTCAGGCCGCAGCTGAAGCAGGCCGGCGGGTCCTTGTCGAAAAGGTTGTTGACGCCAAGGGTCATGCCGATCTTGCTGTCGAACATCGCCGGATACCAGCTGAACTGCACGTCGGTATAAAGACGGTCGTTCAGCTTGTTGACGGCCTGGGTTTCATCCACGCTCTTCACGAAGCGGTTGGTGAGCGAGGCGGAGAAATCATTCTTCGCCCAGTCCAGGATCGCCGTGGCCTTGTACTTGGGGAAGGCCTGATCAGGGCTGCCCTTCTCGGTGCCTTCCCGGTCGATCTTGGAGGTGCCGCTGGTGGCAGGCACCGTCTCCGTATAGTTCAGCAGGAAGGTCTGGTTCAGGCTGAAGCGGAAGGTGCCCAGGTCGCTTTCGGGACCCTGCCAGTTGATGGTGAAATCGATGCCGTCGGTGTCGATGGCGCCGATATTCTGCAACAGGCCGCTGATCTGGTTGATGGCGCCAGAAGCGGTGCGGGTGATGGAGGCACAGGAGAAGGCGTCGTTATTCTGTTCGCAACGGCCCAGGATGGTCTCCGCCCCGATCGGCTGGATCGCGTCCTTCAGAGAGATGTCATAATAGTTCACCTCGAAATCCAGACGGTCGGCCCAGCCCAGTTCCCAGGACGGGCTGAACACGCCGCCAAACACCCAGCTTTCCGAGGTTTCGGGCTTCAGCTTCTTGTTGCCGCCGGTGATGACAGACAGCTGCGGGTTGGCTTGTACATAGGAACCGTTGGCCGGCACGCCATGGGCGATACAGTTGGCACGAACGCCCGCTGCCGCCGCGGTGCCGCCGAACCGGCCCAGCATGTCGGAGCAGGGATCGACCAGTTCCTGGTCAAATCGCGACGGGGTGCCGAACAATTCACCGATGCCCGGCGCGCGGAAACCCTGGCCCCACGAACCACGCAACAGGACGTCTTCGGTGACGCGCCAGTTGACGCGACCGCTATAGGTCGTCTCGCTGCCAAAGGTGGAATAGTCGGAATAGCGAACCGCACCCGACACTTCCAGCAGCTTGGCGATGGGCATTTCGGCGATCAGCGGCACGCGCAGTTCGCCATAGGCCTCGTTCACGTCAAAGCTGCCCTTGGACGGCTGGGCCGGGATGTCGGAACCCAGGCCGGCGGCGACCACGGCATCCGGCTGGAACTCCCCACGCTGGTCACGGTATTCGTAACCCACGGCCAGACCGACGGCACCCGCCGGCATCTGGAACAGATCACCCGACAGGTTGAAGGAGGTGTCGGCCAGACGCTGCTTGCTGCTGTCCTGCTGCGTGAACAGCACGTAATCGATCATCGGCTGGGTGATGGAACCCTGACCGCCGAAGATATTGAACGGCACGCAGGAACCGGTGCAGTTGGCAACGGGACCCAGGGCTTGCGCCAGACGCTGGGCATTCACATTGCCCGTGAATTTCTGCGAGGCGCTGTTGCGGGAGAAGATGGTGTTGACGTCCCAGTACCACTTGTTCTCGCCCAGCATCAGCGAGCCGTCCAGAGTGCCGGACACGTACCAGGTGTTCACTTCCTGCTCATAATGGCGCGGGCCCGCCTCGATGAAGCGGCGACCGATGAAGGCGTAATTGGCCGGGCCATTGGCCCCGCCCGACGACAGGGTGACGCCAAACGGATTGTAGGGGTTGGTGCGGTCGATGCTGATCTGGTCCAGCAGGTTGCCGTTGCCGGCGTCGGGACCCACGAACAGCGGGATGGGGGCGGCCTGGTTGGCGGACTGCCGGTTGTTATAGACCGCCTTCAGACGGAAATTGATGTCGGGCGTGATTTCCTGGGTGACCTGGAAATAGGTGCCCAGACGCTCCGACGGCGCCTGGATATAGTTATAGGGCTGGAAATTGAAGCGGTCGGCGGTGGTGAAGTTCTTGAAGCTGCCAGCCGTGGGGTTCAGCGGGTCGAAGGTCGGACGGCCCGTCAGCACCGCGTTCTTCAAGGTGAGGTTCATGCCCTCGCCCGTCACGGGATTGTTGACGATAAAGCGGCCCAGCGGTGTGCCCGACGAACAGGAACTGTCGCAGGCGGTGACGCCCGGTGTGGGGAACTGCGAGATGGAGCGGTCGCCCGACATCACGCTTTCCTGCTTCACATAGGTCAGGTCGGCCACGATGCTGGTGCCGCCGGAGGTGGCACCCCAGGACAGGTCATATTCCTGCGTAACGCCGTCGCCTTCATCAAAGGCGCCGACCTGCGCGGAACCGGAGAAGCCATCCTGCTTGCGCTTGGTGATGATGTTCACCACGCCGGAAATGGCATCGGAGCCGTAAATGGGCGAGGCACCTTCCTGCAAAACCTCGATCCGGTCGATGATGCCCTTGGGGATCGAGTTCAGATCGGTGGAGGACGGGATGCCCGACGCGGACGCGCCATTGACCCAGCGCAGGCCATCGACCAGCACCAGGGTGCGGCGCGAGCCCAGATAGCGCAAGTCCACTTCCGCCGAACCGGCACCCACGCCGCCGCCATCGGGCGGGTTGCCGAAATTGCCGCTATTGTTGAACTTGCTGTTCAGGCCGCCGCCGGAGATGGGCAGGCGCTGGAGAATTTCGGCGGTGTTGGACAGGCCGGTACGGGCCATGGCCTCGCTGTCGAGCTGTACGATCGGTTGCGTCTGGTTCAGCGGGCTTTGCCGGATACGCGAACCAGTGACGACAATTTCATCCAGTGTATCCTGCGCCGCCGCAGGCATCGCACTGGCGGCGCCAGCCGCCAAAAGGGCAAGCGTCGCCGTCCTGAAAAACAGGCTGTTCTTGGATTGCATTAGGTTCCCCTGTCCGAGAAAGGTTTGTTTTTAAACGCGGTTTCATGCCCGCGCCGCACAGCGTTAACAGATTATCAACCATCTGCGGAAGTCCCATGATTGCAACGGAATCGTATCCTTGGTCACTGTTTCTTTTCTGCATCTAAACAATTGGTACCAGTCATTGCGGCCACCGGTGTCAGGCTGCATACTTGGTTCTGCCCAATAGGGAGGGGGGAACCATGTATAGTGATGAAGAACTCGATGCCGCCGTATCGGCTGGTATCTTGAGCGATCAAAATGTCGCGGGCTTCCGTGACTTCGTGGCCACAAGAAGGGGCCATATCGACGCCCCGGAGCATGAGCGGTTCCGGTTGCTGACCGGGTTCAACGATATTTTCGTTTCGGTCTGCTGCGGCCTGATCCTGGCTGCCGCCGCCTATCTGGGGGGACGGACGCATCCGGCACTGGGCGGGCTGGCCGTGGCGGCCATCAGCTGGGGTCTGGCCGAATATTTCACCCGCCGTCTGCACCTGTCACTGTCCAGCATCGTGCTGCTGATCGGCTTTGCCGGCGGCACCCTGGTGGCCGGCCTGACGGGTCTGTTCGACCTGCTGGGCCTGGAACAGGCGCGTATCCAGAATATGGCCGATGCCGCCGGTGCCATTGCCGGGGCAACGGTTCTGGCCGGGGTCGGTGCCTATGCCCATTGGCGCCGCTTCATGGTGCCGATCACGGTGGCGGCCGGGTCGGCCATCGCCATTGCCGCTGTCGCGGCCCTGGCCGTTCTGGCGGTGCCGTCATTGCGTGACAGCCTGCGGGTGGTGGTGCTGATCGGCGGTCTGGTGATGTTCGCCATCGCCATGCGTTGGGACAGCCAGGACCGGGCGCGCAATACCCGCCGTTCCGACGTGGCCTTCTGGCTGCACCTGTCGGCCTCGCCCATGATCATCCATCCGGTCTTCTCCTGGGTGGGCGCTAATGGGGCGGTACAGATGGTCAGCCCCGGTCTGGCGCTGGCCACCTGCATCGGCACCTATCTGGTGATCGCCCTGGTGTCGCTGGCCATCGACCGCCGGGCCATGCTGGTCTCGGCCCTGGCCTATGTGCTGTATGCGATGGGGCAACTGTTCGCCATGGCGGGCACGGCCAAGGAGATGAACATGGCCCTGGCGGCCCTGGTCATCGGGTCGGGTCTGCTGCTGCTGTCCACACAATGGGAAGCCGCCCGCCGCCTGCTGGTCCCGCACCTGCCGGGCGGCATGCGGGAGATGCTGCCCGTCGCGCGGTGAATGACTTGAAACGGTGATTGTCGGGGCTCGCCTTCTGCTCGACCCGACCTACGGTGACAGATGCCGTAGGTCAGGTTGCGGCGGATGCCGAGCCCTGACTTTTTCTTCTTCAACCCCTTCCATGCGTAACTTCCTTGCCTCACTGCCATGGCGCTATGCTACGCACGGTCCCTTGACCTGACGCAGCAACGCCCGGTCCGGGGTCCCACCCCCCGCCAGGGCAGAGGATTGAAGTGATGAGCAAGCGACGCGACGGCGGCCATGCCGCCAAGGGACCCAGCCAGCGCCAGTTGCGCGTGGGCGAGGAAATCCGCCACATCCTGGCCGATATTTTCCGCCGCGGGGAATTCCGCGATCCCGAACTGATGGACCTGAACGTCACCGTGTCGGAAGTGCGCATCAGCCCCGACCTGAAGAATGCCACCGCCTTTGTCATGCCGCTGGGCGGGTCCAAGCCGGAACTGGTGGCGGCACTCAACCGCGCCTCGGCCTTCCTGCGCACCCAGGTGGCGCATGAAATGCGCCTGCCCTATGCCCCGCGCCTGTCCTTCCAGCTGGATACCAGCTTCGATTACGCGGAAAAGATCGACCGTATCCTGCACGACCCGCATGTCGCGCGCGACATGACCGGCATCGTCAATACCGGCGATGATGCCGAAGAGGACAAGGAAGAGGGCGGGGACCAGAACCATGGCGCGTAAGCGCAAGGGCGTTCCCCGGCATGGCTGGCTGGTACTGGACAAGCCCGGCACCATGACCAGCACCCAGGCGATGGCAAAGGTGCGGTGGATGATGAATGCGGAAAAGGCGGGCCATGGCGGCACGCTGGACCCCATCGCCACGGGCATCCTGCCCATCGCCTTCGGGGAGGCGACCAAGACCGTCCAGTACGCCATGGATGGGCACAAGACCTACCGTTTCGTGATGAAATTCGGGGAGGCGACGGACACCGACGACCGCGCCGGCCAGGTCATCGCCACCAGCGATGTGCGCCCCACGGATGAACAGATCGAAAAGGCGCTGGAGGCGTTCCAGGGCCTGATCAGCCAGGTGCCGCCGCAATATTCCGCCATCAAGGTGGATGGCGAACGCGCCTATGATCTGGCCCGCGAAGGGGAGGCGGTGGAACTGGCCGCCCGTACCGTCCGTATCGACGGTTTCCACCTGACGGGCCGGCCCGACAATGACCATGCCGAATTCGAGGTGGAATGCGGCAAGGGCACCTATATGCGCTCACTGGCCCGCGATCTGGCCCTGGCGGTGGGTACCGTCGGCCATATCACGGTGCTGCGCCGCCTGTCGGTCGGGCCGTTCACGCTGGCCAATGCCGTCACGCTGGAACAGCTGGAGCAGATCGTGGCGGAAGGGGAGCCGGATCGGCTGCTGATGCCCGTCGCGGCCCCGCTTGACCGGTTGCCTGCCATCGACCTGACGCCGGTGGAGGCTGACCGCCTGCGCCATGGTCAGGGCGTGTCGCTGCTGCGCCGGGCCGACCTGGACCGGCTGGAGGCGCTGCGCGGCGCCGGTGGGGAGGAGGGCACGGCACTGGCCCTCACCGAAGGCCGGCCCGTGGCCCTGGTCCGACTGGAGGGGGGCGAGCTTAAGCCCGCCAGGGTGCTGAACCTGTAAGCCAACCCTTACGCTGGCTTCGGTTCGGCGTCCAGGTCGGCGGGCGGTAGTTCAGGCGGGGCGATGGGGGTGGCCTTAGGCGTCAGGGCCACCAGACCCTCCGCGATCATGCCGCGCGCCGTTTCCCGTTCCCCCATGACCACGGTGCTGGCGCCGTTCTGGGTCAGATAGACCACTTCTTCGTCGGCATGGGCGCGGGCGATGATGGACAGGCCGGGATTGGCAACCCGCGTCTGGCGGATGATCTGTCCCGCCTCGAACGAGCCGGGGATGGCAATGAACATCAGGCGGGCGGCGGACAGGTTCAGGGCCGACAGCACCTCGGGCACCACGGCATTGCCCACAACCACCTCCACACCCTGCTCCCGCAGGCTGTCGATCCGCTTCTGATTATCCTCCACCACCAGGAAGGGCACGCCCTCTTCCTTCAGCTTGGCGGAAATCAGGCTGCCGACCCGTCCATGGCCAATGATGATGGCATGGCCGGTCAGGCTGGTGGGCGGGATCGGCTCGCGCGTCGGCTCCACCACGGCGGCGGCGACGACGGCGTCGCCACCGCCGGGTTCCAGCCGGTGGCCGAACTTGTCGATCAGGGTGAACATCACGGGGTTCATCAGGATCGACAGGATGGCGCCGACCAGCACCAGATCCTGACCTTCCTGCGGCAGCAGACCCAGATTGACGCCCAGCGCCGCCAGGATGAAGGAAAACTCACCGATCTGCGCCAGCGAGGCGGAGATGGTCAGCGCGGTACTGCGTGGATGGCCGAAGGCCAGCACAATCAGGTAGGCGGCAATCGACTTGCCGAACACGATGATCAGGACGGTGGCCAGAACCGGCAGCGGCCGTTCGATCAGGATGGCCGGATCGAACATCATGCCGACCGACACGAAGAACAACACCGCGAACGCGTCACGCAGCGGCAGCGATTCCTCCGCCGCGCGGTGCGACAGGGGCGACCCTGAAAGGACCATGCCCGCGAAGAAGGCGCCCAGCGCAAAGGACACGCCGAACAGGGTGGCCGCCCCATAGGCCACGCCCAGCGCAATGGCCAGAACCGCCAGCCGGAACAGCTCCCGCGAACCGCTATGCGCGACCTCGTGCAGGACCCAGGGAATGACACGCTTGCCCACCACCAGCATCAGGGCGACGAAGGCCGCCACCTTGCCTAGCGTGATCGCGATGACCGTGATCAGGTCGGACCCGCTGAGCGCGGGGGTGGCGGCGGCTGCCCCCTCCGCCCCAGACTTGTCGCCCAGCAGCCCGGCCAAGGCCGGCAGCAGCACCAGGGCCAGGACCATGGCCAGGTCCTCAACGATCAGCCAGCCGATGGCGATGCGGCCCCGCTTGCTTTCCACCAGCCGCCGCTCCTGTAGGGCGCGCAGCAGCACCACTGTGGAGGCAACCGACAGGGCCAGACCGAAGACCAGACCGGCCCCGATGCTCCACCCCAGCGCCCAGGACAGGCCCATGCCCATCAGGGTGGCAAGGCCGATCTGGCCGATGGCGCCGGGAATGGCGATGGCCTTCACCGACATCAGATCCTTGACGGAGAAATGCAGCCCCACCCCGAACATCAGCAGGATGACACCGATTTCCGCCAGCTGCGGTGCCAGGTTCATGTCGGCGACATAGCCCGGCGTCCCCGGCCCGATGATCACGCCAGCCAGCAGATAGCCGACCAGGGGAGAGATTTTAAGCTTCTGCGCGATGGCCCCGAAAATGAACGCCAGCGCCAGGGCCGCGACAATCATTGTAATCAGGGGCACATCATGCATGAGAAGCCTGCCTTTCATCCGGGCCAATGACCGGGCAGGGCCTTGACCTCTCAACCATTTGATCCAATATCACCCAATATGGTTGAGACACTGCGGATTGCAACCCGTGCCACATGAACTTTCTTCACGGACGCTTTCTCCCGCGCAATGCCGCGCCGCGCGCGGCCTGCTCGACTGGAGCCAGGAACAATTGGCCCAGGCATCAGGCCTGTCGCGCAGCACCGTCCGCGACTTCGAAAGCGGCCGGCATGAACCGCACCGGGGCAGCCTTGCCCTGCTGCTGCAGACGCTGGCTGAACAGGGTGTGGAACTGGTCGCGGCGGTGGATGGCGCAGGCGAGGGGGTGCGGTTCAGGGTGTGAGGCGAGGTTGCTGCCCTGACCCTCAATCCAGCGCAAACACCATCGCCTTCAGATACTGCGTTTCCGGCAGCAGCGGGTGGACCGGGTGGTCGCTGCCGGCACCGGCGAAGCGCAGGATGCGACCCTGGCGGCCAGCCTCGCCCAGGCCGCGCGCGACCTCCGTATGGAACAAGGGCGGCTCCATATTGTGCGAACAGGACGCCACCAGCAGCATGCCGCCGGGCGCCACCAGACGGGCGGCGGCCTTGGTCATGCGGCGATAGGCGCGGCTGCCGACGGCCAGGTCCTTCTTGGACTTCACGAAGGCCGGCGGATCGGCGATCACCACCTCGAACGTCCTTCCTTCGGCCACCCACTGGTCCATCAGGTTGAAGGCGTCGCCCTTTTCCGCCGTAACGCGGTCGGCCACGCCGTTGGCCTCTGCTGCCTTCATGGCGATGGAAAGCGACAGGGCCGAACGGTCGACCAGGGTGACATGGGATGCGCCACGCTTGGCCGCCAGCACGCCGAAACCGCCGGCATAGGTGTAGAAATCCACCACGCTGCGGCCCTGGCAGAGATTGGCGATGAAGGAACGGTTGTCGCGCTGATCGAAGAACCAGCCCGTCTTCTGCCCTTCCGACAGGTCGGCAAAGAAGGTGGCGCCGTTTTCTTCCAGCGGGATCAGGCCCTGGACGGAGCCCTTCACCACCTTCACCTCTTCCGGCAGCCCTTCATAGGACCGGGCCGTGCTGTCATTGCGCAGCACGATGGCAGACGGGTTCAGCACCTCGTCCAAGGCGGCCAGGATCATGGGCAGGCGGCGGTCCATGGCAACATTGTTGGCCTGCACCACCACGATATCGCCATAACGGTCGATGATCAGGGCCGGCAACCCGTCGCTTTCGGCATGGATCAGGCGATAGAAGGGCCGGTCATAAAGCCGTTCGCGGATTTCCAGGGCGCGGCGGATGCGGCGCACGAAAAACGTCGTGTCGATGGCTTCCGCCGGATCGCGGGTCAGGAAGCGCGCGCAGATCAGGCTGTGCGGATTGAAGGCCGCCAGACCCAGGGTAGCGCCGCCCGCGTCGGTGACGCGGACAATGGACCCCGCCGGCAGCGCCTTGGCCGCCTTGTCCATGTCCACCTCGTTGGAATAGACCCAGGGATGGCCATGCTGCGCGCGCTTATGCCGGCCCGCCTGGATGCGGATCACGGGCAGGGATGCGGGCTTGGGGGCCTGGGTCGGGGTATCGGTGGTCATGGCGGGGGCCGTCGCGGCGGGGATGTCGGTCATGGCGCGGAAAATACCGCCGCCATGCCCTGATCAGCAAGCGCCGTGCCCGCCGATCAGGCCAGCGGTCGGCACAGGCGCAAATCTTCCCGGTAATGGCCATGTTCCAGGGCACGGGCCAGAGCCACCGACACGCTGGTCCCGATGCCTTCCCGCTGCGGCAGGTGCAGATGCACCGCGTTACAGCCCAGATCGCGGGCCACCACATCCATATCGTTCAGCAGGACATCGATGGCGGCTTCCGGCTCGATCAGGTCCAAGGCCAGGAACATGTCGACCTGGAAGACCTTGCCATGCCGGGGGCTGGGCAGGACCTGATAGGCATAGATGCCGTGGATATAGCCATGGTCGCCCTCCACGGTCCGGATGCCGCCCTCTGCGGTACCCAGCAGCAGGCCCGCATAAGTACGCCACGCCTCGCGGTCATCGGCGGCGCGGCCCGTCTGCACCAGGGGCCAGGCCTGATCGATGCGGCGGCGGTCCAGCGGCTTGACGGAAAAACGGTCGGACATGGTCACCCGTTCCGGCGAGATAAGCACGGCGAAGTCTCTGTCTGTCTGAACAAGGCTGCCGTGCGTTTGCACGGACGGTCCCCTATCGTTAACCGATATGCCGATGGTCGCGCTTTGATCTGGATCAAGGCGCGTTCAAGCGGTTGGGCCTAGACCTCTGGATATGTGTTCATCGGCCAACCATTATGAAATCCTTCAATTGGCTGGCGGACATGACTGGAAGTGCTCCACCGGCCTTGTTGCGCGTTGTGGATCGTTTCCAAAAGGCGCATTCTTCCTTCCGGTGGAAAACCGGGGGCGATGCTTATATCGGGGGGCCTCACATGGCGTTGGCTGAACATGCATGCACACGGGAAAGCGCCGTGGCGGCCCGTATCGATGTTGCGCCGTGCAATGCCTGCCCGGTGCGCAGCATGTCGGTCTGCTCCGCCCTGGAAGCGGACGAGTTGAAGCGGCTGGCCGATATCCTGGTGTCGGTGAAGGTCGATGCCGGTCATACCCTGTTTGCCGAGGGGGACGGGGCCGACACCCTGTTCAATGTCACCGCCGGTACCATGAAGCTGTACAAGCTGCTGCCCGACGGGCGGCGGCAGATCACGGGCTTCCTGCTGCCCGGAGATTTCCTGGGCCTGTCGATCAACGACACCTATGCCTATTCAGCCGAGTCGGTGACGCCGGCCACGCTCTGCCGCTTCCCCCGCCGCCGCCTGGAAGGGCTGCTGGAGGATTATCCCAAGATGCAGCGCCGGCTGTTCGCCATGGCGTCCAGCGAACTGGCGGCGGCGCAGGATCAGATGCTGCTGCTGGGCCGCAAGAACGCCAAGGAGCGTATTGCGTCCTTCCTGCTGATGCTGTCGGAGCGGGCCAAGCGGCGCGGCTATGCTGAGAACCCGGTGCATGTACCGATGAGCCGGTCGGACATCGCCGACTATCTGGGCCTGACCACCGAAACGGTGAGCCGCACCTTCACGCAGCTGAAGACCAGCCGCGCGATCTCCCTTCTGGAAGGCGGCAAGGTCCGCCTGAACGATATGGAGACCTTGCAGGAACTTGCCGAAGGGGCGTGAGCCTTCAGGCCGCCGCACCGCGCCGGGCCGCCATGGCGGCTTCCGCCTGCGACAGAAGGTCGGCGAGGATCTCGGCCACGGGCTGTTCCTTGGTGACCATGCCCACCGACTGACCGGCCATCAGCGACCCGTTCTCGACATCGCCATCAATGACCGCGCGCCGCAGGGCGCCGGCCCAGTAATGCTCGATCTCCAGCTGGGCTTCCTTCTGGTCCAGCTCGCCTGCATCGAAGCGCGCGATCACCTCGCGCTGCTTGTCCATGAAGCGCTTGGTACCTTCATTCTGCAGGGCCCGGACGGGGATGACCGGGAAGCGGCTGTCCAGCGCCACGCTGGCCACCGCGTCGCGGGCATTGCCCCGGATGAAGGCCTGCTTGAACTTCGGATGCGCGCGGCATTCGCTGGCGCAGACGAAACGGGTGCCCAACTGCACGCCGGCGGCCCCCATCTCCAGATAGGAGACAATGGCCTCCCCCCGCCCGATGCCGCCCGCCACGAAGACGGGCACATCGCGGATTTCCGGCAGGATTTCCTGCGCCAGAACGGAGGTGGAGACAGGGCCGATATGGCCGCCGGCCTCGCTGCCCTCGATCACGATGGCGTCGGCACCGCTGCGGATCAGCTTCTTGGCGATGACCAGGGCGGGAGCAAAGCACATGACCTTGGCCCCGCCATCGCGCGCCGCCTTGATGGCGGTGGCGGGCGGCAGACCGCCGGCCAGCACGATATGGCCCACCTTCTCTTCCAGGCAAACCTGCACCAGTTGATCCAGCTGCGGATGCAGGGTGATCAGGTTGACGCCGAAGGGCTTGGTGGTCAGGGCCTGGGTGCACCGGATTTCATCGCGCAGCAAATCAGGGGACATGGAACCCGACGCGATCACGCCAAAGCCGCCAGCATTCGAAATGGCCGCCACCAGCCCCCGGTCCGACACCCAGGTCATGGCCCCGCCCATGATGGCAAGGTCAGTGCCCAGATAATCACGGCCCCGCGACCAGAGCTGATCCAGATGATGGCGAGCGGTCATGGTGACGGACCCTTCAATATTTGACTGCCGAATGGTCGGCGTTCACTACCGCCGGTGCTGTGCCCGGTCAAGGGGTGCGCGCCAAATGAAAAGGCCCGGCACCGCTTCCGGAGCCGGGCCTTTACTATGGAAAGAGTAAGAGCTTACGCCTTATCGAGACCATAGGCCGTGTGCAGGGAGCGCAGGGCCAGTTCGGTATATTCCTCGGCGATCAGGACGGAGACCTTGATCTCGCTGGTGCTGATGACCTGGATATTGATGCCACGGTCGGCCAGCGCCTTGAACATGCGCTGGGCGACGCCAGCGTGGGAGCGCATGCCGACGCCGATCACCGACACCTTCACGACGTTCGCGTCCGACACGAGGCGGCGGTAGTTCAGCGTGTCCTTGGACTTTTCCAGCACCTGCACCGCGCGGTCGATATCGGCCTTGCCGACCGTGAAGGTCATGTCGGTGGTGCGGCCATCTTCGGACACGTTCTGCACGATCATGTCGACATTGATGGCGGCATCCGTCAGGGGCCCGAAGATGCGGGCGGCCACGCCCGGCTGGTCTTCCACGCCAATCAGGGTGATCTTCGCCTCGTCCCGGCTATAGGCGATGCCGCTGACCAGTTCCTGTTCCACGATCTCATCCTCGTCCACGACCAGGGTGCCGGGCAGTTCGGAGCCAGCCGCCTGTTCAAAAGTTGACAATACCTGCACCCGCACATGGTGCTTCATGGCCATCTCGACCGACCGCGTCTGCAAGACCTTGGCGCCCAGCGACGCCATTTCCAGCATTTCCTCATACGTGACGCGGTGCAGCTTGCGCGCCGACTTCACGATGCGGGGATCGGTCGTATAGACGCCGTCGACATCGGTATAAATGTCGCAGCGGTCGGCTTTCAAGGCCGCAGCCAGCGCCACCGCCGAGGTATCGGAACCGCCACGGCCCAGCGTGGCGATCCGGCCCGCCTCGGTCACGCCCTGGAAGCCGGCCACGACGCCGACCACGCCCGTGGACATGTTGTCCGACAGGTTCGCGGTGTCGATCCGCTCGATGCGGGACTTGCCATGCGTGTCGTCGGCGATCAGCGGGATCTGCCAGCCCTGCCAGGAGCGGGCGGGAATGCCGATTTCCTGCAGCGCGATGGCCAGCAGGCCCGACGTCACCTGTTCGCCCGAAGCGACGACGGCGTCATATTCAGCCTGGTCATGAACCTTGGCGATCTGCTTGCAGTAATCGACCAGCTGGTTGGTCACGCCCGACATGGCGGAGACGACGACGGCCACCTCGTGCCCGGCATCGACCTCCTGTTTCACCTTTTTAGCGACATTCTTGATCCGCTCGATATCGCCGACCGAGGTGCCACCGAATTTCAGGACAAGCCGCGCCATAACGCCATTCCATCAAGGGTCAGGGTAATTTTCGCAAAGGCTCCGGTGCCGGAGCGGGCTATCCATAACCCGACGCACCATGGGCCGCAAGGCGCGCCCATCGCACTGCACCCATGAAGCGGCGTGGTGCGCGCCCGCGCGTCCTATTGACCCCGCGACAGGCCGTCCCAGCTTTGCTATGCCGTTTGCCGAAGTCCGGGAGAGATGAACCATGAACGCCGCAGCCAACGCCCAGGTCCAGCCCCGCACCACCGTCGATCCGGCAGAGATCGAGCGGTTCAGCCGCATCGCCGCCGAATGGTGGGACCCGGCGGGCAAGTTCCGGCCGCTGCACAAGTTCAATCCCGTGCGTCTGGCCTGGCTGCGCGATGTGATCTGCAAGGCGCATGACCGCGATCCCCATGCCCCCCGTCCCCTGGACGGTATCCGCATCCTGGATGTGGGCTGCGGCGGCGGGCTGCTGTCGGAACCGCTGGCACGGCTGGGCGCGACGGTCACGGGCATCGATGCGGCGGAAAAGAATGTGAAGACGGCGGCAGCGCACGCCGCCGAAACCCGCGTGACCGTCGATTACCGCGCCACGACGGCGGAGGATCTGGCGGCAAGTGGGGAACAGTTCGACGTGGTCCTGGCCATGGAGATTGTCGAGCATGTGGCCGATGTCGACCTGTTCGTGCGTACTATCGCGGGACTGGCCCGGCCCGGCGGGCTGGTCTTCATGGCTACCTTGAACCGCACCGCCAAGAGTTTTCTGTTCGGCATCGTGGCGGCGGAATATGTGCTGCGCTGGCTGCCGCGCGGTACCCATGACTGGAAACGTTTCCTGAAGCCGTCGGAACTGACCGGCACGCTGCGCCGGGCAGGCGTGGAGGTACGGGAGGTCACGGGCGTCGCCTATAACCCCATCTCCGACCGGTTCAGTCTGGCCGCCAAAGATCTGGACGTGAACTACATGCTGTGGGGTACGCGCGGATAAGGGAGGGCGGCAATCGTCCGTCACCACGTCGGGTATCCCCGGAAACAGGCATAATCCTTTCGGTCAGGTTCCAAGCCTTTCCAGTAGGCACGCCGCGCGGCATAGTGGCGCCGTCATTGCGGTATCGAATTGACAGATGTGTTACCGTCCCTTGTCACGTGCCAGGCTGGTCCTGGCCGGTCTGTTGTTCGCGTGCCTGGCCGGGATATTGCCCGCCGCCGGGGCGGATGCCGACCCATGGGGTGATTTCCCGTCGATGGGGTTCACCGATCTGACGGTGGCCGACGGGCTTCCCAACGATACAATCAGTGCAGTGGCCCAGGACAAGGCCGGCCTGATCTGGATCGGGACCTTCGCGGGCCTGGCCCGATATGACGGTTATCGCCTGCATCAATGGGACAGCGACCCGGACGATCCCGACCGTCTGCCGGAGATTTATGTGCGATCGCTGCTGCCCCTGTCGGATGGGGGCATGCTGATCGGCACGGGGGCCGCCGGCCTGGTCCGGTATGATGCCGCCACCAACCATTTCCAGCGGATCAGCGCACAGGACGGGCCCGGCGCCCGCATTTATGCGATGACGGCGGCCCGCGACGGGGCGGACGATGCCGCCTGGATCGTGGCCGATGACGGGCTTTTCCTGTGGCGGGCCGCCGACAATGTCCTGCGCCCGGTACCGTTGCGGGATGTCGCGGGGCAGCCATTGAACCCCAAACTGTTCGCCGTGCTGGAAGAACCCAATGGCGACCTGTGGGTGGGGGGTATGGGTGGCCTGCTGCGCCGGCGCGCGGGCGAGGCGCATTTCACACCCATCAAGGCGACAGGCCCCGCCGCCGACACCGTGAACACGGAAATCTGGGTCATTCACCGCGACCGGGAGGGCCGGTTATGGCTGGGGTCCGGCGATGCCGGTGTCGCCTATCTGATGCCGGACGGCACCGCCCACGCCGTGGCGGGCCTGACCGGACCTGACGGGCTGGCCGGGCGGCGGACAATCCGGTCGATGGTGGAGGTACCGGGCAAGGGACTGTGGATCGCCACCGACGGTGCCGGCCTGATCATCCTGGACCCCATGACAGGGCGGTTGCGGCAGGTGCGCCATGACCCCGTCCTGGCAGGCAGCCTGAATGGCGACCGGCTGCGCCATGCGATGCTGGACCGCACGGGCAATGTCTGGCTGTCCACGGACCAGGGGGTGGAGCGGTATGATCCGCATGCCAACCGGCTGCGGGTGGTGCCGGCCACGCCGCTTTCGCCCATGGCCCTGTCCAATCCCGAAGTCTACACCGCACATACCGACACGCGCTCCCGGGTCTGGCTGGGTCTGGCCAATGGCGATGTCGATGTGCTGGATCTGGCCGCCGGCCGTATCGACCGGTTGCGCCTGCCGCCGCCCAACAATGGTCGCGATGTCCGCGCCCTGGTACCGCTGCCCGATGGTCGTCTGCTGGCCGCCGCGCGCGGTGTGGCCGCCATCGATCCGGTCACCATGACCATCACCCCGTCGACCGTACCCTGTCTGGAAGGACAGATCATCAATGTGATGATCGCGAAGGGGCAGGAGATAATCGCCGGCAGCTTCGACGGGCTGAGCCGTTTCAACATCGGTACGGGCGAGTGCCGGCGCTTCCGCCATGATGCCGCCGACCCCAAAAGCCTTCCCAACGACAATGTCCGCTCCCTGACCATGCTGGGTGACGGAAGACTGGTGGTGGGTACAGCCGGTGGTCTGGCCGTCACCGACGGGCAGGGCGGCTTCCGAAACCATCGGCCCGATGCCGGTGATCCCAACAGCCTGTCGCATGCCTATGTCACCGGCATCGCGGAGGACAGGCATGGACGGCTGTGGCTGTCCACGGCAGGCGGCGGGCTGGTCGTAACGGATGTGGAGGACCTGGGGGGCAAGCCCCGCTTCCGTTCCATCCGCCGCCGCAACGGCCTGCCCCATGACAATATCGGCGGCCTGGGTATTGATGAGAAGGGGCGCGTCTGGTTCACCACCCCGTCGCGCGTCGGCATGCTGGACCCGCAATCGGGCCGTTTCACCCTGCTGGGCGAACGTGACGGCGCCAACCTGAAATTCTACGTGATCCGTGATATCGCCAAGGGGCCGGGCGGACAGATTCTGCTGGGCGGGCTGGGCGGGCTGACTATCCTGGATCCCGATGATGATACCGCGCCGCCACCCGCCGCCGTCCTGCGCGTCACCGGGATGGAGATCAACCATCGGGAGCTGCCGCCGGCCCTGTTGCCGGAAACGGGGCGCCGCCTGTCGCTGGATGCCGCCCAGCGCAACCTGACCCTGGCATTCTCCCTGCTGGATTACCGGGCGCCGGGGGATCTGCGCTACCGCCACCGGCTGGACGGTTTCGACCAGGGCTGGCTGGACAGCGGCACCCGCGCACCGGGCGCCAGCTATACCAACCTGCCCGCCGGTGACTATACCTTGCGGGTGGAGGCATCGCAGGCGGGACAGGACGCGCCGCTGGCCACCTTGTCCCTACCGATCTCCATCGCGCCGCATTGGTATGAAACGCTGTGGGCGCGGCTGGGGATGGGGGTGCTGACCATCCTGGCGGTGTTCGGCATCGTGCAGGCCCGTACCGGGGCCCTGCACCGGCAGCGCAGCCGGCTGGAGGCGGAGATCGCGGACCGCACCCGTGATCTGGTGGCGGCTAATGCGCGGCTGGACATGCTGGCCAGCACCGATCCGCTGACCGGCCTTCTGAACCGCCGTCGTTTCATGGAACTGGCCGCCGCCGAACAGCTGCGCGCCGGGCGGCATCAGCGGCCTTTGTCACTGCTGTTGATCGACCTGGATCATTTCAAGCGGGTGAATGACCAGCATGGGCATCGCATGGGCGATGCCGTTCTGCGCACCGCCGCCGCCATCCTGTCCGGCGCCATCCGGGGGTCCGACCTTGCCGGCCGTTTCGGGGGGGAGGAACTGGTGCTGTTGCTGCCGGAAACCGATCTGGCAGGCGCAGCGGGCATGGCAGAGCGCCTGCGCCAGGCCTTTGCCGCCACCACCACCAGCCTGGATGGCAAGGATGTTCGGGTGACGGCCAGCCTGGGTGTGGCGGCCTGGCGCGGCGCGGGGGAAAGCCTGGATGCCCTGCTGCACCGCGCCGATCAAGCGCTCTATGCCGCCAAGCATGCAGGCCGTGACAAGGTGATGGTCGCCGCAGGGGTGCAGCCGGACTGAATTCGCCACTGTTACCGGCACCACCGCAGCCCCCCCATGACATGGAAGCGTCATACTGGTCTGGACAGCGACCTTCCGTACCGTCATGTTGCGGGCGCACAGTCCGGTCTACCAACCTTCCGTAAATGCGGGGCGCACCATGCTGAAGGACCTGATCGAAGGGTTCCGGGAATTCCGGCGCACGAACTTCAAACAGCAGCGTGGCCTGTTCCGCACACTGGCCTGGGCCGGCCAGAAGCCAAAGGCCGCCCTGATCACCTGCTGTGACAGCCGCGTCGATCCGACCCTGATCTTCGCGGCCCAGCCGGGCGACCTTTTCGTTGTTCGAAACGTCGCCAATCTGGTTCCGCCCTATAAGCCCAACCAGGATTATCACGGCACGTCGGCAGCGCTGGAATTCGCGGTGCGCGAACTGGGCGTGCAGTTGCTGGTGGTCATGGGCCACAGCCAGTGCGGCGGTGTTGCAGCATTGCCCAAGGATCGCAGCGACCAGAAGTCTGACTTTGTCGATCACTGGATGTCGATTGCTGAACCGGCCCTGACCAAGCTGCGCGAAGGGTTGCCGGCTGACGCCGAAACCGACCTGCCGGAACTGGAACGTGCCGTGGTCCGGTTGTCGCTGGACAATCTGCGCACCTTCCCCTGGATCGCGGAAGCAGAGCGTGAAGGCCGCCTGTTGCTCTGCGGCATGCTGTTTGACGTGGCCGACGCCGAACTACATGTGCTGGACAATGCCACCGGGCAGTTCCAGCCCGTATCCCCGCCGCGCCCGCGATTCCATTCCACCCATTCGGCCCTGTCCGCCACCGCTGCCGCCGCTGTTGAAGGCTCAGCGGAAGAGACGGCAGCCCATACATAATCCGGCCATGATCGGCGGCTAGAACATGTCCATGCGCAAGATCATCCTGGGCCTTCTGGCCGTCGCCGCCCTGTCGCTTCCCGCCGCTGCCGCCCCTGCCAAGGGCAAGGCCCCGCCGCCGCCCGCCCTGTCGGCGGAGGAACAGGCCCGTCTACCGGCGGTTGAGGCCTATCTCAACGATATCCGCAGCCTGAAATCGCAGTTCATCCAGTCCAGCGACGATGGCGCCGCTATGGCGACCGGCACGTTCCAGCTGCTGCGCCCCGGGCGCATGCGCATCGATTATGTTGAGAACGGCAATTACATCGTCGCCGATGGCCGCTTCGTCTATTTCTGGGATGCGGAGGTCAAGGAGCAGCAGAACGCCCCCATCGGCAGCACGCTGGCCGATTTCCTGTTGCGCGACAATATCCGCCTGTCTGGCGACGTCACCGTCACCCGCATGGGCCAGGATGACGGCGTGCTGGAGGTCACCCTGGTCCAGACCAAGGAACCCGGCCAGGGCAGCCTGACCCTGGTGTTCGAGGAAAAGCCCTTCGGCCTTCGCAAATGGCGGGTGCTGGATGCGCAGGGCCGGACCACCGAAGTGGCCTTGCAGAACCCGCAATTCGGCGTCAGCCTGGACAAGGACCAGTTCTATTTCCGCGAGGCCGGCCGCCGCCGGGAACGTGATTAAGCTACGGAGCTTGCCCGATGACCCGTTCCGCCAAACCGCTGGTCGGTCTGCCCTGCGACGCGCGTGAACTGGGTCCGCATCCGTTCCATGTCGTGGGCGATAAATATATCCGCGCCGTCAGCCATGGGGCGGGATGCCAGCCGATGCTGATCCCGGCCTTGGGCGACTGGTGGGAGGTAGAGGGGCTACTGGATCGGCTTGACGGGCTGTTCCTGACGGGCAGCCCCAGCAACCTGCACACCGCCCATTATGGCCTGCCCGATGCAATGCTGACCCCGCCGCTGGACCCCGCCCGCGATGCCACCACCCTGCCGCTGCTGAAAGGCGCCCTGGCGCGCGGCATCCCGGTCTTCGCGGTCTGCCGCGGGTTTCAGGAACTGAACGTGGCGCTGGGCGGCACACTTCACCCGCGTATCCAGGAGGTGCCGGGCCGCATGGACCACCGGGAGCCGAAGGAGGCACCGGTGGAGGTGCAATATGCACCCGTCCATCCCGTGATCCTGACACAAGGCGGTGAATTCGCCCGCATCACGGGACAGGCGGAAATGATGGTGAATTCCCTGCATCAGCAGGGGATCGACCGCATTGCCGACGATCTGGCCATCGAGGCGGTGGCGCCAGACGGGCAGATCGAGGGCGTGCGCTATACGGGCGGTCCAGGCTTTGCCATGGGCGTGCAATGGCACCCGGAATGGCGCTTCTGGGAGAATCCGCCCTACGCGGCCCTGCTGACCGCGTTCGGGGATGCCGTCAGGGCATACTCGACACGGTGATCATACCGCGCCCACGCTGACATAGCTCGACACGCCCCTGATATGCTCATCAACCGCCAGACGGTGGGACAGTGGCGGGAAGGCACGCTGGGTGCAATCCAGGCGCGGGCAGACGCGGCAATTGACCCCGATGGGCGTGGCCGCGTCCATGTTGGACAGGTCCAGACCCTCTGCATAGACCAACTGTGCCGCATGGGCCAGGTCGCAGCCGATAGCCACCGCAAACTGCCGCGCCGGCTGTTTCCAGCCGCCGCCCGGCTTCTCCACCGTCCGCACGATGGAAAAGAAGGTAGTGCCGTCCGGCATGCGGGCCAGCTGCGTCTGGATTTCCCCTGGCCGGCGAAAGGCATCATGCACATGCCAACGCGGGCAGGCGCCGCCGAAACGCGCGAAATGAAAGCCGGGTGCCGCACTGAACCGTTTCGACATGTTGCCGGCGGGATCGACGCGGGCGAAGAAGAAGGGCACCCCCTTGGCCCCTGGCCGTTGCAGCGCCGTCAACCGGTGGCAGACCTGTTCAAAGCTGGCGACGAAGCGGCGGGACAGGATTTCGATGTCATACCGCACCTCCTTCGCCGCCGTCAGGAACCGTCCATAGGGCATCATGAGGGCCGATGCGAAGTAATTGGCCAGCCCCACCCGGGCCAGCCGGCGTGATTCCTCATGGCTGAACGACCAGCGTGAGACAGCAGCATTCAGCAATGCCGCCTGCCCCAGCAGGGCCGCCTGGCTGGCCAGTTGGAAGGTGCGGCCCGCCGGGTCCAGCATTTCGGAGATCAGCACACGCTTGGAATGCCGATCATAGCGGCAGATGGCACCGCCCATCACATCGATGGGCATCAGGCGCACCCGCACCCCATGCTTCTTCTGCAAATGCGCCGACAGGGTGCCATAGAGATTGCCGCTGTCCAGATCGCCATCGATCCACAGGCTTTCCGCCGAGATCTCCAGATCGGGAAAATGGTTCTGTTCGGCCTGGAAGAATTCCGACACTTCCTCCTGCGGGAAGGCCTGGGCGCCCATAACCTGCAACTTGTCGCGGTCGGCCACCTTCTCCGCCAGGGCACCCAGATCCTCCCGCGCCTCGCGATAGGCACGGTACATCGACACGATGGCATGGCCCAGATTGGGCGCGGCGGCGGCCACCTCCTTCATGTCCTGGGCCTTGATGTCGCCGGCCTCGAACAGGGGATCGGCAAACACCTCGCGCAGGGACGCCACCAACCGCGTCTCGTCATCTTCGGCAAAGCTGGCCATGTCGATGCCGTAGACGGATGCGATCTTCAGCAGTAGCGGCACCGTCAGCGGGCGCTGGTTGGCCTCGATCAGGTTCAGATAGGAGGGGGAAACCCCGATCTCCTCTGCCATCTGCGCCTGGGTCATTTTCAGGTCACGGCGCAGGCGGCGGACCTTATGGCCCAACATGGCCTTCTTGTCGGACATGGGCTTAGCCTTCCTTACGCGTAATCAGTTTCACCTCGTCCCGATAGCGAAACCGCAGGGCGGACCAGTCATCATCGAGCGCGATCTGGGTGACCGGGATCATGCCTTCGCGGGTCAGGCGGTCCCATCCCGCATCGCGGGAGAGATCGCTTCGGATCGACCCGCTTTTCTTGGGATGCGCCACCCAGAAGGCCCCACCGCGTTTGTAAATCGGCAGCATGCGGTCGGCCAGGGTACCAAGGGCCGCGACATCCACGGCAAAGCCCAGCAGCAGGTCGACCTCGCCATCAGGCCGTTCGGTCGGCAAACCAATGATTTCCCGAAGATTTCCAGGGACATCCAGCATCCAGGACCGCTTGCCCGGCTTGCACCCCAGCTTGTCCGCGATACTCTTCATGGCACCGACCTCCGCCGCTTCACCCTGTCAATTTACAGACTTTACAACATGACAGCAATTGGCATTACAGACTGTGACAGCAATACTATTTTACGAAATTCACTCTATTGATCATTTTATGTCCGGGGTCCATGTTCATCTCAACGGCGCTGCACTGCACACCAAACCCGGTATCGGGAATAAGGTGGCGGAAACAAAAAGCACCCCGCACGAGACACCAGAGAGCCCCACCAGGCCAGGAGTTGAGACATGTCCCCGTTGGACCAGACCCAGAGCATCGATCTCGCCGCCATCCACGCCAAGCGCTATGACGGTATCAAGCGCGACTTCACGGCTGAGGATGTGCGCCGCCTGTCCGGGTCGGTGAAGATCGAGTACACGCTGGCCGAAATGGGCGCCCGGCGCCTGTGGGAACTGCTGCACACCCGCCCCTATGTCCACACGCTGGGCGCGTTTACGGGCAATCAGGCCCTCCAGCACGTCAAGGCCGGCCTGGAAGCCATCTATCTGTCGGGCTGGCAGGTCGCGGCGGATGCCAATCTGGCGGGGCAAATGTATCCCGACCAGTCGCTGTACCCCGCCAACTCCGTCCCGGCCGTCGTGAAGCGCATCAACAATGCCTTCCAGCGCGCCGACCAGATCCAGACGGCAGAAGGCAAGGGCGACACCTACTGGTTCGCGCCGATCATCGCCGACGCCGAGGCCGGTTTCGGTGGCCCGCTGAACGCGTTTGAACTGATGAAGGGCATGATCGAGGCCGGTGCCGCCGCCGTTCACTTCGAAGACCAGCTGGCGTCGGAAAAGAAGTGCGGCCATCTGGGCGGCAAGGTGCTGATCCCGATCCAGCAGTTCATCCGTACCCTCAATGCCGGTCGTCTGGCCGCCGATGTCTGCGGCACCTCCACCCTGGTTGTGGCCCGCACCGACGCCGAGTCGGCCCAGCTGATCACCAGCGACGTGGATGAGCGCGATCACCCCTTCATCGACCGCAATGACCGCACGCCGGAAGGCTTCTTCCGCATCAAGAAGGGGGTCGGCGTCGATTACTGCATCGCCCGTGCCCTGGAATATGCCCCCTATTCCGACCTGATGTGGTGGGAAACCTCCAAGCCGAACCTGGACGAGGCGCGCCGCTTCGCCGAGGCCGTGCACAAGAAGTTCCCCGGCAAGATGCTGGCCTATAACTGCTCGCCCTCCTTCAACTGGAAGGCCAACCTGGACGACGCGACCATCGCCAAGTATCAGGCCGAGCTGGGCGCCATGGGCTACAAGTATCAGTTCGTGACCCTGGCCGGCTTCCACAGCCTGAACCTGGCCACCTTCGAACTGGCCAAGGGCTACAAGGAACGCGGCATGGCCGCCTATTCCGAGATGCAGCAGCGTGAATTCGCTGCCGTCGAGCAGGGCTTCACCGCCGTGAAGCACCAGCGCGAAGTGGGCACCGGTTATTTCGACGCTGTGGCGGTTGCCATCTCGGGCGGCACGTCTTCGACCACCGCCATGAAGGACAGCACCGAGACCGATCAGTTCCATTGACAGGCTCAGAGGTTCCCCCCGAGTGATCCCGGCCTTGGCCGGGGCACTCCGGCGGCGCCCGGCGATTGAGGGAACATTAACAGCTTCGATCCGTCCTTCTTCCTGAACGGAAGGGCGGGTCCGCCGGGGGAAGGGGCTGCATCCTTCCCCCTGGCTCTTGGCCCCCCAGGCTGGCACCTTTCTGCCCCCCTCCGCGCTGGATGGGAGGGGGCGGCGGAAAGCCGGTGGACGGCGCGATGGATCGCCGACCCCGCCGGATCGTACCAGACCCGGGGCCCTTTCAGACAAAGGGTACCAGGCGATGGTGGGCGCTCTCTCCCATCGCCTTCGGGTGTGATTGACGGTTCAGAGGCTTTCATCTGGACCGTCAATCACACACCCCAATAAAGGCTGGGTCCGGCCCGCACCCGGATCTTGGTCTTCGATCCCAGGATAACAACGCACCGTTCCGCCTCCGCGACAGGGGTGGGCGGTGCGTTGTCGTTCCGGGTCCTGCTCACCCCTTTTAAATCAGGAGATGCTCATGGACGGATATACACCCCTTGTCCTGAACGATGAACCGATGGTGACACCGGCCATTACAGAGACAAAAGCCGAATGGGTTGCCGTCCGTGTGGGCGACAGCGTGATGTTCGTCTGGTTTGGGAGAGAAGGGTGAGGGGAGGCTGATCGCCTCCCCTTTTTGGTACGATCTTACTTCCGCCGGGTCAGCTGCCCGACGTCACGCACAGCACCCTTGGCGGCGGATGTGGTCAGGGCGGCATAGGCCTTCAGCGCCTGCGACACGACGCGTTCGCGCGGGGCGGCAGGCTGCCAGGCGTTGACGCCTTTGGCCTCTTCGGCGGCGCGGCGACGAGCCAGTTCCTCATCCGACACGGCCAGATGGATGCGGCGGTTGGGAATGTCGATCTCGATCCGGTCGCCTTCCTCCACCAGACCGATGGTGCCACCCTCGGCGGCTTCGGGGCTGGCATGGCCGATGGACAGGCCCGAGGTACCACCGGAGAAGCGGCCATCGGTGATCAGGGCACAGACCTTGCCCAGACCCTTCGACTTCAGATAGCTGGTCGGGTACAGCATTTCCTGCATGCCCGGCCCACCCTTCGGCCCCTCATAACGGATCAGGACGACATCGCCGGCCTGGATACGGTTGCCCAGAATGGCGCTGACGGCGGCATCCTGGCTTTCGAACACGCGGGCCGGACCGGCGAAGACCAGGGCGGAGGCATCCACGCCCGCCGTCTTCACGATACAGCCTTCTTCCGCCAGATTGCCGAACAGCACCGCCAGACCGCCATCTTTGGAGAAGGCGTTCTCGACAGAGCGGATGACGCCATTGGCGCGGTCCAGGTCCAGTTCCTGGTAACGGCTGGCCTGGCTGAAGGCGACGGTGGTGCGCACGCCACCGGGTGCCGCCTTGAAGAAATGCGCCACCTCGGGGTTGTTGGTCTGCGCCACGTCCCAGCGGGCCAGTGCCTCGGCCAGGCTGTTAGCATCCACGCGCTTCACATCGGTATGCAGCAGGCCGCCGCGCGCCAGCTCGCCCAGGATCGACATGATGCCGCCGGCACGGTGCACATCCTCGATATGCACATCGGCCACGGCGGGGGCCACCTTGCAGATGTTGGGGACGCGGCGCGACAGGCGGTCGATATCCGCCATGGTGAAATTCACCTCGCCCTCATGCGCGGCGGCCAGCAGGTGCAGCACGGTATTGGTGGACCCGCCCATGGCGATGTCCAGCGCAATGGCATTCTCAAACGCCTCGAACGTCGCGATGGAGCGCGGCAGCACGCCGTCATCATCTTGCTCGTAATAGCGCTTGGCCAGACCGACGATGCGGCGACCGGCCTCTTCGAACAGGCCGCGGCGGTCGGCATGGGTGGCCAGAGTGGTGCCGTTGCCGGGCAGCGACAGGCCCAGCGCCTCCGTCAGGCAGTTCATGGAATTGGCCGTGAACATGCCGGAGCAGGAACCGCAGGTCGGGCAGGCCGACCGTTCAATGACCTTCACTTCCTCGTCGCTGTACTTGTCATCGGCCGCAGCAACCATGGCATCGATCAGGTCGATGGCGATTTCCTTGCCCTTCACCTGTGCCTTGCCGGCCTCCATCGGGCCACCCGACACGAAGATGGTGGGGATGTTCAGGCGCAGGGCCGCCATCAGCATGCCCGGCGTGATCTTGTCGCAATTGGAGATACAGACCAGGGCGTCGGCGCAGTGGGCATTGACCATATATTCCACCGCATCGGCGATCACCTCGCGCGAGGGCAGGGAATAGAGCATGCCGTCATGGCCCATGGCGATGCCATCATCCACCGCGATGGTGTTGAATTCCTTGGCGACGCCGCCCACCGACTCCACTTCGCGCGCAACCAGCTGGCCCAGGTCTTTCAGATGCACATGGCCGGGCACGAACTGCGTGAAGGAATTGGCGATGGCCACGATGGGCTTGCCGAAATCCTCGTCCTTCATGCCTGTGGCGCGCCACAGGCCACGGGCGCCGGCCATGTTGCGGCCATGGGTGCTTTTGCGGGAACGAAGCTGCGGCACGGGGGTATTCCTTCAGGCTTGTTCGAAGATTTCAAAAAATGATCGCTGATGGACAGAATAATATGAATGCGGTCGCCAAACCGCATCCAACATTCCTGCAACCCGTATATGCCCCCGCTGGGGAGCGCTTCAAGCCGCTCGGGCCAGGGCGGCGCGGCGGCGGACCAGCCGTTCGGCGAATTCCGACAGGCCGATCAGCAGCACCATGCCCAACAGCAGCCAGACCGGCAGCACCACCAGCCCCAGATGCTGTGCCAGCCAGCCCAGCGCCCCCGGAATCAGGGTGGCCCCGGCGCCCGCCGCCGTCATCTGGAACCCCACCGCATGCGGGGCGATGGCATCACCGACACGAAGAGGCGTGAGGGAAACGAGCGTGGGGAAGGTGGGGGCAAGGCCAAAGCCCAGCCCCAGTGCTGCCGCCATGCCCACGGCGGGCGTGGGGAACCAGGCGAACAGCAGGGCCGACACCAGGGCAATGGCAAGGCCGGCCCGCAAGGCATTGAAGGGGCGCACCCGCGCCGTCACCTGCCCGAACACCAGCCGCCCGAAGGTCAGCGCGCCCCAGTACAGGCCCGCGATAGTACCGGCAGTACCGACATCGATCCCGTGCTGGCGCGTCAGCAGCGTGAACAGCCACTGACCCGCCGCCATCTCCACCCCGCAATAGACCATGAACAGGGCGACATTCAGCCAGATCACCGGATGGCGCAGGGCATCGGTGAAGGGGGCAATGGCCGTCGCCTCGCCATTGCTATCGCCCCCTGTATCCTTGCCTTCCTCCCACCGCCGCATGGTCACCAGGAACATCACGGCCATACCGGCCAGGATCAGGGCGATCAGGGCATAACCCCAGCGCCAGCCGGCGCCCATGGTGATGGAAGCCGTCATCAGCAGCGGCCCGGCGGTGGCACCCAGGCCCCAGGACCCATGCAGCCAGTTCATGACGCGGGGGGAGAAACGGCGGGCGCCATAGAGATTGATGCCCGTATCAATGGCCCCGCTGGCCAGCCCGCCCAGGATGGCGGCAGGGATCAGCAGATAGAAGGATGGGGTGAGGGCATAGGTAGCCAGACTGACGACCATGGCAGCGCTGCTGACCGTCAGCACGACACCCAGGCCCATGCGGCGCACGATGCTGCCGCCCGCCAGACCAGAGAACAGGTAACCACCGGTGCCGCAGATCAGCAAAATGCCAAGATTGCCCAACGGCCGGTCAAAGGTTTCACGGATGAAAGGCCATGTCACGCCGGGCAGCCCATCCGGCAGGCCGAGGCTGATGAAGGCCAGGAACGCCATGGCGATCAGGGCGGCAGGCAAACTGGAACGGGGGCGGGAAGGGGTCATGATCCGCGGGGCAGGGGGCGATGCCGGCCATGCGCAACGGGTCAGGCCGAACCGGGAGGAGGCCGGTAATGGAATCGATATCATGCCCGTGAAGCCTGCGGCAAGACGGGGGCCGGTATGGCTGAACCCCGCTCAGCCCCTTCGCCAGTCTGGACAGGCACGCCCGGCCCGCCTAATCCTGTTGCCTTCCGTCACCGACGCTCCGAGGCCCTCCCCGTGCGTATTGCCACCTGGAACATCAACTCCGTCCGTCTGCGCATCGACATTGTCGGCAAGCTGCTGGACGAACAGCAACCCGACGTCCTGTGCCTGCAGGAAACCAAGGTGGTGGACGACGCCTTTCCGCGCGGGGAGTTCAAGGCGCGCGGGTATGAGCATATCCATATCCATGGGATGAAGAGCTATAACGGCGTCGCCATCCTGTCGCGCATCCCCTTCACGTCGCGCGACATCCGCCATTCCTGCGGCAAGGAGGATTGCCGCCACGTCCTGGCCACGCTGGAAAACGGGGTGGAGATCCACAATCTCTATATCCCCGCCGGCGGTGACATCCCCGACCCTGCGCTTAACGACAAGTTCGCCCACAAGCTTCAGTTCCTGGACGAGATGCAGGCCTGGTTTCAGGAGAAGCGGTCACCCGATCAGCCCATGATCCTGGTGGGTGACCTGAACATCGCGCCCCTGGAACATGATGTCTGGTCGCACAAGCAGCTGCTGGACGTTGTCTCCCACACCCCGATTGAGGTGGAGAAGCTGACAGCGCTGCAGAACAGCCTGAACTGGGTCGATGCGGTCCGCCATTTCGTGCCGGCGGATCAGAAGCTCTACAGCTGGTGGTCCTACCGCGCAGCGGACTGGAACCTGTCCAACAAGGGCCGCCGCCTGGACCATATCTGGGTCACCCCGCCGCTGGCGCCCTCCCTGAAGGGCCAGACCATCCTGCGCGAGGCGCGGGGATGGGAGCCGAAGCCCAGCGACCATGTCCCGGTCATTGTGGACCTGGATATCTGATCGTCTCGCCCTCACCCTCCCAAACGCTGACGCGTTCGGGTCCCTCCCTCTCCCACGTTCGTGGGCGAGGGAGGGGCCCATTGGTGCCAGCCAATGGGAGAGGGTGAGGGCGACAAGGCCCTCAGTCACACGTGCAGGCGTGTCGGCAGCCGGATGCTGACCGTCGTGCCCTGGCCGGGCTCGCTGTCGATGGACAGCGAGCCGCCATGCAGTTCCACCAGGGACTTGGCGACCGGCAGGCCCAGGCCCGTGCCCTCGCCAGCGCGGGCCAGATGGCTGTTGATCTGCCGGAACGGTTCCAGCGCCAGGGCCACCTCTGTCGGTGTCATGCCACAGCCGGTATCGGCCACCTGCATCACCATGTAATCGTCGGGCCAGAGCGGGTCACGTTCCACCGCGACCGTGATGGTGCCGCCGGACGGTGTATATTTCACGGCATTGTTGATCAGGTTCAGCAGCACCTGCCTGATTTTCATGGCGTCGGCGCGCAGGTGTGGTGCCTTTTCCCCGGTGGAGACGACACGCAGGTCCAGCGCCGCCGCCTCCACCCGCCCGCGCATCAGGCGCACGCATTCCGCCGCCAGCTTAGGCAGGTCCACGACCTCCAGCCGCAAATCCATCTTGCCGGCCTCGATCTTCGACAAATCCAGGATGTCATTGATCAGGGCCAGAAGATGCAGGCCGGAACCCCTGATATCCTCGGCATATTCGGCATATTTCGGGTTGCCCATAGGCCCGTGGATGCGGTGAACCATCACCTCAGCAAAGCCGATGATGGCGTTCAAGGGCGTGCGCAGTTCATGACTGGCCACCGCCAGGAACTGTGATTTTGCCGCCGTCGCCTGTTCCGCCTCGGCCCGTGCCAGCCGTGCCGCCGTCTCGCTGGCTTCCAGCTTGGCGACATAGCGGCGGACCAGAACCACCAGGGCCAGCACCAGGAGGGTGCCGAACACGCCCTGCAGCAGGATCTGGTTTCGGAACTGACGGTAGGGCTGCAGGACATGGTCCATGTCTTGGCCCACCGACACCAGCAGACGGGTGCCGGGCAGCAATTCGTAACTGGCGATACGGTCCTCGCCATCAATGGGGCTGACGGCGCGGATGATGCCATGGCCGTCGCCTTCGCGGGCCGCCCCGACATCGGGCAGGTCGGGATAGGACTGACCCACGATACCGGGGGTAGAGGCACCGCGCGCATAGACGGTGCCGTCCAGGTCCATCAGGGTGGCGATGGCGCCCAGGTCCAGATCGACCGCGCTGAAAAAGCCCGCGAAATATTCCGACAGAACATCGCCCACCACAACGGCGATCAGGCTGCCATCGGGCGCCTCCACCCGCACCCAGAAGGGGATGGAGGACATCAGCGGTGTGCGCCCGATGATGGGCTTGCCAAAGCCCAGGCGCGGCGATCCCGGTTCCGTCGCCTGCCGGAAATAATCGCTGTCGGACATGTCCAGACCAACTGCGCCGGGCCGTGTCGCGTCCACCACGATGCCGCGCGCATCCATGATGCCCAGGAATTTCGACACCCGGTCCAACCCCGCCACGCGCCGGCGCATCACCTCCAGATCGGCGGGATATCCCGCCTCCACCCGGTCGGACACTTCCTGGAGAAGCTGTTGCACCTGGCTGACGGTACGGCTGACATGCTGACCGAAGGCGCGGGTCAGGTTGGCCGTGTCACGCTCGGCATCGGCCAGGGCGTCAAGATAGGAGGAATGGATCTGCCAGCCGACAAGCAGCCACAACCCGCCCAGCACCATGGCCGAAAGCAGGTTGATGCCGGTACGGCCCAGCAGGGCCATCGAGCGGCCGGAGCGGCCACCCCTGTCTCGGGTTTGCTGTCCCATCAAGGGGTTCTATAGCATGCCGCAAAGACAACGTCACGCCACCGCCAGTTCGCCCGTCAGTTGCAGCATCAGAGCCAGGTCCGCGTCGCGCGACAGGCGGTGGTCACCATCCTTGACCAGGGTGACGCACACATCGTCACTCTCCAATGCTGCCGCCAGATCCAGGCTGGTCTGCCAGGGAATGTCAGGATCGCGCTGCCCATGCAGCAGGCGGACAGGGCAGCGGATGGGGATAGGGTTGCTCCCCTTGGCCAGCAGCAGATGCGACTGCGCCTCATCCAGCAGATGCTGCGTGATCGGGTAACCGGCGGGGTCATAGGCCGATGGCGCGATGAACCTGCCATGCCGTTCCAACGCTTCCAGCTCCACCAGCCCCAGGCGCGGGCGGATCATGCGTTCGGTAAAGTCGGGGGCCGGGGCAATGCCCAGCAGCCCCGCTACCCGATCAGGCCGGGCCAAGGCCAGCAGCAGCGCGATCCAGCCGCCCATGGAGGACCCGACCAGGATCTGCGGCCCCTGCGCCACCCGGTCCAGCACGGCCAGGGCATCATCGCGCCAGCGGCCGATGGACCCGTCCTCCCACTTGCCGCCGCTGGCGCCATGGGCATGGTAATCGAAGCGGATGAAGGCCCTTCCATGGGCGCGTGCCCAGCGTTCCAGCGCCACCGCCTTGGCGCCACCCATGTCGGACCGGAAGCCGGTCAGGAAGATGATGCCCGGCCCTGCACCCGGGCTCTGGCGATAGGCTATGGCGGTTCCGGCCCGATCCAGGCTATGTATCGGCACCTCGCCTTCCATGGCTGCCCCGTTCATTCGTTCGAAATTCCGCCCATGCCGCCCCAAGCTGACGCCGGCACCGTAGCCGGCACCCTAGACGGCGATGTGACGCCGGACAATCCCGGCCTTGATGCCGCCAGCCTGTTCGGCGGTGGCAAGCCCGTTATCCTGCAGGTGATCCCCACCCTGGTCACGGGTGGTGCGGAGCGTGGCTGCATTGATATGGCAGCCGCTATTCAGCGCGCGGGCGGCACGGCCATCGTGGTTTCCGCCGGCGGACAGATGGCGCGTGAGCTGGACCGGTATGGGGCCAAGCATATCCAACTGCCGGTGCAGTCCAAGAACCCGCTGACCATGCGGCGCAACGCGGCCAGGCTGACGGACATCATCAAGCAGCATGGCGTCGATCTGATCCATGCCCGGTCCCGCGCGCCTGCCTGGAGCGCCTATTGGGCGGCCAAGCGCACGGACATCCCCTTCGTCACCACCTTCCACGCGCCCTACAATTTCAAGGGCCGGGTTAAGAAATGGTACAACAGCGTCATGGCCAAGGCCGACCGCATCATCGCCGTGTCGGGCTTCGTCTATGAGCATGTGGCCACTGAATATGGCGTCGGGGCCGACCGCCTACGCCTGATCCATCGCGGTGTCGATGTCGATATCATGTCGCCCGACAAGGTGACCCAGGCCCGCATGGCGCAGCTGATCCAGCAATGGCGCCTGCCGGAGGATCAGCGCATCGTGCTGTTGCCCGGTCGCCTGACCCGCTGGAAAGGGCAGGGAGTGCTTATCGAGGCCATATCCCGCCTGGGGCGCAGCGATGTGCGCGCCGTTCTGGTCGGTGATGAACAGGGCCGCGACCATTATCGCCAGGAACTGGAAGACCATATCCGCCGCCTGAACCTGGGCGGGCAGGTCACCATCGCCGGCCACTGCAACGACATGGCGGCGGCCTATATGCTGTCCGACGTGGTGGTGAATGCGTCGGTCGAACCCGAAGCCTTTGGCCGCGTCATTGCCGAGGCCCAGGCGATGGGCCGCCCAGTGATCGTGTCCGATCTGGGGGCGGTCAAGGAAACCGTCATCAACGGCGAAACCGGTCTGGTGGTGCCCCCCAACGATCCCGACGCCCTGGCCGGCGCCATCCGCGCCGCCCTCGACCTCGACCCGTTGCAGCGTCAGGCGGTCGGCCTGGACGGCATGCGCCATGTGCGGGCCAACTTCACCAAGGCGGGCATGTGCGCCGCCACGCTGGCGGTCTATGCGGAGTTGCTGGGGTGAGTTGCCTGTCAGGAGGGCCGTTCAGACCACGATCAGCAATTGGAACTCCTGCATTTATGGCCTGCATCTGATACAATCTGTCTATTCTCACCAGATCCACATCCACCGCCCGGCAATGCCGCTGCCATGCGGAGCGGGTGGGGCAATGGCCGTGAAACACAGCCTCATTTTGTGTTGCATGATGTTTCACCTGGGTGTCGCGAAACCCGCCTTTTGCATTTTTCTCCGCCTGAATCCCGCCTTGATTGCCGTGTAAGCAGCGACGCTGTCCGAGGGGCGATCCGCCCGGCCTTGCCTAGTGCCGGCTTTTTTGCTCTAAGGATGGCTTAAACTTTCCGCTGGCGTTATCCGGGTGGTCTTCCCATGTCCTTGCGTGCCCTGTCCGTGATTGGTCGTTCCGCCCTGTTGGGCGCCCTGGCGCTGGGTCTTTCCGGCTGCGGCGCGCTGGACAGCCTGGGTTTCGGCGGGGAGCCTGAGGCCCCCAACACCCAGATCCTGCGCCAGAACAATGGCGGGGCTGCAGGCATGAACGCTGCTGCCCGCCCCGCCGGCACCGTGACGGTCAACGCCTTCCTGTGGCGCGCCGCCCTGGATACCGTAACTTTCATGCCGCTGGTTCAGGCCGACCCCTATGGCGGCGTCATCCTGACCGACTGGTACAGCCCGCCGGCCACGCCGAGCGAGCGGTTCAAGGTCAATCTCTACATCCTGGACGCGGCGCTCCGCGCCGATGGCGTGCGCGCCACCGTGTTCCGCCAGGAACTGAAGGGTGGTGTCTGGATCGACGCGCCGGTGACGGCGGAAACCGGCACGCAGCTGGAAGACACGATCCTGACCCGCGCCCGTCAGCTACGTCAGCAGTCGGCTGCGCCCAGCAACTGACCCCGTTTCCGGCAGTTTGCGGTTCAGCCATGCCAAGGCCGGCCTTCGCCGGCCTTCGGCGTTTATGATAGTGATCGCAGAGCGATATTCCGAGCCGCCGGGCATCGGCCCCTGTCACGGGTGACGCCCGGCGAAGCGACACCCGTTCGACAGGTTCCGACCCATGTCCCGCTATAATGTCCGCGAAACCGAAGCCAAGTGGCAGTCCGTCTGGGAAGAGCGCCGCAGCTTCGCCGTCACCGCCGATCCGTCCAAGCCCAAGACCTATGTGCTGGAGATGTTCCCCTATCCGTCGGGGCGCATCCATATGGGCCATGTGCGCAACTACACGATCGGCGATGTGATCGCTCGCTATAAGCGCTCCAAGGGTTTCAACGTCCTGCACCCGATGGGCTGGGACGCGTTCGGCCTGCCGGCGGAAAACGCAGCGCTGGAGCGTAATACCCACCCCGGCACCTGGACGTACGAAAACATCAAGGCCATGCGCGGCCAGTTGAAGACCATGGGTCTGGCCATCGACTGGGACCGCGAGATTGCCACCTGCCGACCGGAATATTACCGGTTCGAGCAGAAGATGTTCCTGGATTTCCTGAAGGCCGGCCTCGCCTATCGCAAGGAAAGCTGGGTCAACTGGGACCCGGTCGACAATACCGTTCTGGCCAATGAGCAGGTGATCGACGGGCGCGGTTGGCGCACGGGTGCCTTGGTGGAAAAGCGCAAGCTCTCCCAGTGGTTCCTGAAGATCACGCATTTCGCGGACGAGCTGCTGTCGGCCATCACCACGCTGGACCGCTGGCCCGAAAAAGTCCGCATCATGCAGGAGAACTGGATCGGCAAGTCCACGGGCTGCCGCTTCTTCTTCCAGCTTTCCGATGGGCATGCCGATCTGGAGGTGTTCACCACCCGTCCGGACACGCTGTTCGGTGCATCCTTCGTGGCGATCAGCCCCAACCATCCGCTGGCCGGCAAGCTGGCCGAGAGCGATGCAGGTCTGGCCGAGTTCATCGCCGAATGCAACCGCATGGGCACCAGCGAAGCCACGCTGGAACAGGCGGAAAAGAAGGGCTGGCGCACGCCGGTGACGGCGGAGCATCCCTTTGTGAAGGGCTGGAATCTGCCCGTCTATGTCGCCAATTTCGTGCTGATGGAATATGGAACCGGCGCCATCTTCGGCTGCCCCGCCCATGATCAGCGCGACCTGGACTTCGCGCGCAAGTACGACCTGCCCGTGAAGCCGGTGGTGGTGCCCGATGGCGAGGACCCGGCGACCTTCGCTGTGGGGATTGAGGCCTATACCGGCCCCGGCAGCATCCGCAATTCCGACTTCCTGGACGGTCTGTCTGTGGAAGAGGGAAAGAAGGCCGCCGTCGCGAAGATCGAGGGCCTGCAGCGCGGGCAGGGGACGACCATGTTCCGCCTGCGCGACTGGGGTGTTTCCCGTCAGCGTTACTGGGGCTGCCCCATCCCCATCATCCATTGCGCCGATTGCGGCGTGGTGCCGGTGCCGGAAGAGCAGTTGCCCGTCACCCTGCCCGCCGACGTGACCTTTGACGCGGCTGGCAACCCGCTGGCCCGCCACGCCACCTGGAAGCATGTGAAGTGCCCCTGCTGTGGCAAGGATGCGGAGCGGGAGACGGACACGTTCGACACGTTCATCGAGTCGAGCTGGTATTTCCTGCGCTTTGCCGACCCGCGCAACGAGCAGGTGGCCTTTGATAAGGAGCTGGTGAAATACTGGCTGCCCGTCGATAATTATATTGGCGGTATCGAGCATGCGGTCCTGCACCTGCTCTATTCCCGCTTCTGGACCCGCGCGCTCAGCCATGTCGGCTATCTGGATCTGCCGGAGCCGTTTGGCGGGCTGTTCACCCAGGGCATGGTGACGCACGCAACCTTCCAGGATGCCGATGGCAAGTGGGTCTTCCCCGTGGATGTCGATATCCAGGGGACCAAGGCCACCAAGATCGCCGACGGTTCCCCTGTCACGGTCGGCCCCGTCATCAAGATGTCGAAGTCCAAGAAGAATGTCGTGGACCCGGAAGGCATCATCGGCAGCTATGGCGCCGATGCCGCGCGCCTGTTCATGATGTCGGACAGCCCGCCCGACCGCGATCTGGAATGGACCGAGGCCGGGATTGACGGTGCCTGGCGCTATATCAACCGCCTGTGGCGTCTGGTGACGGAACCGGGCTTTGCCCTGCCCGCCGCTGATACCGCTGCGCCGGGAAGCTTTGGGACCGAAGCCACCGCCCTGCGCCGCGCCGCGCACAAGGCAGCCGCTGCCGTGGGTGAGGATATCGAGGGCTATCGTTTCAACAGTTCCGTCGCCAAACTGCGCACCTTCACCAATGCACTGGGTGACGCCCTGTCGAAGATGGCGGCCAAGGGCGAGGTACCGGCGGACGAGGCCTGGGCCGCGCGGGAAGCGCTGGAATATATGGCGCAGATCGTACAGCCCGTGATGCCGCATCTGGCCCAACAGATGTGGGAAGAGCTGGGCCATGGTGACCTCCTGGTTGACCGTACCTGGCCCGTCTCCGATGCCGCCCTGCTGGTGGATGACAGCGCGACCGTGGCCGTGCAGGTCAATGGCAAGCTGCGCGCCACCCTGACCCTCGCCCGCGACTGTGCGGAAGCCGTGGCGCGGGAGGCGGCACTGGCCGATGTGAATGTGCAGCGGGCCATGGATGGCAAGGAGCCGCGCAAGATCATCGTGGTGCCGAACCGCATCGTGAATATTGTTGTGTGAGTTTATGGGTCGGAAGGTTGAGGCTTGGTTCAACCTTCCGGCCTGTTTCCCGTAGGTTCTTGGCTAAAGAACCGCAAATTTCTTGAACCAAGCCTCAACGAGGCGTGCCATGGCCCAGCATTTCCCCCGTCTTGCCACCGCCCTGCTGCTGGCCCTCATGCCGGCGGTGCTGGGGGCCTGCGGTTTCAAGCCGGTCTATGGCACAGCGTCCCATGACAGCGCCGTGGGCGCGGCGCTGGCCAATGTACAGATCGACCCGATCGTGGACCGCAACGGTCAGGTCCTGCGCAATAACCTGATTGACCGGTTCTATACCGATGGCCGGCCCGCCAATGCACGCTACCGTCTGGCTGTCGCACTGTCGGCGACGGAGGAGGAGCTGGGTATTCAGAAGGATGCGACCGCCACCCGTGCGCGGCTGCGCCTGCAGGCCAGTTACGAGCTGATCGAGATCAGCACGGGCCAGGTGGTCTATCGCACCTTCTCCCGCTCCATCGTCAGCTTTAACCTGCTGGACAGCCAGTTTGCCGTGCTGGCCACGCGTCAGGACGCCTATGATCGTGGCCTAACCGAACTGGCGGACGATATCCGCACGCGCCTGTCGCTCTATTTCGCGCGCGATAAGCAGTAAGGGGAGGGGGCGTTGAAGGTTCAGCCGAAGAACGCCGACGCCTTTGCCAAGCGCCCGCCGCCGGCCACGCGGCTGGTCCTGCTCTATGGTCCCGATGCCGGTCTGGTGCGGGAACGCGCCAAGACCGCCGCGCAATCGGCCTGTCCCGACCTGTCCGACCCGTTCCGCGTGACTGAAATGAAGGCCGATCAGGTGACCGCCGACCCGGCCCGCTTAGGCGATGAGCTGTCGGCCATGGCCCTGACGGGTGGGCGGCGCGTGGTGCGCGTCCGTGATGCCGACGACAAGCTAGCCGTGACCGTCACTGCTCTGCTGAAAAGCTTTCCTGGCGGCGACACGCTGCTGGTGATCGAAGCCGGCGAGCTGGATGCCCGTTCCAAGCTGCGCAAGGCCGTGGAGGATGCCGGTGACATCGCCGGCGCCATCGCCTGCTATGTGGAGGGCGAGGAGGAACTGGCCGGCACCATCGGGCGCATGATGGCCGACCATGGGCTGCAGATTGATCCCGACGCGCGCGACTGGCTGGCCGGCAATCTGGTCGGTGACCGGTCGATGGCGCGGGGAGAGATCGACAAGCTGGCGATTTACATGCTGGGGCAGAAGCGGGTGACGTTGGAGGATGCCCGCGCGGTCATCGGCGACAGCGCCGCGCTCGACCTGGATGAACCGGCCCAGGCGGCGGCGGGTGGCGACATGGCGGAGGTGGACCGATCCTTACGCCGCCTTTATGCCGATGGTACCGCCACCGTGGCTATCCTGCGGGCCGCCCAGCGCTATTTCCAGCGACTGCACATGGCCGTGGCCCATGTCGCCAAGGGGCAGACGCCACAGGCCGCCGTAAAGGCCCTGCGCCCGCCCGTGTTCTTCAAGCTGGAACCCATCCTGACAGCCCAGATCCGTAACTGGACCTTGCCCAAGCTGCATCAGGCCCTGGACCGGCTGCAGGAGGCGGAGGCGGAGTGCAAACGCACCCATATGCCGGATGAGACCATCTGTTCGCGCGCCTTCTTCCAACTCGCCCAGCTGGCGCGGCGACCTAACTGAACCGCCGGTCACGGCGATGGAGAGCCCCTCATGAACATCGTCATGCTGCTCTATCCCCGCCTGACCCAACTGGACCTGACCGGCCCGTTTGAGGTGTTTGCCCGCCTGCCGGATGTGACGATCATCCTGGCCGGCAAGAGCCTCGACCCCGTGACCGACAGCGGCGGCCTGCGCCTGCTGCCCACCCATACGCTGACCGAAGCGCCCCAGGCCGACATCCTGTTCGTCCCCGGCGGGCCGGGGCAGCTGGACCTGATGGATGACGAAGAGGTGCTGGACTTCCTGCGCGCACAGGCGGCCGGGGCGCGGTACGTCACGTCGGTCTGCACCGGCTCCCTGGTCCTGGCCGCCGCCGGCCTGCTGACCGGCTACCGCGCCACCTGTCACTGGATGTCCCTGGAACAGCTATGCCTGTTCGGCTGTACGCCATCGGAAGACCGCGTGGTCGTGGACCGCAACCGCGTCACAGGCGGCGGCGTCACGTCGGGCATCGACTTCGCCCTGCACCTGACGGCCCTGCTGTTTGACCAAGACCGCGCCGAACGCACCCAACTCTCCATGGAATACAACCCCGTCCCGCCCTTCAACACCGGCCATCCAAACAGCGCCGATCCCGCGATGGTGGAGGCGATGCGGACACGGGCGGCGGGCCTGCAGGAAAAGCGCTGGGTGGCCGCAAGGGCTGCGGCGGCTAGGTTGGGATTGACGGCGCCGCCAGACAAAAACTCGTGAGCTGGTACTGTTCTGGATAGGTTTTCGAGAAGTCCGATTAAAATTTCGGGGAACACCCCCGGTTCAGACAAATTCTCGTGAAGCTCAACAAGAATTTGTGGCACGCTGTCGCCACAGACAAATTCTCATCGGCTTCGCCCCATGCCACACCGCCTGACCGGGAATGAACGCTACGCCGGCCAAATGGGCCTGCGCCACCGCTTTGGCTTGCGCGTGCCGGAGCCGTTCACAATCTCTATCGTGGGAGCAGGGCAGCGTCGCAGCCATACTCAGCCAATCCATCAGATAGAACGCTACCCAGTCAGTTACGACAAGGGCGACGACGCCATCAGCGACCTGAAATTCGCCATCCGCTATGAGCCGTTGGAACTGGGCCTGCTGAAAGCCGCCTTCAGGGCGATGGGGCCAGAACCATTGGAAGATTGGGTCCGGCGGGAACCATCCGGGCAGTTCGCACGGCGTGCTTGGTTTTTGTATGAGTGGTTACTAGGCGAAAGGCTCAACTTGCCTGATGCGACAATCGGCAAACATGTCGGGGTGCTGGACCCCGCGCTACAGATCGGGCTTTATGGAAAACCCTCTCGGCGCCATCGGATTGAGAATAACCTGATTGGGACGCCTGCGCTGTGCCCAACCGTCCGGGTAACGGCAAACTTGAAGGAACTGCAGGCCCTCAACCTCTCAGCACAGGCTAAGAAGCTCCTGGCTGATGCTGATCCACTCATGGTTCTGCGGGCCGTGAACTATATCTACAGCAAGGAGACAAAAAGCACCTTCGCCTTGGAGCGAGAGGACGTGCAGGGATCAAAGGCTGACCGGTTTGTCGCGGCGCTGCAGAACCGGGATAATGCCGACATCGCCTCTGAAGCCGGTCAGACCGCCCTCAACAACCTGATTATCGGCGATTCCCGATATACCGTCACAGGTTGGCGGGAAGAACAGAACTTTGTTGGCGAAAATAGACTAGACAGTCATAACAAAGTTCACTTCATTCCGCCAAGGGCCGAAGACGTTAAATCCTTGATGCTGGGGCTAAAGGACCTTCTTAGGTGTCACCAAATTTCTAAAGACCTACTTTATTGGACTGCAGAACGAAAATTATCACCCGATGAGAGGGAATGGTTAGCTCCAGGACCGTCTCCACATGTTTCGCCCACAGTAGTGTGCGCATTGGCCAGCTTTGCCTTCGTTTTCATCCATCCCTTCATGGATGGCAACGGCCGGCTCCACCGTTTCATTATCCACGATATGCTGGAGCGGTTTGGCTTCACCCCGCCCGGCATTGTCATCCCGGTATCAGCCGTGATGCTGCGGGACCGCCGCGCCTATGATGAAGCGCTTGAACGCTTCTCCGCGTCCATCATGCCCTATATCGACTGGCATTGGCGCGATGATGGCAAGGGCGGGTTTGAGGTGGTGGTGGAGAATGACACCGCCGATCTCTATCGCTATTTCGACGCCACGCCGCAGGTTGAGTATCTCTATCGCTGTATCAAAGAAGCCATCGAGGTCGATCTGCGCAACGAGCTGACCTATGTCGCGCAGTTCGACCGGGGGCTGCGCGCGCTCAACGATCTGAGTGCGATGCCCGACCGCAAGGCGCAGTTGTTCGTCAATCTGGTCATCAGCAATGGCCGCATCGGCGCCGATAAGCGGCAGCGGCATTTTCCGGAACTGACGGATGAAGAGATAGAGCGGTTCGAGGAGGCCGTCAGGGCCGCCAAGGAGGCCGCTACACCGCCACCCGATGACCCGCCGCCGTCAGGGCATTGATCGCTGCGTCCAGCGCCTCTGCCCGGACCAGCACATAATCCGTGTCATAGGTGGCGATGGCGAACAGGCTGATGCAGGCATGGGCCAGCGGGACCGTCAGGGCGGCCAGGATGCCGGTCAGGGCGAAATCCAGGGGTCCTTGCACCTTCAGCGCCCGCCACGGCCCCACGGCCACCACATCGCCCGGAACACGGTCCTGGCGGACCACGATGGACAATTCCTCGTCCGTGCGCGTGATGCTGACAAAGCCCGGACCCGCCGCCCAGGCGGGCAGGGCGGCATTAAGGGCCAGGCGGCAGACGGCCAGATGGTCGGGCAGCAGCGTAAGGGGCAGGGACGGCATCAGGCCCCAGCCGGCAGCTTCACCGGCTCTTCATAGGAGATGACAACGGCGACGCGCCAGCCGGCATCATCATCGCGGCGCAGGACGTAGGAGGTGGAAAACCGCATGATCTCCGCCCGGTCGGCGGAACGCAGCAGCCACAGCACCTCCGCCCGCGCCAGATTCTCACCGCACGGCCAGGCCCAGACCGCCGCCGGCACGGGCCAGGCCAGACCGATATGGCGATAGGTATCCAGCATGCCATCGACATAGGCGCGCATGGCGTCCGGGTCGCCATGCACGATGGGCTTGGCCGCCGTCAGGACCGTCAGGGGTTGATCGAACAGGGCCGACACGCGGTCTGTGTCATAGGCGGCGAAGGCAGCGCTGTAGCCGTTGAAATAGGCGGCGGCTTCGGCGCCGATCTGGCTGCTGTCGGTCATTCTTCTCCCCGGGATTGTTTTCGATGTCGCATGCGCTTCGCTTATGCGACCTACGTGAAGATTGTAGGTCGCATAAGCGAAGCGCATGCGACACCCCCACTCACCGCTTCAAAATGCGGTTCAGCACACTGTCCAGCTGATCCAGCGTGCGATAATGGATCTGGAGGCTACCCTTCTTGCCGGTGCCACTCAGTGTAACCTTAAGGCCCAGGGCCAGGGACATTTCCCGTTCCAGCGCCACCGTATCGGGCGCCTTGTCCTTCACGGCCTTGGTCAGGACCAGCGGTTCCGCCGACATCTGCTTCACCAGCGCTTCGGTCTGGCGGACATTCAGTTCGCGCTTGATGACTTCCTGCGCCGCCGCCATCGGGTCGGGCGCAGTCAGCAGGGCGCGGGCATGACCCATGGACAGGCTGCCATCCTGGACCAGGGCCTTCACATCGTCCGGCAGGGCCAGAAGGCGCAGCATATTGGCGACATGCGACCGGCTTTTGCCGACCGACCGCGCCAGATCCTCCTGCGTGTGGTCGAACTCATCCATCAGGCGCTTATAGCCTTCCGCCTCCTCGAGCGGCGTCAGGTCGGAGCGCTGGATATTCTCGATCAGCGCGATTTCCAGCGCTTCACGGTCGGTCAGGGTGCGGACCAGGACCGGCACTTCGTGCAAACCGGCCAGCTGTGCCGCACGCCAGCGGCGTTCGCCGGCGATGATCTCATAGCTGGCATTGCCCGGCGTAGCGGCGGGGTCTTTGCGCACCAGCAGCGGCTGCAGGATGCCGCGCTCGCGTACACTTTCGACGAGTGCGGTCAACGCCTCCTCGTCAAAGCGGCGGCGCGGCTGGAACTTGCCGGGATGAACCTGATCAATGGGCAGCAACCGGGTCAGGCGGACACGGTCCACCTGCTGCTCTTCCTCCGTCGCCGCCACCTCCCCGAACAGGGCGGACAGGCCACGGCCCAGGCCGGTGCGGGAGTTATTCTTTCTCGGTTCATCCATAGGCCAACTGCCGCTTCCGCTCGCGCTTCAACATCTCGCCCGCCAGATGGATATAGGCCTGTGCACCCGCCGACTTGTGGTCGTAGAGCAGCACCGGCTTGCCATGGCTGGGCGCCTCGGACACCCGCACATTGCGGGGGATCACCGTCTCATAGACCTTTTCCCCGAAGAAGCCACGCACATCGGCGGCCACCATGTCGGACAGGTTATTGCGACGGTCGAACATCGTCAGGACCACGCCGTTAATATCCAGCATGGGGTTGAAGGCGCGCTTCACGCGCTCAATGGTACGGATCAGGTGCGACAGCCCTTCCAGGGCGTAGAATTCGCACTGCAGGGGCACCAGCACGGCATCCGCCGCCGCCAGCGCATTAAGCGTCAGCAGGCCCAGGGCCGGCGGGCAATCGATCAGGATATAGTCGAACCCGCCCGACGATTTCTCCAGGCTGTCCTTCAGCCGGAATTCGCGGCGCTCGACATTGACCAGCTCAACCTCGGCGCCTGACAGGTCCACATTGGCCGTCACCACCCACAGGCCGGGGACGCTGGTAGCCACCGCGACCTCTTCCACCGTCAGGTCGGCGAACAGCAGGTCATAGATACCGAATTCACGGTTGCTCTGCGGGATACCCAGACCGGTGGAGGCATTGCCCTGCGGATCATTATCGATGATCAGCACGCGCTTGCCACAGGCGGCCAAGGCCGTCGCCAGATTGATGGTGGTCGTGGTCTTGCCCACACCGCCCTTCTGGTTGGCAAGGGCGATGATACGGGCACGATGGGCGGGGAGGGTGGTCTGGGCGGCGCTCGGCACTGTCGTTCAACCTCTGTCGTTCGGCTTGTGGCGAGACCGCTTAGCGCGGTGCAAGGTCACTGATACGCAGAACGGTGCCGGCCGGGTCGGTCTGGCTGGGGAACCGCTCAACCCGCATATTCCAGGAATCCTGCACCGCGGTCAATTCATCCTCGGCTGTCCTGCCCTTCGGAAATAGGCAGGTGCCACCCGGTTTCAGCATTCCGTGCGCCCAGGGCAGCAACAGGGTCAGTTCCGCCAGGGCACGGGCCGAAACGACATCGGCGGGGGGCGTGTCCGCCACCTCGATCCGCACGGGATGCACGGTGGCAGGCGCGCCCGTCACCCGGGCCACTTCGCGCAGGAAGGCGGCCTTGCGCACATCCGATTCGACCAGATGCACCTCCGGCACGCCCAGGATCGCCAGGACAAGACCGGGGAAACCGGCGCCGGAACCAAGATCGACCAGCACCTTCGTCCCCTCCGGGATCAGGCTGAAAACCTGCGCGCTGTCGGCCAGATGCCGCGACCAGAGATCGTCCAAGGTCGTCTTGGAGACCAGATTGATGGCCGGGTTCCATTTCTGCAAATGGGCCGCATAGACCTCCAGCTTCGCCAATGTTTCACGTGAAACACCGAAGCGGGACTGGAACTGTTGCGGGCTCATCGGTGGCGGTCCCGGCGGGCGGGGCATGGGCGGCAGCTTGAGCGGTTTAGACGGTTTACGCGGCGCCACGGTCGCCCCCACGCTTCTTGACATGCCGCAACAAGGAGGTGAGTGCAGCCGGCGTCATACCCGGAATACGGGCAGCCGCCCCCAGCGTGGCGGGACGCGTGGCCTTCAGCTTCTGGCGGATTTCCGTCGAAAGGGAGGCGATGCTGTCGGGGTTCAGATCGGCAGGCAGTTCCAGCGCCTCATCCTTGCGGAAGGCGCGGATATCCGCCTCCTGCCGGTCCAGATATCCCGCATACTTGCCATCAATCTCCACCTGCTCCGCAATGTCGGGCGACAGGGATGAGAGTTCTGGCCAGACCTGACACAGACGCGGGAAGTCGATCTCGGGATAGCGCAGCAGGTCCAGCGCGTTACGCCTCACGCCATCCTTGTTGATATGCAGCCCGTGCTTTTCCAGCTCGTTCGGCGTAGCCGACAGGCCTGTGACCAGATCGCGGGCATGCGCCAGGGCCTGCTTCTTCTCCGCCCAATGCGCCTGCCGCCGGCTGCCCACCAGACCGATGGCCAGGCCACGGTCGGTGAGACGCTGGTCGGCATTGTCGGCACGCAGCAGCAGGCGGTATTCAGCCCGGCTGGTGAACATCCGGTAAGGCTCAGACGTGCCGCGCGTGATCAGATCATCAATCAGCACACCGATATAAGCCTCCGCCCGGTCAAGGACGAAGGGTGCCGAACCAGTCACGGCCAACGCCGCATTGACGCCCGCAATCAGCCCCTGTGCGGCTGCTTCCTCATACCCCGTGGTGCCATTGATCTGCCCGGCCAGAAACAGGCGGGGCAGGCGGCGGGTTTCCAACGTCCGGGTCAGTTCACGCGGATCAACATAATCATACTCAATGGCATAGCCGGGCCGGATCATGCGCACATGTTCCAGGCCGGGGATGTTCTTCAGAATATCCAACTGTACATCGCGCGGCAGGGAGGTGGAGATGCCATTGGGATAGACCGTGTCATCATCCAGACCCTCTGGCTCCAGGAAAATCTGGTGCCGTTCCTTATCGGCAAAGCGAACGACCTTATCCTCCACGCTGGGGCAGTAGCGGGGACCCACCCCCTCAATCTGACCCGAATACATGGGCGCGCGGTGGATATTGTCGCGGATGATCCGATGGACCTCCAGCGTGGTGTAGGTGATGGCGCAGTCGATCTGCGGCGTCGTGATGCGGTCGGTCAGGGTGGAGAAGGGCGGGGGCGGATTATCGCCCGGCTGCATCTCCAGCCCTGCCCAATCAATGGTCTTGCCATCCAGGCGCGGAGGCGTGCCCGTCTTCAGCCGGCCCAGGTTAAAGCCCAACTTCTCCAGCGTCAGGGACAGGCCGATGGCGGGTTCTTCACCCACACGGCCCGCGGGGATCTTCTCCTCCCCGATATGGATCAGACCACGCAGGAAGGTGCCGGTGGTCAGGACCACGGCGCCGGAGCGAATTTCACGCCCGTCACCAGTCACGATGCCGGCGCAGGCGCCAGAGGCATCGATGATCAGATCCTCGGCGGCGGCGGCAATGATGTCCAGGTTGGGCTGTTCAGCCAGCGCCTTCTGCATGGCCTGACGGTACAGCTTGCGGTCGGCCTGGGCGCGCGGCCCCCGCACGGCCGGTCCCTTGGACCGGTTCAGGATGCGGAACTGAATACCGCCCTGGTCCGTCACCCGGCCCATGACACCATCCAGCGCATCAATCTCGCGCACGAGATGCCCCTTGCCCAGGCCACCGATGGCCGGGTTGCACGACATCTCGCCAATGGTTTCCGTCTTGTGGGTCACCAGCGCCGTACGGGCCCCCGCACGCGCCGCCGCGGCCGCCGCCTCGCATCCCGCATGGCCGCCGCCAACCACGATCACATCATAGTGCTGCATGGGGCGGGAAGATAAGCGCGCGCGGCGCTCTAGTCAAAGGGCAGGGGCGCATGGGGCACCGTCACTTCCCGATGCAGAAATCGCGGAAGATCACGTCCAGCAGATCCTCCACATCCACCCGACCCGTGATGCGTCCCAGGGCGCGGACGGCCAGACGCACATCCTCCGCCGCCAGTTCCGGCAACGGGGCCTGCAGCGCCCGATGCAAATTCTCCCGACATTCCTCCAGCGCCGACCGATGGCGGGCACGGGTCAGGGCAGGGGCGCCGGAGGGGGCGTAGCGGGCGGCAACAGCCTGTTCCAGGGCCGCCAGCAGGGCAGGCACACCCTCTCCGGTGCGGGCCGAGATCGGCAGGATGGGGCGACCAACCAGCGGTGCGACAGCGCCGGGCAGGTCGGCCTTGTTCATCACCAGGATGGCGTCATCATCGGCCAGGGCCAGGGTGGCCGGGTCAGGCAATTCACCGCCATCAAAGACCAGCAGTTTCAGATCGGCCTTGGCCGCCCGGTCCAGGGCGCGGCGAATGCCCTCTGTTTCCACCAAATCGGCGGCATCGCGCAGGCCCGCCGTATCGGCCAGCAGGACGGGGTAGCCACCCAAATCCAACTGCACCTCAATCACATCACGCGTCGTGCCGGCCTGGTTCGACACAATGGCGACATCGCGTCGGGCAATTGCATTCAGCAGGCTGGATTTGCCGGCATTGGGCGCGCCCAGGATGGCAATTGAGATACCGTCGCGCAGCCGCTCCCCACGGCCCTGATCGGCCAGATGCGCCGACAATTCGGCCACCAGCCCCACCACTACCGGCCGCACGGCATCGGACAGGCCCCCGGGCAGATCCTCATCCGGGAAGTCGATATCGGCCTCCAGATGCGCCAGCGCGCGGGTCAGGCGGTGACGCCAACCGTCATAGAGCTGACCCAGCGCGCCTTCCATCTGGCGCAGCGCCTGACGCCGCTGCGCCGCCGTTTCGGCATCTACCAGATCGGCGATGGCCTCCGCCTCCGTCAGGTCCAGCTTGCCATGCTCGAAGGCACGGCGGCTGAATTCCCCCGGTTCGGCCACGCGCAGGCCTAGACCCGTCAAGGCTTGCGTCGCCGCCGACAGGACGGCACGGCCACCATGCAGATGCAGCTCCACCACATCCTCACCCGTGAAGCTGCCGGGGGTGGGAAAGGACAGGACCAGGGCCTTGTCGAACAGTTCGCCCGTGACCGGGTCACGCAAGCCCACCAATGCCGCCTGTCGCGGCGGGGGTAGGGGCCGGCCCGTCAGCCGCGACAGCACCGCACCGGCATCAGGGCCGGAAATGCGGATTACCTGCACGCCGGCGCGACCGGGGGCAGAGGCCAGGGCGAAGATCGTATCGGCGCGCATCAAGCGTGTTTCACGTGAAACATCAATCAGCCGCCGCCCGGCGGGCGACGATATCGGCGGGCAGCTTGTCGGTGGGCTGCAGCATCAGCCGGTCAACGCGCTTACCCTCCACCAGATGGGTTTGCAGCACCTCATCCACATCCGCCTTGCTGGTCACGGCGTACCAGACACCCTCGGGATAGATGACCAGGACGGGGCCCAGCTCGCAGCGATCCAGGCAGCCGGCATTATTGATGCGTACCGCCTTGCCGAGGCCCAGGCCGGTGGCCTTCTTCTTCATATAGTCGCGCAGCTCATCCCCGCCCTTCTCGCGGCAGCAGCCACGGGGGTGTCCAGCCTCCCGCTCATTGGTGCAGACAAAAACATGGGCGCGGTAATAGGGCGCGGGATCGGCCTTCACGTCGTCACTCACTTCTTACCATCCTTTGTCGGTGCGCCACCCATGGCGCTGGACATCTGTGACCACATCATTTTCTGAAACTGCTCGATGCCCTGCAGCCCCACGGGCAGCCAGGTCTTCATCATGGTTTCCGGGTCCATGGCCTTCATATTAGCCGACATCTGATCCTGCAATTGCTGCATCAGGGCCGTCTGCATGGGCTGCACATCCGGCAGGCCCAGGAAGGTCCGCGCCTCTTCCGGTGTGCAATCGATATTGATGGTCACCTTCATGGCTTCCGGCCTCCCTCTGATCTGGCGCGATTTTTCCCGTACCCTGGGTTTGACACAAGGATAAACTATCTGTTCTTCACAGGCCCGTCATGGATTGGCGTCATGATGGGCAGACCCGGCAAAGGATGAGACATGGCCACGCCCCCGAACAGCGCCCATCGCGGTGCTGGCAATCTGCTGCACCGGGAAACCAGCCCCTATCTGCGCCAGCACATGGACAATCCCGTGGACTGGATGGCATGGGGTGCGCAAGCGCTGAACAAGGCGAAGGCGGAGGGGAAGCCCATCCTGCTGTCGGTCGGCTATGCCGCCTGTCACTGGTGCCATGTCATGGCCCATGAAAGCTTTGAGAACCCCGCCATTGCCAGCCTGATGAACAAGCTGTTCATCAATATCAAGGTCGATCGGGAGGAACGTCCCGACCTGGACCATATTTATCAGCAGGCCTTGAGCTTGTTGGGTCAGCAGGGCGGCTGGCCGCTGACCATGTTCCTGACGCCCGATGGGCACCCGTTCTGGGGTGGTACCTATTTCCCGCCGGAGCGGCGTTGGGGCCGACCGGGCTTTCCAGAAGTGTTGCAGATTGTTGCACAGACCTTTGCGGAAGAACCGGCGAAGGTGGAGCGCAATGTCCAAGCCCTGACCAGTGCCATGGATAATCTGGCCGCCGGACGACCGGGGGATGCTATCACCCCTGACACCCTGATCCAGGTGGCTGACAGGCTGGTGCGTGAGGTAGATCCCGTCTGGGGCGGGATCGGCAATGCACCGAAATTCCCGCAGCCGGGCATTTTCGACCTGCTGTGGCGTGCGTTCCGTCATACGGGGCGGCAGCAATTCGCCACCGCGACGATCCAGACAGTGACGCGCATGGCCCAGGGCGGCATCTATGACCATCTGGGTGGCGGCTTCGCCCGTTACTCCGTGGATGCGGAATGGCTGGTCCCGCATTTCGAAAAGATGCTTTACGACAATGCCCAGCTGATCGACCTGATGCTGACCGTGTGGCAGGAAACGCGCGATCCGCTGCTGCAGGCCCGGATTACCGAAACGGCCGATTGGGTCCTGGCTGAGATGGTGGCAGAGGATGGAGGCTTCGCCGCCTCCCTGGATGCCGACAGCGAGGGGGAGGAGGGCAAGTTTTATGTCTGGACCGACGGAGAAATCCGCCGCCTGATGCCCGCCGATGATGCCGACCTGTTCTGCCGCATCTATGGCGTGATGGTGGAGGGCAACTGGGAAGGCCACACGATCCTGAACCGCATGCATGAGAACGGTCTGGCGGATGCAGGCACCGAGGCCATTCTCGCCCGCTGTCGCACCATCCTTCTATCGGCCCGTGCGGGGCGGGTGCGACCCGGCTGGGACGACAAGGTTCTGGCCGATTGGAATGGCCTGATGATTGCGGCTCTGGCACGGGCCGGGGCCGTTCTGGACCGGGCAGATTGGCTTTCGGCGGCCACCCGTGCCTTCGGTTTTGTCGTCGACCGCATGTCCACCGCTGATGGACGCCTGCTGCATTCATTCCGCGATGGGCAGGCACGCCATCGCGGCACCCTGGAGGACCATGTCAACATGGCACGGTCCGCCATCACCCTTTATGAGGTGACGGGGCAGGGTGCTTATCTAACCCAGGCCATCAGCTGGCTGGAGAAGGTGGAACGACATTTCCATGATGATGGCGACGGCGGCTATTTCATCACGGCGGATGATGCCGATGATCTGATCCGCCGCCCGCGACATGCCCATGACAATGCCGTTCCCGCCGGCAATGGCACCCTGGTCGGGCTGTTCAGCCGTCTATGGCTGCTGACGGGGGAGGATATCTGGCGGCAGCGGGCCGATGCCCTGATCACCGCGTTCGCCGGCGAAGTAGGGCGGAACTTCTTCCCGCTTGCCGGGTTCTTGAACGGCGTGGATCTGCGTCTGCATGGCCAGATGCTGGTGATTGTCGGTGACGCGGACGATGCCAGGACCGCCGCCCTGCGCCGCGTGGCGCTGGAGAAATGGCATCCAAATCTCGTCCTGCTCTGTCGCGGAGCGAATGATCCGATACTGCCCCCGCATCATCCCGCCGCAGGCAAAAGCATGGTTAAAGGCCATGCGACCGCTTATCTTTGTCAGGAACAGCATTGTTCGGCCCCCGTGACGGCGGCCACAGACCTTGCCGCCCTGCTGGGCGGATGATCCCGCTCCATTTCATCTGTCGATTACAAGGAAGGATATCCCGATGCCCGACGTTTCGATCCAGTCGTCCGATGGCAGCTTTGGCGCCTATCTGGCCGCCCCGGCCAGCGGCAAGGGCCCGGCCATGATCATCATCCAGGAAATTTTTGGCGTTAACGCCAACCTGCGCGCCATTGCGGACAAATATGCCGCCGCCGGCTATTTCGCTATCGCACCCGACCTGTTCTGGCGGCAGGAACCGGGCGTGCAGATCACCGATCAGAGCGAAGCCGAATGGCAAAAGGCGTTTCAGCTCTATCAGGGTTTCAACGAGGTGAAGGGGGTGGAGGATCTGGCCACCACCCTGTCCTTCATCCGTCAGTATCCCGGCGTCACGGGCAAGGTCGGCTGCGTCGGTTTCTGCCTGGGTGGCAAGCTGGCTTATCTGATGGCAACGCGCACCGATATCGATGCCTCCGTCTCCTATTACGGGGTCGGCATCGACAAGGATATCGGGGAAGTGTCAGCCATCACCAAGCCGCTGCTGCTGCACATCGCGGGTCAAGACGGGTTCGTACCACCGGAGGCGCAGAACGCCATCAAGGAGGCTGTGGCCGGCAATTTCCTGGTGGAGGTCCATGTCTATCCCGAACGCGACCACGCCTTCACGCGCATCGGCGGCAAGCATTACCATGATGGCGATGCGCAACTGGCCCATGGCCGCTCTGCCGAGTTCCTGAAGAAGCATCTGGGCTGATTGCCCATCGCCGGGATGCGCCCCATCGCATCCCGGCCCCCCATTTCCAAGGTCACATCATGACGAACGCCATCCTTGTCGAACAGACGGGCGGGCCAGAGGTTCTGCGCTGGCATAAGGTGCAGATCGGCAAACCGGGTCCGGGCCAGGCACTGATCCGGCATACCGCCATCGGCCTGAACTTCATTGATGTCTATTTCCGCACCGGCCTGTATCCCGCCCCCTTACCCTTCACGCCGGGCATGGAGGGGGCGGGGATTGTGGAAGCGGTGGGCGAGGGGGTGACCGGCCTCGCACCCGGCGACCGGGTCGGTTATGGCCAATCGCCGCTGGGTGCCTATGCCGAGCATCGGCTGATCCCGGCGGACAAGCTGATCCTTCTGCCCGACTGGCTCAGTGATGAGGTTGCAGCCTCCATGCTGCTGCAGGGCTTGACGGCGCAGTATCTTCTGCGTCAGACGTTCCACGTGAAACAGGGCGATATTGTCCTGATCCATGCCGCCGCCGGCGGGGTGGGTTCCATTGCCTGCCAATGGGCAAACGCCTTGGGTGCCATCGTCATCGGCACGGTGGGATCGGCGGAGAAGGCGGCGTTGGCAACCGCCAATGGCTGCCACCATGTCATCCTTTATCGCGACGAGGATGTGGTCGCCCGCGTACGTGAGGTCACGGGCGGGCAGGGCGTTGACGTCGTCTATGACGGTGTCGGCAAGGATACGTTCGACCGCTCTCTGGATTGTCTGCGCCGACGCGGCCTGATGGTCAGCTATGGCAACGCCTCCGGTGCGGTACCGCCCTTTGATATCGGCGTGTTGAACCGCAAGGGCGGCCTGTTCCTGACCCGGCCATCGGTACAGCATTATGCCGGCACACGGGACGAATTGGTGTCCATGGCGGACGATCTGTTCGCCGTGGTGAAGGCAGGACAAGTGAAGGTGCAGGTCAATCAGCGTTTCGCCCTGCGCGACGTGGCCAACGCCCACCGCGCACTGGAAGCACGGGCAACCACCGGCGCGACGGTCCTGATCCCTTGATCACACGCTCCTGATCCAGCCTTCCACCACCTGCTCCAGTACAGTCAGAGGTACCGACCCATTGCCCAGGACGGTATCGTGGAAGTGTTTGATATCGAAGCGGCTGCCCAGCCGCTTCTTCGCCCGCTCCCGCAGTTCCAGTATCTTCTGCATGCCGACATAATAGGCGCAGGCTTGGCCGGGATAGACGATGTAGCGGTCAACCTCCCGCTCCGCCACCTCCCGCGTGAAGGCGGAATTGGCCACGAAATAGTCGATGGCCTGTGCCCGCGTCCAACGCTTGGCATGGATGCCCGTATCCATGACCAGACGCAGCGCCCGCCACAGGGAGAAGGTCAGGCGCCCGAAATCGGAATAGGGATCGGCATAGAAACCCAGCTCCTTGGGCAGCCGTTCCGAATAAAGGCCCCATCCTTCGACATAGGCGGTGTGGAAATCATGCCGGCGGAAGTCCGGCAGGCCCGTCACCTCCTGCGCCAGGGCGATCTGCATATGGTGGCCGGGAATACCTTCATGGAAGGCCAGAACCTCCATCTGCCAGATCGGCATCTCCTTCATATTGGACAGGTTGACATAATAGATGCCGGGGCGGGACCCGTCGGTCGCCGGCTGGCTGTAGCGAGCGATAGTGGAACTGGCTTCGCGGTAGCGCTCAAACCGCTGCACCACCAGCGGGGCCTTGGGCTTCAGGTTGAACTGCCCGTCCAGCACGTCCTTGACCCGATCCAGGATCAGATTGGCCCCCTTGATATAGGCCTCACGGCCCGCATCATCCTCTGCGAAATAGAACTGGCGGTCGGTGCGCAGGAACTGGTTGAAGGCTTGAAGATCACCCTTGAAGCCGACCTTGTCCTTGATCGTTTCCATCTCTGCATGGATGCGCTTCACCTCCGCTAGACCCAGCACATGAACATCTGAGGCCTTCAGGGGCAGGGTGGTATGGCGGGACAAGCAATGCTGATAATAGGCGTTGCCATCGGGCAGCTTCCACACCCCGTCGCGATCATCGGCCTTGGCCAGTAAGCCTTCCATGGCGCTGGCCAGACGGGCCCAGGCGGGCGCAAAGCGGGCGGAGAGCAGGTTCTCCGCCTCTGCCACCAGTGCCGCCTTGTCGGCGGCCGGCAGGTCCAGTGCCTCCACCTTGCGCCGGAAGCCGGCCAGCAGCGCCGTCTCCTGCCCCCCACCCGACACAAAGGGCCGGCCCGTCAGCACGGCGCGGGTAGCCGCCAGCGCCTTCTCCATGGAAAAGCGTGGGGCGATCACGCCCTTGTCAGCACGTTCCTGCAGCGCCTGGATCAACTGATCAACGGGCTGATCGATGCGGGTCACGCGCGCCAGCCAGGCCTGTGCCCCCACCTTGTCCCGGATCGGGTGATAGGTGGTCAGGGTGTCGATGATCTCACTGTGGCGGCCATTAAAATGGTCGGCGGGATAGTCATTCCCGCGCCAGCGCGCAGCCGCCAGCTTCGCCTCTGCCTGATATTCCCACAGCGCCTTGTTCAGCCGCCCATTGGCGGACAGTTTCGCATCGGGGAAGTCACGGCGCAGGGTGGCAAGATCGGCCCGCAGGGCCGCGTCATCGGCGGCCAGGGCAGCATCAGACAGATCGTCCCAGGCCCCCTGATCACCCGGAAGCCCCAGGGAGGTACGCAGTTCCGGAGATTTTGCGGCCTGGCGGGCAAAGCATTCGGCAAAGAATGCGTCCAGGGCCGGGTCGGTCCCGGTGGCCTGCGCCGGCCCGCTCAACATACCGCCGGCGATGCTCCAGGCGGCCAGACCGCAGCAGGAACAGAAAAAGCCACGGCGACCGATGACCGGTTGATTGCCGCTTCCACCCATTACCCACCCCCTTGTTCTTCAGGCAAGGAAGAGTGGCGCAAGCGATGTGGGACGGCAAGGGGGCGCAGGCCATTGCCCGCGCCCCTAAGCGCTTCACCGTGTGGCGGCGAAGCGTATTTCCATCGCATCCCAGAGGGTGGCTTCCAGGGCCGAACCGTCCAGGCGGTTGATCTCCTGAATACCGGTCGGGCTGGTGACATTGATCTCCGTCAGATAGTCACCAATCACATCGATCCCGACGAACAACAGGCCCTGCTGACGTAGGGTTGGGCCGATGGCCTCGCAAATTTCCTGCTCGCGCTTGGTCAGCACGGTCTTGCCCGCACTGCCGCCAGCATGGAAATTGGCCCGCGCCTCTCCATCTTGCGGGATGCGCGATACGGCCCCGGCGGGCTTGCCATCGATCAGGATGATGCGCTTATCGCCCTTGCGGATTTCCGGCAGGTATTTCTGCACGATGATCGGCTCGCGATAGAGCTGGGTGAAGGTTTCCAGCAGCGCACCCAGGTTCTCATCATCCGGTTTCACGTGAAACACACCGGAACCACCGTTGCCGAACAAGGGCTTAACGATAATGTCCTTCCATTCCGCACGCGCGGCCAACACCTCATCGCGCGACGAGGTGATGACGGTCGGGGGCATCAGGTCGGGGAAATGCGTGACGAACAGCTTTTCCGGCGCATTGCGGACGGCAGCCGGGTCATTCACCACCAGCGTCTTTGGATGGATATGTTCCAGCAGGTGGGTGGCGGTGATATAGGCCATGTCGAAGGGCGGGTCCTGGCGCATCAGCACCAGATCCATGGTCGACAGGTCGATCACCTCTGCGGCACCCATACTGTGATGATTACCGCGTTCGCGCCGCACCTGCATGGGCCGCACCTTGGCAAACAACTTGTTGCCACGCAGGGCCAGGTCGCGCGGATGGTAATGCCACAGGGCATGGCCACGGCGCTGCGCCTCCAGCGCCATCATGAAGGAACTGTCAGTATCGATATTGATGGACTCGATCGGGTCCATCTGGATGGCGACCTTCAGGGTCATGTCGGGTTGTCTCCGGCCAGCGGAAAGGAAGATGGCGGCAAGAAAGCATAAGCGCCGCGCCGACGCCATGCGCCGCATCACAGGGCAGGGGTTTAATTCAGACGGCCCCGAAGCTGCTTCAGCAGGCTGCGCGTATGGTCCAGCAGTTGGGGAGAGGCACCGCGTGCCTCACCAATACGCAGGAAATTCTCAAAGGCCTGGATGCCGGCCGTCAGCTTGCCCAGATGGGCATTCAACAGGCCGGATTCACGCCACAGGCCAATATGCTGGGGCGCGAACAGCAGCATATCCTCAATGACCGCCAGCGCCTTGTCGGGCTGATCCGTCGACAGGTGGCGGAGCTTCAGATTGTTCTGCAGGCGCAGAAGAACCTCACGGTTCGAGACCGGGGCGTAATGATCGGGTGTCAATTCGGATTCCAGACCCGCCGTCTGCTTCAGCATATCACGCAGTTCGCGCGGACCACGCGGAGAGGCACCGTCGAACGGATCGATGATCTGACGCCCGCCACCATGGTCCAGCCGCAGCAGGAAATGGCCCGGAAAGTTCAGGCCCAGCATGTCCCAACCCTGAGCCCGCGCCGCCGACATCAGCAGGATGCCAAGCGAGACCGGCAGGCCCCGGCGCCGGTCAATGACGCGAATCAGGTTGGCATTCTGCAAGTCTTCATAGGTTTCGCTGTCGCCGGCATAGCCATGCTGCGCCAGCAGCCGGCCCAGAGCCGTGACACGGTCGGGCAGTCCATCAGGCACATTCCGCATCAGGGCGCCCAGATCGGCGCCCAAGGCGGCCAGATGGGCGCGATAGGGGGTAAGATCGGTGGGGTGGTCCAGAACAGCCAGCGCCAGGGCCGCTTCCGCCACGTCAATATCACTGTCATCCGCCTCACCGAGGCGGCGCAGATAGTCCAGGGCCTGTTGGCGCGGCGTCACGGGCGGGAGGCTCGCTTGCTGGGGTCAACCGCGCTTCCCATAGCGCAGCCAGGGGCGGGGTGTCGAGCGGGAAGGAACGCCTGTCCGATTTGTTCTTCGTCCCTCTCGGGTCAGACCGGCGCATTGCCATGTTGCGCAGGTAAGGGCATTCGCCGTAGATAAACGCTCGTCCCGATATAAGGTTAAGGGGCGTTAACCAATAACCATGGTTTCTGGAACAGAGACGATGTCGATGACGACAACGGTCGCCAAGAATTTGGACAGCGAAGCCGCAGGCTCCCGCGTAAGGCAAACGCCCAAAAGCATTGCCACGCATCAGCGGATAATTGAGGCGGCCATCCGTTGCTTTCTGGATATCGGGTACCATCGCACCACCACGTCAGAGATCGCCAAGCAGGCGCGGGTGACGCGGGGCGCGGTGCAGTATTACTTCCCCACGACCCCGGAAGTGCTGCGCGCCACCGTCGATCACATCATCCAGCATTTCACGGCGGAATATCTGGCCGCCACGGCCAATGTCGCGCATGAGGGGCGGGAAGGGCTGGATCAGGGCATCGACGCGCTATGGCATGCCGCGCACAGCCCGCTCTGGACTGCGTGGAAGGAGTTGGAGGCCGCCGCCCGCACCGATGCGGAACTGGCCTCCATCATGGGTCCGGCCAAGGCCGCCTTTGCCGCACGCTGGGAACAAACGGCAAAGGACCTTTACGGCTCCTTCCTGGTGGCCGATCCGGTGAAGTTCGAGATGGGGCGACACCTAGCCTGGCAGTTCCTGCAGGCACTCGCCAGCAGCCGTTTTGCGCCCAGCGCCGAGGATAATGACGTTAAGGTCCGGCTGTTGACGGAGTTCAAGGTACTGATGCGGCAGTATTGGGGTCTGACAGGCTGAAGTCCGGGCTATTTTTCCAGGATTTTCAGCCCTGCCACACCGGCCAGGATCAGCAGAACACAGAAGATGCGGCCAGGATCGAACCCTTCGCGGGCCATGATCATGCCGGCCAGCACAGCACCAGCACTGCCGATCCCGGTCCAGACGGCATAGGCGGTACCCAGGGGCAGGCCGCGCATGGCCAGCGACAGCAGCCACAGGCTGATACCCAGACAGATAAGGGTCACAAGGGTGGGAAGGGGACGGGAGAAACCGTCACTGGCCTTTAAACCGACGGCAAAGCCGATTTCGAACAGGCCGGCGAACAACAGATAAACCCAAGCCATGGAGCATTCTCCATCGCGGAAGGGTCGTCCCCACCATCATCTAAAATCCGGCCAGGGTCGTCCCCGGCGGCCAGTATCGTGATGATACCGATATCTCTGCTGATATTGGGCAGGCGATCCCGCCCTGCAACCCGGCTTTGGGGCATGGCTTCTATGCCACTTCTGCCCAAAGTCGTAGGGAATCTCCAAGAAAACTGTTTGCGCAGAAAGACTTACCCTTGCGCGGGCGGCCCGGCTGGGGCAATCTTCCCTTGGTAAACAAGGTGGCCACAGGCCCTGACCTTCGGCTTGGCCGCCTGTCGGTGGCGGAAGGTCGGGTCCCGGAAGGCTCCACGTCCCAGGGGGGATTGACAGGCATGACCAAGTCGGAACTGATCCAGCGACTGGCCGAACGTAATCCGCATCTCTATCAGCGCGACGTGGAGAAGATCGTCACCACGATCTTTGATGAGATCACAGAGGCACTTGCCCGCGGCGACCGGGTCGAGCTGCGCGGCTTCGGTGCCTTTTCCGTAAAGCGCCGCGATGCCCGCACGGGCCGCAACCCGCGCACGGGCGAAAGCGTTGACGTCGATGAGAAGGTGATCCCCTTCTTCAAGACCGGCAAGCAGCTGCGTGAGCGTCTGAACACCGACGAATGATCGGACCCGATATCCGGGCATGAAAAACCCCGTCAGCCTGAATGGCTGACGGGGTTTTTCGTTTTTGCACCGGGTATAGCCGGTTCACAGAACCTGGCAGACATCCTCGAAATCGAACCGCGGGCTGCGGTCAAACAGGGTTCCAGGATCACCGTAACCCAGATTGCAGATGAAATTGACCTTGAAGCGGCCATCGGCAAAGAACTCGGCATTGACCTTACCCTGGTCGAAACCGGACATCGGGCCGCAATCCAGGCCCACGGCACGGGCCGCCAGCATGAAATAGGCACTCTGCAGGCTGCTGTTCCGGAACGCAGTCTCGAACGCCAGTTCGGGATTGGCGAACCAGGGACGTGCATCAACATGCGGGAACAGACGCGGCAGGTGCTCAGCAAACTGCGTGTCATAGGCCAGGATGGCCGTCACCGGCGCCGACATGGTCTTGGCCAGATTGCCGGCAGACAGGGCCGGGCGCAGACGTTCCTTTGCTTCTGCCGTCGTCAGGAAAACAATGCGCAGCGGGCAGCAATTGGCGCTGGTCGGACCCCAGCGTAGCAGATCATGGATCTGGCGCAGCGTATCATTGCTGACCAGCTTGTCGGTGAAGCTGTTGAAGGTACGGGCCGTGCGGAACAGCTGATCCAGCGCGGTATCGGAAAGCGGGTTGCTCATTCGTCACAATCCTTTGGCATGCGGGCCACTCATGTCCGTGATATCGGCCATCACAGCATGAGTGGCAAGCCACAAGACGCTATAGGACGGGACGAAAGGCGATTACCGGCGAAGACTGGCCGGAACGACCCCGTGATCGCGGGCCATTTCGGCACGCGTGCGGGGGCCCAGCACCTCTTCCATCTGATCCGCGCTCAACACCGCCCGGTCAAAATCGGCCAGGGAATTGACACGGATCAGGGAACGGATGGTACGGACATAATCCTCCCCCCGCTCCGAATAGGCACCCAGCGCATTGACCAGCATCAAGCCGTCAATGGGCTTGTCCTGCGTGCGCAGACTGGCGCGCATCTGACGGAACTGGGCATAGGCACGGTGGGTGTTGAGGTTATGGATATAGCTTTCCACGCTTCCCTTCGGATCATCGAAGGATTTGAAGCGGTGGGTTTCGCCCTGCCGGCGGTTACGGGGTACGATCCCCTCATCCTCCGCCTTGAAGGTCAGCTGCCCATAAAGCGCATTGCCCTTCTGGGCAAAGCGCGAGGTACCCCAGCCGCTCTCCTCCGCCGCCTGGGCCAGCGCCAGGGAGACGGGCACCACATCCACCCGCTGCAACAGGGCCTTGGTGTTGATCTCGCCATCGGCATTCAAGCCATAGCGCACAGCCACCTCCGCCAGCCAGCGTCGGTCCTGCGGTGCCAGAGCCTGGCCACCCTGCTTCACGGCATGCAGCCGGCGCAGCCGCTCGCGGTCCTGTTCAATACGCTCATTGGCCATCAGGATCAGCGGCAGCAGGGTCTTAACGAACAGCGCCTTGCGGTCGTCGCTGCTTTCCAACGAGGTCATACCCGTCGGAAGGTCGGTCAGAACCAGACGCGGCACCGCCGTTTCCCCGCTGCGTACCGCTTCGATCCGGTATTCGCGGGAATGAAACAGGTCAAGCGTGGCCTTGGCGTCCAGTTTGAAGGACGGGTCGTGGCGCGTCGTGGCGGATGCCATCTCCACCGTGAAGCCCGGATCCGGGCGCAGCACAGGCAGCAGGAATTCCCGCGCCGTCCGGTCCATGGACCGGCTGGAAGCGCTGATGAACACGGTGGAAGGCAGAATAACGGTGAGCAGCAGAAACAGGGCGGACATGCCCCATATGCGGGCAGCCGTAGCGCGGGGGCTATCAAAGCCCTCGTTCGCGTCTGTCAGCATGTTTTTTCAATCCCTTACAGTCCAAGCCGAAAGGACGGGTATCGCCGCCACATCATCATGGCGCGCGTCCGTCATTTTGCCGGAGCAAACTCCGCACTTTGGCCGTTGGCCCTGAATAAGGCCGGCCTAACAGTGTCAGAGGCAATCCCTGCGGCGGCCCCTTCCTGGGTTGCACCGCCGCCAGGGCATCATGCCGGTGGGGTCTAATTCCCCCGCAAAGGGGCCCCAACCCCCCGGCACGCCATCTGTACACGCATCATATCCCAACCCATTGCGACCGAATTGAGGCGCAATTCCGAGGTTGGAGAAGGAACCTTATCGGATTTGCTGCACCTCGACAACCTCGGGAATGTAATACCGAAGCATATTCTCGATGCCCGACTTCAGGGTCGCCGTGCTGCTGGGGCAACCGGCGCAGGCCCCCTTCATGGCCAGATAGACGACCCCGTTCTCAAAACCATGGAACGTTATGTCGCCGCCATCCTGGGCCACCGCCGGGCGCACCTTGGCGTCCAGCAGCTCCTTGATCTGGGCGACGATCTCATCGTCATCCTCGTTCACCTGATTGTCGTCCGCCTTGACCTGGGTCAAGACGGGCTTGCCGGTGGCGAAATGTTCCATGATGGCGCCCAGGATACCGGGCTTCATCACATACCAGTCGCGGCTGTCATCCTTGGTCACAGTGACAAAATCACCGGCCAGGAAAACCCGCGTCACGCCATCAACCTGGAAAAGCCTGTCAGCCAGGGGCGACCGAGCCGCGGCATCGGTCGCGTCGGTGAAATCGGCGGTACCGGTGCCCAGAACATCGCGGCCAGGCAGAAACTTCAGCGTGGCCGGGTTCGGGGTGTCTTCGGTCTGAATGAACATCGGTGATAATCCTGATCATGCCTCAGGGGCTTACCCCGAACTTGGGGCCAAAGCCCGGCATAATCAAGCCATGGTCTGCCCATGCATGGCAGCCACCGCCATGCGCTTGTGAGGGCAATGACCATGAGTATCGGGGCAAAGCCGCCGTCCAAAACCTGAACAGACACCGGCACGCCCCGCCAGGGCCTGACGCACCAGCGGCGCCAGATCAGCCCCTTCGGCCAGGGCCGGGCGGGCCAAGGTCAGCGACAGGATACCCGATGCCGCGGCCAGATCCCGCCATTCATCCAGATAATCGCCCCAGCCGGCGCGGACCAGCGGCCAGGGCGACAGAGGCAGGATGGACAGGGCCGGGCAGCGTGTCCGCCGGATGGCCTGTTCCACTGTCGGCAGGCCCGCATCATCAAAGCCCGTCACATCCAGCCGCGCCACATCAACCCGGCCTGCAGGCAGGTCCAGCAAGCGCGATAGCTCCGCCGCCAGGCGGTCCATCTGCCAGCCCAGCGGATCACCCCCGGACCAGCCCAGCCCCGGCATGACCAGCAGCAGCGATCCTGCCCCGCCCGGCACCATCACCTCCCGCGCGCGGGTCACCAGGGTTCGCAAAAGGGCAGGGTCAGTGGGATGGCAGCATAGGGTACTGGCCACGACATCCAGCCCTGCCGCCTTGGCGGCACGGTCCCAGGCCTGCAGCGCGATGCCATTCAGACCGCCGGAAAACAGCGGCGATGGCGGCAGCAAGACCAGACGGTCAGGCCGGAAGGCGGCAACATCATGGGCGATGGCGATGGGTGATGGCGGCGCGAACAGACTGGCGGTGAAGACCCGCACAACCCCTTCACCCCACAGGGCATTCTCCAACTCCGTACCCATCGGATCTTCCGCCGGGCTGGTCAGGTCATCCAAGAGGAAATGCCGGGCCATCCGCCGCGCACGCAGGCCCAGCAATGGCCGCATGGGCAGAGAGGGCGGGTCCTGTCGCTGCGCGGCCAGCAAGGCCTGCAGGTAAGGCAAAACCAGCCCATCTGCCGCCGGCTGGCCCGGCTGCATAAGAACGACGGCGATACGGTCCCGAAAGGAAGCTGTCACCACCGGCACACAAATTGTGGGATCGCGGAATCAATCCCTTGTGGCAGGTTTCCAGTCCCGGATCAACCCAGCCAAACGAGATACGTTTTCCGGCGGTGTTTCCTTGATAATCCCGTGACCCAAGTTGAAAATGAAGGGTCCGTTGCCAAGAGTTTCCAGCAGATCAAGGACGGCGCGGTCCATCTCCTCCCCGCCGGCGATCAGCAGGACAGGGTCCAAATTGCCCTGCACGGCGACCTTGCCCTGCAGGTGCTGGGCGGCCCAGGCAGCCGGCACACCAGGGTCCAGCGACACGGCGTCGACGCCCGTCTGCTCGACAAAGCTTTCCAGGTTCAGGCCGGCCATACGGGGGAAGCCGATGATGGGCGTGCCCGGATGCCGTTCCTTCAGCGCCGCCGTGATCCGCCGCGTCGGGGCCACGACAAAGCGCTGGAAATCGGCGGCGGACAGGGCACCGGCCCAGCTGTCAAACAACTGCACCAGTTCAGCGCCGGCCTTGATCTGCATCGACAGATATTCAACCGTCGCTTCGACCAGGATGTCGATCAGCCGGTTAAAGCCGACAGGGTCAGTATAGGCGAAGCGCTTCACATGCGCATATTCCTTCGATCCACCCCCTTCAACCATGTAGCAGGCGACGGTCCAGGGCGAGCCGGCGAACCCGATCAGGGCCGTCCGTTCATCCAGGGAGGCCCGAATGCGTGACACCGTCTCGTACACGGGTGCAGCTTTCCGGTGAAGCCCGTCCAGATCCAGCTTCAGCAGGCCTTGCTGGTCCCGGATGGCGTCGAGCACCGGGCCTTCACCTTCCGCGAACCGCAAACCCTGTCCCAGAGCGTGCGGGATGATCAGGATGTCAGAGAACAGAATGGCCGCATCCATGCCATAACGGCGCAGCGGCTGCAGCGTCACTTCACAAGCCAGCTCTGGGTTCATGCACAGGTCCAGGAAGCCGCCGGCCTGTGTCCGCACCTGCCTATATTCGGGCAGATACCGCCCTGCCTGCCGCATCAGCCAGAAGGGCGGCGGCGTTTGGGGCACGCCGGCCAACGCGGCCAGCATCTTCTTTTGCGGAACGGCGGAGGTAGCGGTCATGTATCCAACCCAGGTCACGAATGCAGAGCGTGCCAAACCTTATCCCAACCCCTCTCTTAAAACTTAACTTTTTTATAGAAAGGATTGAGGAGGTAGTGGGTCCTGTGGATAACGGGAATTCATATTTGTCCGCATTTTTGTCCACAATCCGAGTGCATCGCGCAGGGTGTGGAAAAAAATTGTGGAAAACTTTATGGAGTTTGCTGCAAGAGGCGCGGAAATGCTGGTTTCCCAGGGATCATTGCGATATGGGGACAATCCATCTGGCCCACCCGATTCGTCCTTGATTCTCAGGCAAACAAGCAGAGTTAATCCCAGATCGGGCAGCAGGGCAGATAAGTACGGGCTTGCCAGGGATGGAAAAGCCCGGCTACGCCTTTTGTGCCCGTTCACGCACATCCGTCCCCGACATATCCCCAGGAGCGGTCCACAGGATGCACCCCGGCGATCATCATGGTGGCCATATCAAGCCACCGTCCGTACCCAGGAACTTCCACCTGCATCTGGTTTCCGATGCGACGGGGGAGACGATTAATTCCGTTGCCCGCGCCTGCGTCAGCCAGTTCGATCAGGTGCACCCGGTCGAGCATTTCTGGAATCTGGTTCGCACCGAACGGCAGCTGGACATGGTGCTGGAAGGTATCCGGGAGCATCCGGGTCTGGTGATGTTCACCCTGGTGAATGAGAAACTGCGCCATAAGCTGCAGGATACCTGCCGGGAACTGGGCATCCCCAGCATCTCCGTCCTGGACCCGCTGATCAATGCGCTGGGTAATTATCTGGGCCTGCAGAGCCAGTCGAAGCCGGGGCGCCAGCATGCCCTGACCGCCGAATATTTTGGCCGCATCGACGCCATGGATTTTGCCCTCAATCATGATGATGGGCAAAGCGCCTGGGGCCTGCATGATGCTGACGTGATCCTGGTGGGTGTCAGCCGGACATCGAAGACGCCGACCTGCATCTATCTGGCCAATCGCGGCATCAAGGCCGCCAATATCCCCTATGTGCCCGGCTGCCCCCTGCCGCCGGAGCTGGATCAACTGACCCGACCCCTGATCGTGGGTCTGACCAAGGACCCTGAACGGCTGGTACAGATCCGGCGCAACCGTCTGAAACTGCTGAACCAGGGCGACGACACCTCCTACACCGATCCCGAACGCGTGCGGGAGGAGTTGCTGGAGGCCCGGCGCCTGTTCACGCGCAAGGGCTGGGCTGTCATCGATGTCTCCCGCCGGTCGATCGAAGAAACGGCGGCGGAGGTGATGATGCTGTTCGCCCGCCGCCGGCCACAGGCGGCTGCGGCCATCGACAGTATCAAGGGTGATGAATGATGCCGGCCTCTTTGACGACTGAACCTATCATTCTGGCCTCTGCCAGCGCCTCACGCCGCCGCATGCTGGAAGCAGCGGGGGTAGAGGTGCATGCCGAAGCGGCCCGTGTGGATGAGGAAGAGATCAAGCTGTCCGGAAAGGCCGCCGGCATGAAGCCGCCGGAGGTGGCGGAAGCGCTGGCTGATCTGAAAGCCTCCAAGCTGGCGCGCAAATATGTTGGCGCCTATGTCGTAGGCGGCGACCAGATGCTGGAATGCGACGGTCGCTGGTTCGACAAGCCGGTGGACCGGGCCGACGCCGCCAGCCATCTGCGCCTGCTGTCGGGGCGCACACACACGCTCTATTCCGCTGTGGTCGTGTTCCATAATGGCACCCGCGTCTGGCACCATATCGACCATGCCACCCTGACCATGCGCGCCCTGTCTGACGCCTTCATCGACCGTTACCTGGATGCCGCCGGTGATGCCGTTCTGTCCTGTGCCGGCTCATATCAGGTGGAAGGGCTGGGCGCGCAGTTGTTCAACAAGGTGAAGGGTGATCATTTCACCATTCAGGGTCTGCCACTGCTGCCGCTGCTGGATTTCCTGCGCGTGCGCAAGCTGTTGCCGGCCTGACAGGAGAGTATCTGAATGTTGACGGGGAAGGGGCTGATCGCCGGGGTCATGGGCTGGCCCATCGGTCATTCGCGCAGCCCGCTGCTGCATGGGTTCTGGCTGCGCCATTATGGGATCGACGGTGCCTATGTGCCGCTGGCCGTACCGCCGGATCGGGCCGAACAGGCCATCCGTGCCTTGCCCGCCATGGGATTTCGCGGCTGCAACGTCACCATCCCGCACAAGGAAGTGGCGTTCCGCATCGTTGACCGGCTGGACAGCAGCGCGCGGCGCATCGGCGCCGTCAACACCATCATCGTGGCTGATGATGCAACCTTGGAAGGCCGCAATACCGATGGGTTCGGCTTCTGGGAAAATCTGGTTGCCACCGCACCGGCCACTTGGTCCGTGACACGTGGCCCGTCGGTGGTGCTGGGGGCCGGTGGTGCGGCGCGGGCCGTCGTGGTGGCGCTGCTGGATGCGGGTGCGCCGGAAATCCGGCTGCTGAACCGTACCCAGGCACGGGCCGCCGAAATCGCCGCCGATCTGGGCGATCCGCGCATCAAGGTCGGGGCCTGGGATGGGCGCGATGCGGCGCTGGATGGGGCCGTGCTGCTGGTCAATTCCACCAGCCAGGGCATGAATGGCTATCCCCCTCTGGAAATTAACCTGTCGGCCCTGCCGACCGAGGCCATCGTCACCGATATCGTCTATGTCCCGCTGGTGACGCCCTTGCTGGCCGCCGCTGCGGCGCGGGGCAATCCTGTCGTGGATGGGCTGGGCATGCTGCTGCATCAGGCCCGACCCGGCTTTCACGCCTGGTTTGGCACCGATCCGCAGGTGACAGACGATCTGCGCCGCTTCGTTCTGGACCCGCGATGATCATTCTGGGCCTGACCGGTTCCATCGGCATGGGAAAATCCACGGCGGCCAGCATGTTGCGCCGCCTGGGCTGTCCCGTCCATGATGCCGATGCCAGCGTCCACCGGCTTTATGCAAGGGGCGGCAAGGCGGTCCCGGCCATCCAGGCTCTGTTTCCCGATGCTGTGAAGAATGGGGCCGTCGACCGTGCCGCCCTGGCCGCCGCCGTTCTAGGCAAACCGGAAGCCCTGAAACGGCTGGAGGCGGCGGTGCATCCGCTGACCCGTGCGGATGCCGATGACTTCCTGAAACGCTGTGCCCGGCGTGGTGTGCGGGTGGCCGCCATGGACATCCCGCTTCTCTATGAAACGAAGGGGCAGCGGCGGGTGGATGCCGTGATCGTGGTGACGGCACCCGCCTGGCTGCAGCGTCAGCGCGTGCTGGCCCGGCCCGGCATGAATGCCGCGAAACTGGCCAATATCCTGGCCAGGCAGGTGCCGGACGCGGAAAAACGCCGGCGGGGGGATTTTGTCGTGCCTACAGGTTTGGGCCGGCGCTTGACGCTGCTGCACCTGCGCCGCATCGTGGCGGCCGTGAAACAGCGTCAGGGCCGCGTCTGGTCGCCCGTTCGAAAGGTTTGATGGCAATGCGCGAGATCGTGCTGGATACCGAAACCACCGGCATCGACCCGTTGAACGGCGACCGCATCGTCGAAATCGGCTGTGTGGAACTGTTCAACCATATCGCCACGGGACAGCACTACCACACCTACCTGAACCCCGAACGCGACATGCCGGCAGAAGCCGAAGCGGTACATGGCCTGTCAGCTACTTTCCTGTCTGACAAGCCGGTCTTTCCCGCCGTGGTCGGGGATTTTCTGGATTTCATCGGCGATGCGCAGCTGGTGATCCATAATGCCACGTTCGATATCGGCTTCCTGAACATGGAACTGGTGCGGATCGGCATGCCGAAGCTGATCAATCCGGTCGTCGATACCGTGAAGATCGCGCGCAAGCGCTTTCCCGGTGCGCCGGCCAGCCTGGACGCGCTTTGCCGCCGGTTTGAGATCGACAATTCCAACCGCACCCTGCACGGCGCCCTGTTGGACAGCCAGTTGCTGGCCGAGGTCTATCTGGAACTGATGGGCGGGCGTCAGCCGGATCTGGTGCTGGCCGGCGGACCCGTGGCAACGCAGCCCGGGCTGGATGCGGGTCCTGCCCGGATTACCCGCACCGCTCGTCCGCCGCGCCCGCACGCGCCCCTGCCCGACGAACTGGCCGCACACGAGGCCTTTGTGAAAGGGCTGAAGAACGCCGCCTGGCTGGCTTGACGGCCCCTCAATCGCCGGGCGGGCGCATCCGCGCCCTTGGCTACGCCGCATGAGCGGCGCGGCGGTAGTCACCGCCGTACCAACGGTCAGAAGGTCTGACCGTTGGTATATTCCCGGATTGGACCCCGATGTTTCATGTGAAACACGGGTATGGTTGTAGCGTCCCACGATAACAAGAATGGAACAGCGATCCATGCGTCACCGCCTTTCCCGTCGTCAGTTGCTGGCCGGTTCGGCTGGTCTGGCGCTTGCTGCTGCAACCCCGCTGCCCGCCTTTGCGCAGGGTCTGCCAGGCCCCCTGTCGCTGACCGATGCGGCCAAGCCGAAGAACAAGGGGGACGCTGCCGCCCTTCACGCCTTCTTCGCAGAAGTGTATGAGGCCGACCTGTCCCTGTCGCCCGAAACCCAGACGCAGCGCGGTCGCAAGACCGGTTATGACCGTTGGGATGATGGCAGCGACGCCTTTGCCGAGGCATCCGTTGCCCGCACCCGTCAGGCGCTGGATCTGCTGCGCCAGGGTTGGGATGCCGGGCAGCTTGGCGCCACCGACCGGCTGAATTTCCGCCTGTTCGAGGCGCAGTGCGAGGCGGAGATCGAGGCGCATCGCTGGCGCAATCACCGCTATCCGATCAACCATCTCTATGGCCGGCACACCGGCATCCCCAGCTTCCTGGCCAATCAGCACCGGATTGATGATGTCTCCGACGCGCGGGCCTATCTGGCGCGTCTGAACGGCGTGTCGGCCGTCATCCAGAATGTCATCCGGCGCGGGGAGGATGCGGCCGCGCGCGGCGTGGTGCCGCCCAAATTCTCGCTCGCCAAGATGCGGCCCGATATCCGCTCCGTCATCACCGGTGCCCCGTTCGACCAGGGCCCGGACAGCGCGCTTTATGCCGATTTCAAGAAGAAGGTCGGCGCCCTGTCCATCGCGCAGGGTGAGAAGGACAAGCTGGTGGCCGAGGCCGCCCGTATCCTGACCACCAAGGTCAAGCCCGCCTATGAGGCGCTGGACACCGCCGTGGCCAAGCTGGAGGCGGCGGCCACTCATGATGATGGTGTCTGGAAGCTGCCGGATGGCGATGCCTATTACCGGTTCTGCGTGAAGAACAGCACCACCACCGACATGAGCCCGGATCAGATCCACGAACTGGGCCTGAAGCATGTGGCGCTTCTGCAGAAGGATATGCAGGGCATCATGCGGCAGGTGGAATTCCATGGCACCCTGCAGGAATTCTTCGAACATCTGCGCAATGATCCGAAATTCTATTTCAATGGCGATGAGGAAGGCCGTGCCGCCTATCTGGCCCATTGCGAGAAACTGATCGCGGATTATTCCAAGCGTCTGGACGAATGGTTCATCACCAAGCCCAAGGCGCCCGTCATCGTGAAGCGGGTCGAACCCTATCGTGAGAAATCGGCCCCGCCGGCCTTCTATAACCCGCCCTCGCCCGATGGATCGCGGCCCGGCATCTTCTACGCCAACCTCGCCAATATGCGGGAAATGGCGAAATGGCAGGCCGATGCCATCGTCTATCACGAGGCGATCCCCGGCCATCACATGCAGATCGCCATTTCCCAGGAACTGGGCGATGTGCCGGATTTCCGGCGCTACAGCTTCTTCGGCGCCTATATCGAGGGCTGGGGCCTGTATGCCGAACGCTTGCCCAAGGAATATGGCTTCTACCAGGACCCCTACGCCGATTTCGGTCGCCTGACGACACAGGTCTGGCGGGCCGTGCGGCTGGTCGTGGATAGCGGCATCCATGCCAAGCGCTGGACCCGTGAACAGGCCATCGATTATTTCGTGGCCAACACACCGCTGAACCGGGAGCAGGTGATCCGCGAGATCGACCGCTACATCGTCAATCCCGGTCAGGCCACCAGCTATTATGTCGGCATGCTGAAGATCCTGGACCTGCGCGATCGGGCGAAACAGGCGCTGGGGGCGAAGTTCGACCTGCGCGCCTTCCATGATCTGGTGCTGCGCACCGGGGCGGTACCGTTGGATGTGCTGGGTGAACAGGTTGAGGCTTGGATCAAGAAAGCCTGATCCGGATGGTGGCGGTTGACGATCCCGTCGTCTGCCGCCACCATGCCCATCTCGCACTGCAACATGGATGGCGTCCCCATGACCCGGCTGATCCCCGCCCTTCTGGCTTTCCTGCTGCTGCTGGCGCCGGCGCGGGCGGAATTGCTGGATGCCACACCGCGCACCGCCGTGATGTCGGCCTTCGCGCCCGAACTGGTCACCCTGCTGGCCAGCACCAAGGATAAGAGGGTGATTTCCGTGCATGGCGTGGATTTCACGCTGGGCACATTGGCGGGCCGCCCGGTGGTTCTGGTCCTGTCAGGCGTCAGCATGGTGAATGCCGCCATGACGACGCAGATGCTGCTGGACCGGTTCAAGGTCGACGCCCTGCTGTTCAGCGGCATTGCCGGCGGTCTTGACCCGCATCTGCATATTGGTGACGTGGCCGTGCCCCGCCGCTGGGGCCAGTATCTGGAAAGCCATTTCGTGCGCGAAGGCGCGGATGGAACCCTGAAGCCCGTGCCCTGGGCCAGCCTGCCCTATCCCGCCTATGGCGTGATCCAGCCGTCGAACGCCTATGTCCGCGTACCCGGCAAGGCCGAACCAATCCGTAAATTCTGGTTCGAGGCGGATGCAGGCCTGATGGCCCTGGCCGAGAAGGCGGTGGCCGGGGTGAAGCTGGATAAATGCGCTGCAAACAAGACCTGTCTTGAGACAAGCCCCAAGATTGTCATGGGCGGCGACGGGGTGTCGGGTCCCGCCTTCATGGATAATGCCGGCTGGCGTGCCTATTTGAACGGCACCATCGGGGCCAAGGTGGTGGATATGGAAAGTGCCGCCGTGGCGCTGGTCGCCGAACAGAATGGCGTGCCCTACATCATCTTCCGGTCCGTATCCGATCTAGCCGGTGCCGACCCCGATGAAAACCGCATCCCCACCTTCATGGCGCTGGCCTCCAGCAACGCCGCCAAGCTGGTGACGGCGATGCTGGAGGCGATGCGGTTCAGCGCGCCGCCTGCTCCATGAAGGTCGCCATTTCGATGTCCAGTCGGCTGATGCCGCCGACATCGTGGGTGTTCAGCGTGACGTCGACGCGGTTATAGACATTGAACCATTCGGGATGGTGGTCGATCTTGTCGGCCAGAATGGCGACGCGCGTCATGAAGCCGAACGCCTCGTTGAAGTCCTTGAAACGGAAGGTCTTCACAATGGCGGCCTGATCGGCGCGCAGGGTCCAGCCGGGCAGGGTGCCCAGGGACGCCGTCACGGCATCATTATCCAGTTTCGGCGGGCGGCCTGTTTGGGCTTGCGTCATCTCTTCCTCCTGATCAGGATTTGTTGGCCTGTAGGTGGACCGGGGCGGCGGCGGCGTCAAGCCGCCATCGCCCATCCAACCCCTTTGCCCTGACCGGTATCCCATGACCTCGCTTCGCCGCTTCACCACCGCTCCCACCCTGGCCGAGATGGAAATCATCGCCGCCCGCGCGGCGGAGGCCATTCCCGACGCCCTGCGCAGCCATGTTCGCAATGTCCTGATCCGGGTGGAGGATTTCCCCGACGAGGAGACGGAGCGCGAAATGGGCCTGGAAAGCCCGTTTGATCTGCTAGGTCTCTACCATGGTGTGGGCATGCCCTGGCAGAGCGTGACGCAGCCGCGCCTAGAACCGGACCTGATCTTCCTCTATCGCCGGCCCATCCTGGATTATTGGTGCGAGACGGGAGAGGACCTGGATCATCTGGTTCGCCATGTCCTGATCCATGAGATCGGGCATCATTTCGGCTTCAGCGATGCCGATATGGAGGCTTTGGAGGCGGAGGTTGAGTAATCAACGCTCGCAGCATGCCCTCCGCATTTCTGAAGTACGGGCCGACTATTCATAAGGCCTGACGCTGACTTCCCATAAATCGGGCCAGGAATTCTGGAATCCCGGGGAAACCAAGATGCGTGCCAGCCGTTGTTTGGCGGCCATCAGAAATGATCCAAAGGCCGCGCACCGGGAGAGATGCGCCCCTGGCCGGTCTCGCCTGCGTACCGTCCGCTGGTCACCGACCACTGCAACTTACCCATGATTGATTTTGATTGATCTGGTCATATGACGTGACATATAGGTTTATGTGTCTGCATATTGATTTATGCCGACATGTCCCGTTCATGTCCAGTGGGGAGGCACCCGTGCCGCCGCGTTCAAAGCGTTTCTCCGGTGAAGACCTGCCCGATGGCAGCAGCACCCTGGTCATCCGCAACGTCGTCGTTCTGGGCAAGCGCACCAGCCTGCGCATGGAACCGGAAATGTGGGACGCGCTGTCGGATGTCGCGGTGCGTGAAGGACATAACGTCCACGACATCTGCACTCGCATCGTGGAGAAGAAGCCCGCCGCCGCGTCCCTGACGGCGGCGATCCGGGTTTTCCTGGTGAACTATTACCGGCTTGCCGCGACGGAAGAGGGTCATGCCAGGGCAGGGCACGGGCAGGGCAATGCCGACATCATCGTCGCCGCCCTGTCTATGTATAACCCGCCGGCTGCCCCGGTGGGATGACTACTAGAAGATGAATAAATAATAGTGTAGGCGGTCTATTTTCCGGCTTGGACGAAGCAGGTGCAGGTGCCGTGGGCATAAAGTTTGCCATCGTCGCGGCCCACCACCCGGCCCTCGGCCAGCATCAGGGTACGACCGGCATTGATCACCTTGCCTTCCACCCGCACCATGCCGGCATCACGCAGGATGGGGCGCAGGAAGCTGACTTTCAGGTCCACGGTGCCGTAGCCGGCCCCGGCGGGCAGCATGGTATGGACCGCACAGCCCATGGCACTGTCCAGCAGCGTGGCCGCGAACCCGCCATGGACGGTGCCCAGCGGGTTCAGCACATGGTCGCCCGGCTCCCCTTCAAACACCACGCGGCCTTCCTCCACCTCGCCCAGCAGCAGGCCCATGCCCAGGGTCGCGGCCATGCTGGGCGCCGGCAGGTCGCCGCGCGCGATCATCCGGATGATCTCGATCCCCGGCAGGCGGGTCAGCAGGGCAGGGTCCAGGGGGCGGGCGTCCCAGTCATAGGTGCGGCTGCGGCGGGTCATGTCGGCATCCATCAGGGTTAAGCATAAAAAGAACGAACGGTCGTATTATACGTGACGAACAGGTTGGGTCAACCATTCCCGGAACACATCGCTTCGCCGCATTGTGGAGCGGTATTCTCTAGCGTAGGGTGCAGATAACAAAATCACCAATGCCGGTTTTCGGGGCCAACGACCAATGACCAACACGAGCACGCCCGCCCGCGATGTGGAGTTCCTGCGCAAGGAATTCCAGCTTCACCGTCAATGGCTTGACGGCAAGGGCGGTCGGCGCGCTGAACTGGCCTTCCAGGACCTGTCGGGCCTGACGCTGAAGGGCGCGCGTCTGGCGGAGGCCAAGCTGGCCGGGGCCAACCTGTCGGGTTGCAACCTGGAAGGTGCGGATCTGGCCCGTGCCGATCTGTTCGGCGCCGATCTGGAAGGGGCGGAACTGACCAGCGCTAACCTGTCGGGTGCCGACCTGCGCGGCGCAAATCTGCACCGCGCCACCCTGAACGACGTCATTCTGCGTGGCGCCGATTTCCGGTCGGGCACGCTGTCCGATAGCAGCGGGGCCACCAAGCGTGATGGCGCCGCCGTCCTGACGGAGGCGCGGCTGGAACGTGCCATCCTGTGTTCGGCGAAGCTGACGGGATGCGACCTGACGGGTGCGGACCTGATGGATGCTGATCTGGCCGGGGCCGACCTGTCGAAATGCGTGATGCTGGGCGTCGATTTGACGGGCGCCAATCTGATGGGCGCGCAGCTGGCGGGTACCATGGTGGACAGTGAGATGCTGTCGCGCGGCAAGCATCTGCCCGAAGGTGTGACCACCATGATCGCCTCACCCAGCCGGCGGCGCATTCCGTCGGCGGAGCTGTCGGCCATGATCGACGCCCATGAACAATGGATCGAAACTGGCGGGGCCAAGGGCGCACGCCTGGATCTGGACATGGCGGAACTGGACCCGCTGGTCCTGCATGGCCGCAACCTGGCCGGTGCCCGCCTGCGCCGCTGCCGTCTGGTTGCCGCCGATTGGGCCGATAACCGGCTGGAAATGGCCGATCTGTCCTATAGCGACCTGACGGAGGCTGTGCTGGACGGGTCTGTTCTGTCGGGAGCCACCTTGCGCCGGGCCAACCTGTCGGGTGCGCATCTGGCCGGCGTGGACCTGACGGCCAAGACCTTGTCGGGAGGGCGCAGCTGGCCCGCCAATCTGGACGGCGCCATCCTGCGCGGTGCCGACCTGACCAATGCCATCCTGTCCGGGGCTATCCTGCGCAAGGCCGATCTGGCGGGCGCCATCGTCACCGGCGTCAATATGCGTGGCGCCGATCTGGCGGGCGCCACCCGCGCCGGCGATGGCGATGCCAAGCAGCGCCGCCGCCTGCGCCGTTTCGTGCAGCCGCCCCTGGCCGTGGGCAGCCGCAAGGGAACGGCCCGCACCCGCAACTGGTCCTTCGGCGGGATGGCCATCGATGCCGATCCCGCCCTTTATCAGGAAGGTGAACTGGTCACGCTGCTGGTGGCCGCCCCGGGGGCGGGTGACCCGGTTCCGGTGCAGGCGCGGGTCATGGCGCTGGACGCCGCCACCCGTTCCGTGTCAGTGAAATTCGAGCCGCTGACGCCCGAGCTGAAGACCTATCTCAACGGGCTGGTGGCGCCGCGTTATCGCTTGGCCTGAGGGTTTGCCATGCCGCCGCTGTTTTCGTCCCTGACGTTGCTTGATGGGGTGGCGTTCATCTGGTTCGTGCTGCTTTGGTGGGGCTATGGCTGGCTGACCGACCGCCGCCAGGGGTCACCCACCAGCCTGAACCAGCATATGCTGCGCATCCGCATCCGCTGGATGACCAACATGCTGTACCGGGACAACCGGGTGATGGACAGCATGCTGATGGGCCACCTGATCCACAGCGTCTCCTTCTTCGCCTCCACCACGGTCCTGGTGCTGGCGGGTCTGCTGGGCGTGCTGGCCTCATCCGACAGTGCCTATAAGGTGGTGATGGAACTGGGTTTCACGAACCCCACCGACCGGACGGTGTTCGAGGCCAAGTTGCTGCTGCTGCTGGCCATCTTCGTCTACAGCTTCTTTTCCTTCACCTGGGCCGTGCGGCAGTTCAACTACACGATCGCGCTGATCGGTGGTGCGCCGCTGGATCCGGGGGAAGAGGCGCTGACGACTGCCAAGGCGGCGGCCAAGATGATGACGCTCGCCATCACCAGCTTCAATCGCGGCCTGCGTGGCTATTACTACGCTTTCGCCAGCCTGGGCTGGATGATCCACCCCTATGCCTTCATCGCGCTGGTGGCGCTTGTCACCTACGTCCTATGGCGTCGTCAGTTCCGCTCCGCCGCCTTCGACGCCGTCGCCCGCTATTCCGCGCACGGCATGGGCGAGCGGCCGGTGGGCGGAAAAAGCCAGGGTGGGATGTGAGGGCAGGGGAAGGGGATATTGAACTATGTCCGATGGCCTGAATATTCCAGTTTCTGAGAAAATGCTTAAAGATATAGGTAGTGCAATAGTACATTGGACTTACTTGGAGATGCTCCTTGATTTAATTATCTGGAGGATCCTGAACATCGATTCAAAACATGGGGTATTAATCACTGGTCGACTCGACTCAAGGCCGAAATGTGAAATGTTATTTTCTCTTATTAACATGAAGGAAAGGCCTAAAGAAGAAATTGATAAACTTAGGTTAGCAATTAAATCTGTGAGCGATGCTTCTGGTGATAGGAACCTTTTGGCGCATGCCGCAATAGTTAAAGAAGACGAAAATCACGAAATTCATCTATTGACTTTTCGAGGAAAGAATGCCGGGAAAAGGAACCCGGTTAATGAAAAAATAATCGAAGCAATGTCTGAAAGAATAAAAAATGCACGTACCTCACTTTGGCAGTGGGCTATTAATTATGGGTATTTAGATATAGAGTTTAGATAACCAAATAAACTTATTAATGTTTTGCGAATTTTACCCATAACGCCGCCCAGCCTCAATGGTCAGGCCCAGGCCGACGGCGCCAAACTTGTCGCCTTCAACGATCCGGGCCTCGGGCACGGCACCCGTGATGGCGCTGCGCACGGCGGGCAGCAGGGTGGAACCGCCGGTCAGGAAGATGGCATCCACCTGATCCCCGCGTAAGCCCGCCTGACGCAGGCAGTCTTTGGTCATGGCCGCCAGCCTTTCCACCGGATCGGCCACCGCATTCCCCAGACGCCCGCGGGTGGACGGCGCCTCCAGACCCTTTTCGACCAGTGACAGGTCGATGTCGTGGGTGTTCGATCCCGACAGGGCGATCTTTGCCTCTTCGACCTTCATGGCCAGCGCATGGCCCAGATGCTCCTCCAGCACTGTGACCAGCCGGCGGATCAATTGCGGGTGCTTTGCCTCCTTCACCAGCCGTTCTACATCGGTCAGAACAGCGGGGCTGTAGAGGAAGTTGATCTTGGCCCAGGTGGCCAGATCGACATAAAGATGATTGGGCGTCAGCAGCCCCTGGCGCAGCAGGGGGGAGCGGTAGCCCAGATGCGGCATCACCGCCTCCAGGCTCAACAGCCGGTCGAAATCGGTACCGCCGATGCGTAGACCGTCATTGGCCAGGATGTCATCGGCGCGTTCCGCCCGCCGAGCCCTATCCGGCCCGATGCGTACGATGGAAAAGTCCGATGTACCGCCGCCGATATCGGCGATCAGGGCGATCTGTTCGGCATTGATCTGTGCCTCATAGGCCAGCGCCGCCGCGATTGGTTCATATTGAAAACTGACATCAGCAAAGCCGCTGGCCCGTGCAATGTCGGCCAGGGCGTTTTCCGCCCGCTGATCGGCGGCGTCATCGCCATCCACGAAATGCACAGGGCGGCCATGGACCACATGGGTCAGTTCCCGGCCGCAACGCCGCTCACCCTCTTCCTTGATATGGCGAATGACCAGGCCGATGACCTCGCGGAAGCCCACGCGGCGGCGGCCCAGCAATGTTTCTTCATCAATCAGGCTGGTGCCCAGCACGGATTTGATGGATCGCATCAGGCGCCCATCGCCACCCGCTACATAGGCATTGATGGCCGCGCGGCCAAAGGCGGGGCGGTGGGTCTCGAAATCGAAGAAAATGGCACTGGGCAGCGTCTCATGGTCGCCTTCCAGCGCCAGCATGCGGCTGCCCGCCTCATCCGCCACGCCCAGCGTGGAATTGGAAGTGCCGAAATCCAGCCCGCACGCCACCATGATCCTGAACCCTTCAATCCGGCAAAAGGGGCGAGGTTGTAAGAGGCGGGGCCGGTCGCGTCAAGCACCTATCGACTCGGAATAAGGAAAGATGCGTAAAAGGAAGCAGGAAAGCCGGGGCTTTGCGCCCACCCCTTCGACCATTATGCTACGGCTCCCTGATCCCGTCGTTCCGTTCGGTGCCCATGACCCCGTTTGGCAACCGTGTCCGCCAGCTCCGTGCCGAAAAAGGCGTCAGCCTGAAGCAGATGGCGGATGAGCTTGAAATCTCCTCGGCCTACCTGTCGGCGCTGGAACATGGGCATAAGGGCCTGCCGTCACCCATGCTGCTGCGTCAGATCTGCACCTATTTCGGGTTGATCTGGGACGCGGCGGAGGAGGTGGAGCGGCTGGCGGCTTTGTCCGATCCGCGCATTACCGTGGATACGGCGGGCCTGACACCTGACCATACGCTGGTCGCCAACCTTCTGGCGCGCGATATTGCGCGGCTGACCCCGGCACAGCTATCGGCGCTGCTACGGCTGCTGGGCCGAGAACAGGCGGCCTTGACGCAGGTATAAGGCGCATTTATCGAATGAGTATGTCCATCCCCCTCGCCTTGGCGCGCGGGATGGTCCATATGTTGGCGGATCATTCGCCATGAGAACCGGATCGGAGACGACGGACATGCCATCCCGCCTCGAACAGCTTTGCGTCCAGAAGGGCCTGAAGATGACTGAACAGCGCCGCGTCATCAGCCGCGTGCTGTCGGACAGCCAAGACCATCCGGATGTCGAGCAGGTTTACCGGCGGGCCGTGGAGATTGATCCGCATATCTCCATCGCCACCGTCTATCGCACCATGCGCCTGTTCGAGGAAGCCAATGTCATCGAACGGCTGGATTTTGGCGATGGCCGCGCCCGCTATGAAGAGGCGCGCGAGGAACATCACCACCATCTGATCGATGTGCAGACGGGCGACGTGGTGGAGTTTTCCAGCGAGGAGCTGGAGAAGATCAAGGAGAAGATCGCCGATGAGCTGGGCTATCGCCTGATAGGTCACCGCCTGGAACTGTATGGGGTGCGCAAGGACCGTCCCATCGTGGAGCGAACATATGTTCCCGGTGGCCACGGCTCCAAGGTCTGACCCGATGGGCCGGGACATTCCCAAGGAATTTCTGGGCCAGCCCTGTGCGGACCATCCGGCGGCGGGCAGTGGCGATTGCTGCCGTTCCGCCGTCACCCGCGCCTATCGCGAAATGCGGTCGCGTGGTGTGCCGGATACGCATTGCCTGGACGTCGCCATGGCAGTCTATCAGTGGCACCACCCGGAAGCGGAGGCCGTATCAAGTGCGGCCATCGTCGGATCCTGGGTTCTGGGCCAGACCCGGCACTGAGGCTGGGTCACACTTCAATGAATTCCTGGTCCTGAACCGCGTGTCAGAGCAGCGTATTCAGGACCATCGCGATGAAGGCTGCGACGGACAGGACCGTGGCGGCTTCGATCGCGCTGACACCGTCCTTCAGGAAGGCACCGAAACCGGACAGGACTTCATCAGCGTCATGGGCGGCGGCGTTGATATAGGCGGACATGGGGTTTCTCCTTGATCTCGATAATGTCGGGGGGAAGGTGTCGTTGGCTTACAGCATCACATGCAGGCTGAGCGTCATCAGGGCGCCGATGGCCAGAACGGCGACCGCTTCGATCATGTCGGCGGCGGTCGGCAGCGAGGCGAAGAAGCTTTCCACGATGTTGTCATCGGCGGCTTCGATCTGGTTCGTCAGGCTGGTCATCTTCATCTCCGTGGGTTCATGTCTTTCGATGACCCTGTATCAGCAAAGACTGTGCCAACCGGTATTTTTGCATATTCTGGAAAATATACGGGCACATTGAGAGCAAATTTGGCTATAAAGTGACAGAAGAAGCCAAATGATGGCGGATCGGTGACGGGGCCATCGCGATGATTGTTCGAAAATGAACAGGGACGGGTGCCGGACTGTCCGCCAATGGACGTTTGCCCCAACAGTGCCGCCCAATCGCCCGAACGGCGTGATGCAACCCTGTCATGCATTGGCATGGGGGCGTTTGTCCGCTGCCTTTCGCCCCAGAGGCCATTCAGGAAATTCGAAGGGGTGGCATGAAGCGCCCTCAGAATCTGGACAAACCCTGCCGTTCATAGCAGCCTGAACCCAAGAAAAAGGCCCCCGCACTGCTGTCGTGCGGGGGCCTCAATCTTACAGAAGTGTCAGGCCGCCGGCATGTCTGCCGTCGGCGCTTCCGGTCACTCGCCAAACACGCGGCGGAAGATCGTGTCCACATGCTTGGTGTGGTAGCCCAGGTCGAAGGCGTCGTCGATGGCGGCCTCCGTCAGGTGCTTCATCACCTCGGCGTCGGATTTCAGCATGGTGCGGAAATCCTTGCCTTCCAGCCAGACCGGCATGGCATTGCGCTGTACGGCGCGATAGGCGTCTTCGCGGCTCATCCCCGCCTGGGTCAGGGCCAGCAGCATGCGCTGCGAATTATGCAGGCCGCCCAGCATGTCCAGGTTCTTCTGCAGGTTCTCCGGATAGACCACCAGCTTGTCGATCATGCCGGTGGCGCGGGCCAGGGCGAAATCCAGGGTCACGGTGGCGTCGGGGCCGATCATGCGCTCGACGGAGGAGTGCGAGATATCTCGCTCATGCCACAGGGTGACATTCTCCAGCGCCGGGGTGACATAGCCGCGTACGATACGGCTCAGGCCCGACAGGTTTTCCGACAGCACCGGGTTGCGCTTGTGCGGCATGGCGCTGCTGCCCTTCTGGCCGGGCGAGAAATACTCTTCCGCCTCGCGCACTTCGGACCGCTGCAGATGGCGGACTTCGGTCGCCAGATTGTCCAGGCTGGCGGCGATCACGCCCAGGGTCGCGAAGAACATGGCATGGCGGTCGCGAGGGATCACCTGGGTGGAATGCGGCTCCACGGTCAGGCCCAGCTTTTCGGCCACATATTCTTCCACGAACGGGTCGATATTGGCGAAGGTGCCGACGGCACCCGAAATAGCGCAGGTGGCAATCTCGGCCCGGGCGGCCAACAGGCGCGTCTTGTTACGGGCAAAGGCTGCGTAGTGGCCGGCCAGCTTCACGCCGAACGTCGTCGGTTCGGCATGGATGCCGTGGCTGCGGCCAATGGTGGCCGTGTACTTATGTTCCAGCGCGCGGCGCTTCAGAGCGTCCAGCAGCTTGTCCAGGTCAGCCAGCAGCAGGTCGGCAGCCTGAGTCATCTGCACCGCCAGACACGTATCCAGCACGTCAGAGCTGGTCATGCCCTGGTGGACGAAGCGTGCCTCCGGCCCGACATGTTCGGCCAGGTTGGTCAGGAAGGCGATGACGTCATGTTTGGTCTCGCGCTCGATCTCATCAATGCGGTCGATCTCCCAGGCGCCGCGGTCCCACACGGCCTTGGCGGCGTCCGCCGGGATCACGCCCAGCTTGGCCTGCGCGTCGCAGGCATGGGCTTCAATCTCGAACCAGATGCGGAACCGGTTCTCCGGGTCCCAGATGCGGGTCATTTCGGGGCGGGAGTAGCGGGGGATCATGTCGGTCGGCCCTGGCGCGTGGAAAGGTGGCGGGAAAGGCGAGGCGGACCATAAGGGCAAGTCGCGACCCTGACTAGTGCCGCGCCTGACAGGGTGCCATGCCCGCCACCTGTGGCAGCCGCGCCACGCCATTTCAGGGATCGCCACCCCCACCCAAAGGTCGGGGTTACAGTTTTGTGACAAACCCCGCCACTCTGTGCCTGTATTGATGTGCTGGCCAATATTGATCGGGTCGATCCCATCATCGGCCTAAATCATTCGCATGGCACATCATTGATGACCTTGCCGTGTACCTGCCCGGATTGGTGAAGCACCCGACATCTTTGCCCGTGCCGGGAGCGCCCCGTCATGAATACGTCATCCAAATGCAATGAACGAGTGCCCCGCCACGGGGCCGCCCATGGGAGGATTTGCTGATGAGAGTGTCACCCCGGATATCCGCCGCCCTTCTGGCCGGTGCCGCCCTGTTCGCCGTTTCCGCGTCCTCCGCCATAGCCCAGCAGGCGCCGGCCCAGGCCAGCGAAGTCGAGGCGTTGCGCGCGCAGGTCCAGGCCCTGATGGCACGGATTGATAAGCTGGAAAAGGCACCGAGCACGCCCGCCGGCCCGCCCGCCAGCAAGGATGCGCCGCTGGTATCCGCCGACGCCTTCAAGGCACCGCAGGTGACGCAGTCGGGTAACGGCAAAGTGAAGCTGATGCTGTCCGGTCAGATTGGCCGGGCTGTGCAGTTCGCCGATGACGGTTACGATAATGATACCATGTTCGTCGACAATTCCCAGGCCTCCACCCGCATCCGCGTGGCCGGCACGGCCAAGCTGGATGATAATTGGACAGCCGGTTCCGATATCGAGTTCGAGACCAGTTCCGGTTCATCGCGCACCACGGGCTTTGGCACTGATGCCGGCGCCTTCTCCGTGAACGAGCGCAAGGCCGAATTCTGGGTTCAGCACAAGAATTTCGGTCGCATCTGGGTGGGGCAGGGCGATACGGCCACCAATGTGACGTCAGAGGTGGATCTGTCCGGCACTGCGACACTGGTCAGCCACACCGATATCGGTTCCCTGTTCGGCGGCGTGTTGTTCCGCAACAAGGCGAACCGGGCCGCCGGCCCCAATATCAACAGCGTCTTCAATAATTTCGACGGGTTGAGCCGTGACGACCGTGTCCGCTACGACACCCCCACCTTTGGTGGCTTCATGCTGTCCACCAGCTTCATCGAAGGCGGGGCCACCGATTTCGCCGGTCGCTACACGGGCAAGATCGGCACCACGGAAGTGTCGGGCGCCATTGGCCATGTCAATAATGACAGCCGCACCGGCTTCGATACCCAGACCAACGGTTCCATCTCCGTCAAGCTGGCCAATGGCTTCAACGTGACGGCCGCTGGCGGTACCCGCGATATCGGTCCGCGCGACAGCGACTTTTGGTATGGCAAGCTGGGCTACCTGGCCAATGTCACGGGCCTTGGCAACAGTTCCTTCGTCATCGACTATCTGGTCCAGGAAGATTTGGCCATTGCCGGTGGCGATGCCAAAGCCTGGTCGGTCGGCTATGTGCAGACGATTGATGCCTTCGCCACCGACTTTTATATCAGCTATCGCAACCATTCCTATGACACGCGGACCGTCAAATATAAGGACATCAATGGTGTGATATCGGGCGCGCGCGTCCGCTTCTGATCCCTTCTGCTGACGTCACCGCATCCCGGTCGGTCGCGGTTTGGCCCGGTTTCCGCATGATCTGTGCGGGGACCGGGCCTTATCGTTGGCCCGATCCGTTGTTGACCCCTGTTCCAATCATGCTATGTCCCCTGTCTGTGTCTGTTGAAGGTTGGATCGATGGAAGCGGGTGAGGCGGGATTGGGCGGCTGGAAACTGGCCTTGGTGGTGCATGCGGCCCTGACCCTGGCGGCCCTCTGGCCAGCCCGCCGCCTGATGCAGCGAGCGGGCTTGCCCATGGCCTGGATCGTCTGGCTGGCGCTGCCTTTATTTGGATGGGCCGTGTTCGCCAGCCTTCTTGCCTTCAGGACATGGCCCAACCTGCCGCCGCGCCCGGAAAAGCTGCATCCGCGCGAACGACTGAAGCGGCAACGGGCCAAGGAACAGGCCGCGAAGGGGGAGGGCTGAACCATGCCGCGCTATGGCGATCTGGTGGATATGCTGTTCTTCCTGCCGGGCTGGGCTTCCATCCTTGTGGTCGTGCTGACCATTACCTGGACCGTCTGCATGGTAGGCATCGCCCTGGGCAAGACGGGGCGCAACCCGCTTTGGGCTATGGCGGTCTTCCTGTTCTTCCCGCTTCTGACCGTGGGGCTGTGGATTGTGGCGCTGTCGCGCTGGCCCCGGCTTGACCAGAAGCCATGAGGGCAAGGTCCCTTCATCCCTATCTGGATCATCCCGGTCCTATCCCCTTCGCCCATCGCGGTGGCGGCCTTGAAGCGCCGGAAAACAGTCTGGCGGCCTTCGCACGCGCCATCGACCTTGGTTATCGCTATATCGAAACCGATGTACAGGTGACGGGGGACGGGCAACTGGTCGTCTTCCATGATCCCGTGCTGGAGCGCCTGACCGATGGTCAGGGCCGTATCGGCGATCTGCACTGGTCCGCCATATCACAGGCGCGGGTGGCGGGTCGGGAACCGATCCCGCTGCTGGATCAGGTCCTGGAGACCTGGCCGGACCTGCGCCTCAATATCGATCCCAAATCCGATGCAGCGGCGCATGCGCTGGTCACGGCATTGCGCCGGCATAACGCGTTGGATCGCGTGTGTGTCGGTTCCTTCTCCGGTGCCCGGCTGGCACGGTTGCGGTCGGACCTTGGGGCCGATCTTTGTTCTTCTGCCGGTCCGTGGGAAGTGGCGCGGGTTTGGGCCGTTGGCCATGGCCTGCCGCTGTCGGCCCCAGCGGGCCCGCACTGCCTGCAGGTGCCCGTACGGCACAAGGGGCTGACCGTAGTCACCCCCGGCCTGATCCGCGCGGCCCACGCACGCGGGCTTTGCGTCCATGTCTGGACAGTGGACGAGGCGGCGGAGATGGAACGCCTGCTGGATATGGGTGTGGACGGCATCATCACTGACCGCCCGACACTGCTGCGCGACGTCATGTCCCGCCGGGGCCAGTGGCCTCAGGGGTTTACACGCTGAACAGCAGTCGTGCCTCGGCACCAGTACCCGTGTCCTTCATCCGGAAATCACCGCCAAGCTGCTGCGTCAGCAGCCGCACCAGCCGCAGGCCCAGGCTAGGCACGGTTGCCGCGTCGAAACCGGGCGGCAGACCTTTGCCATCATCGGTGACGGACAGCTCCACCCGGTTGCCTTCCGCCATCCGGGCCGCAACCCTAACCGATCCTTTCTGACGGTCCACGAACGCATGTTCCAGGCTGTTGCTGACCAGCTCGGCCACCACCAGGGCGGCGGGGATGATCTTTTCCGACGGCAGGGGCAGGGCGGTCGCATCCACCGCCACTTTGATGCCGGCCGGCGCACCCGCCCGGGCCACATCCTCCACCAGCTCCGACAAGAAGCCGGCGAAATTGCCGTGGCTGTTTTCCGGATCGTGCAGGCGGCGCTGGATCTTGCCGATGGTGGCCAACCGCGTGGCTGCATCGGTCAGGGCGCGGCGCGCCTTCTCATCCGTGACGTCGGCCTTTTGCAGGGCCAGCAGGGCAGAGACGATCTGAATATTGTTGGAGACGCGGTGCTGAAGCTCAGCGAACAGGACGGCGCGGTGGGCGGCCAGTTCGCTGGCCTCCTGCTCCGCCTTCTTGGCGCGAGCCCGCTCCTGCCGCACCCTGGCCAGCGCGATGTTCATCACATGGATGATGGCGATATCGATGGCGACGATCAGGACAAAGAAGCCCAGGGCCAGCGCGCTGGGCCTGTCCAGCCCGAACCCGTCGGGCGGGATGAAGAAATACCACGCGGCGAGCGCCGACAGAACGGCCACCAGGATGCCGGGCCACAGGCCCGCAAAGAAGGCGGTCAGGATGACGGCAGGAAAGAAGGTCAGGAACGGAAAACCCGGCGGCAAGGCCGCCTCCGCCGTCCAGCGCACCACCAGGGCAAGGCCGAAGGCCAGCAACGCGAAACCATAGGCGAAGAGCGGTGAGCGTCTGCCGGTTTCAATCGCGAGAAGGAGCGCCATCAGGACCGGCCTTGGCCAAGCGGTGATTTTCTCGCGGAACCATAACAACATTCCGGGGTGCCGTCGTGGTGGTAATCATAGCGGCGAGGTCCGGGTACCACCGCGAACGGTATCAATGTTGTCCCCCATCGGGCGGCATGCGTTCCGTCACTTCCCTATGCACCGTCTCATCATGGCCGCTGCGGCTGGAGAAGAAGACCAGCGCCATCAACCCGCCACCCACCACCAGGGAGCCCAGAATCCCAAGGCCCAGCGCGATAAACCCATGCAGGCTGATCCCCTGTTCCGGTCCGCCGCCGCCCATCGCGTTCCACGCCATGACGCCGCCGACCGCCGCCGCCAGCAGCATGGCCAGTAGGCAGACGATCATCAAAAGGCCTCCGCGGCTCATCTTGCACCCTCTTCATTTGTCACAGGTGACGTCGTGCGATATGGGGCTTGTCGCTGTTGCCGGCCAGCCCCCATGCGGATGCGGGCCTCATGGTCTGGACAGGTGCCATCGCCCCCGATAACTTCCGTGCCCGGTTCAACCTGTTAGCGCAACGGATATTACCCATGAAGAGCGGCGTGAAGAAAGTCGTGCTGGCCTATTCGGGCGGCCTCGACACCTCGGTGATCCTGAAATGGCTGCAGGAGACCTACGCGTGTGAGGTCGTGACCTTCACCGCCGATCTCGGCCAGGGTGAGGAGCTGGAGCCTGCGCGCAAGAAGGCCGAGTTGCTGGGCGTGAAGCCGGAAAACATCTTCATCGACGATCTGCGTGAAGAATTCGTGCGCGACTTCGTGTTCCCGATGTTCCGCGCCAACACGCTGTATGAAGGCACCTATCTGCTGGGCACCTCCATCGCCCGTCCGCTGATCGCCAAGCGCCAGATTGAGATCGCCCGTCAGGTCGGTGCCGATGCCGTGGCACATGGCGCCACCGGCAAGGGCAATGATCAGGTCCGGTTCGAATTGGGCTATTACGCGCTGAAGCCCGATGTGACGGTGATCGCACCGTGGCGCGAATGGGACCTGAACAGCCGCACCCAGCTGCTGGAATTCGCCGAGAAGCACCAGATCCCCATCGCCAAGGACAAGCGTGGCGAGGCCCCGTACAGCACGGACGCCAACCTTCTGCACATCTCCTACGAAGGCAAGGCCCTGGAAGATCCCTGGGTGGAAGCCGACGAGGACATGTACACCCGCTCCGTCGCCCCGGAAAAGGCGCCGGACGAGGCCGAATATGTCGAGATCGAGTACGAGAAGGGTGATGCCGTCGCCGTGAACGGCGTGCGCCTGACCCCGGCGGCCCTGCTGACGGAACTGAACCGTCTGGCTGGCAAGCATGGCATCGGTCGTCTGGATCTGGTGGAAAACCGCTATGTCGGCATGAAGAGCCGCGGCGTTTATGAGACGCCGGGCGGCACCCTGCTGTCGGTGGCCCATCGCGGCATCGAGAGCATCACGCTGGACCGTGAGGCGCTGCACCTCAAGGACGAGCTGATGCCGCGCTATGCCAAGCTGATCTATAACGGCTTCTGGTTCAGCCCGGAGCGTGAGGCGCTGCAGGCCCTGATCGACAGCACCCAGCAGCGGGTGAATGGTGTCGTTCGCCTGAAGCTGTTCAAGGGGTCGGCCCGCGTGGTGGGCCGCAAGAGCCCGAACAGCCTGTACCGCCTGGATTATGTGACGTTCGAGGCTGACAGCGTCTATAACCAGAAGGACGCCGAAGGCTTCATCAAGCTGAACGCGCTCCGCCTGCGCCTGAACAGCATCGCCAAGGGTCTGTAAGAAATTTGTGTCGCATGCGGGCTGACGCCCTTGTGCGACCTACGTTTTTCGTAGGTCGCATAAGCCCGGAAGGGCGCATGCGACATTTTCATTTTAAGGGTTGATCCCTTCCACCGGTTTCAGGACCGCTCCCTCGGACAGGTCGATCAGGAAACGGTCGGCCAGGATGTGGCGGAACGCCGCCTCGTCCGTGATCTGCATCTCCTCCACCAGTTCACCCTGCAGCCGTCGGCGGTAGAGGCCGTTCAGCAATGTATGGCGCTCCGTCAGGGTGGTGCGGGCGGCCACACGGTTCTGCACGAAACGGGAGGCGGGATGGGTGGACGTATAATGGTTGCCGAAGATCAGGTCGTATTCCACGACCTCTTCCTCCCCGAACCAGTAAAGCCCGAACCAGCCGCCATCGCGCCAGACCTCCAGTTCCCATCCCGGTGACCAGTCGGAAGCACGCAGGCGCCAGCGATCCCCGGCGCTGTCATACTCCCCCGCAACCAGGGGCAGGGGTTCGGCCAGACACGATCCGCCAAACCCGACATCGCAGACATGGCCCTGCCCGGCGATAGTGACCAGCAGCATCAGATGGCTGCGCCCGCCAGGATCACCCCCCATCCGCACCCGCGCCACGCGCCGCGTGACAGCGAACCCGATGGCTGTCAGCGCCATGGCAAGCAGGCTGTTCTGCTCAAAGCAGTAACCGCCCCGCCGCCGCCCCACCAGCTTGGCCAGGATGGCATCGGGTTCCAGCCGGATGGGCAGGCCCATCTGGATATCCAGGTTTTCGAACGGAATCGCGCCGGCATGGGCGATATGGATGGCGCGCAACGTTGCCAGATCGGCAAAAGTCTGGCCGTCATGGCCGATGCGGGCCAGATAGGATTCAAGGTCGAACGGATCGGAATGATTGTCGGACATGGTGGCCGGCATCCTGGCAAATCGGGAAAGCATCCATCCCTTAAGCCAGGGTGGGTTGACCCCACCAGCCCGAAAGCGTCCTCATGACATGAAGCGGCAGGGTCAGCAGGAGCCTGCAACGCGGCGGTTGGCCAGATCGTTCGGTGCCGCTGCGGCGCTCGTTGCGGCGGCCTTGCGCCGAGCCTTGGCGGCGTCATCGGCAGCCAGGGCTGCAAGGGCCAGGAATTCGGCCAGATCGTCCATCTGGCTGCGGCGGGCATCGCGCACCAGACTTTCCAGGCAGCGCTTGATGGCCATCGCCACTTCCGGCGCCGGTTCGTCCCCAACCAAATCCTGATTGTTCATTGAACAGTCCATCGGTTCCGCCCCCCTGTCGACGGCTTCGGGCCCTGTTACAGAGCCATCCTTATCCAATGGAATCGATGCTAAAGCGTTTCCATAAAGAAATATAGATATAAACGTATTAATTTTTAGCGGTAATAAGTATAACTTAGAAAGTTGCTTGGCCGCCCAAGCAAAAATGGTTGCCTCATGTCGGGCGCAACCATAGAGATGTATGCGTTACTTAAACGTCATATGAACATGTTTACTCCCAGGGAAGGGATCGCGATGTCTGCACACGCATTGCTCTGGACCCTCCCGTGACGCCGCTGACACCGCGCGGTTCCGGCATCGCTGCCTTGACGAAATTGTCAATGCCGTTACGAAGGCAGGACAGTTGCGGACTTCGGCGCTCCTGCCTATATCTGCTTTGCGCCAGGACGGTGGCCCGTCCCGGAGATCAACAATGGGGACCATATCGCGGTGCTTAGGGCTGCGGGCGGTCTGCCGAACAAGAGAGGTCGTCATGAGCAAGGTTATCGGTATCGATCTGGGCACCACGAATTCCTGCGTGGCCGTCATGGAAGGCACACAGGCCAAGGTTATCGAGAATGCCGAAGGCGCGCGCACCACGCCGTCCATGGTCGCCTTCACCCCCGGTGGTGAACGGCTGACGGGACAGCCCGCGAAGCGCCAGGCCGTCACGAACCCCGACAACACCCTGTTCGCCATCAAGCGCCTGATCGGCCGCCGCTTCGATGATCCGGTGACCAAGAAGGACGCCAATCTGGTCCCGTACAAGATCGTGTCAGGCGGCAATGGCGACGCCTGGGTTGAAGCCCAGGGCGACAAGTACAGCCCCAGCCAGGTTAGCGCCTTCATCCTGCAGAAGATGAAGGAGACCGCCGAGGCTTATCTGGGTGAAAAGGTCACCCAGGCCGTCATCACGGTTCCCGCCTATTTCAATGACAGTCAGCGTCAGGCCACCAAAGATGCCGGCAAGATCGCCGGCCTGGAAGTGCTGCGCATCATCAACGAGCCGACGGCCGCCGCCCTTGCCTATGGCATGGAGCGCAAGGGTGCGGGCACCATCGCCGTGTACGACCTTGGCGGCGGTACCTTCGACGTGTCGATCCTGGAGATCGGTGACGGCGTGTTCGAGGTGAAGTCCACCAACGGCGACACCTTCCTGGGCGGTGAGGATTTCGACGGCAAGATCATCGATTACCTGGCCGAAGAGTTCCAGAAGGAGCAGGGCATCGACCTTCGCAAAGACCGTCTTGCCCTGCAGCGCCTGAAGGAAGCGGCTGAAAAGGCCAAGATCGAGCTGTCCAGCTCCGTCCAGACGGAAGTCAACCTGCCCTTCATCACGGCCGACGCGTCCGGTCCGAAGCACCTGAACATCAAGCTGACCCGCGCCAAGCTGGAAGCCCTGGTGGAAGATCTGGTCCGCCGCACCGTCGGCCCCTGCCAGGCCGCGCTGAAGGATGCCGGCCTGAAGGCGTCGGAAGTGGATGAGGTGATCCTGGTCGGCGGTATGACCCGCATGCCCAAGATCATCGAGACCGTGAAGCAGATTTTTGGCAAGGAGCCGAACCGGGGCGTGAACCCCGACGAGGTGGTGGCCATCGGTGCGGCCATCCAGGGCGGCGTCCTGAAGGGCGACGTCAAGGACGTGCTGCTGCTGGACGTTACCCCGCTGTCGCTGGGTATCGAAACGCTGGGTGGCGTGTTCACCCGTCTGATCGACCGCAACACGACAATCCCGACCAAGAAGTCCCAGGTCTTCTCCACGGCGGAAGACAACCAGTCTGCGGTGACCATCCGCGTGTTCCAGGGTGAGCGCGAAATGGCCGCCGATAACAAGATGCTGGGCCAGTTTGACCTGATGGGCATTCCGTCCGCCCCGCGCGGCGTGCCGCAGATCGAGGTGACCTTCGACATCGACGCCAATGGCATCGTCAATGTCGGCGCAAAGGACAAGGCCACCGGCAAGGAGCAGGTGATCCGCATCCAGGCGTCGGGTGGTCTGTCGGACAGCGACATCCAAAAGATGGTGAAGGACGCCGAGGAGCATGCGGCGGACGACAAGAAGCGCAAGGAACTGGTGGAAGCCAAGAACCACGCTGACGGTCTGATCCACTCCACCGAGCGGACCCTCAAGGAGAATGAGGACAAGATCGCCGCCGCTGACAAGTCCGCCGTCGAAGCCGCCATCGCCGATCTGAAGTCGGCCATGGGTGGTGACGATCCGGCGGCCATCAAGGCCAAGACCGATGCCCTGGCTCAGGCCAGCATGAAGATCGGCGAGGCCCTGTACAAGGCTGGTCAGGAAGGTGGCGCCGCCGACGGCGCTTCTGCCTCCGCCTCCAACGCCGGCGATGATGACAATGCCGGTGGTGAGAAGGTGGTGGACGCCGACTTCGAGGAAGTCGACGACCGCAAGAAGAACTGACGCCGTTTGACCCCCATTTCGGGGGCGGGACAGCCGTTCCAAGTCTGGCGCTGGCCCGCCCGGTTTACCCGGGCGGGCCTGTTGCTTGACAGGAATGTTGATGATTTGGCTTCCAATCCGGGTACGGCGCCACTGACAGGCCGGCCGGACCGGATGCGAAGGGACAGAGGCCACCATGTCGAAGCGCGATTATTACGAAGTTCTCGGCGCCCCGAAAAACGCCAGCGCCGACGACCTGAAAAAGGCCTATCGCAAGCTGGCCATGCAGTATCACCCCGACCGCAATCAGGGTGACAAGACGGCCGAGCAGAAGTTCAAGGAAATCAACGAAGCCTATGATTGTCTGAAGGACGAGCAGAAGCGAGCCGCCTATGACCGGTTCGGCCATGCCGCCTTTGAAGGTGGTGGTGGGCGCCCAGGTGCGGGCGGGGCTGCCGGTGGCTTTGATTTCGGTGGCGGCTTCGCTGACATCTTTGACGAGATGTTCGGGGAGTTCATGGGCCGCGGCGGGCGCGGCGGCCAGACCAACAATCGCGGCAACGATCTGCGCTACAACCTGGAAATCAGCCTGGAGGATGCCTTCAAGGGCTCCGCCACCCAGGTGCGCGTACCGACCAGTGTGATGTGCGATCCCTGCGGCGGGTCGGGTGCGGAGGCGGGCAGCAGCCCCACCACCTGCGGCACCTGTAACGGGGCCGGCAAGGTGCGGGCCCAGCAGGGCTTCTTCACCATCGAACGTTCCTGCCCCACCTGTAACGGGGCCGGCCGCGTTATCAAGGACCCGTGCCGCCATTGCGGTGGCCAGGGTCGCGTGCGCAAGGAAAAGACCCTTCAGGTCTCGATCCCGGCGGGCGTGGAGGATGGTACCCGTATCCGTCTGGCGGGCGAAGGCGAGGCGGGATTGCGTGGCGGCACGCCAGGGGATCTCTATATCTTCCTGTCGATCGCGGCTCACCGCTTCTTCCAGCGTGACGGAGCCAATCTGCATTGCCGGGTGCCCATCCCCATGACCACGGCGGCGCTGGGCGGAACCATTGAGGTACCGACCATCGATGGCAGCCGGGCCAAGGTGAATGTCCCCGCCGGCACCCAGACGGGCCATCAGTTCCGCCTGAAGGGCAAGGGCATGAGCGTCCTGCGCAGCCCGCAGCGCGGCGACATGTACATCAATGTCATGGTCGAAACGCCCGTGAACCTGACGAAGCGCCAGCAGGAATTGCTGCGCGAATTCGAAAAGGACGCCTCGGAGAACGGCCAGAATCCCGAGTCGGAGGGCTTTTTCGCCAAGGTGAAAGAGTTCTTTGCGGATTTGAAGGATTGATCCGTCATCGTAGAGCGGATTAGGCGGCAGCCGTAATCCGCGGTACACCGTCACCGTTGCTCCGCGGATTACCCTGTCGCTAATCCGCTCTACGAATTACCGGACCCCTTCATGAGCTTCGCCCGCGCCATCGCCACTGTCGGCGGCATCACCATGGTCAGCCGCGTGCTGGGCTTTGTGCGCGACATGCTGCAGGCCCGGTTTCTGGGTGCGGGCATGGAGGCGGATGCCTTCTTCGTGGCCTTCCGCCTGCCCAACCTGTTCCGCTCGCTGTTTGCCGAAGGCGCCTTTACGGCGGCCTTCCTGCCGCTCTTTGCCGGAGCGATGGAGAAGGAAGGCAAGGATGCGGCCAAGGGGCTGGCCGAAGAGGCTTTGTCCGTCATGGTCGCCATCTTGATGATTTTCTCAATCATCATGGCGCTTGCCATGCCCTGGGTGGTGGCGGTCCTAGCCACCGGGTTCCATGATAATCCGGCGCAGTTCAAGCTCGCTATCTCGCTTTCCCACATCACCTTTCCTTATCTGACGCTGATTTCTATCACGGCTCTGTTTGGGTCTATCCTCAATGCCGTGGGCCGGTTCGGGCCGTTTGCAGCGGCACCGGTGCTGCTGAATATCGTGCAGATCACGGGTCTGCTGCTGTCGGGGCCGCTGGGCATCGGGGCGCATTGGATGCTGGCCTATGGCGTGCCTGTGGCGGGTCTGGCGCAGATGGTCTGGATGATCCTGGCTGCCAAACGGGCCGGCATGGGGCTGTCCCTGCGTCGTCCGCGCCTGACGCCGCGCGTGAAGAAGCTGTTCGCCCTGCTGGCGCCCGGCATCCTGGGGGCGGGCGTCTATCAGTTCAATTTGCTGGTTGGCACCAACCTTGCCTCCTGGCTGCCCACGGGGGCGGTGTCGCATCTGCAATATGCCGACCGCCTGAACCAGCTGCCCATGTCGGTGATCGGGGTGGCGGTGGGCACGGCCCTGCTGCCGCTGCTGTCGCGGCAGATGGTTGCCGGCGACCATGACGGGGTGAAGGCCAGCCTGTGCCGGGGCCTGGAATTCGCGGCCCTGTTCGGCCTGCCGGCGACCGTGGCCCTGCTGACCATTCCCGCCCCGCTGGTGCATGTGCTGTTCAAGGGCGGGGCCTTCACGGCGGCGGATGCGACCGCCACGTCGGCGGCGCTGCAGGCCTTTGCCATCGGTATACCGGCCTTCATTGTGGCCAAGATCCTGTCCTCGGCCTATTTCGCCAAACAGGACACGAAGGGGCCGGTGCGTATCGCCATCGTGGTGCTGATTGGCAATGTCCTGGTCTCGCTGGCTTTGATCGAACCGTTGGGCCATGTCGGGCTGGCCCTGGCGCCGGGTCTGACGGCCTGGCTGAATGTAGTGCTGCTGGCCATCGGCCTGCGCCGCCGGGGTCTGCTGACGCTGGATGCACGGCTGAAAAGCCGGCTGTGGCGCATGGCGCTTGCGGCCCTGGGCCTGGCGCTGGCCGGTATCGGGTTGACAGAACTGCTGGCGAAATCGCTGTTCGTGGGTGCAGCACTGGAACGGATCAGCGCCCTGGTGGCCGTGATTACCGGTGCATCACTGACCTATTTCGCGCTTTGCTTCCTGTTGGGCGCCACCCGCCTTTCGGAGATCAAGGGGCTGCTGCGCCGGGGTGGGAACACGCCCGCCGCTTGACCCGGGCTGTCCGCCCGCGCGATACAGACGGCCCGGCATTTCGCCTTCCACAAGCGACCGATAGAGACCTCAAGCGATGAGCCTTATCTTTTCCGGCATGCAGCCGACCCGCCAGCTCCACCTCGGCAATTATCTCGGCGCGCTGAAGAACTGGGTGAAGCTGCAGAACGACATGGACGCCATCTTCTGCGTCGTCGATCTGCACGCCATGACCATCGATCATGACCCCGAAACCCTGCGGAACAATATCCGCGAGGTGGCGGCTGCCTACATCGCGGCGGGGATCGATCCGGACAAGAACATCCTGTTCAACCAGTCGTCGGTGTCCGGCCATGCCGAACTGAACTGGATCCTGACCTGCCACACGCCGCTGGGCTGGCTGAACCGCATGACCCAGTTCAAGGAAAAGGCGGGCAAGCAGAAGGATAATGCCGTCCTGGGCCTCTATGCCTACCCCGTGCTGATGGCCGCCGACATCCTGCTGTACAAGGCCACGCATGTGCCGGTGGGCGAGGATCAGAAGCAGCATCTTGAACTGGCCCGCGACATTGCTGGCGCCTTCAACCGCTATTACAAGGCCGACGGCTTCTTCCCCCTGCCGGAACCGCAGATCCTGGGCGAGGCGACGCGGGTGATGAGCCTGCGCGACGGCACCAAGAAAATGTCGAAGTCGGATGAGAGCGAGTATAGCCGCATCAACCTGACCGATGATGCCGACACCATCGCGCTCAAGATCCGCAAGGCCAAGACCGACCCGGAACCCCTGCCCGAGACGGTGGAGGACCTGGAAAAGCGGCCAGAAGCCAACAATCTGGTCACCATCTATGCCGCGCTCTCCGACACGACACGCGCCGCCGTGCTGGCCCAGTTCGGCGGGCAGCAGTTCAGCGCCTTCAAGGGTGCGCTCGCCGACCTATCGGTCGCCAAGCTGGCCCCCATCGCGGGTGAGATGAACCGGCTGCTGGGCGACAAGGCCGAGTTGGACCGGCTTTTGAAGAAGGGTGCCGACCGCGCCGGTGAAATCGCAGCGCGGACGGTGAATGAGGTGAAGGATCTGGTGGGTCTGGTGCGGTTCTGATCCTCAAAACCCATCCCCTTTTTGTTACGCCGCCTTCTTCTTCACCTTCGTCGCCTTTGCCGGTTCCGGCTCTCCCTCCGGTTCGGTCAGGGCGTTCAGAAGCGCATGGCGGATTTCGGCCAGCTTGCGTTCATGCGTGACCTTCAGGCCGAAAACATCCTTCACATAGAACACGTCGATGGCGACGTTGCCATATGTGGAGATTTTGGCCGACGCGATCTGCAAATTCGCCTGGGTCAGGGTGCGGGTCAGCAGATAGAGCAGGCCGGGACGGTCGCGGCCATTCACCTCGATCACGGTGTGATTGCCGGTCACCGTATTGTCGACCAGAACGCGCGGTGGCACCTTGAAGGCGCGGGAGCGGGCGGTCTGCGGCGGGCGGCGACGGTCCAACTCGTCGGCCAGCCGCAATTCACCGGCCAGAACCTTGTCCACCATCACCGACAGCCGGGCCAGTTTGTCCCCGCTGTCGAACGATCCGCCGCCGGCGGCCTGCACCGTGAACACGTCCAGCGCCATGCCATTGGTCATGGTGAAGATGCGGGCATCCATGATGTCGGCCCCGGCCAGCGCCAGGGCACCGGCAAGGCGGGAGAACAGGCCCGGATGGTCGGCGGTATAGACCGTCACCTCCGTCACCACGCGCCCCCGGTCGATACGGGTATCCAGGGTCAGCGGGGCCTTTGTGCGCTCCGCCTCCCGGATCAGGCGGGCATGGTGGGCCAGCGTCGGAATGTTCAGCGACAGCCAATAGCCCGGATAGGCGCGCGCCATATGGGCATCGATATCGGCGGCGGGCCAGTCGGCCAGTTGCGCGCGCAGGGCTGCCTGGGCTGCGGTTACGCGGCTGTCGCGGCCCTCCGTTCCCACGACGCCGGACATCCGCTCCTCGCTGCGGCGGTAAAGCTGACGCAGCAAAGTGGCCTTCCAGCCATTCCAGCGGCCCGGTCCCACGGCCCGGATATCGGCCACCGTCAGGCAGAGCAGCAGCTTCAACCGTTCCGGTGACTTCACCAGATCGACGAACTTCGTGATGGTATTCTCATCATCCAGGTCGCGCTTGAAGGCGGTGTCGGACATGGCCAGGTGCCAGCGCACCAGCCAGACCACGGTTTCCGTCTCTTCCTCCGTCATGCCCAGGCGGGGACAGAGTTTTTCGGCGACCTTCGCGCCCAGGATGGAATGGTCACCCCCGCGCCCTTTGGCGATGTCATGCACCAGCATGGCGACATAGAGCGCGCGGCGCGACGAGACGGTATGGATGACCTCCGACGCCAGCGGCACCTCTTCGGTCAGGGCGCCTTTCTCCACCTGATGCAGGATGCCGACCGCGAACAGCGTATGCTCGTCCACCGTGAAATGGTGGTACATGTCGAACTGCATCATGCCCACGATGCGCCCGAAATCCGGCACGAACCGGCCCAGCACGCCCGCCTCGTTCATGCGGCGCAGCGCGACCTCCGGGTCCTTCTTCGATGACAGCACTTCCAGGAACAGGCGGTTGGCCTCCGCGTCCTCGCGCAGTTTCGGCCCGATGCTGGACAGGGCGCGGGTGATGGCGCGCAGGGCGTTGGGATGGATATCCAGATCATTTTCCTGCGCCACATGGAACAGGCGGATCATGTCGATGGGCTGATCCTTGAAATGCCGTTCGGACTTCACGTTCAGACGGCCGGCATCCAGGGTGAAGCCGTTGAAATCCGCCCCGCGCTGGAACCGCTTGCGCAGGAAGGCGAAGCGCGGGGCGCGCTTGCTTTCCTGTTCCAGCGTGGCGCAGAAGATGCGGGTCAGGTCGCCCACATCCTTGGCGATCATGAAATAATGCTTCATGAAGCGCTCAACCGCGTTCTTGCCGGCATGTTCGGTATAGCCCAGACGCCGCGACATCTCCGTCTGCAGATCGAAGGTCAGCCGGTCTTCCTGGCGGCCTGTCAGGTAATGCAGCTGGCAGCGGGCGGCCCACAGAAAACTCTCAGCCTTGGCGAAGCGCTGCGCCTCCTCCGGCGTCAGCACGCCCTTGGCAACCAGCCCCTCCACCTCGTCCACCTGATAGGCGTATTTGGCGATCCAGAACAGGGTCTGCAGGTCGCGAAGCCCGCCCTTGCCCTCCTTGATATTGGGTTCCAGCATGTAGCGGCTGTCGCCGACCTTGCGGTGGCGCTCGTTCCGCTCCCCCATCTTGGCTTCGATGAAGGCGGTGACACTGCCGCTCGCGGCCACTACATCCTTGGTGAACCGCCGGCGCAGCTCATCGAACAGGGTCTTTTCGCCCCACAGGAAGCGGGCTTCCAGCAGGCTGGTGCGGATGGTCATGTCGTCCAGCGACAGGCGGATACATTCATCCACCGACCGCACCGCATGCCCCACCTTCCAGCCCAGATCCCAGAGCAGGTAGAGCATATATTCCACCACCTGCTCCACGCGCGGCGTGCGCTTATAGGGCAGCAGGAACAGCAGATCGACGTCGGAGAAGGGGGCCATCTCGGCGCGGCCATAGCCGCCGATGGCGACGATGGCCAACCGTTCGCCCTTAGTCAGTTCTGCGGTGGGATAGACATGGTCCAGTGTGAAATCGGCCAGCGCCTGCACGATGCCGTCGGTCAACTTCGCCGTCTGGTGGACGCAGTCATCACCACGGTGCGACGCCTCGAACCGGCTGCGGATAGCCGCGCGGCCTTCGGCCAATATCTCTTTCAGCAGGGACAGCAGCGGCCCACGCAGCCGGTCGATGCTGCCATCATGCGCCTCGGCCAGGGCATTCAGCCGTTTGGCGATGCTGGTCCGACCGGGTATGGGGGGCTGACGCGTGCCATCTGACCGGCGGGAGGTGCCTTCGGTCGGGGCGGTGCTGTTGCTGCGGGGCGGGGCGGGGGGAATAGTATCTGGCATCACACGGGTTCCGGGACTGTCCCTGCGCGACAGTATGGCACGAAACATCCGTCCAGGCTTGGGCCTTCCGTATACGAACAGCCCCATAACCCCCTCCCGATGATGATTTTATCGCGTCAGGTGCGGTCAGCCCTCTCCGGCAGCACTCAGCAGCCGGCGGGCATTCTCATTGGTGGCGCGGTGATAGGGGGCCAGGCCGCGTCCGCCCAGCCGCGAGGCTTCCAGCGCCATGCGGCCACAGGCGATTTCCGCGGCATTCAGGCTGGTCTCGACATAATCGCTGGCCGCACCGCCATAACGGATGGGGTCGGGCGGGGCCGCCATCTCCATCCCGGCCTGGGCGGTGGCCGTCACCTGCTGCGCCAGCCATTCCATCCAGACATCGGAAAAGGCCCACAGGCCGGATGCCAGGGCGCGCTGGGCCTCCAGAGCGGCATCCAGCTTTTCCCACACCATGGTGGTGAATTCGGGGTCCTGAAGGCGGGCCGGATCGAACCCGGCAGCGGCCAGCCGGACGGCGCGCAGACCGATTGTTTGCTGCGCTGCCCACAAGGTCTCGCCCAGGACCATGGCCGTCGCCGTCAGTTCGGCCGCGACCTCCGCCCCACGGGCGGCCAAGGGTGTCGGGGTTTCCCGCATCATCATCCGTCCCCTTCTTCAGGCAGGGGAGGTACCCCCGCCATGACAGGGTACAGAGTGTCATGTTGCGATGCAACATACCCTGCGGCGGGTGGTCGCGCTGCGGTAACCGCCGCCTTGCCGACCATCACCCGCCATCATCGTCGGCATTACGTCCTGGCGTCCTCATCCGGCGTCAGGGCTTGGATCGATAAGGCGTGTACCCGCTCGGCCAGTTCCGCCGACACGGCGCCATACACCAGACGCTGGCGTGCCACGCGCCCCAGCCCCTCGAACCGGTCCGAGACGATGACCACATCGAAATGCGTTTCGCCGCCCGGCTGGTCGGCGCCCGCATGGCCGGCATGATGGTGCGAGACATCCTTGATGCTCAGGCTTTGCGGGTTTAGAGCCTCTGTCAGCTTGTCCCGCATGCGGGTCGCATAGATTGCCATTCTCATATCCAGGGCCGGTTCGGCCCGTGCCAGGGGTGGGACATGGCCAACAGGTAGTGGATCATCATGCCGGATACCAGCCCGCCGACGCCGGCGGCGACGAAGAAAGCCCAACTGGTGACGCGGCCCATGGCCGTCACCCTGCTGGTGCTGGTCATCCTGCTCTGGGGTGTGAACTGGCCTGTCATGAAGCAGGTGGTGGGCCATATGCCGCCCATCAGCTTCGTCGCCTCGCGACTGCTGCTGGGTGCTGTCTCACTGCTGATCTTTACTGCCGCCCTGCGGCAACTGCGCCTGCCGCCCAGGGCCGATCTGCCCGTCATCCTGTCGGTAGGTGGGTTGCAGATGGGGGTGTTCACCTTGCTGGTCACCATCGCGGTCCAGTATGTGCCGGCGGGCCGGGCCGGTATCCTGGCCTATACCACCCCGCTCTGGGTGGTACCGCTGGCCCTGATCTTCCTGAAGGAAAAGGTGGGCTGGGCCAAGGCCGGCGGGCTGCTGGTCGGCCTGTCCGGGGTGGCGGTGCTGTTCAATCCGGCGGCTTTCGACTGGACACAGCGGCCCGTGCTGCTGGGCAACGGGCTGCTGATGCTGGCGGCCCTGATCTGGGCCTGCAACATCGTGCATGTGCGCCGCCACCGCTGGGTGGGCACGCCGCTGCAATTGGCGCCCTGGCAGATGATGCTGGCGGCGTCGCTGGCCACCATTGCCGCCCTGGTGACGGAGGATCAGTCGCATATCGACTGGTCGGGACAGCTGGTGGTTCTGCTGATCTATAATGGTCCCATCGCCACCGCCTTCTGTTTCTGGGCTATGGTCACGGTCAACCGGGCGCTGCCGGCCATCACCACCTCGCTGTCAGTCCTGGGTGTGCCGGTGGTGGGGCTGCTCTCCTCGGCCCTGTGGCTGCGGGAACCCCTGACCATGACCAATCTGGTGGGGTTGGGCCTGATTGGTGGTGGGCTTGTGCTGGTAGCCCTGTCTGAGCGGCGGACATAGGCTTTTCGCCTCGTCAAGTCCGGTGCGACTGCATGGCAGGCAGACGCGCAACCGGGAACGCGCATTATCGGCGTCCTTGTCAGCGTCAAGCTTGCCACCCATACTCTGCCGGCTATGCAGAAGAACCGGCCCAATCTTTCCTTTGACTACCGGGAGGCACCGCGCACCCATCTGCGCGCGTGCGATCATCCCGGCTGCCGGGAAGCGGGGGAACATCGGGCACCTAAGGGCCGGGACAAGCTGAACGAATATTACTGGTTCTGCCTGGACCATGTCCGCGACTACAACAAGTCGTGGGACTTCTACGCCGGCATGACCCAGGACGAGATTGAGCGTCATGTGCGCCAGGACACGACCTGGCAGCGCCCCTCCTGGCCCATGGGCGACTGGCGCACGCATGAACGGCGCACCCGCGACAAGGTGTTCAATGGCGGCTTCGCCTTTGGCGCCGACTGGTCGGGAGAGGAAGGCGAAACCCGCCGGAACGCCCCGCGCCCCAAGCCCCGCACGGCGGAGGAAGAGGCGCTGACGGTACTGGAGCTTCCGCCCGACGCCGATTTCGCCACCATCAAAGCCCGCTACCGCCAGCTTGCCAAACAATATCACCCCGACGCCAATGGCGGGGCGAAAGAGGCGGAGGAGCGGTTGAAATCCATCAACCAGGCCTACACAACCCTGAAGGCCGCCTTTGGCGGACAACAGCCCGACCAGGCCTGACAGACCCCTGGCATCAGAGATCAGAAGCAGCGCAAGAATGGCACCCGACATGGTTTCCAACAGCACGGCCACCCATCCCGAACTGCCCGACATCACCGTGTCCGTGCGCGAGGTTTTCGGCATCGACAGCGACATGCGTGTCCCGGCCTTTTCCGTTGCCACGGAACATGTGCCGGAGCGGGACAAGGCCTATCGCTTCGACCGCGAGACGACGATGGCCATCCTGGCCGGCTTCGCCTACAACCGCCGTGTCATGATCCAGGGCTATCACGGCACCGGCAAGTCGACCCATATCGAACAGGTCGCGGCCCGACTGAACTGGCCCTGCATCCGCGTCAACCTGGACAGCCATATCAGCCGTATCGACCTGATCGGCAAGGACGCCATCGTCCTGCGCGACGGCAAGCAGGTGACGGAATATCGCGAAGGCATTCTGCCCTGGGCGCTTCAGCACGCCTGTGCCGTTGTCTTCGACGAATATGATGCCGGTCGCCCCGACGTGATGTTCGTGATCCAGCGTGTGCTGGAGCTGGAAGGCAAGCTGACCCTGCTGGACCAGAACAAGGTCATCCGCCCGCACCCGGCCTTCCGCCTGTTCGCCACGGCCAACACGGTCGGCCTGGGCGATACGACGGGCCTTTATCATGGTACCCAGCAGATCAACCAGGGCCAGATGGACCGCTGGAACATCGTGGCGACCCTGAATTACCTGCCGCATGCCGACGAGGTGCGGATCATCCTGTCCAAGGTGCCGGATTACGACACGGATGAACGGCGCGGCACCGTGGCCGCCATGGTCCGTCTGGCCGAAATGACCCGCAGCGGCTTCATCGCCGGTGACATTTCGACGGTGATGAGCCCGCGTACCGTGATCACCTGGGCCCAGAACGCGGCGATTTTCGGCGGCGATGTTGGTTTTGCCTTCCGTGTTTCCTTCCTGAACAAGTGTGACGAGGTCGAGCGCGCCACCGTTGCGGAATATTATCAGCGCTGCTTCGGCCAGGAATTGCCGACGGGTGCATTCAAGGGCACACTCGTCTAAGCATAAACCTCTGAAGATTTACAAGGCGGCTGCATCAACGATGTGGCCGCCTTTTTCATTCAGCTATTTATTTGCAAAACTGCAATGAATTAACATGTTTAACATTCAATCTGTCTAGAAGGCTTTTCGACTCTGCCTTTCGTATTATCGATTGGTTGCGGCGCGGCAATTGCCCGCGCATCAAATATCCGTTATTGTATGTCTTGGGGCATGTATTGTTACTTTGGAGAATGCGACGATGAAGAAGTTTGGATTGGGGGTGGCCGCACTGATGTTGGCCGCTCAGCCGTTCGTGGCCGGTATTGCCATGGCCCAAGCTGCACCGGCGGGTGATGCGCAGGCTGGTGCGGCGACGGCGACTGCCGATGATGCCAATAAGGAAATCTGCAAGGGCGAAAAGCCGACGGGCACCCGTCTGGCCAAGAAGAAGGTTTGCCGCACCAAGGCGGAGTGGGACGAGTTCTACCGTCTGCAGCGCGCCGAGACGGAGCAGATGCAGCGTAACGATATGGCGATCAAGACGCCCAAGGGCTGATCGCATGTCGCGCGATGGCGGGCCGCGATGGGGCGGCCCGTATCGACGGCAGGGGCGGTACGCCGCTCCCGTCGTTGTCCATCGGGCATGACATGACCGGGCCTGGGCAAACCCATCAACAGGGGAGGAAGCACATGCGCGGTTCTGTATCCTTTGTTCTGGCCTTGGCCCTTACGGCTGCAACGGCCTTTGTCGCCCAGGCCCAGTCGGGCAGCGGGCAGGCGCCAGCGGCAACGACCGCATCGGAAGCCGACAAGCAAATCTGTAAGAAGGAAAAGGAGACGGGAAGCCGTCTCGCCGCCAAGAAGGTGTGCCGCACCAAGGCGGAATGGGATGAGTTCTACCGCCAGCAGCGGGCGGAGACCGAGCAGATGCAGCGCAACGACGCCGCCTCAAAGACGCCTAAATAACCCGTTTCTCCCGCCCGTCATGATCGGGACGGATAGGCGACCCTGGCAAAATGGTTGGGTATGATCACACCCATCCGTTATTGTTGCTGTGCGCCCTGTCGATGCGGGCGGATGGAACAGTGACGGATCATGACCCAGGAAAGCCCCCTTGAGACCTTCAAGCGCGCCACCACCGCCACCGTGCGGGCCCTGGCGGACCGCAAGGATCTGGTGGTGGGCTTCTCCTCTGAACCTGCCGGTGTGGCGGGAACACGGGTACGGGTACCGCTGCCGCCCCGCGACCTGAACCCACGGGAACTGGCGCATGTGCGCGGGTCGGCGGATGCTGCGGCCCTGCGCCTGCGCCACCACAACGCCGCCATCCATGCCAACCGCATGCCGGTCAGCGAGCAGGCCCGCCTGTCGTATGAGGCGCTGGAACAGGCGCGGGTGGAGGCGATCGGCGCCACCCAGATGCGGGGCGTAGCCGGCAATCTGGCCGCCAACCTGGAGGAGAAGTACCGCAAGGCGGGTTTCGACCGGCTGAACGATCCTGAACAGGTGCCGGTACCGGATGTGCTGCGGCTGCTGGCGCGCGAAGCCATGACGGGTGCGCCACCTCCGGAAAGTGCGCGCGCCGCTGTCGATCTCTGGCGGCAGAAGGTGGCTGACAAGCTGGGGACCGGTTTGGACAAGCTGTCGGGCGTCATGGAGGACCAGGACGCCTATGCCAAGGCTGTCCGTCGTCTGCTGTCCGACATGGATATGGAAGTGGGGGCCGAGCCGGAAAGCGACGAGGGCGAGCAGGACAATGCGCCTGAAAGCCCCGATGCCGGCGACAGCGACAAGGAGATGGACAGCCAGGGCGGCCAGCAGCAATCCGGCGAAGATCAGTCGCAGGAAATGCAGGAGCAGCAGCAACAGCAGCGCCGCTCCGAAGAGGCCGCTGAGGGCGAGGATGGCGAGAAGGCCGAAGGCGAACTGAGCGAGGGCGAAGGCTCCGAAGAGCCGGGCAATCCCGGACAGCAGCCGCGCCCCGAACGGTCCCGCAACGAACCCGATGCCGGCACCTACAAGCCTTACACCACCGCCTTTGATGAGGTGGTGGACGCCGCTGACCTGTGTGACCCCGATGAGCTGACCCGCCTGCGTCTGATGCTGGATCAGCAGCTTCAGCACCTGCAGGGCGTGATCTCCAAGCTGGCCAACCGGTTGCAGCGCCGCCTGCTGGCCAAGCAGACACGGTCGTGGGAATTCGACCTGGAAGAAGGCATGCTGGACGCGGCGCGTCTGGCCCGTGTTGTCATCAACCCGACGGTGCCCCTGTCTTTCAAGCGCGAGAATGAGACGGATTTCCGCGATACCGTCGTCACCCTCCTGATCGACAATTCCGGCTCCATGCGCGGCCGCCCCATCTCCATCGCGGCGATGAGCGCCGACATCCTGTCGCGCACCCTGGAACGCTGTGGCGTAAAGGTGGAAATCCTGGGTTTCACGACGCGCGCCTGGAAGGGTGGGCAGTCACGCGAACGCTGGATCGCGGCTGGTAAGCCGCCGCAGCCGGGCCGCCTGAACGATCTGCGTCATATCATCTACAAGGGGGCCGATGCCCCCTGGCGCCGCGTGCGCCGCAATCTGGGCCTGATGCTGCGCGAAGGCATCCTGAAGGAGAATATCGACGGCGAGGCGTTGATGTGGGCGCATCAGCGACTGCTGGGCCGCCCTGAACAGCGCCGCATCCTGATGGTGATCAGCGATGGCGCGCCCGTGGATGACAGCACCCTGTCGGTCAATAACGGCTCCTACCTGGAAAAGCATCTGCGCGCCGTCATCGACTGGATCGAAACCAAAAGCCCGGTCGAACTGGTGGCTATTGGCATCGGCCATGACGTCACGCGCTATTACCGGCGCGCCGTCACCATCATCGATGCCGAACAGCTGGGCGGCACCATGATGGAAAAGCTGGCGGAACTGTTCGACGAGGATAGCCGTCGTGGCTGGGGCGCTGCCCCACGCCGTGCGGCGGGCGGTCGGCGTTGATTTCAGGCGGGGAAATGTGGCGCGCCCGGCAGGACTCGAACCTGCTGCCTCCAGTTTAGGAAACCGGCGCTCTATCCTGATGAGCTACGGACGCCAACCACGCCCCCCATATAGCGGCAATCGCGCCGCCGGGAAAGCCCCCATGGACCGGTTCCAGGGGGGCTTCCGGCAGGGTCACTTCTTGTAGGCGAGGCGCAGATTGCCCCAGCGGCGGCCGGCGACGATGATGGGGGCGTCAACCTCCTTCATGCGCACAACCTGCCCGCCGCCCATATCGCGCATATAGGCCTGCATCAGGAAGGGGCGGCTATTGCGGCTGGCGGCCATGCCGGCCCGGTCGTCAAAAATGCGGCGGTTGCGGCAATGGCCGATATTCCAGTCACGGTCACCGGGTCGCGGCGCCTCGCTGAATTTGGCGTTATGGGTGGGCAGATAGCCGATGCCTGTCACTGCCGCGCAGAACTGCACCGACGGGTCAAGCTTCAGGACCGGCTCCTGGATGGCGGGGAACAGTTGATCCGTCAGGGCCGTAAAGGGGGCGATGAACTGTTCGGGGTCAGATCCCGGTACCAGATGCAGTTCGGTGGAGAACAGATCATCCTCGCTGATCCTCCCGGCGGCCAAGGCTTCCGACAGGGCAACCCCCAGCTTCGCGGCTGTGTCCTGTGCAGCAGTCACGAACAGCGACTCGGCATTCACGAGTTGCTGAACGAAGCCGTTCAGCGCCTCCTGCTCCTGCGCACGCGGTTCGAAATTCACATGCAGACCCAGCTCGCTGGAACCCACCAGCCGCGTTGACAAGGTGCCCAGACCGGCCAAAGTCAGCTGTGCCCGTGCGCCGGGATCGACCTTCAGCCCCGCCGGCATGGTCAGCAGTGCGCCATCCACCGATAGGTCCAGCACCCGGATATCCCAGTTGCCACCACCGGATGCCAGACGGGCGGGCAGGTCGGTGGGGATACGGTCATTGCCGCGCCGGTCGCCGGCCACCGATTGCCGCAGGGTGGTCAGCAGCCGTGTGCGCAGGGCGGAGACCGACCGCTGGGTATCGCCGACCCGCGCCTGAACCTCCCCCGTCACCTGACTGGCCTCGTCCACATCGCCGCTGATCCTTGCCACACTCTGGCTGACCTGGGCGGCACCGCTGGCCGATTCCTCGGCATTGCGACCGATCTCGGCACTGGCGGCGGACTGCTCCTCCACGGCGGCGGCGGTGGCCGTCGCCGTGTGATTGATCTCCTCCACCACGCGGATCACGGCATTGATGCCATCGACGCTGCCTTCCACGGCGGCATGCACGGCCTCGATCCGCTTGGCGATATCCTCGGTCGCATTTCGGGTCTGGTTGGACAGGCTTTTCACCTCCGATGCGACAACCGCAAAGCCCTTGCCGGCATCACCGGCGCGTGCCGCCTCGATCGTGGCATTCAGGGCCAGAAGGTTGGTCTGCTCCGCGATTTCGGCGATCAGGCCGACAACCGCGCGGATCTCGCCCGTCGCTTCAGACATGCGGGAGACGGCCCCCTGCGCGTCGCGGGCGCTGGCGACGGCGCGGGCCACGACCTGATTGGACAGGCTGGCCTGCCGTGCGATCTCGGTCCCCGAAACCCCCAACTCCTCCGTCGCGGCGGCCACATTCTGGGCATTGGCCGATGTCTGTTCAGCGATCGAGGACAGCAGTACGGCATTTTCTCGCACCGACCCGATGGCATGGCTCAACTGATCCATGCCGCCCACCACGCGCTGACAGCTCTGTTCCACACCCTGCCATGTGGCAATCAGGTCGGTTTCGATAGCGTCGCAGGTCTCCAGCAGACGCTGGCGCGTCTCGGCCCTTGACTTGGCCTCCGCCACTTGTCGCTCCTCCCGCGAGAAGGCCAGTTTGGCGCGGGTGGCGCGCAACTGCCCGAACACGCCCTTGAATTCCCGCGCTTCGGGCATGTCGATGGGCTGGTCCATACGTCCGGCAGCAATGGCGTCGAAGGCGTTGCGCATGGCGGCCATGGGCCGGCGGATGGTCAGCAGCAGCCACAGACCGGCAGCGATGGTGACAGCCAGACCCAGGGGACCGATGATCCATTGCACCAGCAGCAGGGTGGCATGCTCCCTTTCGCTCTCCGCCAGGGCTTCCGGCCCGTGCGCCAGCTGGATTTCGGCCAGCTGGCTGATGATGTCGGAGACGGGGTCGATGGTCTGGTACAGTTTCTCCTTCACCAGCTGGTCCAGGGCGGCGCGGTCCTGCGCCTTCATGGCGGCTTGCAGGGCATCGACGGTGCGGTCAGCGGTCCCCAGCAGGGGTGTCACCCTGGCGATCAGGGCCCGTTCATCATCATCCATGTCCGACCCGGTGAAATCCGCCCATTCACGGCGGATATCGGCATGGGCCTTGTCAATGGATTTGATGCCTTCCTCCCAGGTGAAGTTGCCGTTGCGGACCTTGTGCGAGGCGTCGACGATGAAGACGGCATAGGCATCCGACACGATCTTCAGCCGGCGCATATGCACGACGGCCTCCTCGTTCAGATGCGCGATACGTTCGTGCCCATCATCGGCGGCCTTCATGCCCATGCCGCCGATCACCAGCTGCAGCAACAGCATCAGCGTGAAGACCACGACCAGCCGTCCGCGCACGGAATTGAGCCAGTGCCCGGCCATGGCCAGCAGGCCCGTCCCCTGTACACTGCCGCCCCGCACCTGACGGTTTCCGGCGTTGCCGCTGCGCATCGCGCCATAAAGACTTTCCGCCATGGCGACATCGGCCCGCGACGGCTTCGACCGGATGGAGATGTAGCCCGTGACCTGCCCATCCTCCAGCATCGGGGTGACATTGGCCCGGACCCAGTAATGATCCCCGTTCTTGCACCGGTTCTTGACCAGCCCTTCCCAAGGGCGGCCCGCCTTCACGGTGGCCCAAAGGTCGGCGAACGCCTCCTTCGGCATGTCGGGATGGCGGATGACATTGTGCGGCGCGCCCAGCAGTTCCTGTTCGGAAAAGCCGCTGATGGCGATGAAGGCATCATTGACGAAGATGATACGGCCGCCGGTATCGGTCTTCGACACCAACAGGTCGCCATCCGTCATCTCCACTTCCCGGTTCGTGACGGGACCATTGCTGCGCATGCCGGCTCCATAAGGCAAATTTCCGGATGGGCGACAGATTGGTTCCAAGTGGATACGAAGAAAAATGGTTTGGATACAAAATCAAACCGCTTCAGCTTCGATATCACCAAACCAAAGGACCGCATCTCGGGGTATGATTTTGGATATCAGGCCATCTTCTGGCCATCGTGGTTTCCACAATGACTGTCGATGACATGCTTATGCGGAAATTTACGGCATTTTATTAAACAGGCTACGCAGTCACTCCTATCCAGTTGGATAGTTCATAAGTACTAATCACCCCAGCAACCGGGCCAGTACGGCGTTCAACCGCTCCCGCCCGTCGATTGTGGCGGCCAGAATGGGGCCGCGCTGTTCCAGCATGCCATGGCGGACCAGGCCGTCCAGACGGGAGGCATTGATCCAGTCCGTCAGCGGCTTGCCCGTTTCCGCCGCCAGCCGTTCCAGCGACACACCCTCCGACAGGCGTAGCCCCATCATCAGCATCTCGGTCAACCGGTCGGCATCGGCCACGGCTTCGAACGGTTTGGCGCCGGTGCCATTGGCCAGCGTCCGCTCCAGCCAGATCTCCGGCGCGCGGTGGGTGCGGGTGGCGACCTTGCCCTGGCCGGGCAGGGTCAGGCGGCCATGCGCCCCCGGCCCGATGCCGACATAATCGCCATAGCGCCAGTAGGTCAGGTTATGGCGGCTTTCCTCGCCGGGTCGCGCATGGTTCGACACTTCATAGGCGGGCAGGCCGGCGGCGTTCAGCACCTCCTGCGTCGCCGCATAAAGCTCTCCCTGTACCTCCTCCTCCGGCAGGACCAGCTCGCCACGGGCGTGCAGCATGTGGAACTGCGTACCTTCCTCAATGGTCAACTGGTAAAGCGACAGATGCCCGACGGCATGGTCCAGGGCACGCGACAATTCCTCCCGCCAGGCCGCCACGGTCTGGTCCGGCCGGGCATAGATCAGGTCGAAGCTGTATCGGGGGAAGATGGCGCGGGCCAGACCGATGGCGGTCAACGCCTCATCCGCCGAATGCCGCCGGCCCAGGGCCTTCAGGTCCGCCTCATTCAGGGCCTGGATGCCCAGGCTGACGCGGTTGACCCCGGCGGCGCGGAAGGCACGGAACTTGTCGGCCTCCACGCTGGTCGGGTTCGCCTCCAGCGTCACTTCCGTCCCGGCGGGCAGGCCCCAGCGTTCATCCGCGCGCTTCAGAATGGCTTCCACGGTGGAGGGCGGCATCAGCGACGGGGTGCCGCCGCCGAAAAAGACGGAAGTCAGGGTGCGGCCCGGCGTCAGATCAGCGAAATGATCCAGTTCGCGCAGCATGGCCTCGGCCCAGCGCGGCTGATCCACCCTTTCCCGGACATGGGAATTGAAGTCGCAATAAGGGCATTTGGACGCGCAGAACGGCCAATGCACATAAAGCGCGAAACCCGGATCGGGCGGGGTACGCATCAACATACTTCCTATTCCAGCACTTTGGCCTCGAACCCGCAAAGATCACGGACGATGCAGGTGGGGCAATCCGGCTTGCGCGCCTTGCAGACATAACGCCCGTGCAGGATCAGCCAATGGTGCGCGTTCAAGCGCCAGGTCTTGGGCACGCGCTTCAGGAGGGCCTGCTCCACCGCATCGACATCCTTGCCGGGCGCCAGACCGGTTCGGTTGGAGACGCGGAAAATATGGGTATCGACGGCGATGGTCGGCTCCCCAAAGGCGGTGTTCAGGACAACGTTAGCCGTCTTGCGCCCCACGCCCGGCAGTTCCTCCAGATCCTCCCGCCGCCTCGGCACCTCGCCGCCATGCTTGGCCAGCAGGATCTCGGACAGCTTGATGGTGTTGGCGGCCTTGTTCTTATAAAGGCCGATGGTCTTGATATGGTCGCGCACCACCGCCTCGCCCAGGGCCACCATGGCCGTCGGATTGTCGGCCTTTTCGAACAGCGCCCGGGTCGCCTTGTTCACGCCGACATCGGTGGCCTGGGCCGACAGAACGACGGCCACCAGCAATGTATAGGGGTTGGAATATTCCAGCTCCGTCTTCGGTTCCGGATTGGCCTCCGACAGGCGGCGGAAGAATTCGTCGATGGCGGCGCGCTTCAATTGGGGGCATCCGGGCGGGGGCAGGGGTGGGCTTAACATAGTCGGCGGGACAGCCTGTCGCAATCGCCCCACCTTGCCGGGCTGCTGTCGGCGTCCTATCGTCTGTGTCATGAATGATGCGGTCGCCCCATCAACCGATGGCACGGTCCTGTTCCGGGCTGTGATCCATCCCCATCGCAGCCTGAGCCCCGTGGGGTTCCGGCGCCTGATGTGGTGCGTCGGCGGGTTGAGCCTGGGGGCTGGCGTCGCCTTCTACCTGTCGGGGGCCTGGCCCGTCATCGGCTTCATGGGGCTGGATGTCGCCATCCTTTACTGGGCGTTCAAGGCCAGTTACCGGAGCGCCAGTGCTTACGAGACGGTGGAGCTGACCGACAGGGCGCTGACGGTGGAACGCATCGACCCATCGAACCGGCGGCAGGTCTGGACCCTGGCACCCGGCTGGCTGCGCGTGCATCTGGATGAACCGATGCGGCCCGGCAGCCAGATCACCCTGGCCAGCCATGGCAGGCATCTGGTGGTGGGCAGCGACCTGTCACCCGATGAACGCCGGGACTTTGCCGATGCCCTGCGCGATGCGCTGGAACGCTGGCGCGGCCTCAGGTGATGGCGTCCAGCTGTTCATCCGACAGGTAGCCCGGCACGACGGTGACGGGGATGCGCAGGCTGCCCGACATCTGACCCACCACGAAGCTGATCAGCGGGCCCGGCCCGCCACGCCCCGTGCCGGCGGCCAGCACTAGGATGGAGATGCTGGGCTCCTCCTGGATCAGCTTCATCAGCTGCTCGCTGGCCTGCCCGTCGCGGATATAGAGCATGGGCATGGAGCCGGCGATATCCACCACCTCCTTGGCCAGCCGCTGCATCAGCTGCTCCGCCTCTTCCCGCTGCTCCTGCTTCATCAATTCCTCGATGGCGCCCCAATGCTGCAGCTCCGACGGCGGGATGACATGCAGCAGGGCGACGCGGCCCCCCGTGGTGCGGGCGCGGCGGGCGGCGTAATGCAGGGCGACGGTCATTTCCTCCGTCTCGTCCACGACGACCAGGAAGATACGGGTCTTGTCGGTCATGGTTGCCTCTCCCCGAAGGCCATTATGATTTGCGGAAGACGATCCCGGCCAGCCAGCCCGATGTTACGGCCAGCATGATGCCCAGGATGGCGTAGAAGACGGAATTGCGCTGTGCGAATTCAAAGACATTTGCGGAGAAGCCGATCTTGGAGACCAGCAGCGGCGTGGTCTGTGCGCTGACCACATCGCCGTCGCGGATCAGGAAGACCGACGCGGTATAGGTGCCCGTGGCCACATTGGCCGGAAAGAAGATACGGGTGCGGAACAGGCGCTGGCCCAGGAAGGAAACCTCCCCCACCTCCGTGGTGTACAGCCCCGCCCGCTGCTTGTTGCGGATCAGGGCGGCGCGGAATTCGGCCAGTTTTTCGGGCGGCAGCTTGGCCTTTTCCGGCAGCAGCCGGACATAATCCAGCCCGATCTCATGCCGTTGCAGCACAGTCGGCGGCACCACGCCATCCAGCGGGGCCGTCACCGCGACATTGTAATAGGCGGGCACCCGCGCGAAGGCCACATCCTCCACATTCATCCAGATGCCGGCCACGCGATCCTTGCGCCGCACGGTCACCTCACCCTCCGGCCCCTGCACCACGACCGCGACATCGCCATCCCCGTCCACGGCGCCGAACAGCACCACATCGGTGCCGGTAAAGCCCGTGGTGATGGCGATCAGGTGGCTGGACAGGTCGGCGACCAGTGACTGTGCCCAGGCAGGCCGTGCCGCCTGCCACAGGCAGAAACCGGCCAGCAGCGCCAGGGGCAGGGCCAGAAGGCGGCGGTTGCGGCGCGTCATGTCATCACCGGCAGGGTGATGGAGAACAGATCCTCCGGCCGCACGATCAGGTCCACGGCCAGCTTCACGGCCACGGCCAGCACCATCAGGGCCAGAAGTGCACGCGCCTGCTCACCCCGCAGCTTGGCCCCGGCGCGGGTCCCGAACTGTGCCCCGATCACCCCGCCGACCAGCAGCAGCAGGGCCAGCACGATATCGACCGTCTGGTTGCCCACCGCCTGCAGAAAGGCGGCCAGACCCGTGGTGAAGATGATCTGGAACAGTGAGGTTCCGGCCACCAGGGCGGTGGGCATGCCCAGGATATAGATCATGGCCGGGACCAGCAGGAACCCGCCGCCGATACCCATGATCGCCACCAGCACCCCACCGACAAAGCCGATGAAGGCCGGCAGCAAGGCAGAGATGTAGAGGCGCGAGCGGGGGAAGCGCATCTTGAAGGGCAGGCCGTGCAGCCAGGTATGGTGATGCAGCTTGGACCGCACGGGCACGCCGCGCCCCTTCACAATGGCCCGCACGCTTTCCGTCAGCATCAGGGAACTGACGGTGCCCAGGAACAGCACATAGGAAAGCGAGATGACGAGGTCGATATGGCCCAGCTTCTGCAACAGGCCGAACAGCCAGACGCCCAGTCCGGTGCCGATGGCACCGCCGATCAGCATGACGCAGCCCAGCTTCACATCGACATTGTTGCGCCGCCAATGGGCCAGCACACCGGAGACAGAGGCGCCCACCAGTTGATTGGCCTGGGTGCCCACGGCGACGGCGGGTGGCACGCCGATGAAGATCAGCAAGGGCGTCATCAGAAAGCCGCCGCCCACCCCGAACAGACCCGACAGGAACCCCACGCCGCCACCCAGCATCAAGATCAACAGGGCGTTGACCGAGATTTCGGCAATGGGAAGATAAATCTGCATGATCCCGGTTATTCCCTTGGGCGGGGGCGGGTGATGATGGTCAGTGCATGCTACCGGCTTTCACGGGAAGGGGGAAGCAAATGCGTTTCCTGCCAAGGTCATTCAAACCGGCGGCCCGCTAGCCCTAGGCCCGCGTGCAACAAGATGAAACAAAAAACAAGGGGTTGTTGCATGGCTTTCATCGGACAGGTTTTGGGAAAACAAACCTATCACAATGCCGCGATACGCGCCAGGATGATGCGGGCTGCCTGTTCCAGCCGTTCAGGTTCCATACCGGTGCGGTGGCCGCGATCTCCGGGTTTCAGCCCGTCGGGGAAGGGCGGGACATGGATGAAACCGGCGGGCAGGCCGGGCTGCCAATGGCGCATCCCGAAGAACAGGTGATTGCAGATATAGCCGCCGGCATCGCGGCTGGTTTTCACGGGAAAGCCGCCCGCATCCAGATCATCGATGATGGCGTCCAGCGGCAGGGATGACCAATAGCCCATGGGGCCATCCGCAGCGATGGGCCGGTTGCGGCGGATCACACCGTCATTATCGGGGGCGGTCGCGTCATCCAGGTTCAGGGCCAGCCGTTCCGGGCGGATCAGGTCGGTGTCATAGGCAAGGCCGAACATCACCACGGCATCGGGCCGGTATTCGGCCACGGCGTCCTTCAACGCCGGGACCGCACCGGAAAAGGTGACGGGCAGGCGCACGCCCGTCACATCCGCCCCGGCCACATTGGCCCCGTTCAACCGTTCCGCCAGCCAGGCCGTGGGGTTCACGGCATGGCCCAGAAAGGGCGCGAAGCCCGTGACCAGGATGCGCGGCATGCCGGATCAGAGACCCAGTTCGGTCAATGCCGACAGCAGGTCGCGCGGCTGCGCGAAGCCGGTATGGCCCGACTGGTCCGGCGCGCCGATGACCAGCAGCCGTTCCGCCGCCGCCGCCACACCCAGCTTGCCGGCATGGGCGTTCATGTCGTCGCGCGACGGCAGCTTGTCGATGCTGCCATGGCCATAGACGAGCAGCGGCAGCACCTTGGTGCCCGGCTGCTGCTGTTCGACCAGGGCGGACGCGGCCAACAGGGCACGCCAGCAGGGTGTGCGTGCCGCTGCCGGCTTGTCCCCGTCGGCAGGGGCGGCCATGTCGGCGGCATCCGCACCCAGGGTCCAGGTACGGCCACACAGATCCTCGGTCGCCAGCAGGGCGGTGATCGGGGTGCCGGCGCGGGATGCGGTGGCGACCGCCACGATGCCGGAACCCTTGGCCACCTGCGGCGACCGCACCGTCTGATCGAAGGTGCGCGACAGGGTGGACAGAACCGCCTCCACCGTCTGTGACAATGCCTTGTCACCGGCGGGCAGCGACAGGCGGTGCCATGCGCCGAACACCAGGGCGGCCACGTCCGCCTGTGCCGGGGCGGCGGCCACGGGTGCGGGGGGAACAGCGGGGACGGCAGGGGCCGGCGCCTCGGCGGCGGGTTGATCCTCCAGCGCCTTCAGGCGGCGTTCCAGATCGGCCAGGGCCTGACCGCTGGCGGGCGTGGGGCGGTTTTCCAATGCGGCCAGACGGCGCGACAGCTCGGCCAGGGCAGGGCCATGGTCGGGGGCGGCGGGCGTTGCCGCCACCGGTGCTGCGGCGGGTGCGTCATCGCCGGGCGTGCCCTTGCGGATATCGCTACGGATATCGCGGACATCCAATTGCAGGTCGCGGACGGCACCCACGACGCGCAGGATGCTGTCATGGACCTGACTGATGATGGCTTCGAACTGATCATGGCCGACGAAGCCGCCGGTGGGCATGGGCAGGTTCGGGCCTTCGCCCCCCTGCGCCATGGTCTGGCGTGCCGCCGCGATCCAGCTTTCCAGGCCGGCGACGCGGTTCAGCAGCTCCGACGCCGACTTGGCGACGCGGTCCAGTTCCTCCGGATAGCGGGTCACCTGCTGGCTGACCACACCGGTCAGATGGGCCAGACGTTCGCGCAGCTCCTGGATGCTCTGCCCCAGGGCGTTGATCTTCATCGTTTCCGGCAGCTGCACCACGGCGGAATGCATGGCAGCCAGATCTGAGCGGAAATCACGCAGGCGCGAGCCGACATGGTGGGCCAGATCGCGGACAATGGTTTCCGCGTAATCGAACGGATCGACACTGTCCTGCACTTCCCCGGTCAGGGGTGCGCCTGTGGCCCCCGTCTCCACCGGCTTGCGCGCGTCGGTGGTGTCGCTGGACGGCATGCTCATGGGGCGGCCTCGCTGGAGGAGAAAGTGTCGGTCAAGGATGCCAGCAGACGGGCGCGGCGTGCCTCCGCATCCTGGCGGTCCAGGCGGGGCAGGCCTGCGGGTTCCGGCGGCGGGGCCACCGGTGCCTGGGCAGGACGCGTCGGTTCGGCCTGAACCTTGGCAGGTTCGGGGGCGGGTTCGGGCCGGCGTGGTTCCACCGCTGCCGTTGTCACTGCCGCTGCCGGGGTTGGCGCCGGCGTCTTTGGAGCGGCGGCAACGGGCTCTGGCACCTTTAGGGTCGGAGCGGGGGCGGGTTCTGCCGGCTTCGGCTCCACGGGCTTGACGTCCGGAAGCTTCAACGCGGCGGGTTTGGGTTCCGGGGCCTTCGCCTCGGGAGATTTTACCTCCACCGGCTTGGTTTCCGCCGGTTTCGGTTCCGTCGCCTTTCCGTCCGCCAGGGCAGGCGCGGAAACGACCGTCGCCTTGGGCGGCACGGGCGTGGGCACCAGGGGCTTGGCGGGGGCCGGGGGAATGGGTTTGGATACCAGCGGCGGTGCCGTGGTCAGGCTGGGCGCGCTTGGACCGGGCGGGGCCGGGTTGGCGGAGCCCAGGCTGGGCACCGCCAAGCCGGACACCGACGGCATCGATCCCTCACCGGCGCGCGGCAACAGCGAGGTCAGGGGCGGCAGGATAGGGGCGTTGGGCGGCACCAGCGGCGCACTGCGGCTGGCCGGTTCCGGAATGGCACCACCCGCCAGATCGGTCAGCAGCTTGCGCAGGGCGGCGGCCTTGGCGCCCTTTAATATCTCGCTGCGGGCCTGGGCGCGCTGGATCAGGCCGGGTTCGGCGGACAGCTGCAGGAAATTCACCTGATCCGCCGTCAGGCTTTCCAACCGCCAGGTCAGATCATCCAGCACATCCTGACCGGTCACGAATCGGTTCAGCGACTCGATGGTTCCGGTCACCACGGTCGCGTCCCGCACAGCGCGGGAGGAGAAGACGGGGCTTTTGCCCGGCCCGCCGGGAATAGCATGGGCCTCCAGGCTGGACATCTGCAAATCCGGCTCAGCCGGTTGCTCGGCGGGCGGGGCCGCATCGGTCTGCGTTTCCGCAATTGCCGGCGGGATCGGGGCGGGGCGGGGCGGTTCGGCACGCTGCCCGGTCAGACGACGAAGAAGGGAGCCTAGCATCGCGCACTCCGCCATCCCCGGTCAGGGGACGGACCCATAGCGCCAGCCACCGGCGAAGCGCCCGGCGCATCCGGCAAAGTGGCTGGCACAAAGCATTCGATCCACATGGTCCGGGCAAACTCCGAGCCTGAACATTCTTTTGCCATTATCGTTATCACGTCCCAGGCGCCCGACGCAATTTCGCTGCGGATCAATAAGCTAGGTCCTTTGTCGCTTTTGATCAACGCCGGTGCAAACGCGGTACCTCCGACCCTGAATTCCGCTGTTGCCAGTTCGGATACGTCCACGGCATGCTGTTTCCTGTCCTTGTCTTTTGACTCAGCGCAATTACCGGCAAACCTCAACGCAATATTAACCTGTACGCACCTATGTGATCCCTCGCACCGACGGGTGTTACGTCATCTGCTTTTCTCTTTTCCGGCTTTTCCCTTTCCCTGAACATTGGTCCTGATCCTGATGCTGGTCCCTCCCGTCCATGGATGGCACGCCCCACAGTCGCTGATCGCGGCGGGTGGCGACGCATCCGGTGAGCGTCTGGATCTGGTGCAGCCGCATGGCTGGCTGATGGTGCTGGACGCAGGCGACCGCAGGCTGGTGCAGGCTGGTGCCAACCTGCCGGCCTTGCTGGGCATACCGGTAGAACAGGCGCTGGGCCGGACGGTTGCGGATCTGCTGGGTCCCATAGCGGCGCGGGCGCTGGACCGTGCCATCGCCCAGGCCGGTGCCGATGCCATCGGGCCGGTGCCGCTGCGTGTGGATCGCGGCGGGCAGAAGCTGCGCCTGATCGCCCATGGCCATTGGGATGCGGGCGGCCTGGTCCTGGAGATGGAGCCTGCAACCCGGCTGGGCGATGCGGGCATGATCAATGCCGGCTTTGGCGCTGCCATCCGCCGGTACCGTCATATTGTGGATATCGGCGATCTGGCCCAATCCGTAGTGCAGGATCTGCGCCGGCTGACCGGTTATGACCGGGCGCTGTTCGTGCGGATGGTGGATCAGGGGCCGGTGCAGGTGCTGGCCACCGCCACGGTACCAGGGGCCGATGCGGGTGCCGATATCGGCTTTGTGCCGCTGCGACCGCTGGAAACCTCGCTGCTGGAACTGAATCGCGCCCGTGTCGTGTTCGACATGCAGGCAGAGCCGGTGCCGCTGGTGCCGCCTGTCAACCCGCAGACAGGCGTGCCCGTCGATCTCAGCCGCGCCAGCCTGCGCCAGCCCACCCGCCTGTTCCAGGGCCACGCCCTGCGCCGCGATGTGCGCGGCGTGCTGGCGGTGACCTTGCTGGTCGGCGGTCGACTGTGGGGCTATCTCTGGTGCGAAAGCAATGATGCCTATGCGGTCAGCCCGTCCATCCGCGCCTTGTGCGAGGCGCTGGGCGAGATCGTGGCGGCGCAGGTCGCCGCCCTGGATGAACGGGCCGCCGTGGCCGCGCGCACGGTGGCCGCACGCGGGCTGACCCGCCTTGGCCGGCTGCTGCGTCAGGGTGTGCAGCTGACCGATGGCCTGATCGCGGCCTATCCCGTGATCCGGGAGGTACTGCCCCATGACGGGGCCGTCGCCGGGATCGAAGGCAGCCATTGGTCCAGCCATGATCTGGCCACCCTGTCCCACTGGCAGGAACAGCTGGGCCTGGAAGGGGCGTCGCGGCGCGAAGGCATCGTCTGGCGCGGTCCCGTTCTGGGCATCGATGTGCCGGACGGGATCGTCGTGCTGCTGCGCGGGGCCGGCCAGGGTTGGAGCCATGGCGAGCTGGAGGTGGCGCAGGAACTGCACCACCTGCTGGCCGAACGGCAGGCCGAGATCTATCGCCGCCGGACGGAACAGCAGCTGCACGTCATGGCCAATTTCGACCGGGTGACGGGCCTGCCCAACCGCACGCATCTGCTGCATGCCCTGCAGCAGGCGCTGGGCGTGGAGACGGAGATTGCCGTCACCGTCATCGGTCTGGACCGGTTCCGCGCGCTGAAGGCGACGCTGGGCGAGGCGGATGCCCATGCCCTGCTGGCCGCCGTGGGCCGCCGGCTGCGCGATTGTGTGCCGGCAGATGACCTTCTGGGCCGCATCGACACGGGCGAATTCGCTGTCCTGTCCTTTGATCAGGAGGCGGGGCGTGTCGATGATCTGGCCCATGCCGTGCGTGACGCCCTGCGCGCGCCACTGTCGGTGTCCGGGCGGGAAATGTTCGTGACGGCCAGCCTGGGCGTGGTGCCCAGTGCCGAGGGCGGGGGCGACGCCGCCGCCTTGCTGCGCGATGCGGAGATTGCCAGTGCGGAGGCCGAGGCGGCGGGCGGTGGTGGCCGGCGCGTGTTCGACGCGGCCATGCGCGCGCGCCTGACCGAACGCCACATCATCTATGACAAGCTGCGTCAGGCCATCTATTTCAGCAATGGCGTGCGGCCCGTCTTTCAGCCCATCGTGCGGCTGGCCGATGGTGAACTGGCGGGGTTTGAGGCGCTGGCCCGCTGGACCGATGCCGAACATGGCCCCATTCCGCCCACCACCTTTGTGGCGGTGGCGGAGGAAACGGGCCTGATCGTGCCGCTGGGCAACCATATATTGGTGCAGTCCTGTCGCCAGATTGCGAAATGGAACCGGGGCCGGGCCGATAATCCGCTCTATGTCTCCGTCAACCTGTCGCCCTATCAGCTCGACCCCTCGCGCCTGGATATCGTGCGCTGGGTGACGGGTGTGCTGGAGATGACCGAATGCCGGCCGGAATGGCTGCGCCTGGAAATCACCGAAAGCGGGCTGATCGGGCAGGGGGGAGACGCCATCGCCATCCTGAAGGGCCTGCGCGATCTGGGCATCGGGCTGGCCATCGATGATTTCGGCACGGGCTATTCCTCGTTGGCCTATCTTCAGAACCTGCCGGTGGACACGATCAAGATCGACCGCAGCTTCGTGACTGCCATGTCGCGCGACGACAAGGGCAAGGCCCTGGTCAGCGCCATCCTGCATATTGCCGGCATCATGGAATTCGGCGTCATCGCCGAAGGGGTGGAGACGGAGGGGCAGGAGGCGCTGCTGCGGCAGATGGGCTGCGACCGGGCGCAGGGATACCTGTTCGCCAAACCGCTGGAGGCCGACATGGCCACGGCGCTGGTTCATCATGCCATCGCCATGCCGGGTCAGGCCGTGGCCGATCTGCGGACATTGCGGGCCGGGCGCTGGGGCTGATCGTTCTGCGCTGGATCAAATCAGCGCAGGAACCGTTGGCAGCGGTGTGAAAACCGCAGGTCCCATGCTACATAGGGACCATCATGCATCGTTTCGCCAATCCCGCCCGTTTCCTGCGTCTGGCTGCCCTGATCCTGCCCTGGGTCTCGGTCCTGTCCGCCATCCTGTTCGCCGCCGGGTTGTATCTGGCGCTGTTCGTCAGTCCGGAGGACTATCAGCAGGGCGACACGGTGCGCATCATGTACGTGCATGTGCCCGCCGCCTGGATGGCCATGTTCACCTACAGTTCGATGGCCGTTGCGGCGGCCTGTGCGCTCGTCTGGCGCCATCCGCTGGCAGAGGTTTACTCCAAGGCCGCGGCCCCGCTGGGCGCGGGCTTCACCCTGCTCTGCCTGGTGACGGGCAGCCTGTGGGGGGAGCCGATGTGGGGCACATGGTGGGTGTGGGATGCACGACTGACCTCTGTCCTGATCCTGTTCTTCCTGTATCTGGGCTATATGGCGCTGGTCGATGCCTTTGATGATCCGCAGCGCGGGCACCGGGCCGGGGCAATCCTGCTGCTGGTGGGCGCCATCAATGTGCCCATCATCAAATTCTCCGTCGACTGGTGGAACACGCTGCATCAGCCGGCATCGGTGCTGCGCATGGACGGGCCTGCCATCCATGGCGACATGCTGTGGCCGCTGCTGATCCTGGCGCTGGCCTTCAAGACTTATTTCGCGGCGACCGTCATTCTGCGCATGCGGGCCGAACTGGCGGAACGCAAGATCCAGACCCTGCGTCTGACCCAGGCCGGGGGGGTGTGACAGGATGGCCGACTTTTTCCACATGGGCGGATACGCCATCTATGTCTGGTCCAGCTATGGTCTGGCGCTGCTGGTCCTGGTGGGCCTGCTGCTGGCCAGCCTGGGCACACTGCGCCGCAAGGAACGCCTGCTGCGCAGCCTGGAACAGACATTGCCGCGCCGCCGCCGCCGGGCCGGTGCCGGTGACGCGGGTGGGGAGGAAAAGCCATGATGACGCGCAAGAAGCGCCGCCTCTATATGCTGCTGCTGGCGCTGGCCGGTCTTGGCACCGCCACGGCCCTGACCCTGACCGCGTTCGAGGAGAATGTGGCCTTCTTCTTCTCACCCTCCGATCTGGCGACCAAGCCGCCGGGCGACAAGCGGGTGCGCGTCGGCGGGCTGGTTGAAGGCGGGTCGGTGGTGAAGGTGGATGACGGTGTCTCCACCCGCTTCACCATCACTGATACGGCCCATTCCGTGACCATCACCACCGACCGCCCCCTGCCCGACCTGTTCCGTGAGGGCCAAGGCGTGCTGGTCGAAGGCCGCATGGGCTCCGACGGCGTCTTCGTGGCGTCGGAGGTGCTGGCCAAGCATGATGAGAAATACATGCCCAAGGAAGTGGCCGACGCCCTGAAAGCATCGGGCCAGTTCAAGCCGGAATTGCCGGGAAAACCGGTCTATGAGGCGGGGAAGTAACTGACCTTTTGTCAGGTTTTTGCGGTCAAGCAGCGAGACGGACATGATCCCCGAGATCGGACATTACGCCCTGGTTCTGGCCCTGCTGCTGGCGGTGGCGCAGTCGGTGATGCCGCTGGTCGGGGCGGCCCGCCGCGATGTCGCCTGGATGGAGACAGGGCGCATGGCGGCCTTTGCGCAGTTGGCCGCCATCACCATCTCCTTTGCGGCCCTGATGCAGGCGCATGTCGTTTCCGACTTCTCCGTCCAGAATGTGGTGAATAACAGCCACAGCCTGAAGCCCATGCTGTACAAGGTGGCGGGCGTGTGGGGGAACCATGAAGGCTCCATGCTGCTCTGGGTCTTCATGCTGGCCCTGTTCGGGGCGGCGGTGGCCGGGTTCGGGCGCAATATTCCGCCGACGCTGAAGGCCCGCGTGCTGGGCGTGCAGGGCCTGATCGGGGTCGGGTTCCTGCTGTTCATCCTGGTGACCAGCAATCCGTTCGCCCGTGTCTATCCGGCGCCGTTCGACGGCAATGACCTGAACCCGCTGTTGCAGGACCCTGGCCTCGCCTTCCACCCGCCCTTCCTCTATCTGGGCTATGTCGGTTTCTCCGTCGCCTTCTCCTTTGCGGTCGGCGCCCTGATCGAGGGGCGGGTTGATCCGGCCTGGGGCCGCTGGGTGCGGCCCTGGACGCTGGTGGCCTGGACCTCGCTGACCATGGGCATCGCCATGGGTTCCTGGTGGGCCTATTACGAGCTGGGCTGGGGCGGCTGGTGGATGTGGGACCCGGTGGAAAACGCCTCCCTGATGCCCTGGCTGGCGGGGACCGCCCTGTTGCATTCCGCCATCGTGGTGGAAAAGCGCGACGCGCTGAAGACCTGGACCATCCTGCTGGCCATCCTCACCTTCTCACTTTCGCTGCTGGGCACCTTCCTGGTGCGCTCAGGCGTGCTGACGTCGGTCCATGCCTTTGCCGTTGATCCGCAGCGCGGGGTGGCGGTGCTGGGCCTGCTGATCCTGGCCACGGGCGGCGGGCTGCTGCTGTTCGCACTGCGGGCGCATGCGCTGAAGATCGGTGGGCTGTTCGCGCCGCTCAGCCGGGAAGGCGCGCTGGTCATGAACAATCTGCTGCTGTCGGTATCGGCGGCGGTGGTGCTGATCGGCACCCTGATGCCGCTGCTGCTGGATGCGTTCGGGCACAAGATTTCGGTGGGTGCGCCCTATTACAATTTCATCACGCCCTTCCTGACCATCCCGCTGATCCTGGTGATGGCGCTGGGCCCGTTCATGCCGTGGAAGCGGGCGGATCTGCCGGGCGTGCTGTCGCGCATGTGGGTGGTGGCGCTGCTGACGCTGGTGTCGGTGATGCTGGCTTTGTGGCTGGCGGGCGTGAAGCCGGTGATGGCGCTGGTCGGCATCGCCATGGCCGCCTGGGCCGGGTTCGGTGCCCTGTGGGAAGTGGCCGAACGCGTGAAGCTGTTCCGGGTGCCGTTGGCCGACAGCCTGTCCCGTGCCAGAGGCCTGCCGCTGGGCGCCTGGGGCACGTCGGTGGCTCATGCCGGCATGGGCATCGCCATTGCCGGCATGGTGGGCACCACCTTCTGGCTGGCCGAGGATGTGCGGGTGATGAAGCTGGGCGACAAGGCCAGCATCGCCGGGTACGAACTGGTGCTGGACAAGGTCGAGGACCTGAATGTCGCCAATTACCGCACGGAAATGGGCCATTTCAGCGTCAGCCGCGATGGCGCCCCCATTGCCCGGATGAAGGCGGAGCGCCGCTGGTATCCGGTGGCCAAGATGCAGACGACGGAAGCCGCCATCTACACCACCTTCTATTCCGATCTGTATGTGGTGCTGGGAGAGGAGAACGGGGCCGGCGGCGGCTGGGTGGTCCGGCTGTATCACCATCCGCTGGTGCCCTGGATCTGGATCGGGTCGCTGATCATGGTGCTGGGCGGCTGTCTCAGCCTGTCTGACCGGCGGTTGCGGGTGGGGGTTCCGTCCCGCCGCGCGGCTCCCGTCTCTCCCGCCCTACAACCTGCCGAATAAGAGCATCAGCATGAGCGCCGTTACCCGTCACCGCCTGCTGCTGCTGCTGCCGCTGGCCGTCTTCCTGATCCTGGGTGGCTATTTTGCCCTGGGTCTGACCCGCGACCCGTCGATCCTGCCCTCCATGCTGATCGACAAGCCGGCGCCGGTTTTCGCCCTGCCGGGCTTGTCGGAGGGGGAGAAGGGCCTGTCCAATGCCGACCTGACGGGCAAGGTGCAGCTGATCAACGTCTTCGCCAGCTGGTGCGCGCCCTGCCGCGTGGAACACCCGCTGCTGATGCGGCTGGCCAATGAGCAGGGCGTGACCATCCACGCCATCAATTACAAGGACAAGCCGGAAGCGGCGAAGGCCTTCCTGGCGCAGATGGGCAACCCCTATACCGCCATCGGTGCCGACAAGGATGGGCGTGTGGCCATCGATTTCGGCGTCTATGGCGTGCCGGAAACCTATGTCATCGACCGCCAGGGCCGCGTGCGCTACCGCCATGTCGGGCCGCTGATGCCGTTTGACGTGGACGAAAAGATCCTGCCCATGATCCGGGAGCTGTCGAAATGAGGGGTGGGGCTTTCGCCGGGGTGACGAAACGGGCGGCAGGCTGGATGGCCGCCACCGTGCTAGCCGCCACCCTTTCCCTTCCCGCCCTGGCGGTGATGCCGGACGAGAAACTGGCCGATCCCGTGATGGAGGCCCGCGCGCGGGAGATTTCCAAGGAATTGCGCTGTCTGGTCTGTCAGAACCAGTCCATCGATGACAGCAATGCTGACCTTGCCCGCGACCTGCGCGTGCTGGTGCGCGAACGGCTGGTGGCCGGGGACAGCAATGAACAGGTCCTGGCCTATGTCCATGACCGCTATGGTGATTTCGTGCTGCTGCGCCCGCCGGTAACAGGTTACACGGCCCTGCTTTGGGGCGGGCCGTTCGCCCTGCTGCTGCTGGCCGGTTTCGGCACCGCGCTTTATATGCGCCAGCGCCGCCGGGATGTGGATACCATGCCGGCCCCCGCCCTGACGGCAGAGGAAGAAGCGCGGTTGGCGGCCCTGTTGAATGATGACAAGCCGGGGGTTGGGCGATGATCGGTTTCTGGCTGGTCGCAGCCGCCCTGACGGCGCTGGCCCTGCTGCCCCTGCTGCGCACCCTGCTGCGCCCGCCCCCGCCGCTGGAAGGCGCGGCGGAGTTTGCGCGCGGCGTCTATGCCGCACAGGTGGCGGAGATCGAGCGTGACCTGAAACGCGGCATCCTGTCCGATGATCAGGCCCGCGCGGCACGCGCCGAGGTGGGCCGCCGCCTGCTGTCCGTCGCGGATGAGGCGGCGGGGGTCAAGGTGGAGGCCCTCGCCAAACCGGCACAGCGCACAGCCCTGGTGCTAACCCTGCTGCTGCCCTTGGCGGCGCTGGGCGTCTATCTGCCGCTGGGTCAGCCCAACTTGCCGGCCGTGCCCTTTGCCACCCGGCCGCCGGAGGCACCCGTGCCGCCGCAGGTGATGGAGGCCGTCGCCAAACTGGAAGCGGCATTGAAGGATAATCCCGACGATGTCGGCGCCTGGGGCCTGCTGGCCCAGACCTATGGCGCCATGAGCCGGCCTGCCGATGCCGTCAATGCCTGGCGTCAGGTCCTGCGCCTGTCGCCCGGTAATGGCAGTGTGCAGGGCGCGCTGGCCGAGGCTTTGACCGTCGCCGCCGATGGCGTGGTGGGGGAAGAGGCGGTGCGCCTGTTCACCGAGGCGGTGGCCGCCGACCCCATGGATGCGCGCGCCCGGTACTATCTGGGCATGGCGCGTATTCAGGCGGGTGACATTCGTGGCGCGCTGGACCGCTGGACCGCCCTGGTCGCCGACAGCCCTGCTGATGCGCCCTGGCTGCCCACGGTGCGGGCCCGCATCCATGATGCCGCCACCCAAGTTGGCCTGGACCCCATCGCCATTACCCCATCGCCCAAGCCGGCCAGCGCTCCGTCGCCGGCGGCGGCGCCGGGTAGTGGCGGGGCCGCCCCCGCCCTGTCGCCCGAACAGATGCAGGCCATGGCGGGGATGAGCCAGCAGGACCAGCAGGCCACCATCAACAGCATGGTGGACGGGCTGCAGGCCAAGTTGAAGGATAATCCCGGCGACGCCGATGGCTGGATGCGGCTGGCCCGTGCGCGGGAGGTGCAGGGCAATTTGGACGCTGCGCGCGACGCGCTGCGCGGTGCCGTGAAGGCCGATCCCAAGCGGTTGCAGGCCTGGCTGGATCTGTCGCGCCTGACGGCCCCCGACGACGCGCAGACCCAGGGCAGTGCGGAATTCCTGGACGCGATGGCCAAGGTTCTGGACCTGGCGCCGGACAATCCGCAGGCGCTCTATTACCTGGGGCAGCAGGCCGCGAATGAAGGCAAGAATGACCGGGCGCGCGATCTGTGGGGACGGCTGCTGAAACAGCTTCCCGCCGATGCGCCGCAGCGGCCGGAACTGCAACGGCGCATGGACAGCCTGAAATAGGTCTGTTCCCCTATTGTTCTTGAAATGCATCTGGGGCATCCTGCGGTATTGATGCGATCCGCAGGACCCATGATGACCGCGATCACGCTGCCGCAGGCGCTTTCCTTCCGGCTGGACCGTCAGCACCTGACAAGGCCGGCGGCGGACGCCCTGATCGCGGCGCGGACCCTGATCGGGGCGCAGGCGCAGGTCCATTCCGCCGCCATCCTGCAATTGCGGGCGCGCAGCGCGGCGGGGACGGCGGATGGCGATATCGACCGCGCGCTTTATCAGGATCGCAGCCTGGTGAAACTCTGGGCGCAGCGTTCCACCCTGCATCTGACACCTGCCGCCGACCTGCCCATGATCCTGGGCCTGCGCCGGGAATATGTCGCCGGTTACCATAATTGGTATGCCAAGGAAGGGTTGAGCCTGGATCAGGTCGACACGCTGGTCGCGGCGGTGGTGCAGGCGTTGGAACAGGGCGCGCATAGCCGCATGGACCTGTCACGCCGGCTGGTGCCGGAATTGGGCGAATGGGCGCGACCCATGCTGGAACATAGCTGGGGCGGGATCATCAAGCTGGCCTGCGCGCTGGGCCATGTCTGCCACGGGCCGGCGGACAAGGGCGATGGCGAGGGGGCGCGCGAGGCCCTGTTCGTGCATCTGGCGCAATGGCTGGGCCACGCGCCTGTGGTGCCGGACGCGCGCACGGCCATGGCCGATCTGGCCCGCCGCTACCTTGCCGTCTATGGCCCGGCCACACCGGCAGATTTCAAGAAATTCGTGGGCTTCTATGCCGGGCCGGCGCAACAGGCCTTTGCCGATCTGGGCGGGGAGATCGTGCCGGTAACGCTGGCGGGCAAGAAGGCTTATGTGCTGGAACGCGACATGGCCGACCTGCTGGCCGCGGAACCGGCGGAGGGGCAGATCAGCGTGCTGGGCCTGTTCGATCCCTATCTCCTGGCCCATGCCGATACGGGCCAGTATCTGGAGGACCGGTTCCGGCCCGCCGTGTACCGCGTGGCCGGCTGGATCAGCCCCGTGATCCTGCGCCAGGGCCGGGTGGTCGCCACCTGGTCGCATAAACGTGTGGCGGGGCCAAAGGGCAAGGGCGCCTGGGAGGTGCAGGTCACGCCGCTGGAACGGGTCTATAAGAAGGAATTGCCGGCGATTACGCGGGGGTTGAGGCTGCTGTCGGGTGGGCTGACGGTAGCGGTGACGGGGGTTTGAGGGGGGAACGTCTGGCCCTCACCCTCCCATTGGCTGACGCCAATAGGCCCCTCCCTCTCCCACGTTCGTGGGCGAGGGTAGAATTCTGCTCCTCGCCCGCTTGGCGGGAAAGGGAGGGGCCCGAACGCGCCAGCGTTTGGGAGGGTGAGGGAGCCACGCCAGCCGCAAAAAAGGCCGGAGGATCGCGCCCCCGGCCCTGATCGCCCCGCCCCGGTCATCGGCGGGAGGGTGGACGGTCTGTTTACGCGGCGGTACGGATACCGGCGCGCACGACCTTTTCGTCCACCTGGTCGGCGAACTGGGTGAAGTTGGCCTCAAACCGGCGCGCCACCTCATGCGCGGTGGCGTCAAAGGCCGACTTGTCGGCCCAGGCGTTGCGCGGCATCAGCACATCTGCCGGCACCCCATCACACCCTTCCGGCACGGCCAGACCGAAATTCGGTTCCGGCTTGTGGCTGACGGTGGCCAGCTTGCCCGACAGCGCGGCGTTCACCAGGGCGCGGGTATGACCGATCTTCATGCGGCTGCCGGTGCCATAGGCGCCGCCCGTCCAGCCGGTATTGACCAGCCAGCAATTGGCGCCATGGGTTTTGATCTTCTCGCCCAGCAGCTTGGCATAGACGGTCGGATGACGCGGCATGAAGGGGGCGCCGAAGCAGGTGCTGAACGTCGCCTGCGGCTCCGTGACGCCCTTTTCCGTGCCGGCCACGCGGGCCGTGTAACCGGACAGGAAATGGTACATGGCCTGTTCGGACGACAGTTTGGAAATGGGCGGCAGCACGCCGAACGCATCCGCCGTCAGCATGATGATGTTCAGCGGCTGACCACCCAAACCTGTCGCCGATGCGTTCGGGATGAAATCGATCGGGTAGGAGGCGCGGGTGTTTTCCGTCAGGCTGGCATCATCCAGGTCCAGTTCCCGGCTCTGCGGGTCCATGACGACATTTTCCAGGACCGTGCCGAAGCGGCGGGTGGTTTCGAAAATTTCCGGCTCGGCCTCTGCCGACAGGCGGATGACCTTGGCATAGCAGCCGCCTTCGAAATTGAAGACGCCGCGGTCCGACCAGCCATGTTCATCATCGCCGATCAGGGTGCGCGAACTGTCCGCCGACAAGGTGGTCTTGCCCGTACCCGACAGGCCGAAGAAGATGGCCGTGTCGCCATTGGCGCCGATATTGGCGGAGCAATGCATGGGCAGCACGCCCTGGCCCGGCAGCAGGAAATTCAGGATGGAGAAGATCGACTTCTTGATTTCCCCGGCATAGGAGGTGCCGCCGATCAGGACCAGCCTGCGCTTGAAGTTGATCACCACGAACACGTCGGACCTCGTGCCGTCACGTTCCGGCACGGCCCGAAAATCGGGGGCCTGGAGCACGGTGAAGGCCGGTTCAAACGCCATACGGTCCTTCAGGGGCGGGCGGATGAACATGTTCTGGGCAAACAGATTGTGCCAGGCATGCTGGGTCACGATGCGCACGGGCAGGCGGTAGGCGGCGTCGGCCCCGGCATAAAGATCCTGCACGAAGACCTCGCGGTCCTGCAGAAAGGCCGTGACGCGGGCATGCAGCCGGTCGAACGCCTCTTCCGTGAAGGGCTTGTTGGGACCCCACCAGATATCGTCGGCGGTGGTCTCTTCCTTCACTGTGAACTTGTCGTTGGGCGACCGGCCCGTATGCTGGCCCGTGATGGCGACCAGGGCGCCATCCTTGGACAGCTTGGCCTCGCCACGGCGCAGAGCCTGCTCATACAGCGCGCCGGCGCTCAGGTTCCAGTGGGCGGCCTTCAGATTGGTCAGGCCCAGATAATCCAGACCGTAGCTGCTGATGACGGGACCGGTATGTTCCACGTTGGGTTTCTCCCTCTCCAGTGTCGACTTTGGACGCCGTCCCCTTTTGGTGGGGATCGCCCTCGGTAGTGCCGGAAAGGTCGCTACGGGGCATTTTATGTAACGGCGCCGATAGCATTACCGTTCCTGCCCCCCATACGCAAGCCCAAGGCCCCCGCGACAGGCATGCGCGCGGGGCAGGACGCAGAGGATCGGATCAGCGCAAACGCGGGCGCTCAACCCCCAGGGCGGGGCAGGCGCGGGAGAGCTTACCCGTTGATTGTGCAGATATTATCGCCTCTGACAGGGCGGCGGCGCTGCGCCGGATGGTGGCACCGCGGCTGGGGTCTGCGCGGTCGATGGCCTTGGCCGCTTCATCCTGGAAATCCGGTAGTGCCCCTGAAGGCGTTTCACCGGCATTCACCCGGTCCAGCAGCCGCGCGATGCTGCCAGCATAGAGATCATTGACCGTATCGGGACCCACCGGGTCCCCGGCCAGGGCGGCCAGTTCCTCGCGCGCGGCGGCGGCATCGCTGATGTAATTGTCGCGGAACCGGTCGCATGCCTCCACCAGCCGGTCCTTCTCCAGCCGCAGATGGATAGTGGTAGAGGGGGAGCAGGCGCTACAGAGCGGGGGATAGGCCTCAAACCGGGTCAGGAACCCGGTCAGGATGATGTCGGGCGACGATCCTGTCACCTCGCGCAGGGCGATATCCGGGTCGGGCGGGGTCAGCATCACCAGCTTGTCGCCGGTCAGCAGCAGCGGCACCAGCGTTTCGCACCCCATGCAGGACCCGCCCGTCGCCGCCTCGATCAGCAGCAGCGGACCCCATTTGGTGGCCACCACCGCATCTTCCGACGGGCTGACGAAACGCTGAACGGGCGGCAGGTCCAGGCTGGCGACAGGTTTGGGGGCGGCCTTGCCCGTGCGGTGATAAAGGCTGATGCGGGTGGAAACCCCGCCCTCCGGCTCCGCCGTCGGGTCCAGGCAGGGCCGCCAGCCCACCACCACCCACTCTCCGCCCGTGGTCGTTGCCGACCGCCCGACGCCAGTCAGGGCCAGGGTGGGTTCGGCAATCCCCTCTGCCGCCAGGGCCGCCGCCATCTCCGCCTCCTCCGCCGACTGGCATTCCGCCACGGGGCGGGCAAAGGCGGTGGGGGAGAGAAGGCAGAGGGTCAGGGTGGCCGCGAGCAGGGGGAGGCGCATAGGAAGAACCCGGTTGTGGAGCCTCTTCCTTGTGCATCATCACGCCCCGCTTTGCGAGGGGGTGCCTCAGGCGGGATGGGCGCCGGCCTTGCCCGCCAGTTCCAGCGCCTTGACCAGGGCGTCATCGGCTTGTGTTTCCACATCCGGGGTCACGCCCTGGCCTTCCCAGCCCCAGTCATTGTCGGGGTTGTAGGTGCGGCCTACGGGGATGAAGGCGCCGAAACGCTCACCCACCGGTTCCACCCCGCCATAATGGCCGGCGCCATACGTCTTTTCCCCCACCAGGGTGGCGCGTTTGGTGCGCTTGAAGGCCAGGGCCAGATGTTCGGCGGCGGACGCGCTGCGCCGTGAGGTCAGGTAGTAGACCGGCACGGATTGCAGGCGCATCTCCGTCAGGTCGGGGGTGACCGTATGATCCTGCCGCACGATGCCGCCGGGGGCGACGCGGTTGACTAGCGAGGCGAAGGAGGGCATGCCGCGCGCAAAGGCAGAGGCGCGGGTATCCATGCGGACCAGGGTGGTCGGCTGCGCATAAAGCAGGGGCAGGATGGCATCCATCTCTGCCAGCCCACCACCCCGGTGCGGGCGGGCATCGATGATCACGGCCTTGGCCTTGCCGGCATTGTCCAGAAGGAAGCCCCGCGCCCGGGCGATCATCCCCTCGTCCCCCATGAAGGCGTTGAAGCGCAGATAGGCGACATCGCCGATCATCTTCACCTCTTCCAGGCCCGGTGGGCCATTGGCCTTGGTGCTGGCCGGGGCGTCGGGGGCGGGCTTGCGCGGGGCGCGGCTGGCGAAAACCTCCTGCGGGGCCAGACGCAGATGGCCATCCTTGGCCACGGCCTGCAGGTCGGCGGTCACCTTTTCCCCAAAGGCGGTGGGGTCGGTCAGGTCGGCATAGGCATCGGCGTCCGCCTTCTGACGCAGCAGGGTCGCGTACCGGGTGCCGATATCGGGAAAGACGAAGTTGTTCTCCAGACTGTCGGCCAGATCGCGCAGCACCGCCTGACGTTCCGTCCTGTCCATGGCTTTCACCGGGGCCGATGCCGGCGCGCCGTCGGGTGCCGTCTGGGCCAGGGAGGGAAGGGTCAGGGCGCTGGTGGTGGCCAGGGCGAGGGCGAGGAAATGGCGGCGCTGCATCATGGGCTTTCTCCGGTCCGGTGCCTTATGGCATGGGACGGGTCAAAGCATCCGGCGTGCCAGGGCGTAAGCATCTGTAATCGCGTATTTTTCATGAGATCAGGCACTGTCCGTTTCCGAACGCATGTCCGAAACCGGACAGTGCCTGTCCGGTCAGGGCAGCAGGGGCGTGCTGTCGCTGGCTGGGCGCATCAGGTCGACCTGACCGGCGGCGTTCACGCTGAACAGCCAGACCATGGACTGATTCTGGAACTGAACCCGATAGCGGCGGCGGTCCCCGCCATCGGGCGTGGTGGCCTTTTCCATCAGGCGGATGGACTGGACAGGGCCGGCGGCGGTCAGCAGGGCGCTGCCGAAATCCTGGAAAAACCCCTGCATGCCCTTGCCCGCCTCATCGGTGAAGCCGGTCTTGTCCATGGCACCCCTGGCCGCGCTGTCCAGGGCGCGGCGCAGCCGTTCGGTCATTTCCGGCCGATCATCGGGCAGCATGCGGGCGCGGTCGGGCACATAACGGGCGGCAACCCCATCGGCCAGCATGGGATAGAGCCAGCGCTGATTGGTCAGCACCATAATGGTCAGCCGATCATCGGGCAGGCGCAGGATATCGGCCAGCGCCGGCCCGCCGCTATGTCCCACGGCCCCATGGCCCAGCAGGTCACGTTTCGTCCAGCCGATGGCGAAATCGCCCGGCTTGCCATTGCTGAACGCCGGGGCGGTCCACAGGCGCTGCCACGCGGCGACGGGCAGGGCATCCCCCCTGTCGATGGCCTGGGCGAGATGGACCAGATCATTCAGGCTGACCAGCAGGCCGCCAGCGGCATAACCGGCGGGGGTATAGCCGAAATCATCGCGGGCCTGCCGGCCCTCCCGGAAGACATGGATGCCCACGGCCCGGTCCTTCCAGGTCCCGCCCGTCTCCGTGGGAAAGCCGCTTTCCCCCATGCCCAGCGGGGCCAGCGCCCAGGTGCGCAGGGCGGCGGGGAAGGGCTCACCCGCCAGTTTTTCGATCAAGGCCTGCAGAACCACGAAATCAGTGAAGCCATAGCGTGACCGGCTGCCCGGCTCATAGGCCAGCGGGGTCTTCATGGCCACCGCCACGATATCGGCGGTGCTGGCATCCCGCCCCAGGCCCAACCGGTCCTCCAGCCCCGAAGAGTGGGTGGCCAGTTGCCGGATGGTGATGCGCGACCAGCTTTCGGGTGCGTCGGGGAAATGGCGGCGCAGGTCATCATCCAGCGACAGCCTGCCCGCCTGTTCCAGCCGGCCCAGTGCCACGCCCGTCAGCATCTTGGTGGCCGATGCAATCTGGAACGTGTGCGTGGGTTCCAGGTTGGTGCGGGCAAAGGCGTCGGCGACGCCATAGGTCGCCATCTTTTCCACCTTGCCATCCCGCACCACGGCCAGCGCCACACCCGGCGTGTGGGTGCGCTGCATGAAGCCCAGGATGTAATCATCCACGGCATCGGCCAGGGCGGCGGGAACGATCAGGCTGGCGGCGGTGGCCAGCAGCAGGGCAAGGCGGCGGAAGGGGCGGCGGGCGGGCAGGAACATGGGTCACGACGGGGAACAGGTTGCGCTGTTCCCAGCATGCGGAATGACGCGCCTGTGTGAAAGCTTCCAGGCAGGGGTGACGGGACCAATCCGGTGGCGCGGCGCGGAGCCTGCCGTGATGTCAGCCCTTATTCCGCGCCCGCGCCACCAGTCGCATCAGTTCCGCCCGTGCCATGTCGGCGTCGCGGATGCGGGTGATAAAGGGCAGGCGGGTGGTCAGGGAGCCGGTGGACAGGTCGCAGCCATCGGGATCGATCCCGATCAAGCGCCAATCGCCTGCCGGCTGGTCCAGAAGCCGGGTGGCATAGAGGGCCAATGCGTCGGCATGGTCCTGGTTCATATGGGCCACGATATCGTCATGACGCGGCGCCAGATCCTGCCAGTCGGCGGGCGGCAGACGCAGCAGGTCGGGTTCCAGGCTGTGGATGCGCCCGAACCCGGCCACCATATGGCCCCGTTTCGCCGCCACCCGCCACAGGGCGAAATCGCGGAAGCCGGCATAAGCGCGAGATGATGGGTGGCGGGCGATGAACCGTTCCAGCAGCATGGCATCCCCCGTCCGTTCCGCCACGCCCTGCACCGACAGGCGCGGACCGGTCAGGCGGTCGGCATGGCCCGCCGTCGCATCGAACAGCAGGCCGCAGCGGCCATCGGCCTCCAGATTGCGGGTATGTTCGGCCAGACGGGAGATCAGGAGCAGGGGGCTGGCATCCAGGTCAAACGCCACCAGCACCAGCGACGGGCTGGGCCAGCCTTCCATCCCGCCCTCCATGCCGGGCCGCGACAGGGTGGCCAGCGTCGCCTGCACCGCACCCCGCATCAGGGTGCGGGCGGCGAGGCCGATATCGTCGGGCCTCCCCATTGCCTCCTGACCTTCGCCAACCGCCATAAGACATCCCTTTCTGTTCTTGTTCCCTATTCTTGTTCCCTAAGGCGCCGGGCGCCGACCTGACGAATGGTCAGACACGCTCACCATTCGTCTTAAGGCCGTTCTATGTCGTCACGACACTTCCCCGCGCCGCATTGATGACATATTGAAAGGGCAGTTGGATTTGGCAAAGCCGGTCCTTCGGAAGTAATACCGAAGAGAGCGCCCGCAGGCTGGAGAAGAAGCGTGTCCCAAGTGATCGCCCTGGTCGATGACGACCGCAACATCCTGACGTCCGTGTCCATCGCGCTGGAAGCCGAAGGCTATGAGGTTCGCACCTATGGCGACGGTGACGAGGCGCTGCGCGGCATCACCTCCCGCCCCGTTGACATGGCCGTGCTGGACATCAAGATGCCGCGCATGGACGGGATGGAGCTGCTGCAGCGCCTGCGCCAGACCACGCAGATGCCCATCATCTTCCTGACCTCCAAGGATGATGAGACGGACGAGCTGCAGGGCCTGCGCATGGGGGCCGACGACTACATCAAGAAGCCGTTCAGCCAGCGCCTGCTGATCGAGCGCATCAAGACCCTGCTGCGCCGGACTGAGCTGGCGCAGGGCAAGGGCACGGCCCCCGATCCGGGCCAGACCCTGGTGCGCGGCGAGCTGGTGCTGGATGGCGCCCGCCATCTCTGCACCTGGAAGGGCAAGGAGATCGACCTGACGGTCACCGAATTCCTGCTGGTCAAGGCGCTGGCCATCCGTCCCGGCCATGTGAAGAACCGCGATCAGCTGATGGATGCCGCCTATGGCGAGCATATCTATGTCGATGACCGCACCATCGACAGCCACATCAAGCGCCTGCGCAAGAAGTTCAAGGTCGTGGACGACGATTTCCAGCAGATCGAGACGCTGTACGGCGTTGGTTATAAGTATAAGGAATAAGGGGTGGAACGCCCGTTCGGCGACAAGGCTGGCGGCGGGAAGGCAGCGGCGGAAACGCCCGCCCGGCGGCGGGTGCGGCATTTCTCGCCCCTGACGCTGCGCATCCTGGCGGTCAATATGCTGGCGCTGGCCATCCTGCTGGGGGGCCTGCTCTACCTGTCCACCTATCAGCAATGGCTGATCGACAAGGAACTGTCGGCCCTGTCGACGGAGGCGAAAATCTTCGCCGGTGCCTTGGGCGAAGGTGCCATGCAGCCTGCGACGGACGAGTTCAACGAGCCGACAAACCAGCTATCCTATGAGCTGGCGCGGCAGATGGTGCGGCGCTTGGTGGAAACGACCGACACCCGTACCCGCCTGTTCGCGCCCAATGGCGAACTGATCGCCGACAGCCGCGTGCTGGGCGGGCCGAAGGGGACGGTGCAGATCGAAGAGTTGCCGCCGATGCGCGACGGCAACCGCCTGACCGAGATCGGCATCGCCATCTATGATTACATCGTCAATGCCGTGCCGGAGCGTGAGCATCTGCCAGCCTATCCCAGCGAGAAGGACCCGACGGCGGAGAGCTATACCGACGTGATGAAGGCCCTGGCGGGCGAGGTCGGCAATAATGTCTGGCGCATCGGCCGGGCCGATGGCCGTTCCGACATGGTGCTGACGGTGGCGGTGCCGGTGCAGCGCTATAAGAAGGTGTTGGGGGCCGTTTATATCTCGCGCTCGGGCAAGGCGGTGGATGTGGCCGTGCGGGAATTCCGCATGGATATCTTGCGCCTGTTCGCCATCACGCTGGGCGTGACGGTGCTGCTGTCCTTCTATCTGGCGGGCACCATCGCCCGGCCCATCCGCCGTCTGGCCCAGGCCGCCGACGAGGTGCGCCATGGCCATGGACGGCAGGTCACCATCCCCGATTTCTCCCGCCGCCGGGACGAGGTGGGGGATCTGTCGGGCAGCCTGCGGGAGATGACGGATGCCATCTGGAACCGCATGGATGCCATCGAGCGCTTTGCCGCCGATGTGGCGCATGAGATCAAGAACCCACTGACCAGCATGCGCAGTGCCGTAGAGACGGTGCAGCGTGTGAAGACCGATGAGCAGCGTCAGCGGCTTCTGTCCATCATCCACCATGATGTGCAGCGTCTGGACCGGCTGATCAGCGATATCTCCAATGCCAGTCGCCTGGATGCCGAACTGTCGCGTGCACGCGCCGAACCGGCGGATGTGGGCCAGATGCTGACCATGCTGGCCAATATCCATGATGCCACCCTGGGCAATGCCGAAGCCCTGCGTGAAGCGGCTGCGGAGGCTGGCGGGGAGGTCAGCGACGCGTCCGCCCCGGTCCGGGTGGAGGTGGAGATGCCCAACACCAAGTCCGGGCTGGTCGTGCCCGGGCTGGAGGGCCGCCTGACCCAGGTGTTCCAGAACCTGCTGTCGAACGCGCTGTCCTTTTCCCCGCCCGGCGGGGTGGTGCGGTTCAAGGTGCGGTCCCTGCCCGACCGGGTGGAGATCACGTGTGAGGATCAGGGGCCGGGCATCCCGGAGGGCAAGCTGGACGCCATCTTCGACCGTTTCTACAGCGAACGCCCCAAGTCGGAAGCCTTTGGCAAACATTCCGGCCTGGGCTTGTCCATCTCCAAACAGATCATTGACGCCCACCAGGGCCGGATTTTCGCGGGCAATATCAAGGGCGCGGATGGCACGGTCCAGGGCGCGCGGTTTACGGTGGTGCTGCCGCGGTAGAGGCGATCACCCCGCCGCCTGACGCCGATCCCGGGCAATGTCGAGGAAAACCTCCTCCAGATTGTCGCGGCCATAGCGGGACAGAAGATCGGCGGGGGTGCCCCGATCCACGATGCGTCCGCCCTTCATCATCAGCACGCCATCGCATAGCCGCTCCACCTCCGCCATATTGTGGCTGGCCAGCAGGATGGTGGCCTTGGTGCGGGCGCGGTAGCGTTCCAGGAAGCCGCGCACCCAATCGGCAGTATCGGGGTCCAGGCTGGCCGTCGGTTCATCCAGCAGCAGCAGTTCCGGGTCGTTCAGCAAGGCCTTCGCCAGCGCCACGCGCGTCTTCTGCCCCGCCGACAGGTTGCCCGACGGGCGGTTCAGGATGGTGGTTAGGTCCAGTTCGTCGGCGATGCGGGCGATCCGGTCTTTTAGATGCGTCAGGCCATAGAGATGGCCATAGACGGTCAGGTTCTCCCGCACGGTCAGGCGATGGGGCAGGTCGACATAGGGGCTGGAGAAATTCATGCGCGGCAGCACGCGGTAGCGTTCCGTCAACATATCATGACCCAGCACCCGCACCGTGCCCGATGTCGGCAGCAACAGCCCCAGCAGGATGGAGATGGTGGTGGTCTTGCCCGCCCCATTGCCACCCAGCAGAGCCACCGTTCCACCCGCCGGCACCTCGAAGCTGATGGCGTCCAGCGCGGTATGCGCGTCGAACCGTTTGGTCAGCATATCGACCTGGATGGCGGCAATGGCGGTACGGGGGACATCCAACGGCATGGGAACGGCTTATGGTCTTTCTGCTGGGGGGGAACTAGATTGCCCTCTGCTCCTTCCGGGCGGGACGTTCAAGAGCATGGGATATGGGGATGAGCGACGCAATCACCAATAGTGCCAGTACGATTCAGGGGGGACGTTCCGGCCCGGCCCTTGCCGCCGCCGAGGGGCGGGTCAGTGCCCGCACCCTGATCACCATCCGCTGGATCGCGGTGGCCGGGCAGTTCGCGACCCTGACCACGGTCATGGCCCTGTTCGAATTCGAACTGGCGCTGGCCCATGCGCTGGCCGGGGTGGCCGTGTCGGTGCTGGTCAATCTCTATGCCGCGCGGCGGGTGGCGGCCCATCCGTTCCTGGATGACCGGGAAGCCGCCCTTTATCTGGCCTATGACATGGTGCAGCTCACGGTACTGCTCTATCTGACGGGCGGCCTGGACAATCCCTTTGCCGTGCTGATGCTGGCGCCGCTGACAGTGGCGGCCAGCACACTGGGCCGGGCGGCGGTGATCCTGCTGGCGGCCTTGGCCGTCTGCTGCTTCACGGGCCTGGCCCTGGTCGCCATGCCGCTGCCCTGGCCGGGGGTGGAGCCGGCGGGTCTGCCGCCGCTTTACCGGTTCGGGGTATGGGCGGCGCTGACACTGTCGGCGGGCTTCATCGCGGCTTATCTGTTCCAGGTGGCGGACGGGGCGCGGCGTCTGTCAGGTGCCTTGAATGCCAGCCAGGATGCCCTGGCGCGGGCACAGCGGGCCTCTGCCGTCGGTGCCCTGGCGGCGGCGGCGGCGCATGAGCTGGGCAGTCCGCTGGGCACCATTGCCGTGGTGGCCAAGGAACTGGCCCGCGATATCCCGCCCGATAGCCCGATTGCCGAGGATGTGGCCCTGCTGCAAAGCCAGGTGGCGCGCTGCCGCGACATCCTGGCCGAACTGTCGCGCCGGCCCGGCGACACGGGCGGGGCGGAACCGATCGTGCCCCTGGCCGCCTTGATCGAAACGACGGCGGCGCCTTATGTCCGCCACGGCATCGAGCTGAAGATCGAAACCGTGGCAGAGCCGGAGGACGGCGCGCCACAGGTGCAGTCGGTGCCAGAAATGGTGCATGGGCTGGCCAATATCCTTCAGAACGCCATGCAGTTCGCCGCTGAGCGCGTGACGGTCACGACGGACTGGACCGCCCCCGGCCTGACCCTGACGGTGCAGGATGACGGGCCGGGATATCCCGCAACCGTCGTGGGGCGTCTGGGCGAACCCTATGTCAGCGGGCGCAACCCGGCCGCGCGGGAAGCGGCGGGCAATATGGGCCTGGGCCTGTTCATCGCGCAGACCCTGCTGGAACGGTCCGGCGCGTCCGTTCGCTATATGAATGGCAGGGCTGGCGGTGCCGTGGTGGTCATTCGCTGGAAACATCCTACATTCACCGTGTAGAAAGCTTTGTGATCTAAAAAGAACGCCCAATCGAAGAAGGGATCCCGGAACCATGACGGATGCGGCGCTGGAAGCCGGCGAACAGCCGAAACTGACCTTCACGGGCGATGCCTCGCGCTCCCTGCTGATCGTGGATGATGATGCGCCCTTCCGCACCCGGCTGGCCCGCGCCATGGAACGGCGCGGCTTCGATGTGGTCGCTGTCGACAGCGTCAATCTGGGGATCGAGGTGGCGCATGAAAGCGCGCCGCGCTTCGCCGTCGTTGATCTGCGCCTGGGCGACGGGTCGGGCCTGGATGTGGTCAAGGCCCTGCGCGATGCGCGGCCGGAGGCCCGCGTGGTTGTGCTGACCGGGTACGGCAATATCGCCACCGCCGTCGCCGCCGTGAAGTTCGGCGCCGTCGATTACCTGCCCAAGCCGGCGGATGCCGATGCCGTGGAAGCAGCGCTGCTGACCGATGGCCCCCTGCCGCCGCCACCGGAAAGCCCGATGTCCGCCGACCGCGTCCGCTGGGAACATATCCAGCGCGTGTTCGAACAGTGCGACCGCAATGTCTCCGAAACCGCCCGCCGGCTGAAGATGCACCGCCGCACTTTGCAGCGCATCCTGAACAAGCACGCGCCCAAGGCCTGACCGGCAAAGGCCGAAGCACTGGCGGCGGTGACGGGTCACGCGCTATCCTGCCGATCCCGTCCCGCCGCCCGATGTGCTTCATGACCGACCTTCACAGCCTGATCGACGCGCTTGCCGGTTCCCGCATCCTGGTGGTGGGGGATATCATGCTGGACCGGTTCACCCGGGGCCGGGTGGAGCGTGTGTCACCGGAAGCGCCCATCCCCGTGCTGCGCGTTCTGAATGAGGCCACGATGCCGGGTGGTGCCGGCAATGTCGCGGCCAATCTGGCCGCCCTGGGGGCCAGGACACAGCTTGTATCGGTGGTCGGGGATGATGCGGCGGGCCGGGAATTGTCGGCCCTGGTCGCCGGTCTGCTGGGTTCTGCCGACGGCATCCTGACCGTGGCGGGCCGCCCCACCACCACCAAGACCCGCTTCATCGCGGGTGGGCAGCAATTGCTGCGCGCCGATGCGGAAACGGATGCGCCGATGGCCGATGCCGATGGTGCCCGCCTGCTGGCCCTGGTGGCCGAACGGCTGCCCGATGCCGGCATCTTGGTCCTGTCCGATTATGGCAAGGGCGTGCTGACGCCCGAACTTACGGCCGCCATGATCGAACTGGCCCATGCCGCCGGTGTGCGGGTGCTGGTCGATCCCAAGGGGCGCGACTATCGCCGCTATCGCGGGGCCTTCTGCATCACCCCCAATGCCGGCGAGTTGGCCGAGGCGACGGGCATGCAGGCGCGCGACGATGCCGGCGTCATCGCGGCCAGCCGCGCCCTGCTGTCCGATTGCGGCATCGGGGCCGTGGTCGCGACCCGCAGCGAGCAGGGGATGAGCGTGGTGCCCGCCGATGGCCCTGTCATCCATCTGCGCGCCCAGGCGCGTGAGGTGTTCGATGTCTCAGGTGCTGGCGATACGGTCGTCGCCGTGCTGGCCGCCGCCATCGCGTCGGGGGCCGGTCTGGCCGATGCCGCCATGCTGGCCAATATTGCCGCCGGCATTGTGGTGGCCAAGGTGGGCACGGCAACGGTGCGGCCATCCGAACTGCGCGATGGGGCCGGCCTGACCCTGGCCACGGGGCAGGGGGGCAAGCGGGTCACGCTGGACCGTGCCGTCGAACAGGCGGAACGCTGGCGCCGGCAGGGCCTGCGCGTCGGTTTCACCAATGGCTGCTTTGACCTGCTGCATCCGGGCCATGTCAGCCTGATCGCCCAGGCGCGTGCTGCCTGTGACCGGCTGGTGCTGGGCCTGAACAGTGATGAAAGCGTGCGCCGTCTGAAGGGCCCGACACGACCCGTGCAGAACGAGGCCTCGCGCGCCACGGTCCTGTCGGCGCTGGGCGATGTCGATCTGGTGGTGGTGTTCGGGGAGGATACGCCGCTGGACCTGATCCGCGCGCTGCGCCCGGATGTGCTGGTCAAGGGGGCCGATTACACCGTGGATACGGTGGTCGGGGCCAAGGAAGTGCAGGGCTGGGGCGGGCGTGTGGTCCTGGCGGAACTGACCGAAGGGCAGAGTACCACCGGCACCATCGCCCGCATGAAATGAGACACCCGCCGATTATTGCAAACTCAGCGGCTCCATATCGTGCTGACGCACGGTGGCGAAGGCCACGTCCTGGCGTTCGACAAAGGTCAGGATCGTGCCGTCGGCGGCATGGATCGCGTAACCGGGCTTGCCCTCATTCTGGGTCGGCTTCACATAGGCCAGGTCGTTGACGCCGAAGGCGGCGAAATCCTTGGGGCTTAACCGGCGCAGATACTGAATGGTCGGATTCATGTCCCCGCAAACTCCACGTCATTTCCCTGCTTGCGTATGGCAGGGCCAAAAGGATGGTCGCCCCCTCATTTAGGCGACCAACCGTTGAAATATGGTTTACGGATTGTGACATCGTCCATTTTCCGCACAGTGGCGGATGGGCGATGTCACCTTGGTCAAAGTGGCCTCAACCCCGGCGGTCGGGAGAGACGTCGATCGTATGCGGGGCGTCGCCATTGCCATTGTCGCCCTTGCCGATCTTGATGGTGCGCACCTTCGGCTCTGGGATGGGGCGGCGCAGATCCACATTCAGCAGGCCGTTATCCATGTTGCAGCCCACGACCTCGATCCCTTCGGCCAGGACGAAACTGCGCTGGAACTGCCGGGCGGCGATGCCGCGATGCAGATAGATACGGTTCTTGTCGTCGGCCTGCTTACCCCGGATGACAAGCTGGTTGTCCTCCATCTGCACCTGCAGATCGTCGGGCGTGAAGCCGGCCACGGCCAGGGTGATGCGCAGCCCGTCAGGGCCGGTCTGTTCGATATTGTAGGGCGGATAGCCTTCGTTCGCGTTCTTGGCGATACGGTCCAGCGTGCGTTCAAACTGGTCAAAACCCAGAAGAAACGGACTGTTGAACAAGGAAAGGCGGGTGGTCAATTCGGGTCCCCTCATGATCGAGCTGGGCCGGGGTCGCTGCCCCGTCACCCCGACGGCCCAGATAGGCACCGCCGATGGTGTGGTTACGTATAAATGGGTACTGCACCCCAACGGTCAAGACAAGTCCCCACACCGCCCCGGCCAATCCCCAGAATCTGTGGATAAGTCTGTGAACGGGGCCGGAGTCGCCCCCCTGTTTGCGCGCATGGTTCTGGGCATGATTAAAAAATAGGCAGATTCGGGACAAGACTTTTCATGTGCCGGGTGCCATGTCCAGCCATGCCCGGTGAAGGCGCCTAGACCGAAAGGGGCAGGAACGGGTCTGACCCTATCCTTTCGCTCTGCTTTCGCCCCTGTGCCTTTCCCGTCACTATCGTGGCGAATTGGTCATTGTGCTTCGGCGAATGACCTATATTGCCAGGAACCGGTCATGGCGGACCGGAGGCCGGAAAGGAACGGGCGTGGAAGCCATCAATGAGATGATCTTCCTGGCGGGGCTGATGCTGTTGCTGTCCATCCTGGCCGGCCGCGTCTCCTCGCGGCTGGGCGCGCCGCTGCTGCTGGTCTTCTTGGGCCTTGGCATGCTGGCGGGGGAGGATGGGCCGGGGCGCATCCATTTCGGTGATTTCAAGCTGGCCTATCTGATGGGGTCCACGGCCCTGGCCGTCATCTTGTTCGATGGCGGGCTGCGCACCCATGCCGAGACGTTCCGGCTGGCCCGCTGGCCGGCCTTCAGCCTTTCCACGGCGGGCGTGCTGATCACCACCCTGGTGACGGGCGGGCTGGTCTGTCTGGTCATGGGGGTGGGCTGGAAGGAAGGGATGCTGGTGGGAGCCATCATCGCCTCCACCGATGCGGCGGCGGTATTCTTCCTGCTGAACCTGCGCGGTCTGGCGCTGCGCGGGCGTATTTCGGCAACGCTGGAGGTGGAGTCCGGTCTGAACGATCCGATGGCGGTGCTGCTGACCCTGCTTTGCGTGACGGCCCTGACGACGCCGGGGGAACTGGAGCCGGTGCATCTGCTGCTGGAACTGGTCCGGCATATTGTCGGCGGTGTGCTGTTCGGGCTGGGTGCCGGCTTCGCGCTGGTCTGGCTGGTCAACCGGCTGGATCTGGCTGACGGGCTGTACCCGATCCTGGCCTTGTCCTTTGCTCTGTTCGTCTTTGGCGGGGCACAGGCGGCGGGCACATCGGGCTTCATGGCGGTCTATCTGGCGGGCTTCATCCTGGGCAACCGGCCACATAAGGCCGACCGTCTGATCCGCCGCTTCCATGATGGTCTGGCCTGGCTGGCGCAGATCGGGTTGTTCGTGATGCTGGGCCTGCTGGTCACGCCCTCTACGCTGGGCCCCTATATCGTGCCGGGAACGCTGATCGCCTTTGGCCTGATGCTGATCGCCCGACCGCTGGCCGTGTTTGCCTGTCTGGTGCCGTTCCGGTTCACCCTGGCAGAAAGGACCTATATTTCCTGGGTGGGCCTGCGCGGGGCGGTGCCCATCGTGCTGGCCGCCATGCCGATCCTGGCCGGTGTGCCAGGGGCGCAGGCCTATTTTGCGGTGGCCTTTGTCGTTGTGCTGCTGTCGCTGCTGATCCAGGGCTGGACGGTCGGTCCTGCTGCCCGCCTTCTGGGCCTGCTGGCCCCGCCGCAGCCGGAGGCGCCGTCACGCGCCGATGTCGACCTGCCCGATGGGGCGGGACAGTTGGCCGTGTTCACAGTCGCCCGCGACAGCGAGGCGGCGCGGCGCGGCAAGGGCAAGCTGATCATCCCCGAAACGGTCCAGCTTCTGGCCCTGATCCAGAATGGCCGCCCCGTGCGGCCCGAAGATGCCAACCGGTTGCAGCCCGGTGATACCGTTCTGGCCATGGGCGACGGATCGGCCCTGGCCGTCATGGACCGGATGTTCGGGCGCCGCATCGAGGCCTTTGATGAGGATCGGCCCGCCGGTGACTTCCAGATCGCGGGCGATATGCCGGCCATGGCGGTGGGCGGCATGTATGGGTTCGATGCCGGGGACGATCCGGCGGTGACCCTGTCCACCCTGATCCGTCGCCGCCTGGGCCATGATCCCTCGCTGGGGGACCGGGTGCGGGTGGGGGAGATGGAGCTGATCGTGGTCAGCCTGCAAGGCGGCGAGGTCGATGTGGTCGGCATCGACCTGACCCCGCCGGCCACGGGCTGGGCCGGCTTGCGCGACCAGCTGCGCGCCGCCGGTCAGCGCATCCGCCGCCGTCTGGCCAATCCTATGCGCCGGCAGGCCGTGGGCGGGGATTGAGCATCCTTTCATTTTCCTCAATCGCTGGCGCTGCACCCGCAGCTCGGGCTTACGCGGCATGGGCCGCGCGGCGGCAGTCGCCGCCGAAAACAGCGGGAATTGGACCCATGATATTTTGGGGCCAATTTGATCAAGGCCTTGACCTGGAATGCCATGCAGGCACCCTGTTCCCATCGGACATGAATAATAAACGGGTATGTCTCCATGATCTCTCGTCGTCATCTGCTGGCGCTGGGCGGTGGTACCGCCGCGGCGGCCCTGCTGCCGTCTGCTTTCGCCCCGGCGCTCGCCCAGGAAGGGCCGGCGGACAAGGCGCTCTACGCCTTCTTCGCCGAAACATTCGAACGCGACGTTGCGCAAAGCCCGCTGCGCGCCATGCAACTGGGCCGCAAGACCCAGTATGATCAGCTGGATGATGTCAGCGATGCGCGGGCCGCCGCCGATATTGAGCAGAACAGGCAGGATCTGGCGCGTCTGGCCCGTGATTTCCCCGATGACAAGTTGTCGCCACAGGCCCGGCTCTACGCCCGTCTCTTCCGGGAACGGGCTCAGGATGAGATTGATGATTTCCGCTGGCGTCATCACCAGTACCCGCTGACCCTGGTTAGTGGTCCGCATGTGAACCTGCCCGTGCAGATGATCAATCAGCACAAGGTGGAAAGCCGCGCCGACGCCGAGGCCTATATCGCCCGGCTGCGGCAGTTCCCGCGCTATTTCGGGCAGGTGGAGGAAAGGCTGCGCGCGGCGGATGCCGCCGGTGTGCTGCCGCCCCGCTATTTCTTCCCTGATCTGATCCAGACCTGCCGCAACCAGATCAAGGGCCAGCCCGTGGAGCCGCAATCCACGGCGGAGGCCCCGCTTTTCACCGATATCAAGGCCAAGATCGCCAAGCTGGACCTGCCCGAGGCGGACAAGGCCGCCTTGCTGGAACAGGCGGCGGATGCCATGCGCACCGGCGTGGCGCCGGCCTATCTGTCGCTGATCAAGTGGCTGCAGGGGGCGGCACCCCGGTCCAATCCCGACCATGGCGTCTGGCGCCTGCCCGACGGTCAGGCCTTCTACGCCTCCTGCCTGAAACGCTGGACGTCGCTGCCGCTGACGGCGGATTACATCCATTCCACCGGTCTGGCCGAGGTCAAGCGCATCCATGGCGAGATGCGGGCCATCATGAAGCAGGTCGGCTTCAAGGGCGATCTGGCGGCCTTCTTCCAGTTCACGCGCCAGGATGACCAGTTCTACTATCCCGACAGTGCCGAAGGCCGGGCCGCCTATCTGAAACAGGCCGCCGATTATGTCGATGCCATCCGGCCCAAGCTGGATCTGGTCTTCAACCTGAAGCCCAAGGCACCGATGGAGGTGCGGGCCGTGGAGTCCTTCCGGGAGAAATCCTCCCCCGGCGCCTTCTATAACGGCCCCTCACCCGATGGGTCGCGCCCCGGCATCTATTATGTGAACCTGTCCAACATGCGCGCCCGGTCGCGCATCGGGCTGGAAACTTTGTCCTATCATGAGGGCATTCCCGGCCATCACATGCAGGTGGCCATTTCCCAGGAATTGTCGGGCGTGCCCGATTTCCAGAAGTTCGGCGGCGGTTACTCGGCCTATGGCGAGGGTTGGGCGCTCTATACCGAGTATCTGGCCAAGGAGATGGGCTTCTTCCAGGATCCGTATAATGACTATGGAAGGCTGGAAGCGGAGCTGATGCGGGCCATCCGGTTGGTGGTGGATAGCGGCCTGCATGCCAAGAAATGGACCCGGCAGCAGGCCATCGACTATTTCACCACCAATTCCGCCTTGGACCCGGGTGGGGCCGCGCGGGAGATCGACCGCTATATCGGCTGGCCCGGCCAGGCCACCAGCTACAAGATCGGCATGCTGAAGATCCTTGAACTGCGCGAGGCCGCCAGGAAGCGGATGGGGGCGAGGTTTGACATCAAGGGTTTCCATGACACGATCCTGAAGAATGGCCGCATGCCCCTGACCCTGCTGGCTGAACAGGTTGAGGCTTGGTCCAAGGCGTGAAGGCCTGAAACCGGGCGGGACAGGTCATAACCCGCCCGGATTTGGACCTTTCCCATTGAGGCTTGTCTCAATTGGCAGCCTGCAAAGGTCCGATAACCGCCAGCGCACCTTGGGGCGGCGTGATAGGGGTAGGCCTCGTTTGTGACGGAGCCTGCCCCCATGCGCCTGACCCTTTCCACGCTTGCCACTCCCATCGGCACTGCCCTGATCGTGACGGATGGGGCGGGCGCGTTGCGGGCCTTGGATTTCGAGGATTACCGGCCCCGCATGGACCGGCTGCTGCGCCGGCATTATGGGGTGGTGGAGCTGGGCGATGGGCCGGTGCCGTACGCGGTCGCTCAGGCGCTGACCGCCTATTTCGATGGCGACCTGACGGCGCCGGACCGGCTGCCTACGGCCACCAACGGGACCGATTTTCAGCGGCTGGTCTGGACGGAACTGCGCCGGCTGCGGCCTGGCGAGACCGTGAGTTATGGCACAATGTCAGCCCGGATCGGCCGGCCTGCCGCCGTGCGGGCCATGGGGTTGGCCAATGGTGCCAACCCCATCGCCATTGTCGTGCCTTGCCACCGCGTCATCGGGGCCGATGGCTCACTGACCGGCTATGGCGGCGGGCTGCACCGCAAGGAATGGCTGCTGCGGCATGAGGGGGCGTTGATCACGCCCTGACCCATCGCGCAGGATGGCGGCCAGCAGGTCGAACTCAATCTTCTCTGCCTTTCGGAAGCGCACGCAGCCCTTGCCATGGTCCAGCTTTGCCCAGGCCTCCTCATGCTGCGGCGGGACCGTGACGCCGGTCAGATAGACGGACACGTATTGTTTCTGGCTGGCAAAGGCGATGATGGCCTTGCCGTCCACACTATAGACGGGCATGCCCCACTGCATCCCTTCCACATGGCCCGGCAGATTGGTGCGCACCATCTGGCGCAGCTTTTCCAGCCAGGGACGGCGGGCGGGGTCGGCATCGGCCAGGAAGGTGTCGACGTCAGCGGCCTTTGACTGCACCATGATTGTGGTTCCCCCCTTATCACCCCGTTGATGGAACGGCCAAAGCCGGCCCCCGTCAATGGGCAGCATGGCAGGAAAGCCGGGCCGCCGCTTGACAGGGGCACAGTGCTTGGCCCCCATAGGGCCATCATGCCCCGCGATCCCGCCCCCCGTCCGAAAACCCTTCGCCATGTCCGCGATCTGGCTGATCATGGCTTGGCGGCCCCTGCCGATCTGCCCGTGCTGGAACAGGTGGCAGCGCAGTTTGCGGTGGCCGTGACGCCTTCCATGGTCGATCTGATTGACCCGACGGATCCGAACGATCCCGTGGCCCGTCAATTCCTGCCCGATGCGCGGGAACTGGATATCAAGGACGAGGAACTGGCCGATCCCATCGGCGATGATCCGTTCACGCCCGTGAAGGGGATCGTCCATCGCTACAAGGATCGGGTGCTGCTGAAACCGGTCCATGCCTGCCCCGTCTATTGCCGCTTCTGCTTCCGCCGCGAGATGGTGGGGCCGGGCTCGGATGCGCTGAACGCGGACGAATTGGACGCCGCCATCGCCTATATCGCGGACAACCCGGAGATCTGGGAGGTCATCCTGACGGGTGGCGATCCCATGATCCTGTCGCCGCGCCGCATGGCCGAGATCATTGGGCGGCTGAACGATATCCCGCATCTGGGACTGGTCCGCATCCATACCCGCGTGCCCGTGGTGGACCCGGCGCGGGTGGATGCCGACATGGTGGCCGCATTGAAGGGGCCGCGCATTCCCACCTGGGTGGTCCTGCACAGCAATCACTGGCGGGAGTTTGGCGAGGAAGGGCGGGCGGCCATCGCCCGGCTGGTCGATGCCGGCATCCCCATGCTGGGGCAAAGCGTACTGATGCGCGGCGTCAATGACGATGTCGAGACACTGACCCGTACCTTCCGCACCATGATCAGCAACCGCATCAAGCCCTATCACCTGAACCATGGCGACCTGGCCAAGGGCACCAGCCATTTCCGCACGACCGTGGCGGAGGGCCGGGCCCTGATCAAGGCGCTGCGCGGCGATGTGTCCGGCCTGTGCCAGCCCACCTATATCCTGGACATCCCCGGCGGGCACGGGAAAGTGCCGCTGACCGACAGCTATCTGACGCCGGTAGGAGAGGGCGTATGGATCGTCGAGGACCCGCGCGGGGGTAAGCGGCCCTATCAGGGGTAAGTGTTACAGCAGTGCTGACAGATGGGAGTGCGTCACCACCAGCCGATCGCCCTGCCGTGTCAGAACCCAGGAAAATTTGATATTGGTGGGGATCGTCTTGCCATTCGGGCCTGTGATGGTGCCGGTAGCCTTGCCCACGACCAGGTGATGGGTCGGTCCCAGCCCCTCATCATGCAGCCGTTCAAAATTCAGGGCGAATTTGAAGCCCTGGTCGCATTGTTTCTGGAAATCATCGACATCCGGCCCCCTGGCCAGACCGCCCCGCATGCCCATTCCTGTCATCTGGTCGCCCATCAGGCCACGCAGCAATGGGACATCGCAGGTCTGGAACGCCCGTTGGTACTGCGTGATGACGGATGCAACATCGGTCGCGTTCAGGGTGTTCTGCGCCAGGGCGGCCGGGGCCGTAAGGCCCGACAGGATCAAACCGAACAGAACGCCGCGCAGAAGACGCATAATTCAACCCATTCCCACCCGTATAGGAAGTAGGAATAGTAGCCTATATCCGGTGAATGTCCAGAGATTTGGTGGCCTTTGTCACCCCACCACGAAATCCAGGCCGATATCGAAATTCTTCACCGAATGGGTCAGCCAGCCCAGGCTGATCAGGGTGACGCCCGTCTCCGCGATGGCGCGGATCGTGTCGGGGGTGACGCCGCCCGACGCCTCGGTCACCATGCGGCCCGCCACCATCTCCACGGCGCGGCGCAGGGTGGCGGGGTCCATATTGTCCAGCAGAACGGCATCAACCTTCAGGTCGATCAGATCGGCCAACTGATCCAGATCATCCACCTCCACCTCGATCTTCACCATATGGCCGGCGCGGGCGCGGGCGCGCTCCACGGCGGCGCGCAGGCCGCCGGCGGCGACAAGATGGTTGTCCTTGATCAGGACGGCGTCATCGAGCGCGAAACGGTGATTGCCGCCGCCGCCGACGCGCACGGCGTATTTCTCCAGCGCGCGCAGGCCGGGCGTGGTCTTGCGGGTGCAGACGATCTGCGCGCCGGTGCCGTCGATCCGGTCGGCCAGCCGCCTCGTCTCGCTGGCGATACCGCACAGTCGGCCCAGCAGGTTCAGTGCCGTCCGTTCGCCCGACAGGATGGGGCGGGCCAGCCCCTCCACCGTGGCCAGCGTGGTGCCCGGCGCGATGCGGTCCCCGTCCTTTACGTGCCGGGTGATGGACAGGGTTGGGTCCAGCAGGGTGAAGGCGTAGAGCGCCGCATCCAGGCCGGCGCAGACCCCCTCATGGCGGGCATTGAACAGGGCCGTGGCCGTGGCGTCGGGCGGCACACAGGCATCGGTGGTCAGATCGCCCGCCATGCCCAGATCCTCGGCCAGGGCCGTGCGGATCAGGGCTTCATATTGGATAGGGTAGAGGGGCAGGGTCATCACATCACCGGCAGGGGGGAACGGGGCGGGGCCACGCGGATGCGGGGCTGCGGACCGGACAGGGTCAAACGTTGGCGGTGGCGCCATTCGGCGCGGGCTTCCGGCCAGTCCGACCGCTGATGCGCGCCCCGGCTTTCCTGCCGGTTCAAGGCGGCGCGCGTGATCAGGATGGCGGTCAGCAGACGATTGCGCAGCTCGCCCGACAGGCGGATGGCGGCGTGGTCTTGCACCCCGACCTCCAGGTCAAGGCCGGCCTCCAGCGCCTCCAGCTCTGCCAGGGCGCAGGACAGGCCGATGCCATCGCGCAGCAGGCCCACGCTTTCAGCCATGATATCGGCGGCCTGCACCGATACGGCGGCGGCCTGCACGCTGGGCGTCATGGTGGCGGGCAGGTCGGGCAGGGCGATGGGGCCGGGGCGCGGGGGCGAGGAGGCCAGGATGGCATCCGCCGCGCGTTCGGCAAAGACCAGCGCCTCCAGCAGCGAATTGCTGGCCAGACGGTTGGCCCCATGCACGCCGGTGCAGGCGACCTCACCGGCGGCATAGAGGCCGGGGATGCTGGTCCGCCCATCCTGATCGGTGACCACGCCACCCATGTGATAATGGGCGGCGGGGGCCACGGGGATGGGCAGGCGGGCGGGGTCCAGCTTGGCCGCCGCACAGATGCCGGCCACGGTCGGGAACTTGGCGGCTCCGCCATCGGCCCACAGGGCGCGCAGATCCAGATAGACCGGCAGGCCATTGGCGATGCGCCCGCCAATGGCCTTGGCCACCACATCGCGGGGCGCCAGCTCGGCCAGGGGATGGGCCTTCAGCATGAAGCGCCCGCCATGTTCATCCAGAAGATGGGCCCCGGCCCCGCGCAAGGCCTCTGTCAGCAGCGGCACCTGACCGGTGCGCGTACCGGCGAGCGCGGTGGGGTGGAACTGCACGAATTCCAGATCGGCCAGATCGGCCCCGGCGCGGGCGGCCAGGGCGATGCCGTCGCCCGTCGCCTCCACCGGGTTGGTGGTGTGGCGGTACAGCTGCCCGATGCCGCCGCAGGCCAGCAGCACGGCCCCGGCGCGGTGGAAGACCCAACCTTCTTCGGCATGATGGGCCAGGACACCGGCCACGCCATGGCGGCCCATGACCAGATCCCAGACGAAGGCACCGGTCTGTACCTGAATATGCGATGCCGCCCGGACGCGGGCCGACAGGTCGGCCATCAGGGTCCGGCCCGTGGCATCGCCACCGGCATGCAGGACACGGGCCGCCCCGTGTGCGGCCTCACGGCCCAGACACAGACGCCCGCTGGCCTCCCGGTCGAAGGGCAGGCCCCGGTTGATCCAGCGGGTCAGGCGCTTCGCCCCCTCATCGGTCAACAGGGCCGCCATTTCCGGGTCGGTCAGACCGGCCCCGGCCGCCACGGTGTCGGCGGCATGTTCGGCGGGATCATCGGCGGGGTCGATGGCCGCCGCAATCCCACCCTGTGCCCAGTTGGATGAACCGCCGGGCAGGTCATCGGTCTTGGTCAGCAGGGCCACACGCAGCGGAGCCAGCGACAGGGCACCCACCAGCCCGGCCATGCCGGACCCGATGACGATCACGTCGCTGTCACGAAGCTGCATTTTTATTTGCTCCCTCAGGCGCCGGGCGCCGCCATCCGGCGGCTTGGCTTACTTCTTGCCAACTGCCAGCATCCGCTCCACGGCCAGCTTGGCGCGGGCGCTTACCGCCGGGTCGACATGGACCTGGGGCTGCATGGTTTGCAGGCTTTCCAGGATGTTCGACAGGGTGATGCGGCGCATATGGGGGCAGAGATTGCAGGGGCGGACGAATTCGACCGCCGGGTTGGTGGCCGCCAGATTGTCGGCCATGGAGCATTCGGTGATCAGCAGCACGCGCTTGGGCTGCTGGCCCTCCACATAATCCTGCATCTTGGCGGTGGAGCCGACGAAATCCGCCTCCGCCAGCACGTCAGGCGGGCATTCAGGGTGGGCGATGATGGTGATGTCGCCCTTGAATTGGGTCCGGTAGGCGCGCAACTGCTCACCCGTGAAGCGCTCATGCACCTCGCAATGGCCCTTCCAGGCGATGACCTTCTTGGTCGTCTGGGTCGCCACCCATTTGGCCAGATACTCATCGGGAATGCACAGGACCTCGTCACCGGGCAGGGAATTGATCACCTCCACCGCGTTGCCCGAGGTAATGCAGACATCGCTTTCGGCCTTCACGGCGGCGGATGTGTTGACATAGGTGGCGATGGGCACGCCCGGATAGCGTTCGCGCAGCAGGCGGACATCGGCGGCCGTGATGCTGTCGGCCAGCGAGCAGCCGGCATCCATGGCGGGCATCAGCACGGTCTTTTCCGGCGACAGGATCTTCGCCGTTTCCGCCATGAAATGCACGCCGGCCAGGACGATGACATCGGCATCGGTTTCGGCGGCCTTGCGCGCCAGCAGCAGGCTGTCGCCCACGATGTCGGCCACGGTGTGGAAAATCTCCGGCGCCTGATAGTTATGGGCCAGGATGACGGCGTTGCGCTCTTTCTTCAGCCGGTTGATGGCGGCCACCAACGGGGCATGGAAGGGCCATTCCACCTCCGGGATCACGCCCTTGACCCGGTCATAGATCGGCTTGGTGGCCTCGGCCACTTCAGGGCTGTAGGACAGGTCGAGGGGGGCGGACATGGCGGCGGCTCCGGCAGGGACTTATGCTCGATTTGAGCATTACTCTCCCTTATGCTCGCGCAGAGTATAAGGGGTGTCAAGCCCGTGTCGGCGTGGCGTCACGCATCCGTCACAGTTCGGACCGGTGGGATTCGCATGTGTGCGGCGCAACATCGTTACGTGGGAGGGGCGCAGCTGCCCCTCAATTCACCGCCATCAGGCCCCGGAACAGGCTGGTGGCGTCGGTACCGTTCAGGGTGACCTGACCTGTGGGCGTGATGGTCAGGGCGTATTGGTGGGTGGTGCCTTCCGGTCCCGGTTCGGGGCGGCCAAGGCCCTGGAGCGCGTAAAGGCCGATGGCCAGCGTGGCGCCGTTGGCGCCCATCGATTGGTTGATGCCGGTGATGATCTTGTCCACGCCGCGCAGCGACAGGGTGGCGTTCCCCGTCACGCCGCTGGCATTTCCGGGGCCGAAGCGGAAATCGCCCTGGCCCAGGATGGTGGAGTTGGGGTTCCAGAGGGTGAGTTTGGACAGTTTGATGGCACTGCCCGCCGCCGCCAGGGCCGGGGTCCAGCCATCCGCCGGCTTGGCCCCGGTCAAGAGCGCCCTGGGCAGGGATGTGCTGGTCAGATTGATGCTGGCGCGGGCGGGCAGCAGGTCAGGGGACAGGCGGGCACCGGTATGGCTTAACCCGGCATGGGTCCAGTCCAGGGCCAGGGATGCCTTGGCCGATGACAGGCCGGACAGGGTCAGTTTGCCCTTGGCCGTTTCCAGCGCGCTGCGCGTGCCATCGTCGCGTACCTGACGAAAGCCGGCGATATCGGCGGAAAGGTCGGCATTGCGGGCGATGCGGTCCAGATGGGCGCGGTCGCCGCTGGCCAGCAGATCGCCCATGCGGCGCATGTCCAGACCGTCGGCCCCGCCATCCAGGCGCAGACGCTGTACCGCCAGCCGGTCGATGCCCATCGGGTCCTTCAAGGACAGGGCGTCCAGCGCCAGCGACACACGCCCGCTCCACACCCCATCCTTCATGGATTTGGGCGTCAGGATCAGGCGCAGGGCCGACAGGCTGCCGGTACCGGCCCCCAAGGCGGGCTTGAAGGTCGCATTGCCGATGTCGAGATCGGCGGAGAGAAGCGAGCGGCCATCGCCGCTGATGGCCAGCGTCAGGTTCTGCCGGGCGAGTGCGATGTCGCCCAGGCGGAAGCCGTTGCCGCCATAGAGCGTCAGGCCCTGCGGCAGGCGCAGTTTCAGCTGCCACGACCCGTCGGGGCGGGGGGTGGCGTCGCCTTCCACCAGCGGGGCCTCCACCATCCAGCCATCATTGGCGGCCAGCCGCAGGATGGGGATGCGCAGTTGATACAGGCCGGCCTTTTCCGTCACCGCCACATCGGGCACGCGTTCCACATGCAGCCGGTCGTGGCTGCCGGCTGATTCCGACAGGCGGCGGGTCAGCATATCCTTCAGGGACGCCGCCTGTTCCGGGCTGGCCCCGGCGGGGGCGGCGAGGGAGAAGGCGAGGATGGCGAGGAGGAGCAGCGCTTTCTTCATGCCTGATGATCTGACCCGCACAGATGGCTTTTCCATGGCCGGGCTTGCATTATCACAGGCGTCCGCCCATGGATAAAAACCATGAATGCTCATTCATCCTCTGCGGCGGGACTGGCCACGGTTGGGACTGGCCGGGTGCTGGCGGTCCTTGGACCCACCAATACCGGCAAGACCTATCTGGCCATGGAACGCATGGCGGCCCATGCCACGGGCATGATCGGCTTTCCGCTGCGTCTCTTGGCGCGCGAAAACTATGACAAGCTGGTGCGGATGAAGGGGGCCAATCACGTGGCCCTGGTGACGGGGGAAGAGAAGATCATCCCGCCGGCCCCGCGCTATTGGGTCTGTACGGTCGAAAGCATGCCGCTGGAACGCCAAGTGGCGTTCCTGTGCGTGGATGAGATCCAGCTTTGCGCCGATGGGGAACGCGGCCACATCTTCACCGACCGGCTGCTGCATGCGCGCGGTGGGGAGGAGACGATGTTTTTAGGGTCGGACATGATCCGGCCCTTGATCCAGAAACTGATCCCCAAGGTGGAGATCATCACCCGCCCGCGCTTTTCCAAGTTGAGTTTCGGGGGGCACAAGAAGCTGACCAAGCTGCCGCCGCGCAGCGCCGTCACGGCCTTTTCCGTGACGGAAGTCTATCAGCTGGCCGAGATGGTGCGGCGGTCGCGCGGGGGCACGGCGGTGGTGATGGGGGCGCTATCCCCCCGCACCCGCAATGCCCAGGTGGCCATGTACCAGGCGGGCGATGTCGATTATCTGGTGGCGACAGATGCCATCGGCATGGGCCTGAACATGGATGTCGACCATGTCTGGTTCGCCCGCATGAACAAGTTCGACGGGCAGCGTCCCCGCCGCCTGACGGCACCGGAGGTGGCGCAGATCGGCGGGCGCGCGGGCCGGCACCAGACGGATGGTACCTTTGGCACCACCTGGGACTGCTCCCCCCTGGATGATGATATCGTGCAGGCGGTGGAGAACCATACGTTCCCGCCGCTGCAACAGTTGAGCTGGCGCAACAGCGAGTTGGATACGCGGTCGGTGGAGGGCTTGCTGCGCAGCCTGGAGGCGCCATCGCCATCGCCCCTGTTGATCCGTGGCCGGTCCGCCGATGATGTGGAGGCGCTGAAGGCGCTGGCCGGCGACACAGAGGTCATGGGCCTGACGCGCCGTCCGCGCGGGGTGAAGATGCTGTGGGAGGTCTGTCAGGTCCCCGATTTCCGCAAGACCATGACGGACGCGCATACAAGGCTGCTGGGCCAATTGTACCGTCACCTGATGGCACCGGGCGGGCGGCTGCCCACCGATTTCGTGGCCGGGCAGGTGCAGCGGCTGGACAATCTGAACGGCGATATCGACACGCTGGTGTCGCGCATCGCCCATATCCGCACCTGGACCTATATCAGCCACCGCGCCGATTGGGTGGCCGATCCCAAGCATTGGCAGGGGTTGACGCGCGGCATTGAGGACCGGTTGTCGGACGCGCTGCATGAGCGGCTGACGCAGCGCTTTGTCGATAAACGCTCGGCAGGGCTGGTGAAATCGCTGCGCGACGGGCGCGACCTGACGGGGTTTGTCACCAATGACGGGACGGTGATGGTGGAAGGCCATGCGGTGGGGGCGCTGCGGGGCCTTGGCTTTGAAATGCAGGCCGATGTGGGGGAGGATGACGCCCCCACCCTGATGACCGCCGCACGCCGGGCCCTGCGTGAGGAGATTGCGCGCAGAGTGGCGGCGTTGGAGGCGGCGGGGGACGATGCCTTCGCGCTGGGTCCCGACGGGGTGCTGCGCTGGGACGGGGTGGAGGTCGGGCGGCTGATACCGGGGGAGCGGCTGCTGTCGCCGGGGGTGCGGGTGCTGCGCGATGATCTGCTGGAGGGGGGGCAGCGGGAACGGGTGAGGGGGCGGCTGCTGGGGTTCGTGGGGACCCGTGTGCGCGCCGATCTGGCCCCGCTGGTCCGGCTGGAAGCAGCCGAGATCAAGGGGGCGGCGCGCGGGGTGGTGTTTCAGTTGTCGGAGGCCGCCGGAATATTACCGCGTGAGGCGGTGGCGGGATTGCTGCCGGGGATCGACAAGGCGGAACGGGCGGCGCTGGAACGGCTGGGCGTGCGGTTCGGGGTGGGGCAGATATTCCTGCCGGGCCTGATTAAGCCGCGAGCCGCCGCCATGCTGGGCCTGCTCTGGGCGGTGCGGCAGGGGCTGCCGCTGCCGGTGTCGTTGCCGCCGCCGGGGCGGATTTCGGTGGCGCGGGAGGGGACGGACGACGGTCTGTTGCGGGCCGCCGGCTATCTGCCGCTGGGGCCGCGGGCCGTGCGGGTGGATATGGCGGACCGGTTGATGCAAGTGATTGCCGACCGGTCAGGCGATGGGCGGTTGATCGACCTGTCGGGCCTGGCCCCGCTGGCCGCCTGTTCGAACGCCGAGGTTCCGGCCATCCTGACGGCGCTGGGCTGGCGCTTGCGGAAAAAGCCGCCATTGGTGGAAGGGCAGGAGCCGGCGCCCGATATCTGGGTCCGGCGCAAGCCGGAGGTACCGGTGGCCCAGGCGGTGGAGAGGGTGCGCGTGGATGCCGATAATCCCTTTGCCGCCCTGGCCGGTCTGAAGGAAAAGATGCTGGCGGTACCGGCCCCGGTGCGGGCCGGACGGCGGCGGCGACGCGGGGGGAAGGGGGCAACGCCATGACCGAACTGTTGCCCCTGCTGCGCGATGCTGAACAGCGCCTGATGGCATTGGGCGTGGAGGAGGCGCGGCTGGACCTGCTGTATCTGGCCGAACGGGCCTTTGGCATTCCCGTTTCCCGCCTGCGCCGGCCCGACGGGTTGACGGGCACGGCGGAACAGGTGGCGGCGTTCAACGCGTTGGTCGACCGGCGGGCGGCGCGCGAACCGGTGCAGCGTATCCTGGGCGATTGGGAATTCTGGGGCCTGACCCTGGCGCTGGGTCCCGAAACCCTGATCCCCAGGCCCGATACGGAAACGCTGGTGGAGGGGGTGTTGAAGGCCTGCCCCGACCGGGCGCGGCCCTGGCGCATCCTGGACTTAGGGACAGGCACGGGGGCCATCCTGCTGGCGCTGCTGAGTGAGTATCCGGCGGCGTTCGGGGTGGGGGTGGATCTGTCGCCCGACGCGGCGGCGGTGGCGCAGGCGAACGCGGTGTCGCTGGGCCTGTCGGCGCGGGCTGCGTTTGTGGCGGGGTCGTGGGTGGAGGCGCTGGGCGGCAGGTTCGACATTATTGTCTCCAACCCGCCCTATATCCCCGACGCCGATATTGCGGGGCTGGCACCGGAGGTGGCGCGGTTTGAGCCGTGGCGGGCGTTGGCCGGCGGGGCGGATGGTCTTGACCCCTATCGCCATCTGGTGCGGGTGCTGCCGCCGCTGCTGTCGCCCGGCGGGCTGCTGGGGTTTGAACATGGGGCGGATCAGGGGCCGGCGGTGGCGGACCTGATGCGCGGGGCCGGGTTTAAGGATGTCGTCAGTTTGCGCGACCTGGGTGGACGCGACCGGGTGGCCATGGGCCGGGGTTCTGGCCACGATTGACGGGCCTGCCGTACCCTCCCTATCCTCCCCCTCCCCAGACAGGCCGGCGGATGCGCACGGCGGATCGGTGAAGGAGGGGGAGGAAATGTTCAGCCATGTCATTCTCGGTGCCAATGATATCGAGGCATCGAAGGCCTTCTATGATGCGACCCTGGCGGCGCTGGGCATCGCGCCCGGCACTTACGATCCCAAGGGCCGGGTCTTCTACCGCACGCCCACGGGCGTTCTGGGCCTGACCAAGCCCCTCAATGGCGAGCCGGCCACCGGTGCCAATGGCGGCACCATCGGGTTCGGCGCCAAGTCGCCGGAAGAGGTGGATGCCTGGCACACCGCCGGCATCGCCAATGGCGGCACCACCTGTGAGGACCCGCCCGGCCTGCGCACCATGGGCGAGATGAAGCTTTATCTGGCCTATCTGCGCGATCCGGCGGGCAACAAGCTGTGTGGTCTGTACCGCGTTCCAGCCTGACCGGCAGGTGGCGGGACGGCAATGCGGCAGGTGGAAGGCGAATTCGTCTTCCACCTGTTACGCATCCGTAAAAAACCCTTGGAATGCAAGGCGACTATCGCTAGGGTCCGGTTCGGACGGCAGCAGCGCGTGGGGCGCCTGCCGTGGCAAAGCCCTCGGACCGGGGCTTATGCGTCCCAGGGCAGGGCGATCAAACGCCGCCCGAACAGGTCAAGGCCGATAAAAACGGATAAGACGGGACGGCATGGTGTCCGGGGGCTTCGATAACCAGGGGCCGAGCATATAGCGAATGAGACAGGGACCCAATAATCAGCAGCAGCGGCGTCGTGGCCGCGGTGGCAATGGCGGTGGTGGTAACGGCGGTGGCAATAATGGTGGCGGTGGTAATCGCCGTCAGAACATGCCGCTGCGTCACCAGAATTTCGACAGCAGCGGCCCGGATGTCCGCATCCGCGGCAACGCCTTCCAGGTCTATGAAAAGTATCAGGCGCTGGCGCGTGATGCCCATACGTCCGGCGACCGGGTGGCGGCGGAGAACTATCTCCAGCATGCCGAACATTATTACCGCATCATCTGCCAGATCAATGAGCAGGAAGGCCGCGCCCGCCAGCATGTGCCGCGCTATGACGGCGATGAAGGCGAAGGCGGCGATGACGGCATGGGCGAAGGCGATACCGGCGAAAGCGATCAGCCGGCGGCGTGATCCATGGGGGCCGCACTTGGCCCCCGCGGCCGCTTCTGTCATCCTGGCGTCCCGTCACCTGAAGGGACGCAACCGGCATGGCGCAGACGCAGTCGGCCTGGGATCAGGCTGTCGATGACTGGCTTTCATCGCTTCCGGGCCTGCTGACGGCACCGGAATCGGTGCTGTGGTGGCCGGGTCTGGTGGTCGGTCTGATCGGGGCCGTCTGGTTTGGGCGTGACCGCGCGCTGTGGGGCCGGGCCGCCGATTACTGGCGCGAACTGCCCATCGATGCCGGATGCTTCATTGCCAATTCGGCCTTGCCGTTCCTGCTGTCGCCCTTGCTGTTCGCCTTGTCGGTGATCGCGGCCAAGGGGGCGGCGGCCTTTGCGGGGGTGTTGATCGGCAGCGGGGCCACGGACATTCCGGGCTGGCCGCTGCTGCTGCTGGCCGCCCTTGCCGCGTTTGTGGCGGGCGATTTCGCGCTGTACTGGACCCACCGCCTGTTCCATGCGGTACCGCTGCTGTGGCGCAGCCACCGGCTGCACCATGCCCCACCCGTCCTGACACCCTTGACCGCCTTCCGCTTCTGGCCGTGGGAGCAGGTGGTGCATCTGTCGGGCAATATGATCGGCCAGGGGTTGGGGTTGGGGCTGGTTGCCGGACTGGCGGGGACGCAGGTGCCGGCCCTGACGGTGTTGGGCGTCAATATCTTCATGCTGGGATGGGGTCTGGCCTTCGCGCATCTGCGCCACAGCCCCGTGCCGATGCCGTTCCCGCGCGCCCTGTCGGGCTGGCTGATCTCCCCCCACATGCATCAGTTGCATCATTCCCTGGCGGAACAGCACCGCGACCGGAATTTCGGGACCGCGCTCGCCATCTGGGATCGGATGTTTGGGACCTATGCCATACCTGAAAAGGGGGAGCGGTTCCGGTTTGGGGTGGAGGGGTAGAAATGGCGTTCCTGAAGATGCTTGTTATTCCGGCTGGCTGCCTCGTCGCCTTCATGGTGACTTTCAGCCTGACACGCGTGGCTGGTCTTTGGGGACATTCCCTGGACTATGCCATGCTGCTGCTTTTCCCCGCCGCCGCCGCGATCCTCATGCGGCCGCCATTCTCCACCGCCGTCAATATTGTCCTCAGGCTCATTGTCCTGTTCATCGTCGCCAAGTGCTGCATGATGACCGCCTTCGTTCTACACCTCATGATCACGGGGGATAGTATCTGACCAACCGCCCCGCCTTGCATAACGGACCCGGCCCCCCCACACATTGACCCTTTCCGGGCTTTTCCATAGGGTTGCCGCCTTGTTTTTCTTTCTTCGGTGACATGTGATGAGCAGCGAACAGGAACTGGCGCTTGGGGCGAAGGCTTGGCCGTTTGAGGAGGCGCGCAAGCTGGTGGCGCGTCTTGGTGGCAAAGCCCCGCCCAAAGGCTATGTCCTGTTCGAAACCGGCTATGGCCCGTCGGGCCTGCCGCATATCGGCACCTTCGGCGAGGTGGCGCGCACCACCATGGTGCGCCGTGCCTTCGAACGGCTGCTGCCGGGCGTGCCCACGCGCCTGTTCGCCTTTTCCGACGATATGGATGGGCTGCGCAAGGTCCCCGACAATGTGCCCAACCGTGACCTGCTGGCCCAGCATCTGGGCAAGCCGCTGACCAAGGTGCCCGACCCGTTCGGCAAGTTCGAAAGCTTCGGCCATCACAACAATGCCATGCTGCGGGATTTCCTGGATCGTTTCGGTTTCCAGTATGAATTCCAGTCAGCCACCGACTGGTATACGTCGGGTCGCTTCGATGCGGCATTGCTGGCCGTCCTGCGCCATTACGACGAGGTCATGGCCGTGATGCTGCCCACGCTGGGCGCGGAACGTCAGGCGACCTACAGCCCGTTCCTGCCCGTCAGCCCGTCCACGGGCCGCGTGCTGCAGGTGCCGCTGCTGGAACGCAATGTCGATGCCGGCACCATCGTCTATGAGGATGAGGACGGGAAGAAGGTCGAGACGCCGGTGACCGGCGGCGCCGTCAAGCTGCAATGGAAGCCCGACTGGGCCATGCGCTGGCTGGCGCTGGGCGTCGATTATGAAATGGCCGGCAAGGATTTGATCCCCTCGGTCGAACTGGCCGGCAAGATCGTGAAGATCCTGGGCGGCACCCCGCCCGACGGCTTTAATTACGAACTGTTCCTGGACGAGAAGGGCCAGAAGATTTCCAAGTCGAAGGGCAATGGCCTGACGATGGAGGAATGGCTGCGCTATGCCCCGCCGGAGAGCCTGGCGCTGTATATGTTCAACAAGCCGCGCGCGGCCAAGAAACTGTATTTCGACGTGATCCCGCGCGCCGTGGACGAATATCTGACGTTTGTGGAGAAGTTCGACGCGCTGGAACCGGCACAAAAGCTGGAAAATCCCGTCCACCACATCCATGACGGCGTGGTGCCGGACGATGTGCGCGGCACGGCGGGCCTGACCTTCGGCCTGCTGCTGAACCTCGCGGGCGCGGCCAACGCCGAGAGTGCCGACGTGATGTGGGGCTTCATCCGCCGCTATGCGCCCGGCGCCAGCCCGGAGACGGCACCGTTCCTGGACAAGCTGGTCGGCTATGCCGTCACCTATTACCAGGATTTCGTGAAGCCCACGAAACAGTACCGTGCCCCGTCGGAGCAGGAGCGGGCGGCCATTACCGAGCTGCGCGCCGTCCTGGCCGAGATCGCCACCGACACGCCGGCCGACCAGTTGCAAAATCAGGTGTTCGAGGTCGGCAAGAAGCACGGCTTCACCGAACTGCGCGCCTGGTTCCAGGCGCTGTACGAGGTGCTGCTGGGCCAGACCACCGGTCCCCGCATGGGCAGCTTCATCGCGCTGTACGGCGTGAAGGAAACGGTGGCCATGATCGACGCGGCGCTGGCGCGTTGATCTTTGCCTGTTCCCTCAAGCGCCGGGCGCTGCCTCCGGCAGCTTGGCTTCACGCGCACATGGGTGCGCGGGCCAGCGGTCGCTGGCCTCCAAGGGTCACGGAAAGTGACCCTTGGGATACAGTTCTGTGATGCCATTGCCAACAGTGGAACGGGCGGGCCGTCGCAAGCGGCCCGCCCGAATTTTTTGCCAAGCCTGCCGCCAAATGGCCCCAATCCCGTCGCGAACCTGCCCAGAGCGGCTGTTGTTCTGCGGGGGTCGACAGCGCCGGCTTCCCGCCCCGAACCGGTCTGTCGGCTTCCTGATGGAAGGATGACCGCCATGACCAATCGCACCCTGGACCGCACCCTTTCCCGCCTTGACCGTCAGAAACTGTCGGCCATGGGTTTGGTGTTGACCACGGCCCTGCTGTTGGTCATGGCGGGCGTCGCCGCCGGCAATGCCAGCCGGGGGGACCAGACTGCCCGCACCGATACCGGCACCGTCAAGGCCGAGATGCTGGAACGTACCCTCGTCGCGTCGCGGTGAGTGTTCCCTCAAGCGCCGGGCGGGCGCATCCGCGCCCTTGGCTTGCGCGGCACGTGCCGCGCGGCGGCAGTCGCCGCCGGAGCTGTTTTCGGTTAACCGCAAACAGGCCTGATTACCCGGCCAGACCCGGCAAGGGCAGTTCCGTGGTTTCCTTGACGGTGGACACCGCGATCATGCTGTTGATTTCGCGCACGCCCGGCAGCTTTGACAGTTTCTCAAAGAACAGCGCCTCATAGGCCTCGATATCCTTGGTCACGATGCGCAGCATGAAATCGACCTGCCCCATCAGCACGAAACATTCCTGAACTTCGGCAATGCGGCGGATGGCCTCGCGGAAATCGGTCAGCAGGTCGCCGCTATGCGCCTCCAGCTTCACATGGCTGAAGATCAGCACGTTCAGGCCGATGGCCTTGCGGTCCAGCAGGGCCACGCGGCGCTTGATGATCCCATCTTCCTCCAGCCGCTGAATGCGGCGCCAGCAGGGGCTCTGGCTCAACCCCACCTTCTCCGCCACCTCCGCCGCTGTGGCGGACCCGTCACGCTGCAACTGATCCAGGATGCGCCAGTCCAGACCGTCCAGCGGCTTTTGCGGTGCTTGCATGATTTATCCCCATGTTTGCCATTTGGCGCATTACATTTGCGCAAACTATGTCATTTGGACGAAACTTGCAAAGAAATGCCCCGGCGCTTGCCCTATGGTTATTGCACCGCACAAGCGGGAACCCATGGATTTTGGAGCCGGAGATGAGCACCCAGGAACACCCCGCCAGCCTGACCGTCTATCGCGATGCCACCACCGGCGCACAGATTGCGCTGGCGGTGCATCGTGCGGCGGGCGGTGTGATTACCCCGGTGCCCTGGCAGAAGCTACCCGGCGTGGGGCTGGACGAGGCGGTGGAGGCGGCGATGCGTGCGGCCCGGTCCACCCGTGCCTTCGCCATGCTGGTGCCCGCCGATGATGGCGGGTCGATGGCCGATCCGGTCGGTGTGTTGTCGCGCTGCTTCCAGCGGGCGGATCTGGACCGGCTGTCGGTCGGCCCCGAAATGCGTGGCGCCAGCAAGCAGGCCCCCGCTTCCGTCGCGGCGGAGTGACGGCCATGAACAACGTCGCCGCCGTTATGCCCGTCCTGGCCCCGCCCCCGGCCGAGGCACGCCCCACCGATCCCAACCGTACCGCCTGTTTCGCGGTGCTGGCCGACCCCGATCCGGGGGCCTTGCCCCGCGTGCTGGAATTCTTTGCCAAGCGCGGGCTGGTGCCCGCCTCGGTCCAGGCCCGGCATTTCGAGGCGGATGAATGCCTGCATGTCGATGTGCAGGTCCGCACCCTGACCCGCGATGAAAGCGACTATATCGCCCGCTGCCTGCGCGCCCAGCCGCTGGTCCGGCAGGTGCTGACATCCGAACGCCATCGCGTGATGGAGCCGGATGCCCTGTCGGCGTAAATCCGCGTGGATGAAAGGCCGGCGACTGCCGGCCCGCCGCCCATGCGGCGCAAGCCAAGCCGCCGGACGGCGGCGCCCGACGCCTGAGGGAACAAAGACTAGGACGCGTCGCGCAGGTCGTGGATGAAGCCTTCCAGACGGTCATGCATGTCGCCGGACAGGCGTTCGGCGTCTTCGGCGGTGCTGTTGGTCTTGGCCACGGCATCGGCGATGCCGCCGGCCATGTCGGCCATGCGGGAGACGGTGATGCCCAGCGAGGCGGTGCGGGAGGAGACGGTCTGGATGGACCGGCTGATCTCCAGGACCGTCGCTTCCTGCTGCTGCACCGCGTCGGAAATTTCGCCGGCCCCGCTGTCCAGCGCCGTCACGGCATCGGCCACGCTGGCGATGGCGTCCACGGCGGCGCGGGTGGCGGCCTGGATCTCGGCCACCTGACGGCTGATATCCTCCGTCGCGCGGCCCGTCTGGGTGGCCAGGCTCTTGACCTCCGATGCCACGACGGCAAAGCCCTTGCCGGCCTCTCCGGCGCGTGCCGCCTCGATGGTAGCGTTCAGTGCCAGCAGGTTGGTCTGTCCGGCGATATCGGCGATCAGCTGCACCACGCTGCCGATGCGGGCGGCGGTATCCGACAGTTCGGCCACCCTTTCCCGTACGCGCCCCACCTCATGCGCCGTGCCGCGCGCCTGGGCAGCGGCGCCGCTGGCGGTGCGGGCGACCTCCGCGATGCTGGCGGCCATTTCCTCCACAGCCGCCGCGACGGCGGTAGCGTGGCCCGTGGCCTCATCCGCTTCGGCCCGTGCCTCGCCCGTCATCTCACCAGTGCTGGCCACGGAACGGCCCAGCAGGTCCGCCTCTTCGCGCAGGCCGCGTACGGCGGCGTCCAGGCGGCGGGTCATGCTTTCGACATCGACGACGAAACGGTCGGCCAGCCCCTTGCGCAGGGCCACACGCTCGGCCCGCTGCGTCTCGGCGGCCTGCATCTGCTGTTCGCGCAGCCGTTCGGTTTCAACCACGGCCTCTTCGGCCTTGGCGCGGGCGGCTTCGGAATAGAGGAAGGATTTCTCCAGGTTCCAGGACAGCCAGAGCAGCACGCCCGTTTCAACCACCACCACGATGGCATGCACGATGACGCGCAGCAGGCTGCCCTGACCGTCGGGGAAGACCAGCGACGGCAGCAGGAAGGACAGCGTCAGGTGATGCACCGCCGTCACCCCCGCCGCGACCAGGATGACGCGCCAGTTGCAGAAGGCGGTCAGCATGGCCAGGACCGCGAAGTAGAGGAAATGCGCATCGATCTGCCACGGCCCCGCCGATGCCGCGACCACCACCGACACCTGCCCGATGGCCAGCATCGCGATCAGGTAATCGACAGCGGGCCGCGCCATGCGTGTGACATAGGCACCCGTGCCGATGCCGGCGATCAGGGCCGACAGGACCAGCGGCGTCAGCCAGCTCACCTCCCCCCGGATCAGAGTGACCAGCGTCAGGGGCACACACACCCAGAGAAAGACCACGAACAGAGTCAATGCTGCGGAACGGATACGGTCGATGGGGGACATCGGGTGGTGAACTCCCTGTTACGTGATCGTTGTTTTCAGGTGCCGCAATTGACCAGCGCGCCCGACAGCAGCAAGGCCGGCAGGCGTGACAGGCGCGCCGCACTGTCCGGGTCCGGCACCTGCACCAGCCAGACCTGTGGCCCCAGGCCGGCCAGCGGCCCGCTATCCCGCAAGGTCACGCCGGTATCCGCCAAGCGGGCCAACTGCGCGTCCGTCCCCTGCCACGGGGGCAGCAGGACGGCCAGGGTGCGGCCAGTGGCCGGCACGGCAGAGGCTGCGACCAAAAGCGGTGCAGCAAGCAGAAGGGTCGCGGCAAGTGATGCCGGAATGATGTGGCGGGGGAACATTTGTATGGAAACCTGAAATGGAACCTGGAAACAGCTTACGGCCATAGCATGGCCGAAGATGGAGCGATTTTCACCTTTGTCCAGCTGACCCTGCGCATAGGGTAACGACATCGGTGCTATTGTTTCTAAGAGGAATTTATTTAAAGGCGCCTAAAAACAAAGGGTGTGTGTTCTTACAAAAAGGGCATAGGCCATTCGTCGGGGCTTGGTCGGGTTATGGGCCTGCTTGCGTCCCCTGCAAGCCACCCCCGGCGGCAAGCCCCCTTGCCAGCGGGGCCGGCTTGCGTCATCTACAGCCGATCATGGGCATCGAAAATCACAGCAGCAATTTCGCGCCGGCGGCCCGCACCGACGGTCGGATCAACCTTGTCGGCCTTTCCCGCGAAGAGCTGGAAAGCACGCTGGTCGACGCCGGATTCGAGAAGTTCCGGGCGCGCCAGGTCTGGCACTGGATCTATCATCGCGGCGTCACCGATTTCGCGCTGATGTCGACGCTGGCCAAGCCGGCGCGCGAGAAGATGGCCGAGCATTTCGTGGTCGACCGTCCGACGCCCGTGAAGGACCTGAAATCCGTCGATGGCACGCGCAAATGGCTGTGCCGGTTCCATGACGGGCAGGAGGTGGAGGCCGTCCACATCCCGGAGGAAGATCGCGGCACGCTGTGCGTCTCCTCCCAGGTGGGCTGCACGCTTACCTGCCGCTTCTGCCACACGGGCACGCAGCGTCTGGTGCGCAACCTGACGGCGGATGAGATTGTGGGGCAGGTGATGCTGGCCCGCGACCATCTGGAAGAATGGCCCAGCCCGCCCGATGGCCGCATGCTGTCCAACATCGTCATGATGGGCATGGGCGAGCCGCTTTATAACTACGATAACGTCGCCAAGGCGTTGAAGATCATCATGGATGGGGAAGGCATCTCCATCTCCAAGCGCCGCATCACCCTGTCGACCAGCGGTGTCGTGCCCATGATGAAGAAGGCGGGCGAGGAGCTGGGCGTGAATCTGGCCGTCAGCCTGCATGCTGTGAATGACGAGCTGCGCGACCGGATCGTGCCCATCAACCGCAAATACCCGATCAAGGAATTGATGGATGCGGTGCGCAATTATCCGGGCCTGAACAATGCCCGGCGCTGCACCTGGGAATATGTCATGCTGAAGGGCGTCAATGACAGCATGGCGGATGCCCGCGAGCTGGTCCGCCTGATCCGGGACATCCCGTCCAAGATCAACCTGATCCCCTTCAATCCCTGGCCCGGCTCGCCGTTCGAGCGCAGCGACTGGGACCAGATCGAGAAATTCAGCGATTATGTGAACGCGGCCGGCTATGCCAGCCCCATCCGCCGCCCGCGTGGCGACGATATCCTGGCCGCCTGTGGCCAGCTGAAAAGCGAAAGCCAGCGGCCCAGCGCCGCCCAGCGTGCGGGGCAACTGGAGCAGAGCAAGCTGCTTGCTGCCGAATACGCTGCCCAGATCGCGGCGAAGGAAGCGGCGCTGGCGCTTTAGCATCACGTTCCCTCAAGCGCCGGGCGGCGGCATCCGCCGCCTTGGCTTGCGCGGGCATGGGCCCGCGGGCCAGCGGTCGCTGGCCTCCAAGGGGCATGGTGCCCCTTGGTCGGTGGGTCAGTGGCCCAAAAATACAAAAGGGACGGACCAACCCCCGCTGGTCCGTCCCTTTCGCATTCCATCCGGGGGTCGGCGCGCAATACCGCCGGCCCCCGGATGCGCGTCACCCCCGCGACGCGCCGGCCATGGCGGTGGCCGGTCCTGTGGCGCCGGTGATCAGGTGGCGGGCCTGGGATACGGCATCCGCCGTTCCCATCTCTCCCTTCGCCACCTTGCCGGCGAGTTCCATGAGCTGCTTGCCCGTGCTGGAGCCGTTTTCCGCCTCCTGCACCAGATGGATGCCACCCTTCTGGGCGGCGGTATCGTCCCAGGCCTTGCGCACGGCGGCCCAGAAGGTGGCGGTCCTGGCCATGTAATCGTCCGCCGCCTGGAACTCGAATTCGGTGGACGGGACGTAGCTGTTCAACACCACCTCATGCACGATGGTGGTCAGCTTGCCATCGCGCATCCCGGCCTTGGCATTGTCCTGTTCATGCACCCAGCCCTGATGCGTCAGGGCATGGCGGTTGGTGCCATAGTAACGGTCATAGACCGGCTTGCGCACGGCATCGCGCCGCGCCAGGGGGCGGCCCGTCTCCCCGCTGATCCAGCGATGTTCGCCGCGATCATGCTTCCACTGGCCCACCCCGCCATAGCGCGGGCTGTCATCGGTCTGCCAGACGGTCTGGGCCCAGGCGTCGGTGCGCTGTGCGGCGGGCACGGGCGTCAGCTTCCACTGGTCGGGGCCTTCATAGGTCAGGACGGTTTCCGGCTCATAAGTCCAGTCCTGGCGCCAATGCTTGATGACGAAGGGTTTATCCTCCTCATCCTTGACCACCAGCAGATGCTGCAAGCGGATGGTGCGGCCCGTATCCTCGATCACGCGCACCGCCTCAAACCCGCCGCTGCGCTTGGGCTCGATCGGTTCATAACCGGGGGCTATGGCCACCGTCTCCTTGAAGTCGAACTTCACACGATAGGTGCCGGCCATGGCCAGGATGGCGGCGCGGTCGGCATTGAAGGCGGTGCAGTCGGGCTTGCCGCAATCGACCTGGGCCGTGGCGGGCAGGGCGGCCAGCAGGGCCAGAGCCGTCAGACCGGCTTTCAGGGATATGTTCATCGGGGGTTCCTTAGAAGCTGACGGTGAGCGAGGCGCTGAGATTGCGGCCGGGCTGGGTATAGCTGTCGCGGATGGCGGAGCCGGCGGACAGGCCGCGCACATCGCTCCACCACCAGTATTTCCGGTCGGTGATGTTGAAGAGGCCGGCGCGCAGGGTCGCGAAATCCGTCACGCGCCAGCGGGCGGTCGCGTCCAGCACGATGAAATCGCCGGGCGCGAAACAGCCGCCGGTGCAGGTGCTGCCGATGCGGCCCGTGGATTTCTTCGCGGAATAGATGGCGCTGATATCGCCACCGAAACGCCCCTCGGTCGGTTCCTCCCAGCTGACGCCCAATGTCAGTTTGACGGGGTCGATACTGTCCAGCGGGCGCTTAACGCCGGCGGTTTCCTGATCACCCTTGGCATAGGCGGCACCGCCGATCAGGCCGAAACCCTGGCCGATATCCCAGTTGGCCTTGGCCTCCAGCCCCCGGATCGTCACCTTGTTCAGGTTCACATATTGGTAGGTGGCGGGGCTGGCGGCCGTGAAATTGCCCGACACCAGCACCTGTTCGATGAAATCATCATACCAGCCCTTGAACCCGGTCAGGGCCGCCTGCCAGTCATCCCCGCGCAGACGCAGGCCCAGTTCGACGGTGCGGCTGCTTTCCGGTTTCAGATCGGGGTTGGAGATGGAGCGGTAATTCTGCAAAGGGTTGGCGAAGCCGTTATTCACCTGCGCCGGGGCGGGGGCCTTGAACCCCTCCGCATAGTTCGCGAACAGGCCGGCATGGTCGTTCAGCCAATAGAGGGCTGCGAATTTGGGGGAGAAATGATCATCGCTCTGCCCCGTGGCCGTGCCCACGAACAGCGGATCGGTCTTGGGATCGATCTTGTAATAATCATAGCGGATGGCGGGGTAGAGCGACAGCGACCCGCCCAGCAACGTTACCTCATCCTGGATGAACAGGCCGGCCAGCGTATGGTCGGTGCTGGGGAAGGCGCGGGTGGGATAGGTCTCCCCCGCCGGGGGCACGGTGCCGTCGCGCGTGCCCAGCTGTCTGGTCAGGGAGAAATCACCGCCATAGACCAGCAGATGGTCGATGCCATCGCCCTTGATCTGCGTGCTGGCATCGACATTCAGGCCCGTGACCTTGTTGTCGAACGTATTGATGCGCAGGCGGTCGGCGGCGGTGTTGCGGTCTTCGGCGGAATATTGGCGCGTGTCGCTGTCCTGGCGGTACAGCGTCCAGTGCAGGCTGTCGATGACGCCGCCATCGGCGGGATCATAGCGGTGATCCAGGCTGACCCGGTCGCGGCGCACCGTGTCATGGGCCTTCAGACCGATGACGCTGGTCGATGCAAGGGGCGGTACGGCGATGGCCGTCAGGACATCGGCCTCCATATCATGGTCAAACAGCTCATAGGTCAGGCGCAGTGTATGTTCGCTCGTCGGCTGCCAGACCAGCTTGGCCAGGGCCGAGTTATCGGCAATGTCCTGCGGATTGGGCGCGGTGCGGGTGCTGTTGGCGGTCTTGATCGCGCCCTTATTCTCCGTCTCGTGCGTGTCGCGGCGGTTATAGGCCAGCATGGCCGACCAGTCGCCCGCCTTGCCGGCCAGGACCATGCCCTTGCCCCAGCCGCGATCTGCCTCGCTGTAACCGGCCTTCACCTCTCCGCCATAGGCCTTGCCGCCCTGGATGAAATCGACCGGGTCCTTGGTGACGAAGCTGACGGCACCGGCAAGACCATCGGAGCCATACAGGGCCGATGCGGGGCCGCGCAGGATTTCCACCGATTTCAGCAGGTCCAGATCGACATAATCGCCGCGCCCCACCGATTGCCCGCCAAAGGCAAAGGCGTCGGGCGCGCGGATGCCATCGGTCTGGATCAGGACGCGGTTGCCCTCCAGCCCCCGGATATTGAACCCGCTGTTGCCATCGCGGCCCGTATTGGCGCCGGCGGCGGTGAAACGGGTGGGGGAGGATCGGACAGAGACGCCGGGTTCATGCCGGATCAGGTCCTTGATATCGGTGACCAGCCGGTCCCTCACCTTCTCGGCGCCGATCACGCTGACAGTGGCCGGAGCCTCCACCGTTTCCTTGGGCGTGCGGGTGGCGATCACCGTGATCTCACTGACCTGCATATCCGCAGCGTCAGCCACCTGCACATCCTGCGCGCCCACAGGGGCGGCCAGGGCCAACAGAACCAGAGGCAAGGCCGTCATATTCCGGCAAGTCACAATCCCACACTCCCAACTACAATTGCGAACCACTCGCAATATCCATATTCAGAATGCGGGTGAGAATCAATATCAATTTATCCAGGGGGAAAGGGTTCGTGACCGGATCGTGGCGCGGGCTGCCGGATTATGGCGGGACCGCGCCCGAGATGACGCGGAAATGTCCTGGAAATTCCCGTACTCCGCCCCTTGTCGGTCCAGCATCCGCCATGCGGACGCGGTTTTATGAGGATGTCGGGGGACGATGGAGCCGACGGTGACAGCCCCCAACGGAATGAAACGCGGAGGATAGAATGCGTAGCAAGGTGATGCTGATGACCGGTCTGACCGTGGCCCTGCTGACCGGCGCCGCGCAGGCACAGCTGGTGGGTGGCGGCAATGGTGCTGCTGGTCTGGGCGGAACCGTGGGCGGCGTGGCCGGTGCCACGCTGGGCGGCACCGCCGGGGTCCAGGGCGGCCTCAACGGCGCCTCCACGCTGGACAGCGTCCGCGGCACCGGCAGCCATCTGCACCAGACCGCCACGACCCGCGCCGAACGCGCCGCCGCCAAGGCCAAGGAAACCGGCACCGCCACAACGGGCAAGGCCACGACGGAGGTGGGCACCGCCAAGGATGCTGCCACCGGCACCGTGACCAGCACCGCCAGCCAGGCCGCCGCCACCGGCAGCGCCGTGAAGGACAGCGTGGCGGGTACGGCCACCCAGGCCAAGGATGGCGTCACCAGCGCCGCACAGACCGGCGCGGCGCAGGCCACGGCCACCCCCGTCGCCCTGGCCGGCAAGGCCGATGCGGCCAAGGACGCGGCCATCGCCAAGACCGACACCAAGCCGGAGACCAAGCCCACGCAAGGCCAGCCGGCCCCCGCCGTGACGCCGGAACCGGCGGTGAAGGCCGCTGTGCAGGCCGATGCCAAGGCCAGCGCCGACGTGAAGACCACCAAGACCCCGTAAAGGCGGGCAGGGCGTTGGGAAAATGCGCCCCACCCCGACGTCCCGAACGCACGAATGCCCCGGCGGACCAACCGCCGGGGCTTTTGTGTGTGATGTTTTCCCTCAGGCGCCGGGCGCCGCCATCCGGCGGCTTGGCTCACGCGGCATGGGCCGCGCGGCGGCAGTCGCCGCCGAACCAAATCCCGATGAGTTCTACTCACCGGGATTTGGTATCAATCCTCCTGGAAGATCGCCTCAATGGGCTGTTCAAACAGGCGGGCGATGGCGAAGGCCAGGGGCAGGCTGGGGTCATAGCGGCCATTTTCCAGGGCGTTCACCGTCTGGCGCGATACGGCCAGCTTGTCCGCCAGATCCCCCTGGGACCAGCCGCGTTCGGCGCGCAGATCCTTCAATCGGTTCTTCATGTCCGGCCCCCTTCAGCGATAGCGGCGGCAGGCCAGGACATAGCCCAGAACCCACATCACATGCATCAGCGGCAGCACCGTGAACATCGACAGTTTCGGCCAGCCCTGACCCTCTAGGAAGCCGTAGGAGAAGGTGATCAGCGCCGTCATGGCAAAGCCGAAGGCCAGTCCCTCGAACTGCATGCGGCGCTGCATCTCATCCAGGCGGCGGATATAGCGCATGATCACCCACACCGTTGCCACCCCCGGCAGCATGGGCAGCAAGGCGACCGGAACCGACAATGCGTCCGGCACCCAGCCCCATTGCGCCGCCTTGTTCACCCCGATCAGAACGATGGCATAGGCCGTGATGCTGGCCAGCAATTCAAACACATAGCGTCGTGCGTTGGTCATGATTCCCTCCGTCATATGTAAAGCGTGCTTTCCATATGACGGAGGGAAATTGGCCTGTCAAGGGTGCTTTACATGGAAAGTAAACTTTCCATCATGCGCCCGGCTGCAGGGTCAGGGTCCAGCGTGCGGCACCCGGCAGAAACGGGGTCGGCTTGCCCTCCGCCCAGTCCTGATGACCGGTCAGGTAATAGGGTGACAGCGGGTGGCCGCTCTGGCTGCCGGGCATGTGGAAATAGCCTTCGCCCTCGCGCCCGGGCGACACGGCGAAGCGCTGGCTGGCGCCAAAGCCCGGCCCCTGCACGCGCGGCATCATGCTGTCGCCCGGCAGGCCTTGCTCGGGCGGATCGGTCAGCCAGCCGACGGGCGGCAGGATGCGGGTGAGGGGGTGGCGCACCTCCGCGACATTGCGGGCACCCCAGGTAAAGGCGGAAACCCCCTCTGCCTTGTCCACCTGATCGGCGACCTCGGCCAGGGCGGCATCGATCAGCGCCTCCCAATCCTTGTATCCGGGCGGTACCAGGGCTTCGGGCTTTTCGGTCAGCAGGCGGCGCAGGGGGCCTTCCTGCTGGGCGGTGGTGCGGTTGCGCGGCGGCGTGCCGTCGAGCCCCAGATAGGCGCTGTACAGTTTTTGAGAGAAGGCGAGGCGGAAGGCGCGGACCAGACGGTAGCCGACAGAGTCCACCGCCGCCCGTGCACCCCAGTCGCGCACCGGTCCCGTCAGGGAGGCCAGCCGCGCGTCACCCTGTCGGGCATTCAGGGCGGCCAGCATCTGCTCCTGCCAGAAGGACAGAACCAGGGCGCGATCATCCAGCTGGATGGACAGCATGTCGGCGGGGGTGAAGCGGTCGCGCGCGAACAGACCGTCACGGATCTGCCCCTGGCGTCCGCCCATATCGTAGCCGCCATCGCCCAGCCTGGCATAGGCCTCGCCGCCCACGATGCGGGCATTGGCGGTCCAGATGCGGTGATGGTCGGGATTGCGGATGGTCGGCACCTGATCGGGCGGCAGCATGCCGTTCCAGCCGCGCGTGCCATCGGCCCAGCTGGCGGGAAGGCTGCCATCCATGCCGAACCGGGCCGGCACCGACCCGATGATGGTCCAGGCGATATTGCCGGCGGTGTCGCCCACGACAAGGTTCTGCTGCGGCTGGCGCGCGGCATGGGCAATGGCGATGGCGGCATCGACGCTGTCGGCGCGTTCCAGGCCCAGCAGGCCCGTCAGGTTGATGCCGTCGGCCTCATGCGCGGTCCAGCGGACGGCGATTTTCGTGCCATCCGGCAGGGTTTCTACCACCGGACCCCAGATGCTTTCCTCCACCACCAGATCCTGGCAGTCGCCCCAGGCCGGGCAGATTTTCTCCGTGGTGCGAATCAGGTCCTTGGGCCCGTCGGGCGTCTGATACCGGCCCGGTGTACCGGGCACGGGGTCCAGCATCACGGCATCGGCGGTATCGATATAGGAATTGGTGTAGCCCCAGGCGACCTTGCCATTGCTGCCGGCCACGAGGGCCGGTGTGCCTGGCAGGGTGACGCCGGTCGCGTCCATGGCCTCAGGGCCGGCGGTGATGCGCAGGCGGGCGCGGTACCAGGTGCCGGGAACGGCGATGCCCAGATGCATATCATCGGCCACCAGGGCCGCGCCGCTCGCCGTCAGCGCCCCGCCCACGCCCCAGGCATTGCTGCCGATGGTGGGGCCGGGATCGGGGTCGACCAGAGCCGCCTTGCGCCCCTGCATGGGGATGGCGCTGGGCAGGGCCGGTTCCGGCATGACGGAACCGTCGATGGCCGCGTCGAGCGGGGTGCCGCGCGGATAGAGGAAATCCATCATTTCCGGCCCCAGCCTTTGCAGGTTCTGGGCGCGGATACGGTCGGTCAGCGCGTCCTCATCCTGCAAATCCAGATACATGGCATAGGCGGCCAGGATCGTATCCTCCGCCACCCAGGGCCGGGGGGATGCGAACAGCAGGCTATATTCGAAGGGGCGGCCCGTCAGGCCGGCCAGACCCTGGTTCACCCCGTCGGTATAGGCGGCGATCATCGCCTTCTGAACGGCGGGCAGGTTGGTCACCACCTGTTCGGCCCGGTGGCGCAGACGATGGATGCGCCGCGCCCGGTCGATCTCCAGCACCGGCCCGATGGGACCCAGCAGGCCCGACAATTCCCCCGACGCCGACCGGCGGATCAGGTCCATCTGGAAATAGCGTTCCTGGGCATGCAGAAAGCCCAGCGCGCGGGCCAGATCGGCCCGGCTTGCCCCCTCCAGGGTCGGCACGCCGCCGGCATCACGCGTAATGGCAACAGGCGCCGTCAGCCCCTTCAGCGGCAGCGATCCCTCCAGCGTGGGTTTGGAGACCGCCAGATTGACCGCAAAGGCCCCGGCAGCCAGCACCAGCGCCCCGCCGATCCCCGCTACCCCATAGCCCAGCACCCGGCCAATCCCGAACCCCGACCGCCGTCCATTACGCCTGCGTGCCAAGATACCCCCCGCTTGTCCTTATGATCGCGGGGCAGTTTCCCTTTCGGGAAGGGCGGGCGCAAGGGGATTGGGGCCGAAACGACAAAGGCCCCGCCGTTGCCGGCAGGGCCTTTGATCTTGGTGGAGCCAAGCGGGATCGAACCGCTGACCTCTACAATGCCATTGTAGCGCTCTCCCAGCTGAGCTATGGCCCCGAAACTTGTACGCGGCGTCTGGGTGACCGTCGCGGTGGGCGGCTTTATGGACAAAAGCGGGCGCGGATGCAAGCCCCTTGATCAGCGATCCGGGCAAGGCAGGCATGTGAAGGACCTCAAGCCTCGCCGCCGTCGGGACCCCAGAAAATGGCCCAGCAGGTGAAATCATTGCTGAAGCCGGTGAACCGGTGTTCCACCCCGGCTTCTACAAAGATCAGATCGCCGGGGCCAAAAGCCTGTGTCTGCCCCGCCTTTTCGAAGGTGCCGGTGCCGGTAACGACAACATACAGCTCATCCTGCTTATGCGGTCCCTGCTCGTCCCGGTTCTGCGGGGCATAGAGCCCGGCCTTCATGCTGCCATGGCGGATCATGTACTCGAACCGCTGAATACCGGTCCGGCCCGCGATGGCGGCCATGGCGCTCGCGGGGGTGAACAGAAAGGGCGGGGTCATGCGGGCACGCTCCGGCAGGCGATAGCCCGTTCAGCGAACAACATCGCAATGTCTCCCGCCAAGTCCCTGAATTGTCCCTGCCACATGAAAAACCCCGCCGGCGGCACCGGCGGGGTTCTCATCAACAAGGAGGGAGGGGAGGGTATCAGCCCACCGCTTCCTCGTCCTCGGCGTCGGCCACCGGGGCGGCGGCGACCTGTACCGGGGCCGGCTGCGGGGCCGGGGCGGCGGCCTTGGGTGCGGGTACTGCGGCATCGACGCCCAGCACCTGGATGGTGCCCGACAGCTGTCCGCCATTTTCCACTTCCAGCGTGCCGTAGCGGATATTGCCCGTGATGCGGCCTGTGGAGCGGACCTTCAGGGTGCCGCGCACCGTGATGTCGCCTTCGAAGCGGCCACCGATATCGGCCTCGTCAATCTCCACCGAGCCCTTGAACAGACCGGTATCGGTGATCTCCACGACATGGCCGTCGCGCAGCTTGGCCTCAACGGTGCCTTCGACGACCAGCACGTCGCAGGCGGCGATCTCACCCGACAGGCTGATATCGCGGCCCACGATCAGCTTGCGCATCTCCGCCGTGGCGGGGCTGTTGCCTTCCACGCCGGTGGGGGCGACACGCTTGGGCGGGCTGTTGGGAATATCGACGACGCGGCGCGGGATCTCCGTCTTCAGCGACGGGGCGGCAGAAGAAAGCGGGCCGCCGGGCGGGGTGGAGAAAGGCGTGTTCATCGTCGTCCTCGGGCTGGTTTCGGAACCGGTATCGGTGCTGGGTTCAACAATGGCGGAAGGAGTGGCCGCCGCCGGCTCCGCCGGGCGGAATCCGGCAGCGCTCCCACCCGCATCGGTCGGCGGTGCGGGCGGCACCGGCGGTTCGGGCGGGGTGGGCGTGGCCGGGGCCACGGGCGGTCTCTGGCGTCGGAACATGTTGTCTTGCCCCCTGTATCTCATCGGCTAAAGGCGGGGTTCACACAGATGCTGCAACCGGAAGATCACGCCGCATCCCTTCGACAAGATGGGCCATGAACGCCGCCGCCAGCACGGGCACCAGCAGATTGACGAGTGGAAGCGACGAAAGAAAGGCGATAATGACGCCCGCCGCAAAAAGTCCCATCCGCCGCTCGCTGCGCAGAAATTTCACCCCCATCGGGGTAAGCCGGCGGACGGCCACCAGCTCGAAATATTCCCGCCCAATCAGGTAACCGTTCACCAGGAACCAGACGAACAGGTTGACCACGGGCACGAAATAGAAGGGCAGGGCCAGCAGGTTGACCAGCACCACCAGGCCTAAGAACTTCAGCCCTTCCAGCACGGAGCGCCAGACGGGGATGCGCCGCGGTGGGGGCAGATGCGGGTAATGGCGGCGTTCCACGGCATCGACGATCCCATCCAGCATGGTGGAGGAAACGACGACCATCACGGCGGGAAACATCAGCCAGGCCAGCACCAGCCCCGCCACCCCGCCCAGCAGGTCGATACCCGTTTCCACCCAGCCGATATCGAACAGGGATGTATGGGTCAAAAGCCAGCCGAACCCGGTCAGCAGGACCGTAAACAGCGCAATCGTACCAAGGGCGGCGAAGATCAGGACGCGGGTAAAGGCGGGGTCGGGCAATTGCCCTACAGCGCGCGACAATTCCCGGATCATGTTATAGACTCCCCAATCACCCGCACCTATGCACCAGCACCATCCATATGGGGATGCATGGGCACTTGCCGCAAGACGCGGTCTGCCTATACTCCGCGCCAATTCTGATCGTTTTGTGGAGGCCATTCGTGGCGGCTGTTTATGATGTGGTGGGTCTGGGTAACGCGATCGTGGACGTGATCGCCAAGGCCGACGAAGAGTTTTTGACCGCCAATGGCCTGGTGAAGAACGCCATGCGCCTGATCAGCGCCGAAGAGGCTGATGCGCTGTATGCCAAGATGGGTCCGGGTCTGGAAATGTCGGGCGGGTCTGCGGGCAACACCATGGCGGCCCTGGCGTCGCTGGGCGGCAAGGGCGTGTTCGTGGGCAAGGTTGCCCATGATCAGCTGGGCAAGGTCTATCGCCATGACATCCGCGCCGCCGGCGTGGTGTTCGACACGCCCGACCTGACCGACGGCAAGCCCACGGGCTCCTGCCTGATCCTGGTGACGCCCGACGGGCACCGCACCATGAACACCTTCCTGGGTGCCTGCCTGGACCTGACGCCCGACGATATCGATCCGGCGGTGATCAAATCCTCGAAGGTCGTTTACATGGAGGGCTATCTGTGGGACCCGCCGGCGGCCAAGCAGGCCTTCCTGAAGGCAGCCGCCCTGGCGCATGAGGCGGGGCAGAAGGTGGCTTTGTCACTGTCCGACCCGTTCTGCGTGAACCGTCACCTGGACAGTTTCCGCGATCTGGTGAAGAACCATGTCGACATCCTGTTCGCGAATGAGAGCGAGATCGTCGCCCTGTTCGGTGGCGATTTCGACAGTGCCGCGGCCGAGGCGCGCAAACATGTGGAAGTGGCCGTCCTGACGCGGGGTGAGCAGGGGGCGACCGTCCTGGTGGGTGGGGAGACCTATTCGGTTCCCGCCGAGAAAGTGTCCCAGGTCGTGGACACCACGGGCGCGGGCGACCTGTTCGCCGCCGGCTTCCTCTATGGCTACACCCAGGGCCGCAGCCCGTCCGACTGCGCGCGCCTGGGTGCCATCTGTGCGGGTGAGATCATCACCCATTACGGTGCGCGGTCGGAGGTCAATCTGGCTGAGTTAGTGGCGTCCAAGGGGCTTTGATCGGCATCGTCGCATGCGCTGGCCCTTATGCGACCTACGAATAGCCGTAGGTCGCATAAGGGCCAGCGCATGCGACAGGCATTACCGCCTTAACCCGCGACAAAGATCCAGATATTCGGGATGGTCGGGCGTCAGCCAGCCATGGCGGATCAGGAAATCGATCACCGTCAGGTTGACGTTGAATTTCCAATCGTCGCTGTCGCGCACGCTTTGCGCCACGCGGGCGACGGGCCACAGCTCGAACCGTTCCACCTCGCCATCGGTGTTGCGAGGCACGAAGTCGGGCGGCAGTTCCAGATCATACAGAAACAGGACATCAGGCTTCAGCCCCTTGTCCTGTTCCATCAGATAGGTGATGGCCCCTACCGGAACCGCGCGCAGCGCCTGTTCCGCCGAAAGCCCCGCCTCTTCCCAGGCTTCCTTGATCAGATTGTCGGACAGGCTCAACCCCGCCGGCTGTCCGCCCGCCACCAGATTATCGTACTGGCCCGGCGCGACGCCCCGGTCCATGGCGCGCTTGCCCACCCACAGGTGGATGCCATCCGGCTTGCGCACGAAGCCGTTGACGTGCAGGCCATAGGCCGTGACCCCGAAGAACGGGATGGCCGCGCGGTCCAGCTCCATCAGGGCGGGATGGCCCCAGCCACCGGAGACTGTGTACATTTCCCGGCGCAGTTTCGGGATGGTCCCTTCCGCAACCAGCCGGTCCAGGGCGGCGGCCACCGCCCGCGTGCGCGACGGCGCATCGGTCAGGCCGGGATGCAGGCTGATCCCGCCCGCATCGGGGATGAAGGGCAGGCCCAGGGCCAGCAGCCGTTCCATGAAGCCAATCCGCACCTGCCCCACCGTGACACCGGCGATGGAGAAGGGCCGGAAGCCCGACAGGTCGTGGCGGTTGCAGGCCCGGATATGACGCAGGAAGCCTTGTGTCAGGGCAGGATCAACCATCAGGCGGCCTCCGTCACCGGGTCAGCGTGTTTGGGGGCCGGCACGCGCCGCATGGCCCAGGCGGCGACCAGCCCGGCCAGGGCCAGCATGGCGGCCCCGAAATAGAAGGGCATGCCGGGGATGGGGATCGTGGCCCCCTCCGCCGTGAAATGTTCGAACAGTTCGGCCCCGATCAGGGGGGCCAGGATGAAGGTCAGGCTCTGCATGCTGGCAAAGGCCCCCTGGACAGAACCCTGTTCATCGGCCCCCACGCTGCGCGCCACGATGCTCTGGATCGCCGGCGAACTGATCCCGCTCATCGAATGGACGGGGATGAAGGCGGCGAAGGCCGTGGCGCTGTTGGCCGCGCCATAACCGATATAGGCGGTGGATTCCAGGCTGATGCCCAGCAGGGCCGTGCGCGGCTCCCCCAGCTTTTTCACGATCCGGTCGATCAGCACGCCCTGCACCAGCACCGTGGTCAGGCCCACGGCGGCCAGCGACAGGCCGTTATCCAGCTCGCTCCACCCGAAACGCTTGGTCGTGTACAGCACCCAGACCATCTGCATCACGCCCATGGCCAGCACCATGCAGGTGCGGCTGGCGGCCAGGCCCAGGACGGCGGGATGCATGGCCAGTGCCCGCAGCGACCCGACGGGATTGGCGCGGGCCAGGCTGAAGGCGCGGCGGTTGGCAGGGGCCAGCGACTCGGGCAGGACCAGCAATCCGTAAAGGAAGTTCAGACCCGCCAGACCGGCCGCCATCATGAAGGGCAAATGCAGGTTGACCTCTGCCAATATGCCGCCCAGTGCCGGGCCCGTGATGAAGCCGACGCCAAAGGCCGCGCCCATCATGCCGAAATTCTTGGCCCGGTCCTGTGGCCCACTGATATCGGCGATATAGGCATTGGCCGCCGTCACATTGGCTGCCGTCAGCCCCGCCACCATCCGCCCCACCAGCAGCCAGACCAGACCTGGTGCAAACGCCATGAACAGCTGGTCTATCGCCATGCCCGCGATGGAGGCCAGGATCACCTTGCGCCGCCCGAACCGGTCCGACAGCGCACCCAGCACAGGCGCGAACAGGAACTGCATGATGGAAAAGGCGGCGATCATCGCCCCCATCCACCAGGCTGCCGACGCCTCGCTGACCGCGAACTGACGGATCAGCGATGGAAAGACCGGGATTGTCAGGCTGAAGGTCAACACGTCCAGAAGGACGGTGATCATGATGAAGGGGATGCCGGCCTGGCGGGGGGAGGATCGGGACATATGCTCTTCCGGCTGCGGTGCCGTGGCGTCTCATATCAGAAAGGCGACGGTGAGTCCCATCCAAGGGTGCGATGAATTGTTCCGCATTGCCCCTGGGCGGCGGCGCCATACCGCGCTATATGGTTGGGCATGAGCGGTTTCATGATCTTCCTCATGGTTCTGGCCATGATCGCCACGCTGGCTGTGCTGGTGATCGGGCTTTTCGCCATGGCGCGCGGCGGCGAATTCAACGCCAAATACGGCAACAAGCTGATGTGGTGGCGCATCCGGCTGCAGGTGGCGGCTGTCGTGCTGTTCGCCCTGGCCTTCATGGCCTCCTGACACAATCCCAGACAGCAGGTAGCGCCATGGTCCGCCTGACCCGCATCTATACCCGTGGCGGCGACAAGGGACAGACGTCGCTGGGCGATGGTTCCCGCGTGGCCAAACACGCGCTGCGCGTCGCCGCCTATGGCACCGTGGACGAGGCGAATGCCATCCTGGGGCTGGCGCGCCTGCATACGGGGGCGGTCAAGGATGACCCGATCCTGGCCGATGCCGATGCCATGCTGGGCCGTATCCAGAACGACCTGTTCGATCTGGGCGCCGATCTCTGCACGCCGGAGATGGAGAACCCGCCCTATCCGCCGCTCCGCATCGTCGATATCCAGGTCGACCGGCTGGAGGCGGAGATCGACCGCATGAATGCTGAGCTGGCGCCGCTGAACAGCTTCATCCTGCCCGGTGGCCGCCCCGCCGCCGCCTACCTGCATCAGGCTCGCACCGTGGCGCGGCGGGCAGAGCGGGAAATGACCGAGCTGGCCCTGACCGAGAATGTCGGCGCACCGGCCCTGAAATATATCAACCGCCTGTCGGATCATCTGTTTGTTCTTGGCCGTTGGGTCAATGACAAGGGGGCCGCCGACGTGCTGTGGGTGCCGGGCCTGACGCGCGGCGAAACGCCGGGCTGAATGCCCTGAACCTGCGCAAAACCCCCTTGAAATCCGCCGCGCGGCTGGTATCTTCCCATTACGTAAAGGGAAGATGATTGGCCGGTCAATGGCGCGCCACTGGTAACGAAATTACGTTTTTACGTTACCGGACGCACACTATTGACATGTGCAGCGCAGCAATCCTAAGGTCCGCCGCGATTAACGGGGCTGGACGGCAGGCGTTGATTGCCCAATCTTAAGGCCCAGGTTCGAATGAATGGCTGAATGCCAGGGTGAACAGGCGGGGACCATCCACCGCCGGCTATCATGCGAGGGGATCGCCAATGAAACTCCTAGTCGCCGTTAAGCGTGTCGTTGACTACAACGTCAAGATCCGCGTTAAGCCCGACGGAAGCGGTGTCGAGCTTGCGAATGTTAAGATGTCGATGAACCCGTTTGACGAGATCGCGGTTGAAGAAGCCGTGCGGTTGAAGGAAGCGGGCAAGGCGACGGAGATCGTGGTCGTGTCCATCGGCCCGGCAGCGGCGCAGGAGACGATCCGGACCGCGCTGGCCATGGGTGGCGACCGCGGCGTTCTGGTGCAGACCGATGCCGAGGTGCAGCCGCTGGCGGTGGCCAAGCTGCTGCGGGCCGTGGTGGCCAAGGAAGCGCCCGATCTGGTGATTCTGGGCAAGCAGGCCATTGATGATGACAGCAACCAGACGGGCCAGGCGCTGGCAGCATTGCTGGGCTGGGGCCAGGGCACGTTTGCGTCCAAGGTTGTGCCGGGCGATGGTGCGGTTGCCGTGACGCGGGAGATCGATGGCGGTCTGGAGACTGTGTCGTTGAAGCTGCCGGCGGTGGTGACCACCGACCTGCGCCTGAATGAGCCGCGCTATGC